>CALXSG010000007.1 GCA_944391075.1 uncultured Rickettsiales bacterium | reverse complement strand
ATCTTATTGATGATTGGGGAAATAAACTAGTATATATTGTTCCTGATATATTAACACAAGAAAATGCTTTAAAAGACGTACTTATTAATAAAGAAACAAGAGATCCTAATATTTCAGATGAATATGTAAAAGATGGTGAAATATTCTTATTACTATCTAACAATACCAATACACAAGGTGCATATGCATTTGAAAACAGAACAAATAATGATTATTCTAAAACTATAACACAAGAAATAATTAATGAAGATGGAACAATTTCAAAAGTAGAAAAAGAAGTAAACAATCTTCCTGAAAAAGACTTTGTTGTCGATCTTAATGATGAAAAATATTTAAAATATCACAGAAATATTGATAATCTACATGATGCATTCAATACTGGAAATGGTGGTGGAGTAGAAAACCCTGACTGTCCACCTATTGAATTAGATTATGATATTAAAGTTGATAATAGAGAGTGTACCACTTTCGGCTTCAAGGGTTCTGTTCAAGAATATACAATCCCATCAAATGCAGAACAAATTAGAATTGAAGTATGGGGCGCAGGTGGAGGACACACAATCGGTCATAGAGATTCAAATATTTATGCTTTAAATTCAAAAGGTGGTAAAGGTGGTTATAGTTACGGCACCCTTCAAATCGCTGACGTAGATTTAGAAAAAGCTTATGGAATTAAAGATAGAAAATTATATGTTTATGTTGGTGAAAAAGGACATAACTCGCCATTAGCTGTTCAAGGTGAATATGATGACGAAGGTATATTAATTAAGCCTGAAGATGGCCGTGGTGGTTGGAATGGTGGTGGTTCTGGTGAATCATGGGCTAAATCTGAAGATATATACTGGGAATCTGGTGGTGGTGGAGCGAGTGATGTTAGAACTATTGCTGGTGCTTGGAATAGTAATTTAGATACAAGAATTATCGTTGCTGGTGGAGGTGGCGGAGCATCAAGAGCTAGCGCACATAAAGACCCTGAAAATGGCGGAAGTGGAGGTGGAGGAATTGGTGATGGTCCTGATGGACGACAAAGCTTTGGAGGAAATGCTATAGGTTATAATGTGAAAAAACAAATGCCGGGTTTAGGTGGTGGACAAACAGGAATAAATGATAATAGCGATGTTGTAACGGCTAACTTAGTTGTAGGTGGTGGAACATTAAAAGGTGGTGGTGGCTGGTATGCTGGTTGTAGCACTTTTTGTAACACAAAAACAAACAGTACAGCTTATCTAGAATCATGTCAAGCTGCTAAATCTTCCGTAAGAAATTATGGTTATGATATTGAATGTGGTGGAGGCGGAGGTGGTTCTGGCTATATTAGTACAATATTTCAAAATGTAGGTGGTAATGATGGTGTTAGAAGTAGCAATGGTAAAGTTAGAATCTGTGTAATTTCAAGTGGTGGTGTAGTAACTCATACAATGAAATTTAAGCAAACTAAACATGGAGAATTGTCATTTGCCGACTCAATTTGTCCATATAATATAGTCAATAAATCTACTCATATGGCAAGCATAAGTGATTATTATACATTATCTACATTTAGAGCAGCAGATGGAAGTATAATTGATAATAGACCCGCTATTAGATGTGGAACTGCTGGACAATGGGAAACCAATGCTGATGGAAGTATTAAAATGATTTATGAATGTAAAGAACTTCCTAAATGTAAACAACCATTTGTGATTGATAATAGTATAGATTGGGGCGACTATGATTTCGAGGTTACTAATACTTCTATTGTAGAAGATATAGATGGTAATAACAGAATGCAGTGTATGGTTGATAAAGAAGGCAATGCATATTGGTATAAAGTAAATTAATTATAAATAAATATAAATAATTAATTTAATTAAAAGAATTCGATGAAGTGAGGACTGAAGATACTAATATGCAATGCATCCCGCAATGCAGATACATATTAGTATAAAATATCATAATAATATATAAAATTATAATTGTAATCACATAAACCCTACTAATAGGAATTAGTAGGGTTCTTTGAGTTATAATTATAAAATAATTATTATATGTTATTTTCCTTAACTTTTATAACTTCACTTTTTAATTCTCTTAATACTTCTGTTAAACCAATTCTAGCTACACTAGATATCACAAAAATTTTTGTATCTTTATTTATAACTTTTTGCAATTCTTTCTTTTTGTTTTCTAGATCTTCCTGTGTTAATGAATCACATTTAGTCAAGGCAATAACTTCTTGTTTCTCAAATAACTTTTTGCTATATTGTTGTAATTCTTTTCTAATAATTTTATAAGTATTTACAACATCTTCACTATTAGAGTCAATTAAGTGCAATAATACACTACACCTTTCTGAGTGTTTTAAAAATCTATCACCCAAGCCTTTGCCTTCACTAGCACCTTCAATTAAACCTGGTAAATCAGCAATAACAAAATCATAATCATCTACACTAACAACGCCTAATTGAGGTTCAAGTGTTGTAAAAGGATAATCAGCAATTTTAGGTTTAGCTTTGCTAACTACAGATAAAAATGTGGATTTTCCAGCATTAGGCAAACCAATAAGTCCAACATCAGAAAGAATTTTTAATTTTAGAAATAGATCAAACTCTTCACCTGCCTGTCCAGGGTTAGCTCTACGTGGCGCTTGATTTACTGATGATTTAAAATAAGCATTTCCAAAACCACCATTACCACCTTTCGCAATAACAACTTCTTGTCCAACTTCTGTAAAATCTATACTTGCCTCTTTTTCATCATCAAAAAAAACTTCTGTACCAACTGGAACTTTGATAACTAAATCTTGTCCTTTTTTACCGTGACTGTTAGAACCATGCCCATTTTCACCATTTTCCGCTATAAATTCTTTCGTATATTTAAAATCTAAAAGTGTATTTAAATTAGCAACGCATTTCATAATAACATTTCCACCATTACCACCATCACCACCATCAGGCCCACCTTTAGGAATATACTTTTCTCTTCTAAAACTAATAGCGCCATTACCACCATTTCCTGCTTTTACATATATATGTGCTTCATCAATAAATTGCATTTTTAATCCTTAATGGTGCTCTGGAAAGGACTTGAACCTTCACAATTTTACAATTACTAGTACCTGAAACTAGTGCGTCTACCAATTCCGCCACCAGAGCATTAAACATATTTTTATAATATTTTCTATATTATTATTTTCAAGTATTAATAAACATAAAAATAGTCTACAATTTGTAGACTATTTTTATGATTGTTGTTCATATAAAATTACACTACTAGCGAGTAATTGACTGTTCAGATTCTGTCTTATTGGATACAATAGGTTGATTGTTATTACTATCACCTCTGATTGATTTTAAATTTATTAACGCTTTTGTATAATCTTGCAAACTGTCTTTATTATATTTTTCCAGTTTTTTCTCAACAAATCGTTGCGCACCAGTTAAATCAGCCGTTCTTTCTATAGTACCATGGCCAACTTCATGTCTTATACGATCAAACCAAACACCAGGCCTCCACTTGTTTGGATCACTATTTTCCTCATCCCACGGGTTTACATATTTCATACTCCAATTAGTATCTCTTATTTTTCTTAATTTTCTACTCGTAATAGACTTATTTTCTTCAGTAATACCAACATTTTCTACTATGTTATAAGAACTATCACCTATATTTTGAAGATGTATTCGTTCAATCCTTCGTGCATCAGCATTAGCCAAAGCACGGTTACTCTTTTCTAAAGTTGCTTTTGCTGCATCTTCATATTGCTTTTCGAGTATATGATTACGACGGTCAGTAATTTTTTGATAGAATTTCTTTGCCCATACAACCGGACTACCTTTCTGATACCATGCATTGTCTGTTTTTTTATTCATTATTCCTGCTACTTGCATTCCTGTCGTCACAATAGATCCGATAACTCCGATTCCCAGGAGAATACCAGCACCCCAACCTGTCAGACCCCACCCTATTGTCGCCCATATAGCTAGAGCTAATGGAGCTGCAGCAAAAGCCGAAGAAGCAATCACTCCAACTACAACAAGGTTTGCAATATTTGCCAATCCCCATGCAAGTCTTTTCC
Organism: uncultured Rickettsiales bacterium; assembly: GCA_944391075.1. Classification (GTDB taxonomy): domain Bacteria; phylum Pseudomonadota; class Alphaproteobacteria; order Rickettsiales; family UBA1997; genus CALXSC01. The sequence continues at coordinate 52,144 of CALXSG010000007.1, read as the reverse complement.
AACCACGTGCAGCATGCTTTCTATTACTCTTCCAATTATGCCAATGTTTACCATCCCAACTATACTGTTCATCTTTTTGTTCATTAAGTAATTGTCTTTTTGCTTCTCTAGCTTGTTCTTTTTTTACTGGATCATTCGCAACACTCTCTGCATGGTTATAATATTCTAATTTGCTTAAAAAATCAGCAGCATGTATAGCTCTTTTCATATGAAGATCTTTAAAATCTTGCACTGTACCAAATTTTCGTTTAGAACTTGCTTCTCTTTCTTTTAGTTTATTAACTTTCCATTGTAATTGTGAACTTGCGCCTGCTTTTACAGCAGCTAAATTTTCGTCGCTAAAATGTATAGTTTCTTCACCCTTACCTAATTTATCTAACAAACTTTTTCTATTTAATGCAAGAAGATTTTGTATTCTTTTTTCTTCAGCTGTAGTAATATGATCTATAGGAGCAGCACCAGAATCATATATTCTACTATTATAGTCATCAATTGCTCCATTAAGAATATTTTTTATTTCCTTTATATTAGAACAAAACCTTAAATTCCGTACTATTTCCTTGCGATCTGCTTCTTCTTCAACACCAAGCATTTCTAATATTTTATCTACACTTCTAACATTCCTTTTTGCATAATCACCAGTATCTAAAAATTCAAAATTATCATGTAGATACTTATTTTGAGTAACATTACTATTATTAATTACAAGTTCTGTAGATATTGGCATAGTAGAATATTGTGAAAATCTATGTAATAACTCTGCTTGTGCTTTTTCTTCAGTTTCATTATCAAGATTAAAATTATTCATTAAATTAATAGAGAAATCTACATTATTAGCAAAATGACGTGCCGTTTTAACAAAAAATTGTTCACTCAATTTTACATCTTCATCAGTACCTAAGTTCTCTTTTTTTGTAAATTCTTTTGCTAAGTTACAAACTAGTTGAGCTTGTATTTTTTTATCGTCAAGAGATTCAATATGCCTCATAATACCATCTAAAAATAGATATCTATTCTCTTGTGTATTAGCACTTTTTGTCAAATTATACAATATATTGGTTTGATCTTCAATATTAGTGTTCTTAGTCATTGTATTAATTGCACTATCAATTGTACTTTCTACAGTACCATCCATACGACCGTAGCGCAATGAAACATTATCATCTAATAAAGCAGATATTAATATTCCAGCATCTTTCTCCGTCTCAGATTTTTCACTCAATTTATCAAAAATATCTAGTTTGTTATGTGTTTTATCAGCAGATTTCAAATATTCTTTGAGAGCTCCTGCAAATTCATTCTTTTTTTCATCATCAGGAAGAACTTGTGCAATCTGAAGAACTGTTTCGGCAAATTCTTCATTTGTTTTGGTATTTCTACACTCTTTTTCTATAAATGCGGTATATATATATGAACGATTTTCTTTATCTAAACCATTTAATAACTTTGAAAAATTCTCACCAATTGTACCATCATCATTTTTATATTGATTTGAAAAAGCAAAAGCATAAGCGTATCTTTGTTTACTTATTGGATCATTTAGTTCTTCATCATCAAAAATCTTTAAAAATACGTCATGTGCATCTTCTACTGCAAGAGCAGTTAATTTTCTACCTGCTATCTCATATAATATACGTTGATCTGGACTAACATAACTAAATATTTCATTTTCAGTTGATTGTATCTTTGCTACTATGGCATCCTTAACATCTTCACGTTCTGTTTTTTGTGTTGCATTTGCAATCTTATTATATAATTCAACATTATGATTATGCTTTAGTCCATCACGAACACCTGTCATCAACTGTGAATCATGTAATGTTTCACTTGATTTTAAAATATGTTGATATTCAGCTCCAGTAATACAATCTTCTTGTAATAAATTAGTAAAAAAATCATTATCTAAATCATAACCGCCCTGTACTAATTTTTCTAATAAATGTTGTTTTTGTGTTGTATTTAAATCTTTAATACCATTTTTTAAGGTATCCTTTGTTTCTGGTGCGTTTAGGTTTATATAGAAACCAGCAGTGTCTCTATTTAATAGTATTTGGCCTAAAGCATCAGTCTTAGAATCAGCAGCTAAAGCAAGTACAACTTTGGCTTTATAAGCTTCATCACTTATTTTTCCATTTCTTTTTTCAACACAAAGTCGTGAACATTCGGCAAGAGTTTGTGACGATTCAATTTTTGTAAATACATTTTCTTTTAAATCACCAGTTTTATTACCTGTAATATCAACACATGCTATACCAAAATTTATTAAATCGTCTATGGAAAAACTTTTTAATTTATGTTTATGATTTGTAACATAGCTATTATATTTAGCATCACATTTTCCACCATTAGCATAAGCTATTGCCATTTTGGCTCTAATTTCTGCTTCCGTGTTATCAGTTCTATAGTTATATCTTCCTCCTATTCCTTCAGTAGCAATCAAATGTGTCAAATCTTCAATAAGTGATTTATTAAATTTAAAATCATTTTCATATTTATAAAGATTTTTATTAATAGCCTTTATAAGATTGAGATCGTCTACATTAAATATTATATCATTCTTGTTCGGTTCTTGTCCATATTTTTTTAATAAATTATACAATTTTGCTTGTTCCAACGCTAGTGCTTTATTATTAGCATAATTTTCAGCGTCTATATGATTGTCACTATATTTATAATACTGATCTGCTTCATCGTATGCTTGATACATTCCTTCTGGGCTAAAATGTTCTTTAGAAAATTCTTTTAAATGATGTCTAAGATGATCACCATTGAGAGAAGCGGAACTTCTGAAAATAAATTCTACTTTCCCTAGATCCCCTTCTCCTACTTTTTTATCATTACATGCTTCAATAATATGATCTATAGCAGTATCTGAAGTACCTTCATGAGAAGATTTATTTAAAATTTGAGTTAATTCGTCGTTATCAATATCCTTAAACATCAAATAATTTTTAGCAAAAAAGTCTATTCTTTTCTCATTCTTAAAAATTATCTCTTGATTTTTTACACTAATCTTTTGTTTTTTCAAAATAGCTTTTAACGAAGCTCTTTGAAAATCTGTTGGAGTTAATATTTTTTTATTTGTAGGAAGATTCTGTATTGTATATTTTATGATTTCATCTTGATCTTTGCTATGATCTGTAGAATTTGGAAAAGATTTATAAGCATTATAAAGATTGAATAGCTGTCCTAAAGTAGTGTTAACTTCTGTTGCTGTTTTCATTGCGGACAATCTAGATAATAGTTCAACTTCTACATCTTTATCTAAGCCTTCTAATTTCCTTTCTACTTCTGCTTTATATCTACCTCCCATATTTCTAGCTCTAAGCTTTATCTCCATTCTAGAATCTGCTTTTTTTACTGCAGGAGGAGCACCAGCACCAGTAGGCGACGTCGTATATTCTAGATTAACACATTTTTGAATAGTCTCAACATCTGACTTAACGTTCGTTGCTTCCTCACAATTATTTAATGCACGAGCTATTTCCTTAGCAGAGTTTATTTGTTCATAATTTTGTTTTAGGTCTTCTATATAATATTTTACTTTGTCTGGATCATATTTAAAACTACCAACAGCAACAGTATCTCCAACTCCCTCTACTTCGTATTGTGCAAGTTCTTTAAATACATTGTTATTCTTTTTATCAATATTAAGAATAATTCTATTATAAAATTGTTTTTGATCTTTTTCTGCTTGTCCTATTGCAGATATTAATTTTCCTTTATCTGCATTCTCTGCTGCTTGCATTCTATATAAATATTCATCATCATAAAAATGACTTAACTCTGTAGGATTTAATTGTAATAATTCTTCTTGAGAAAACCACCTTCTATAATCTTTGTCTCCACCCTTTAATCGATTATTAACCTTATCAAAAATATTCTCTAAAGCCTCTTTCATTGAATGTCCTGCATCTTTTTCTATACTATACAATTTATTAATTGCATCAGCATATATTATAGTATCTTCATCTTTCATATCAGATATATGCCGTGATAAGGCGGCACAAAAACTTTTATCTTGTACAAAAGAACTATTTGTAAGAAGAGCGAGTTCCTTAAATTTTATCTCATCCTCAGGTGTAAGGTCTGCAAAATCTTTTATTTTAGAACGATTTTTTGTTAAATATGAAATCCATTCAGTCTTTGTCAATCTATATTGTTTTCCTTTTTCTTTAGCACCATGGCGAACAACCTTTTCAAATTCCTTACCTTCACATAAAGTATCTTTCATCTTATCTTTTTCTTCATCATCGAACAAAACTAAAAATGTATCATTCTCATTACCTATATCAACAGCCATTGATTTTAATAATTGAGGAGTTAATTTTTCAGGCTCTTGTAATAATACATCTTTATAAGCTATAAGCCCATTAGAAGCAACTATATTCCTAAATATTATTTGACTATCTTCTTCATCTTCAAGTGCAGTTCCTAAATTACTTAATACTTTTACTAATTCATCTTGTTTTGTTTCTGGGTGTTGAAGAAATTTTACTAAAGCTGTTGCATATGGCGGTGAATCTATATCTTTCTCTTCATCAAGACATTGTTTATGTAATTTTTGTGTATTACTTTCGCATTTAACAATTATCTCATTAACAAGTTCAATATTAATTTTTTCTTTTTCTTTTAATTCTTCTTCTTTATTTCTCTCATCCTGTTTCTTATCTTCCTTCTTTTTATCAGCAATCCATTCGTTCAATTCCGATTCTATAGTATTGCAAAATTCACTCAAACGTCTTGACTGTTCATCTTCTTCCTTGCCTTTTATATCATTAAAATTTGCATAGAATGTATCAAGTTGATTATAACCATTTAATGATGCTTGTTGATATAAGGATAAGAATCTAGGTAAAGATCCTGTAGCAACATTTTCAATAAATTCAATATTGGAATTATTATCCTCCCAAATGTGTACACTAATATCTCCTTTAGAAAATTCATCACAAGCATATAAAAATTCTCGAAGTTTCTGACGATTTGGATCAGTAATTGTTGTTATACTATTTACCGAGTTATCAATAGTTCTCTGTCTATTTCCAGCATTTTCTATATCTGCACCATTAACGGTATGATCTGGTACTTTGTTCATTACTTTGCTAGATATACTAAATATCTTTTCATTATAATTTTTAGCAATAGTTTCGCTAGTAATAGCTTTTTCTTCTGTAGATAAAATTTCTAACAAACCATTAGATATTTCTTTCAAAAGATTAACATTATCTTTACCTGTTCCACCAGATATTTTATCATTCATTTCAGTTAAATAACCAGCAACGCATCTTAAGCTTGCACTATCTAATTTTGGTAATGATTCAATTTGTTCTGGTTTTAAATATGAAGATACTGCTTCTAATTTTAGAAACTCATTACTATTTACTAATTCTTTTGTCTCTTCACTTAAACTTGTTTGTTTTATAAGTTTATTTTTAAATTTTGTAATTGCATCTTCATATTTTTTATTTACCTCTGTTTCAAGGTCTTCTGGTTTTTTTGGACCATATGCTAATACATTACAACACTCACTAAAATGGCCATTTAATATTAAGTCACTCATATCACTATCAGCAGCTTGAGCACCAATACCTGGTACAGCTTGCATATTCTCTAATGTCTTATTTGAAACTTTTACAGGGTTAAAAATTATTGATAAATCTTGTGTTATTTGTTTTAACTTAGCACCACCAAGCGCATTGCCTTTTTTACGATGATACTCACTAGCAACTTTACTCACCAATTTAGCAAATTCTTCTATACGATTACTACTAAAGTCTGTACTATTTTTTGTATCCGTCAAATTAGATGATAGAGATTCTAAAATAGTTGTGATTTGTTCACTATTAAGATCATGATAAGAAGACAAAACAGCTGCAATAGCTTTCCTTTTATTATAATATTCTGAATTTGTAGTATCTTCTTTTGTTACATCTGTAAATTTTGTACGTGCGTTACTAGTATTATTTTTTATGAATTGAACTACTCCATCCGATATTTTATCTGCATCAAACAATACAGAAAATCTTTTTATTGCTTTAGAAACCTCAGTTGGCGATGCTCTATTAATATCATCAACCTCCCTGGCAAGACATGTTTTAAATGTTTCAATACGATCTGAAGTTATTTGAAAATTTTTTATAATATCTTGTGAAAATGCGTCTCCTATACATTCCATACATTTTTTAATATAATCCCCATCTGTATCATCAGCAGCAAGAGCAGCAACAAAAGCTAATTTATCTGTATCTTTTTCTGAGTATCCTTTTATATCTTTTACACCTTTTGTAAATGCTTGTACTCTGTCACTGTTTAATAATAGTTTATCAACTATTTCCTGATCTACTTTTTTTAAATCAAAAACTATAGATGCTTTTTTAATAGCAACTTCTTCTAATAAGTCATCTCTTACTAATTCTATACATATTTTTTTAAAAACTTGAACACGGCTAGGATTATATTCACCTATACCTCCTAAGTCAGAAACATTAACTACGCCTACTGATCTTAACAATACTTTAATATCATCACTATCTAAATCATCCCTACTAGTAAGAGCAGCAGCAAAAGCTAATTTATTTCTTCCTTCTGGTGTGTCTCCATTTATACCAACTACAGCTTTTGCAAAATTTGTTCTTTTATTATCATCACCTATTAGTGCATCAACTACTCCCTGATCTACTTTTTTTGAATCAAAAATTATAGATGCTTTTTTAATGGCTGTATCTAACTCTACCCCATCATCCACCATACTATCACATAATTTTTTAAAAGCTTGAGCACGGCTAAGACTATATTCAAAATCCTTTGCATTTTCTGGACTGAAAATATCTGGCGTATTATCGTAAACAAACGTAATAAAATTGGGATTTATCCTATCATCAGCAGCAAGAGCAGCAACAAAAGCTAATTTATTTCTGTCTTCTGGTGCATTTATATCTATATCTATACCAGCTACAGCATTTACAAACTCTGTTCTTTCGCCATTAGTATTGTCTTTTAGTTTATTAACTACATCCTGACTTACTTTTTTTGAATCAAAAACTACAGATGCCTTTTTAATAGCTATATCTGGTTCTACCCAATTATCTATCATTGTAGTATATAATTCTTTAAAAGCTACAGTACGGTTAAGGCTATATTCAAAATCTTTTGCATTTTCTGGTTGAAAAGTATCACCTGCGTCAGTTAAATATCTTCGAATAGTATGTAAATTATCACCAGTAGTAACAAGAGCAGCAGCAAAAGCTAATTTATTTCTTCCTTTTGGTGTGTCTCCATTTATACCAACTACAGCTTTTGCAAAATTTGTTCTTTTATTATCATCACCTATTAGTGCATCAACTACTCCCTGATCTACTTTTTTTGAATCAAAAATTATAGATGCTTTTTTAATGGCTGTATCTAACTCTACCCCATCATCCACCATACTATCACATAATTTTTTAAAAGCTTGAGCACGGCTAAGACTATATTCAAAATCTTTTGCATTTTTTGGACTGAAAATATCTGGCGTATTATTGTAAATATACCTAATAAAACCGATATGTGTATCATTAGCAGCAAGAGCAGCAGCAAAAGCTAATTGATTTCTGTCTTCTGGTGTGTCTCCATTTATACCAGCTACAGCTTTTGCAAAATTTGTTCTTTTATTATCATCACCTATTAGTGCATCAACTACTTCCTGATCTACTTTTTTTGAATTAAAAACTATAGATGCTTTTTTAATAACAACTTTTGAATTACTTTCTCCTAGTCTTATTATTTTATCAGATAATTTTACAAAAGCTTCAGTACGATCAGCAGTATATTTATTATCTATATCGTCATCAATATTATCTAATATTGTATTAGTTTCAGCTACACTCATTCCATTCTTTAAAATTTCAACAGCAAGTAATGTTTTACGAATAGACTTTGCATCACTACAATCTCCTGTATTTAATTGACTTAAATCGTCATAAAAATCTCTCGCATCATTTTCATCATCAAAATCCTCAGAAAGCGCAATTTCAGCTACTGCAAAACGTTTTAATAATTGTCGTTGTGTATCTGAATCTTTTCCAGCTAAACAATTATTTAAACCCTCTTTTGCATTCTCGTATTCTACAAAGAAACTTGCATTTCCTTTTACATCATCGTCATAATGATCATTTGCAACATCTTTTAGGTTCTGTTTTACCAATAATCCTTCATATTCAGCACCATCTCTTTGTGCATTTAATGCGTCGACTGAACTACGCGAATGTCTAAATATAAAAGCGGCAACAACTTCAGGATCAGTATTCTCATTATCCCAATTATCTAACACAAATACTTTAGGTACAGGTACAGGTGCAGGCATATCTGATACTTGATAACATGAAGCTGGCACTGCTACTCCTATTGGTACTTGTATAGTTCTATCTGTTGTATTACCAGTTACGTCATTGACTAATTTTACATCCCTTCTTGCATCATAAGACATATTCATAGATTCTGATAACACTTTAATGCTATTTGCTATTTTTTGTCTTCGTTGTTGTCTAAGTTCAAGAGTTCCTAATTGAGGCATATTTTTACCAAAAAGTTATTTATTCATATTTGATATAATACTATAAAATAAATAATTGTCAATAAATTTAAGTAAATTTATGCATATTTTATAAAGATTTTTTACTATTTTTTTAAAAAAAATAAAAATTTAAATTTAAAAATAAAAATATTGTTGATTTATATGCTATGAATTGTATAAAGATATTAATTATTATTGCTGTAATAATTTTTATAAGTGATAAAATATGATTTAAAATTAAGTGATTGTTTAAGAGATGGTGCCAAGAGGCAGAATCGAACTGCCGACACAAGGATTTTCAGTCCTTTGCTCTACCGACTGAGCTATCTTGGCATAAACCATAAGAAAATTATAAAGGTTGTTTTTTATTTTGCAAGAAAAAATATTTATAATTTAATATGATTATTATTTCTTTTTTTCATATGGGTTTTCTGCTTTTCTTAAAATAAGTCTAACTAAGGTATTTTTTAGTTTAAAATCTTCTCTTAATTTATTTACTAAAAATTTAGAATAAGAAGTTTTTTCAAGTTTTTCTGGACTATTTGTAAATAATACAAATGATGGTGGCCTTTTTTTAGCTTGTGTAATGTATTTTAATTTTACAGCTTTACCTCTAAATAAAGGTGGTGTATTATTTTTTTCAATTTCTCTTAACCAATTATTGAGTTCAGAAGTTTTTATGTATTTATTCCAATCTTTATAAACATCTAAACAGGCATCAACTAATTTGTCTATGTTTTTGCTATATAAGGCTGATATTGGAATAATAGGACAACCTTTTATTTGTGAAGCTTTTTGTTCTATTAAATTTATACAATTATTCATAAACTTGTGTTTGTCTTTTTCTGCTACTGTGTCCCATTTATTTAAAGCAAAAACAATACCTCTTCCTTCTTGAATTACTTTGTTTGCAATAACAATATCTTGTACATCAAATGGCGAAGTTGAATCAATCATCATAACAACAATTTGTGCGAATCTAATTGCTCTAAAACTATCTTCAACAGCAAACTTTTCTAAATCAGTATCAATGTTATGTTTTTTTCTAATTCCTGCTGTATCTATTAATTTTATGTCTTTATCTTTGTATTTCCATTTAATGGCAATAGCATCTCTTGTGATGCCGGCTTCTGGGCCTGTGATAACTCTTTCATCTTTCAATAAAGTATTTATTAAACTTGATTTTCCAGCATTAGGCCTGCCAACAATTGCTATTGTAATTTCTCTGTCTTCTTTATTATTTTTATCTAATTTTTCATTATTTGTTTTTTCTTCTTCTGTATCAATTTCAATTTTGTCTTCAATATCATTTAGTTCTTTGTATTTTTCTTGGTATTTATCATAAAATGGTTCTATTGCATCGTATAACATATTAAAACCATTATTATGTTCTGCTGATAAAGGTATAGGTTCACCAAAACCAAGTTTATAATATTCACTATCAAAAATGTGGTCGTGATTTTTTAAAGAATCGCATTTGTTTGCAATTAAAATTGTGGGAATATTTTTTTCTCTAAGCCATTTAGCAAAATATTTATCAGCTGGCTGTATGCCAACTTTGCTATCAACCATAAATAAACATAAATCAGCATTAAAAACGGCAACTTCTGTTTGTTTTATCATTCTGCTTTCTAATTGCTTATCTGTTAAATTATATTCTAAACCTGCTGTGTCAACAACATCAAAAGTTAAAGGGCCTAAATTGCCTTTTTCTATTTTTCTGTCTCTTGTGACACCAGCAAAATCATTAACGATTGCTATTTTTCTACCGACTAATTTATTAAATAAACTGGACTTTCCAACATTAGGTCTTCCAATTATTGCTATTGTAAATGGCATAATACTTTTTTTATTAATCAATAGAATATTAAAAAAACAAATAATTAATTCAAGATAATTAATTAATTTTATTTCTTGACATAAAAAATATAATGTTTATATTATTGTGAATATGTTATTAATAAAGTATTTAAAGGTGGTAAGTTAGTTTGGTAAGTGTAGTTGTTCCTGATAAAAACAAGTTAGAATTTGCTATTAGATTATTCAGAAAAAAAACACAAAAAGAAGGAATAGTTAGAGAAGCAAGAAGAAGAAAAGAATACGAAAAACCTTGTGAAAAAAGAAAGAGAAAAATTCAAGAAAGCAAGGCTAGAACAAAAAGAAAAAAGAAAAACTTTTAATTTACTTAGCTCTATTTGAAAAAATAGAGCTATATATTATTCAACCATAAATAGTGTATGTATTTAAGAAGAAATAATCTTATAAGAAAAAAAATCGAAAGAAGAAGAATGTGGCTAGTTGTTTTTATAACTATCGCATTAGTATTGTCTATAACTTATTTATATAAAAAAATATTTCACAAAGGTGATGAAATTTTTAGTTCTGATAGTGTTTTAACTGAAATAGTAAAAAATGAAAATAAATCAATTTTTAATATAAAAGAATTAAATATAAAAGAATTAAAAGATAGAATTATTTTGCTAAATGTTTATGATATTCGTGATTTTTCTTATATATTTTCTGTAAATTTAGCAAATCAAATTGAAAAACAATATGAAAATAAAGTTGTTGTGATAGATATTATCGCTGACAACTTTGATATAGATAAAAATACTGTAATAAACTATATTATAAAAAATAGTATTGAAAGACCTGTAATTAGTATTGAAAATTTTGATTTAGGAAATAATACACGAAATTATGACAAATATTTCGTATTAGTAAATGAAAATGGTATTGTACAAAAAATAATTCCTTATGATTATAGAGCAGAAAATACTATTACAACAGAGATTAATAAAATATTAGCAGAAAAACCTAATATAAATACTGAAAAATTAACAACTATTAAATTAGAAAAGGAAAATCAACCTGAATCATTTATAAAATCTTTAAGTCATATAACATATATAAATAGAATTAAAGATACAAACGAAGGTCCATATTTTATTATTACTGATTCAAAAGGAAGAAAAATATTTTTTGTAACCATTAATGGAAATATAGTTAATCAAATAGGTAATGGAAGAAATGGCAGTCAAGATAAAATAGGTGTTAATGCAAGCTTTTGTTATCCTTCTGGTATGGCTATTGAAGATGGCAAAATACTATATGTAGCTGATACTTGTAATGATTCTATTAGAAAAGTTGATTTAAGAACATTAGAAGTTTCTACACTTATAAAAAATAATAAATATTTAAAAGATCCATTAAATGTTGTTTTGTTAGATAATTCTTTAATTATTTCAACAGCTTCACCTAATACACTTTTAAAATACGATTTAGCATCTGATGATTTATCGCCAATAGAGTGTGAAAATTGTGATAAATATATAATTAAATTAGATAAGTTTGCAGATAAAGTTTATTTTATTAATACAAAAGATTATGGTTTATTTAGTATAGATAAATACAATACAATAGTTAAAGAAATAGACTTTAATGAATTAAATGATAATAACGAAATAAAAATTATAGGAAATAATAATTTCCACATAGACGATACTGGTTTTTATACTGTTGATAAATTTAAAAATAGAATTTTAAAAATTAAAGATGGCAAAGTTGAAGAATATAGTAAAAATAGCAACGAACGTATATATGAACTTCCTACTGATATTGTTGATTTTAGAGATAAACTATTTGTTACAAATGATGGTAGTAGAAAATTAGTTCAAATAGATAAAAATACTAAAAAAACTAAAATAATTAATATTGGCTTTGGTCCTGAATATAGTACATTAAGAATGGAACATGATTCATTTTTAAATGTCAATAATATAGATGAAATTCAAATAAAAAATGGCAAGAATAATAAAATATTGTTGAATTTAGATTCTAGTTATTCTTTTGAGACAATGGCACCACAAACTTTGTCTTTATATAAAGAAGATCTAGAAAATAATACAGCACTACTCATAAAAACATATGGTAAAGGTGAAATTGTTAATAATAAAACTTTATTATTACCTGAATTAGAGGATAATACTAATTATTATTTAAAAGGACAATTTTACTACTGTAATTATAGTAAAGAAACACCATGTTTAGTTAATAAATATAATAAAAAAATTATTTCTACATCTTCAAGTACTAACGATACAATAGATATAGAATTTCTCTATTAATTATAAAGGAGAAGAAATGTGGTTTATAATAAGACATGCTCAAACACTAGAAAATAGTCTAGGTATCCATCAAGGACAAATGGAAAGTTTATTGAGTTTAAAGGGTATAGTGCAATCGCAATCGATAGCTTATAGATTATTAGATTTTAAAGATGAAGATTACAATAACTATGAGTTTATATCAAGCCCACTTCCAAGAACTAGACATACTCTACAAATAATAATGGAAGTCTTAAATGTTGTAAATAAAAAACCTATATTAGAACCACTATTATCAAGCAGAAATAAAGGCATATTTCAAGGTTTAGAAAAAAATAAAATCAAAGAAATATATCCAGAAGAATATGCAAAAATGCAAAAAGATATGTGGAATTATATTCCACCAGAAGCCACAGAATCAAAAAATGATACTTATAACAGAATTAAAGAATTTATTGAGAAATATAAAGATCATAAAAATGTTATTCTTGTAACACATGGCAGTATTACTAAAATGATTAAACAAGAATTATTAGATATGAAATTTCAAGGCAGTGAAAGTTCAAATAATAATTTTACAAAAAGTCAAAATTATTTCTATTGCTGGGATGGTGAAAAAATGGAAAAAATATAGTTTAGCTGTATAAATTTTAATTCTAGTTATAAAATTAATAAGTGAGTTATTAACTAACTCACTTAATTAAAATATAATTTGCAAAATTAATTTTGTTTTAAGATTTTAAGATTTTTAACTTCAATTTCATCTGGTTCAAATGTATTTTTATCATATTCACCCGAAATTTCAACTAATGTTTTTTCGTTAACATTTTCTAAAATGTAATTTCTTTTGTGATCAATTTCTATTTGAATTTCACCAGTTGAGTCTTGAAATAAATATGTTTCGGCTTTAATTTTTTTAACAATATAACCTTCTAAAATAACATAATCATCATCATGTTCACTTGATAATTCTTTAACTGTTAATTTTTGAGCTCCTAAATACGGACTATTTGAAGTTGCTTTTTGATAAGAATTTTCAACAGGACCTTGATAATGTTCTGCATTTGCGTTAACACTTACTAATGTTAATAAAAATAAAAAAATGTAAATATAACTCTTTTTCATATCAAAAATTATTTATTAATAAAATAATAATACTATAATTCTAAAAATTCCTTTAACAAAAGTCAATATACAAAATTGATATTATTAGATAATATGCATCTAATAATTGAAATTATAATAAAAATATATAAAAAGTTTAATATATTTTTTCACTCCTTATTATTCTCTATACTTTGACACCATAAAGAATTTGAAACATTCTTCTCAATAAATTTTTTATGTGCCTCTTCATCTTCGGTAGATATTTTAAATTCTCGCTTTTCTCTAATTATATTATTTTTTACTAATTTTAAAAAATCATTCATTTCCATAATTTGTTGGTTTTCAACATTTTCTTTAAAGAATTGCGATTGTTCATCCTGAGTAAGATGTAAATATACCTCAGCTAATAATTCAGCGTCAAGTAAAGCGCCATGTTTATCTCTGGCAGAATTATCAATATTAAATCTTTCACATAAGACATCTAAATTATTTTTTTTACCAGGAAATCTAATTTTTGCTAAATTTAAAGAGTCAATAACATTATTTTTTAAAGGTTCTTTATCTATTAAACTTAATTCATAATTAATAAAATTAATATCGAAATTTGCATTGTGTGCAATTAATTGGCTATCACCTATAAATTCTAAGAATTTATCTGCAATTTCACGAAAAAATGGCTTATCCTTTAATATTTCATCAGTCAAACCTGTAATATTAATTGACTCAGCACTATTTTTTCGTTCAGGGTTTATTATTTCTCTAAAAGTATTTCCTGTAATTTTTCTATCAATTATTTCAACACAACCTATTTCAATGATTCTATCACCATCTTTTGGATCTAAACCCGTAGTTTCTGTATCAAAACAAATTTCTCTCATCTTAAATTCTTCTAATTATTTTTTCTATAATTGGCATTAAATTTTCTCGCAAGAACGTTTTGATCTCAATTTTCACCCTAATTTTAATTTTATTTTTAAGATCTTCCGGTAAATCTAATTCTTCCCATAATTCTTCATTTAACTTAATATTTTTATATGATTCAACATCATATTCTTCTTCAAAACTCTTGTGTTTTTTTGCCTTGTTGTTGGAATTTTTTAATTTTTTTGAAGAACCATAATCCTTATATTCTTCTTCATCATAATCTTCATCATATTCTTCATTATTAGACTCTTGTGTTTTGTTGCCTTTATCACTATCCATTTTATTATCTTTTTTCTTATGTAAATTATCTTTTTCTAATATAGTGTTTGCTTTTTCATTTAAATTACTTTCATTTTCTATTACATCTTTAGCATTCTTCTTTAAAAAATCTTCTATATTATCTAAATTTAAATCCGCAATATCATTTTTTTCTTCTGCTGTTTCTGTAACCGGCATCAATTCCATATTTTCTTCTTCTTTTGATTCTCCGGACTCCATTTCAGCTTTTTTTCTAGCTTCTTCCTCTTCTTTCTCCTTTTTTTCTCTAATTTCTTGTTCAAAATCATCATTTATGGCTTCTAAATCATCAATTAAAGATTCTGGATTTAGTATGTTTTGTTTTGTTGGTTGTAATTTATTATTTTTAGTATCGTTCAAATGCTCTTGATTATCTTGATTTAAAGGTTGTTGCGATAATTCATTACTATTATCAAAATTATTATTTATTTCTGTATTTAATGATGATAATTCACTATCATTAAGATTCAAGTTTAAATCATTATTATCATTTAATGGCTGTTGCAACATATTATCAGCGTTATTATTTAAGTCATTATCATTTTCTTGATCTAATGATTGTAAATCATTATTATTAATACTATTATCTAAATTTAAATCATCATTTTTACTTACAGGCTGTTGTAATATATTATCATTTACATTATTCATTTGAACCGGTGCGGTATTTGAATTAGCAACAGAACTAATAGATCCCAAACCCATTTTACCACTATTGAATGGTTTAGAATTCATAGGTTGTTGTATATTATTAGATAAATTATTTTGATTTTCTAACTGACTAATATTTTCTCCTAACTCACCGTTAGAATAAGTATTATTCATCAAATTTTGTTGGTCGTTCTCATATTTTATACTATTATCTATGCTATCATTCATAGTTTTCTTTAATGCTGCAATACTCTCTGTAACTTCATCAGTCATTAAATTATTATTACTATCTAAATTATAATTATTAGTATTTAAATTATCATTTATAGAATTATTGTCTGGCAAGGATATATCATCTGTACCACTTAAAGCATTGGTGGATGGCATTTGATTATATGCATACATATCATTAGAAGTTTGCGCTTGCATTTGTGGATTTTGATAATTCATATTAGGCATTTGTGAATTTTGATAATTCATATCTAACTGCTGACTATTATAATTATTATTTATAGCATTAATATCCATTTGATTATTATTAATATTTGAGTTAATAATTTCATTATCTTCATCATTTGCCATTTCCAATTCTAAATCTAAATCTAAATTATCATTATTAAAATTAGTAGATGGTGTAATACTAGAAGTATTATTTAAAATATTATTATTTTTATAACTATTAGAATTATTATCTGCAAAAATTTGTTGCCCAACATTTTGTACAACTTCCGCATTTAAATTATTTTTATTTAATTCTTTTGCATAATTAATATTATTTTTATTCATCTCTGCAACTTGTGATAACTCGTTACCATTATTTAAAAAATTTTCAGTATTTTTATTTTTATTATTTTCCATAATAACTCCTCTATTTTATAAAAATATTTTCTAAATTCAATTCACCCATTAACATTTTTAACATAAAATAAGACATTATATTATTAGTTTTAGTTTTTAAAAGAGAAACTTCTGCATCATAATACTCCTTTCTTCTATTAAGAACATCAACTATTGTTAATCTACCAACTTTTTCAGCCTCAACTGTATTTTCATAAGCTATTTTTGCAGCATCTCTATATGATTTTGTGCTAACAACTAAACTTTTTGAAGATATAAAATCGTCATAAGTTGTTAATGTTTGATTATTCAGTGTTTCTTTAACATCATTTAGTGTAAATTTTGATTCATTTAACAAATGTCCAGCCTCTTTATGAGTTGCATATTCTACACCTGACTGAAATAATGGAATCTTTAAATTCAAACTAACACTTGCAACATCTTGTTCTATGACATCAGAAGTCTTTTGTTTTCCATATTGCGCATTTAAATATATTTCTGGCAAAAAATTTGTTTTTGCATAATTTAAATTATCTTTATTCATTTCATAATTATATTTTGCCATTTGATATTGAGGATTGTTAATTAAAGCTTTTTCTAAAAGATCATTATAATCTATATCATAATTAAAAGTTATTTCAAATATCTTGTCATAATCCACATCTATATTATCAGCATCAATTTTTGTAATTTTATAGAAATTAGCTTTGGCATTTTGATAATTTGCTCTCGCTGTTATAGTATCAGTTTTTGCTACATTATATCTAGCCTCTGCTAATGCTACATCAGCAACACTTATTCTTCCAACATTCTTTTTAGCTTTTACATATTCATAGTTCTTTTTTAAAGATTCTTCATTTTTAATAGAGGCCTCTAATATTGCTTTGTTTTGTGATAATAATACAACTGCATATATAGTATTAAACAAAGTTTCTTGTTCAGTTTGATATAATTTGCTTTTTTGAATTGCAATTTGATTTTTAACAGCATTCAACTGTGTTATTGTTCTTCCACTTTTAAAAATTGGTTGACTTAAATATATGGAATTATTCATTAATTCACCATCTGTATCAATTTCAAATTTCATTGTATCATTACCCATACTTTCATAAAAGTCAGTATAACCATAATTTAAATCAATACCAACAACAGGCAAAGCATTTTTTCCTAATGTTTTAAATTTTAATGTTTCAACTGCTTTTGTTTTTTCTCTCTCAGCATTTAAAGAATCATTATTATTAAATGTATATTCAAGTATTTGTTGAAAATTTAATTTTTCAGTATCTTTTACTACATTATCATTTGTACTTATGTACAATTCTTCACTATATTCCTTTTTTTGCTCATTATCATTTATAGTGATTTTTAATTCATCTTGTAAAACAGTATTATCCTTAGCATATGCAGTACCACATACTACACATAAACAAATTGTGGACAGTTTAATAACATTATTTTTCAAAATATTACAAAACATTTATTGATTTTTTATTTAATGTTAATAATACTATTTTAAAAAAACAAGTTTAAAAGTAAATATTATATAGACTTTTAATTTTATAATTTTAAACTACATTAATATATGTTAAAAATAATAAATTTTAGAAAAAAATGTTAGGACTAGTTAAAAGAGTATTTTCATCAAATAATAGAAGACAAATTCAAAAAATGCAATTAATTGTTGATAAAATTAATACATTAGAAAAAAATTATTTAAAAATGAGTGATGAAGGTTTAAGAGCTCAAACAGATATTTTAAAAGCTAGATTAAAAGCCGGTGAAAATTTAAACGATATTTTACCATATGCTTTTGCTGTGGTTAGAGAAGCTAGTAAAAGAGTTTTAGGACAAAGACATTATGACGTTCAAATGATTGGTGGTATTGTTTTACATAGGGGAGAAATTGCCGAAATGAAAACCGGTGAAGGAAAAACTCTTGTTGCTACTTTACCGTCTTATTTAAATGCTCTTGAAGGAAAAGGAGTTCATGTTGTTACAGTTAATGATTACTTGGCAAAAAGAGATGCTGAATGGGTTGGCGGAATTCATAGATTTTTAGGTTTAACAGTTGGCTGTATTTTACATAATATGGACGATGCACAAAGAAAAGCAGCTTATAACTGTGATATTACATATGGAACAAATAGTGAGTTTGGTTTTGACTATTTAAGAGATAATATGAAATATAGTTTAGAATCAATGTGTCAAAGGCCATTTAATTACGCAATAGTTGATGAAGTTGACTCAATTTTAATTGATGAAGCTAGAACTCCATTAATTATTTCCGGTCCTACTGATGACAATTCTGAATTATATAGAAAAATAAATAATGTTGTAAAAAATATTCCCGATGGATATTTTAATTTAGATGAAAAAGATAGGCAAGTATCTTTTAATGAAGAAGGAAATGAATGGCTTGAAAAAGAATTAAAAAAAGCTGGCCTAATTGCTGAAAGTGATAATTTATATGATGTAAAATATATGGATATTATACATCATGCAAATCAAGCTTTAAAAGCTCATAAATTATTTAAGAATGAAGTTGATTATATAGTAAAAGATGGACAAGTTTATATTGTTGATGAATTTACTGGAAGAATTATGGAAGGCAGAAGATTTTCTGACGGTTTACATCAAGCATTAGAAGCAAAAGAAGGTGTTGAAGTTCAAAATGAAAATCAAACATTGGCTAGCATTACATATCAAAACTATTTTAGAATGTACCCTAAATTAGCAGGTATGACAGGTACAGCATCAACAGAAGCTAGTGAGTTTGAATTTATTTATGGTTTAAAAACAGTTGAAATTCCTACAAATAAACCTGTAAGAAGATTAGATGAAGATGATTGCGTATTTAAAAATGTAAAAGGAAAATTCAAAGCAATAGCTAATCAAGTTGAAGAATGCTACAAAAAGAAACAACCTGTATTAATTGGTACAGTTAGCATTGAAAAGTCAGAATTATTATCAAATTTACTTGAAAAAAAACATATACCACATCAAGTTTTAAATGCTAAATATCATGAAAGAGAATCAAAAATTGTTGCACAAGCTGGTGTTCCTGGTGCAGTTACAATTGCTACAAATATGGCAGGTAGAGGTACTGATATTATGCTTGGTGGAAATGCTGATTTCTTAATTAAAGATATGTATCAACAAGTAGAAGATCCTGAATTAAGAAAAATTGAAGAAGAAAAAATTAGAAAGAAAGTTGAAGAAGATAAGAAAATTGCAACAGAAGCTGGTGGTTTATATATCTTAGGTACAGAAAGACATGAAAGTAGAAGAATTGATAATCAATTAAGAGGTAGATCTGGAAGACAAGGCGATCCTGGTCAGTCTAAATTTTTCTTATCACTTGAAGATGATTTGTTAAGAATTTTTGGAACAGATAAATTAGGTGGTATGCTTGGAAAATTAGGACTTGAAGAGGAAGAAGCAATAGTTCACCCTTGGATTAGCAAGTCAGTTGAAAGAGCACAAAAGAAAGTTGAAAATGCACATTATGAAATTAGAAAAAATGTTCTTAGATATGATGATGTTGTTAATGAACAAAGACTTATCATATTTGAACAAAGAATGGATATTATAAAAGCTAATGATGTATCAGAAGAAATCAACTATTTAAGAGAAGAAAAAAATAGGGAAATTTTAGAAAGATATATTCCTGAAAAATCTCATATTGATAATTGGGATCTTAAAGGACTTCAAGCAGAAATTGAGAGAATTTATGGTGAATGTTTTGATATTCAAGAATATGTTGACAACAATAATGTATTAGCAAAAGATGTTTTAGACAAGATTAATCAATATACTGCTGAATTATATAAGAAAAAAGAAGAATTATATACAGCTCCTGTAATGAGACAAATTGAAAAAAGAATCTTCTTATTAACTATTGATAAATATTGGAAAGATCATTTATATAATCTTGATAAATTAAGACAAGGTATCAATTTTAGAGCTTATGCTCAAAAGGATCCTTTATTAGAATATAAGAGAGAAGCTTTTGAATTGTTTGAAAGATTATTATATAATATGAATGAAGAATTGTTAATTAGAATTTTCCACATAGTTATTAATATAGATACTATGAACACTAACGAACAATTCTTAAAAGAAAAACAAGATGCAAATCAAAATAAATTACAATATAACAGAACAGAACTTTTAAATACAATGAATAAAAAAACACAAGAAAATAATATTGTAAAGCAAGAAACAATGCATAATAAAGTAAATCCAATTGATAGAGATCCTAATGATAAATCAACTTGGGGCAAAGTAAAAAGAAACGACCCTTGCCCTTGTGGTTCTGGCAAGAAATATAAACATTGTTGTGGAAAAACTGAATAAAAGTCAATAATAAAAGCTTAAAAACCACCATCTTGTATGGTGGCTTTTATTTTTCATTACAATTAATATATAACCTATTTTATTTTGCTAATTTTATTTTATAGTATTAAATTATGTATTAAAATACGCAAGACTATAAAATTTAGTTTTATTTTAATATTTAATTATCTTGATTGTGATAATTATTGTACTGTAAATTATATAATTTAGCATAAAAGCCATTTAATTTAAGCAATTCCTCGTGATTTCCTTCTTCAACAATTTTACCTTCACTGAATACATAAATTTTATGTGCATTAATAATAGTTGATAATCTATGTGCAATCACAACTGTTGTTCTACCTTCCATTAATTTTTCCAATGAATTTTGAACTTGACTTTCCGATTTAGAATCAAGAGAACTTGTAGCTTCATCCAATAACAATATTGGTGCATCTTTTAACATTGCTCTTGCAATAGAAATCATTTGTTTTTGTCCACCAGATAAATTCTTACCCATTTCACCAACCATTGTATCATAACCATTAGGTTGATTTCTAATAAAATCATCAGCAGCAGCTAACTTAGCAACCTCTACAATTTTTTCATCACTAACATTTTCCATACCAAATTTAATATTTTCTCTAATAGTATCATCAAACAATATAACATCTTGTGAAACTAGTGAAATATTTTTTCTAAGAGATTCAACTTTAACTTCCCTAAGATCTTGACCATCAATTTTAATTGATCCAGAGTTAACATCGTAATATCTAAGTATTAAATTTATCAATGTTGATTTTCCTGAACCAGAAAAACCAACTATTGCTGTTGTTTTATTAGGTTCTATTACCATATTTATATTATGAAGAATTTCTATGTCTTTTTCATAACCAAAACTTACATCCTTAATAACAATTTTACCGATTTTTACATCTAAATCAGTAGCATTCTTTAAATCTTTAATTACTGGCTTTGTATTAAATATACTAAAAATTCTATTTAATGCTGCAATACCCATTTGTAAAGATACATTTAGTGTGGCTAAATTTTTTAAAGGTTTATAAGCTGCAACTATGGCCATTAAAAATACCATAAAATCACCAGTTGTCATTAAACCATTAATAATTCTCCAACCACCATAAGATAAAGTAGCACCAATAGCTATGCCACCAAAAAATTCCATTAATGGAGATAATAAAGATCTAATTTTTACAATTTTATATTCTACATCTTGCATTGCTTCGATGTTTTTATTAATTTTTCTTGTTTCAGAATCTTCAATACAGTATGATTTAATAACTTTCATACTACGAAATGTTTGATTTAAAGTAGCATATAAACCACCATTATTCATTTGTTGCTTTGTAGTTGCATTTCTAACTTTTTTACCAAAATAAATTAACGGCCAGAAAGCTATTGGAAATATTACAAAAGTAACGACAGCCATTTCAAAACTTTTATAAAATAATAAAATTACTAAAAATAACACTGTAAACAAATTTTTTACAAGTGCTGTAACGCTATTCAATATAGCATCTTTTGCCATATTCACATCACCAATAAAATAAGCTAATAATTCACCTGAATTTTTATGTTGAAAGAACGATATATCAAGAGTCATCAAATGTTTAAATAAATCAACTTGCAATTTCTTAACAAATTTCATACCAACTCTTGACATCATAACTTGACTTAAATAATTAGCTATACCTTTGATTCCAAAAATAGCTACAACTTGTAGTGATATAATGGTTAATATTTCTTTATTTTTTGCAATAAATACTTCATTAAATATAGGTTCTAATATTTTAACAGAAAGAGCTTCAAGAGAAGAAGCTACAATCATTAAAATCATAGCAAATATAATAAGCCACTTTTGTGGAAATAGATATTTACCCCACATAGTTTTAATAATTTTTAAACTATTTCCCGAAAAATTCGCAAAAAAATTTTTGATAGCACCAAAAATCATATTATTTAATAAAATTAATAAAACAAAGGTAAATATATTATAATTTCAATAAATTAAAAAGTAAAGTTATTAAATTTAACAACTAATTCTTTTAATTTAGTTTGTATAGCAATTAATTCATTAATATTATCAGAAATCTTATCTTGATTAATATTTTCATTATCAACAATTTTCGACATTTTTTTAATAGTTTCTAAATCCTTTTTTAATAATGTCTTATTGGTTGATAATAATTGTTGTAAACCTTTAATTGTATAACCTGCATCATATAAAAAATATTTAATTTTTAAAATATTTTCAATATCTTGATTATAATAATATCGTCTAGAACCTTTACCTGTACTTGGTTTAAGTTGTGGAAATTCTTTTTCCCAAAATCTTAAAACATGACTTTCAAGTCCAACTTCTTTTGAAGCTACACCAATAGACCTTCTTTTATCAATTACTTTATTGTTCATCTTTTTTTATATATTTTATTTTTTCTTTAATAATAAATCTTACAACTACACCTAAAACACTAGCAACCGGCAAAGCAAATAACATTCCAACTAAACCAAATAAGGTACCACCAGAAAATAATGCAAAAATAATCCATAGTGGATGTAAATTAATTTTATTACCAACTAAATTAGGAGTTAAAAAGTTAGATTCTAATATTTGTCCCACAAAAAATATTCCGGAAACTATTAATAAAAATGGTACGTCTAAACCAAATTGATATAGTGTCATAATCATAGCCGCCGCAAAACCAAAAATCATTCCTAT
This sequence comes from uncultured Rickettsiales bacterium, assembly GCA_944391075.1. GTDB lineage: Bacteria > Pseudomonadota > Alphaproteobacteria > Rickettsiales > UBA1997 > CALXSC01. Next base: position 28,596 of record CALXSG010000007.1, on the reverse strand, counting down.
AAAAGGTATAAAACTAGCAACACCAGTTAAAAAGCCAATTAAAAAACCATATTTTAAACCAGTAAATTTTAATAATGTTCCATAAAAAACACTTAATATTAAGCAAACATTAAATTGCTCTTTCACACAAGCGTATAAAACTTCATTAATTTTGTTAAATAATTGTACATATTTTTCTCTATTTTTAGGTGGAATAAAAGATTTTATTTTTTTAAGCATTTTATTCCAATCATTCAAAAAGTAATATGCAGTAATAGGTGTAATAATTAATAAAGACATAATATTAATAAATGCCATTGATTTTGATAATAAATTATTAAAAAATGACATAAGATATTCGCTAATTCTATTACCATAATTAATTAAATATTTTTTATAATCAACGGAATCTTGAATATCAAAATATTCTAATAACATAGCTATCTTATTAGATAAAAAATTACTATCATCTTTCTTGAAAAAATTGACAATCTCTTTAACTAAATTAAAAGTTTGTTCAACAACAATAGGGATAATTAAAGTAATTAAAATCAATATTAAAGTAATGAAAATTGTTATAACAAAAATCGAAGCAATTTTTCTACTATTAAAAAATACCCTTTCCAATTTTGTTGTAGTTTTATTTAAAAAATAAGCTATTATAATACCTAATACAAAAGGTAATAATATACCTTTAACACTATATAAAAAATATAAAATAAAAATACCTATTATTGATAAAATTATATTATTTTTTGTAGTTTTTGACATATTATCTCCTATTTAATAAAAACATAAATTCCTTCTTGCTTTTCACTAACATCAAAACCAAAAGATTCTAAGGATTTTGCTAAAGCTTTTGCGTTCATATTATCAGTGTACTTAACTGTAAAAATAGCCATCTTCTTACTAACCATTTTTAAATTAATTTCTTGTATATTCTTGTTAACAGATAAATTATTTTTAACCGTAATAAAATCTTTAAGAGAAGAAATAGGAGCATAAATATTAACATAACCATCATTTCTATCTATAATATTATATGCCGTTTTATCTTCATTGCTGTTCGATAAATTATTTATATAATTTATAATCTCAATTGAGGCATCACTATAATCATTATTAATATTTTTATCTTTCATTTCATACTTTAAATATGCACTGACTGTTTCTTCATTATTTAAAACATAAATTTGTGTATCTATAATATTATCTTTTTTATCTTCTTCACTAACAACAACCACAATATTATTTGTTCCATATAAATCATTTAACTTTTTAAAGTTATTATAATTTGGTTTAGTAAAATAATCTAATCCAATTAAATTTCTAGTTTCATAATCATCTTTAACTACAAATACGCCCGTTGTTCCCTTAACATTTCTTGTTAATGGTTTTAACCATTTGTTTTGCGCTTCCCATAAATATATATTCTTACCATCTTTTAATACAGAAACTATTAAATAACTATTAAAATATGGAGAATATTTTGATATATGATATCTATTTAAAATATATTTCATGTATTCAGGACTAAATTGCAAGGTCAAAGTTGCAGAATATGATTTTGATGTAATTTTTTCATTTTTAATTTGCATAGATCTCAACATTTGTGAAATTTCACTATCGCTTATCATAATGCCGTTACTAGTGTCAATACCTAATCTACTTAGTATCGTATTAAAAGCTTGTCTTTGTGCCCTGGTAAGCGCCTTATTTCTGGCCAATGTAGCATCTTCATCTATCACATTAATATATAAATTTTCGACTGAATAATTATTGATATTTTCAGCAAAAACATATATTGGAAACAATAAAAAAATTAAAATAAATAATCTTTTCATAAACATATTTTATTAAAACTTGAAACTAATATAAAACATAAAATAATAAAATAAAGAAATTTTTTATTATCTTTTAAAATTTTGAAAGTCCTTGACTTTTATTGTAAATATGAAATAATGGCAAAAAATAATATTATTATTTATAAATATGGCAGAAAAATTAAACATTTTATTTGATTTTGATTTAGTTTTTAAATCTTCTTATGATAATACTTATAGGACAGGGCTTTTTAATGTTGAATATAATGTAATAACAGAAATGTTAAAAAATTATAGTGATAAATTTAACTTTTTTGCTACTTGTAAATGTAGTGAAAAAATATATAACGATTTAGTTTTAAAAGCTTTTCCAGAATTTAAAGAAATTAAATTTTTAAATATATATTCAAAAATAAATGAATTTAAAAAAGTTATTAATTTTTATATAGCTAATTTAAAGAAAAATAAAACCTTTTTTTCAAAAATTAAAATTATATTTTTAAAATTATATAAAATTATAGCTTCATTATTTAAAAATAAAAAAGAACCAAATATAGATTTTATAAATATATATCAAAGCTTTTTTTATCAAATACCAGATATAGTTTTAGAAAATAAAAATATAAAAAAATTTACTATATTACATGATATAATACCATATACTAATCCAGAATATTGTGAAAAAAATCCTAATAAATTTGAAAAATGTAGACAAAATTTTAAAGACAAATATTTATATTTTAAAGATAAAGATATAAATGTTTTTGTTATTTCTCAATACACATTGAACGAAGTTAATAAAAATCTTCCAGAATTAAAAAATACTAATTATATAGTTAATCTAATTTCTTATAATAAAAATCAATATTTTGTAATAGACAAAAATAAAATTGATAAAAATATTTTATCTAAATATAATATTCCAGAAAATACACCTTATATTTTAAGTTTATCATCATTAAATAAAAGAAAAAATTTACCGTTATTAATTGATAGCTTTATTGAATTTTTGGAAAAAAATCAAGATATTAAAGACTTAAATTTAGTTCTAGCGGGACCAAAAGGTTGGATGTTTGATGATATTTTTAATAGTATTAACAATGCAAATAAATATAAAGACAGAATTATACTTACAGGTTTTATAGATGAAAAAGATATAAATACAATATATAATTCAGCTTATGCTTTTGTTTTTCCTAGTTTATCAGAAGGTTTTGGAATTCCTGTTTTAGAAGCTATGGCTTGTGGACTTCCAGTAATTTCTTCAAATTTTACATCACTTCCAGAAGTTTATGGAGATTCTGCTTTAAGTTTTAATCCAACTAAAAAAGAAGAATTAGTTGAATGTTTAGAAAAAATATATAATGATAAAAATTTTAGAGAAAATTTAATTCAAAAAGGCTTAAATAGAGCTAAAGAATTTAGTTGGGAAAAAACAACTAAAAATATGATTAATGAATATTTAAAATAATATGAAGATTTTATTTTATCAAAGAACAGATGTTATAAATAGTACTGGTGGAACAGAAAAAGTTTTATGCTTTTTATCATCAGCACTTGCAAAAAAAGGTTATGATGTAGTTTTTATGACTAATGATACAAAACAAGGCAAGCCCTTTTTTGAATTATCTAACAAAGTTAAATTTATAAACATAGGTGGAACAAGTTTTGAAGGTATTAGAAAAACTTTTTTTAAAATAATTAAATCAACATTTTTATTAAAATTATTTCCATATTTTAATAATTATAAATATACAAGTGATGTTGTTTATGAGAAAATAATAGAAGAAAAGCCTGATTTAATTATCCTTGCTAATCCACAAGATTTAGTTGAAGTTGCTTACTCTCATGATTACAATATTCCAATTATTCAAATGATTCATAATGTCCCATGGAATATTTTTCACAGAAAATCAAAAACTATTTTAAAAATAACTCTATCTTTAATGAAAAAAGTTTCATTATGTCAAGTTTTATTGCCTAGTTTTGTAGAATCAATGAAGCCATATTATAATGGAAAAGTTGTTGTAATTCCTAATTCAGTTCCTACTATTGATGATAATTTTATTTGCAATTATGATAATGATGACAGAAAACACATTATTATAAATATAGCAAGAATTACACCAGTAAAAAATCAAGAATTAATAATAAAATCTTTTGCAAAAATAGCAAGTAAATATCCTAATTGGGAAGTAAATATTTGGGGAAATACTGATAAAAAATATAAAGAAAAATTAGATAATTTAGTAAATGAATTACAATTAAATGATAAAGTAATTTTCAAAGGTTTAACATCACAGCCATTAGAAGAATTAAAAAAATCTGATATTTTTGCTTTTCCATCATTACATGAGGGTTTTAGTTTATCATTGAGTGAAGCGATGAGTGTTGGTTTACCAAGTGTTGGTCTAAAAATAGCTTCTTCTGTTAATGAAATGATAATTAATAAAAAAAATGGACTTTTAACAGAAAACAACGAAGAAGATTTTACCAAAAATTTAGAAAAATTAATTTTAGATGCAAATTTAAGAAAAAAATTAGGAATAGAAGCAAAAGAATTAATTAAAAATTATACACCGGAAAAAATTATATCAATGTGGGAAGATTTAATTAATAATATGGACAAAAAGACAAAATAAATATTAATAACATGTAATGTTAATTCTATAAAATCATTCTTAAATAATGTTTGTTAAAGAATTATAAAATATTAATATTTTAGTACAAAAAAATTGAAAAATTGAAAATAATATTTAATTATTATCTTACTATGTATTTATTATATTATTAATTTTATTTATTAAGTAGAATGTTTTCTAAAAAATATAATAGAACTATAATGAAAAACAATCCTGTTCTAAGAAAGAGAAATTTATTATTAAAAAATCTTGAAAAGGATATTCAAATAATTAAAAAATGTTTAAGAAAAGACAATATTGATACTAATAATATTAATATGGTAAATGTTGATGGATATTCTTTTTTGTTTTCTGACTTAATATTTTCAGGAACTGTTCCATATGTTGCCAGAGAAATGTGTAGGGGCGCTTATGATTTTTCTAATATAGAATTTAAAGAAGGGGATACAGTAATAGATATTGGTGGAAATGTTGGTATGATATCAATTTATTTAGCAAAGAAATTTCCATTTTTAAAAATTTATGCTTATGAACCTGTAAAGAAAAATTATGAAAATTTTTTGACAAATATTAAATTAAATAAAATACCAGATGGTATTATTCATGTAGAAAATAAAGCTATTACAAAAGATGGCAGAAATGTAAATATTGTTACAGATTGTACCAATACTGGTGGTTCAGCTGTGGCAGAATTAGAAATACACAAATTTGATATAGATTTTATATCCGAAGATATACCATCAACTACATTAAATGATATTTTTAAAGATAATAATATACAATCTTGCAAACTATTAAAAATTGATTGCGAAGGTTCTGAATATGAAATTTTGTATAATACAAATAAAGAATTTTTAGAAAAATGCGATCATTTAAGAGGTGAATTTCACAATAGTAGAAAATTAAGAAAACAAAATCTAAATTCCACAGATTTAATTAGTTATTGCAGACAATATATTAAAGATATTTATGTAGAATTACATGAAGATAATTAATAATAAATAATAAGTTTAGTTTTTAATATAATATTTATATTTTAATAAACTAAACTTATTATTAAAAAATAAACAATAAAAATATATTAATATATTAGCCAAAATTTTATTTAAGTTTAGCAATCGGTAAAAAACTAAATAATAGTATTTTGTTACAACCGTCTTTTTCTTTGACTTTAAATAATGGTATAAAATTAAATAATAAAACCAACTTTTTATTCTTTTTTTGTTTTATTTTTAATATAGGGATAATATTAAAGAGTTTTATTTCCTTATAAAATTTCATTCTCTTTTTATTATTTGGTTTAATACTCAATGATTTTTCTAAAAATTCTATACCTCTTTGTCTTTCTTTTTCTAAATTTTTATTAACCTTATCATAATCAATTTTATCTTTAAATGATTCTTCATTTATTTTTGAAATATCACTAAAAAATCTATTTTTACTAATTCCTAGATTTTTAAATAAAGATTCAATTCTTTCATTTCCTCTATTTTCCGTTGTAATTGTAACAAATTGTTTATTATAAATAATTGAAAAAACGGAACCATGAAATGAACTTGTAATTACATATTTTGCATTTTTAATCAAATTTAAAAATTCTCCAAATGTTCTATAATTTCCAGAATCATCATGCATAATGTCAATTAAAATATATTTCTTCTTTAAATCAGCTAATATATTAGAATCATTAATATTCATATAATCTTTATCGTCTAATACATAGTAAGCAATATATTCATAATTTGGTATTTTTGAATATTCATTATCTATAATTTTTTGATAATCATTTACTTCTAATAACATAGTTGGATCAATAACTTGTATACCATTATCAATATTGAATGTATTTTTTAATATATCAACGCCACTATTTTCTCTAACTGAAATAGCATCAAACCTTTTTAAACATTTGGAAATATATGATATTTCATCTTTCTTGCCATTAAATTTTTCTGTTCCAAAACTAGCAGAATATGATATTAAAGTTTTACTACCATAAACCCAATCATAATAGTATACGTAATTATGATGCCAACTACTTCTCCATATTTGATCACTTCCAACAATAAATTTGTTAAAATTCTTATTTATTTTATCAACTAATTCTTGCTTATTTGTACATATATCAGTTAAATGTAAAAAATTATTTCTAAAATTCCAAAATGGTGAAGGAGTTGTAAAATGTTGTTTTGTAGGTATAAAATTAACATGATACGGAGAATAATTTAATTTAGTAATAGCTGCTTCTAAAGCATAGGCAACTAATAAGGCTCCATAATTTTCTTGTGGATAACTAAAATTCATAATTGCAACATCTTTTTTGCCTGTATATTTATCCATTAATTCTATAACACTATCATTTGCTTTCATTTTAGCAAATTCTGTAAAAAATTTATCACGATTTTTATGAGGTTTTGAGGTTTCGCCCCTTAAATAATTACTTTCAGCCATAGCATACTTAACTGGTATTTCCTTAAATTTTTCTAACCCATCTTTAATTTTATCAAAATATTTTTTAGCCTTTTCCGTATTTAAAAGAATTAATGACAGGCCTTCTTTATTTAACCAATTTAATTCATAACCACCAAAGCCATGATAATCACCTAATGTAATATCGCTTTGTCTTTTAATTTTTGTAAAATTGCACGTAGCACAAGATGGTCTTAAAATTAAATTATTTAGAAATGCTGTGTGATAAACACTATTCTCTTGGTTTGAATAATAAAAATTTTTGTCTGTCTTTACACTAAAATATCTATGCTCGGCGGAGCTTTCATGTAAAGGATCTTTAGCTACAAAAGTTTTATCTCTAAAATTGACAGCTATAACTTTTTCATTATTGGAAAATTCTTTTAAATATTTTTTCCATACTTCAGGTGAAGGAGTCCCATGACAAATAATACTAATAGTTAAAAGATTATCATAATCTTTTTGTAAAAAGCCATATAGACCCGCAACTTGACAAGATGTCCCTGAAAATAAAACTAATTTATTTTGCTTCAATAATTCTTGAATTTTTGTATATACATTTTTTGTATCACTTTGTAAATATTTACTAACTTTAAGTTTTTCTAAGTCATCTTTGTTATCGACAATAATATGTTCCACGAGCCATTCATTATTAAAACTAGCACCGCAAATATAGCCACCAGAATTTAAGATTTCTTCGGCAAACAATGGAAATAAAGCACCGCTAGCACTTTTTAATCTTAAATCTTTTTTTGCATAACCAATATAGCAAATAGGAGTAGAAAAAGTATTAAGTTTGAAATAATTTTCCAATGCAGGACATACCTTACTACATAAACCACATTTTATACATTTTGTCTCATCTACAACAGGATATAAAAAACCTTCACTATTTTTTTGCATAGATATAGCCCTATGTGGGCAAACATTATAGCATGCCCCACAACCAACACATTTGTTTTTGTCTAGTAAATTAATCATATTTATAGAATTTTAATCTCTTAGGAAGAGTAATGTATATTTATTATTTTTCAAGAATTATTTTTTTATCATTATATAGAATAATTAGCAATATATAAATATATTACATATTTGTATAATAAATTAAAATAAGTTGACAATATAATTTGTGCATTATAATATTTTCATATAATAAAAATAATGTAAATCTAAAACATAAAAACAGCATTAATTACTGGTGTGATGGGACAAGATGGTTCTTATTTATCAAAATTGTTATTAGAAAAAGGCTATAAAGTATATAATACTACAATAAAAAATGGTTTTATAAATAATTGAAGGTATAAACAAAATATTAATATGCTAAAAAATCATATATGAAAAGCAAAAAATTAAACATATTATACGATGCAACTCTTCTAAGAGAATTTTTTAATAAAAATTCTTCTAGAAGTGGTATATTTTGGGTAGCATATAATATTTTAATTGAACTAGCAAAAAATGAAAATTTTAATGTATATTTATATTCAAGTAATATAGATGAATATTTAAAACTAAAAAATATACTTTTAAATAATAAAACCACTTTAAAAAATTGTAAACTGTTTTATAATGTTAGTTTATTAAGAGAAATATTAATCCTTTTAAAAGAAAAAAAACATCACTATAAATCTAAAAAGAAAAAAATAAAGAAATTTTTTATAAATATAGTCATTAATTTTTATAAGGTTTTTTTAGATTTTATATATTTTTTTAAAAAAGAGAATAATAATATTTCACTAAAAAATATAAATGTATTTTTTAGCCCAATTTTTTTAGTTCCTGAAGAAATACAACAATATAAAAATATACAATGTTATACAGTTTTACATGATACAATACCGTTAATTTTTTCTGAATATTACCCCGATATACAAGCGGGAAATTCTTGGTTTTTAGACTTAATTAATTCCAATTTTAATAAAGATAACAGAAGTCATTTCTTTGCAGTATCTAAATGTACAAAAAATGATTTTATAAAATATGTACCATCTATTAACGCAAATAAAATTACCATTATGCCAATTGCTACATCTCAAATTTTTTATCCAGAAAAAAATGAAGAAAAATTAAATAAAATATTAAACAAATATAATGTTTCGCAAAATCAAAGAGGTAAGTATATTTTTTCACTATGTACTCTTGAACCTAGAAAAAATTTAATATTCACAATAAAATGTTTTATAAAATTTATCAAAGAGAATAATATTAATGATTTATATTTTTATTTAGGTGGTGGACATTGGAATAATTTTATAAAAATTTTAGACAAAGAAATTGATAATTTAGAAGAATATAAAAATAAAATAGTCAAGTTAGGTTATATTGATGATGAAGATTTAAACACTTTATATAGTAATTCTTTGTTTTTTGCATATATTTCATTATATGAAGGTTTTGGAATGCCACCATTAGAAGCAATGTCTTGTGGTGTGCCTGTTATAACATCAAATACATCATCAATACCAGAAGTTGTTGGGGATGCCGCAATTATGATTGATCCAAATGATGAAACAGCTTGTATTAATGCAATGAAAGAATTATATTATAATCAAGATTTAAGAAATGAATTAAGTGAAAAAGGTTTAGGACAAGCTAAGAAGTTCACTTGGGAAAAAACTGTTAATATTATAAAAAAACAATTTGTTAGTGTTAAAAATAATTTAAAAAAAGCTTGACTAATTATTTTTTATTTTAAACAATTTTCCTAATTTATTATTATAAATATTATTAAAATATAAAAATGAAATTATTAAAAGATGTTAAACATTTATTGGAAGATATAATTTATTATATTTTTTATCCAATATCAAGAATAGCTATTATAAGATTTAAGAGAAAAAATAAAAAAAAGATGAAATTACATGATAATTGCTTAGAAAAAAAAGAATATTATGAAAAATTTATAGACAATTATAATTTATTAATTGATTATCTACAAAAAAACGATCTTTATAAAAATTTAGTAATTCATAGACATAATGAAATAAAAAAAGATACATTAAAAATTCTTCATTATTCTACATATAATGTTCAATGTGGTATAGCGACTTTCTTAAATGATTTTATTAATGGGTTAGAGAAAAATGGTATTAAAAATAATGATATTTTTCCAATAGGATTTAAAATTAGAAAAAATATGTTATCTTATATAAATTATTTAGATATATTTATAAATAACTTTAATAATTATGATTATATAAGTTTACAACATGAATATGGACTTTATATATATGATAATGCAATGTCTGATTTTGAATATCAAGAACTTAATAAGTTGCTAAAAAAAATAGACTTAGATGAAAAATTTAATTTTGGTTCTTGTGTTATCAATTCAATGATTTTTACAGATTATATAATTACAAATGCATTAAGAAAAAATAAGAAAATTTCAATTATATGGCATACTACTTTCAAAATAGCGGTAGATGAATTTAAAAATAATAATATACAAATAGATTTTAAAAATCTACCAGTATTTAGATATTTTGATAATAAAAATCTACAAATATTTGTAATGACAAACGATATGATGGATGTTTTAAAAGAAAATAACATACCAACAAATAACGTTACTTTTATACCGCATCCAATACCTACAAATATTTTTAAAACAAATAATAAATTAAAGAAAGAATTAATTTCAAAATATAATATAAAATCAAATGATATTATTTTAGGAAGTTTTGGGTTTGTCTGCGATAATAAAGGCAATATGAAAATGCTAGAAGCAATGAAATATTTGCCTAATAATTATAAGTATATAATGATAGGTGGCAAACATCCATCAGATTCTTCTACATATTTTGATGATATTGTGACATATATAAAAGATAATAAATTGCAAGATAGGATTTTTATAACTGGTTTTATAGAAGAACAAGATTTGTCAACATATATAAATATAGTAGATTTAGCTGTATATTTATATAATACAAATGTAAATTTTGCCTCCGGTTCAATAAATCAAATGTTCTTATATGGAGTGCCAGTATTAGCCAGTGATGGTATTTCTTTTAAAGATTTAAAAAAGAAATACGATTGTTTAGAAATAACAAAAAATGATAATGAACCTAAACTATTATCTCGAGATATAATCAATTTAATTAATGACAAAGATAAAATACAAATATTAAAAGATAATATGAAAATTTTTTGTAAAAATAATACGTTTAAAAATTTTATAAATAAAATACTGAAAAAAATTATATGAATAATATTAGTATATGTAAAGCACCATTCTTTTATATAGAAGTTTTTGGAAATGGAGATATATATAATTGTTGTCCAGCTTATATAAAATATCCAATAGGAAATTTTTATAAAAATTCCATTGAAGAAATATGGAATTCTGATAAAGCAAAAACTATAAGAAAACAAATTTTAAAAAATAATTATGCAGCTTGTAGAGTTGAATTATGCGCGAATAACTCTAATCCAGCTTTAAAAGAATTAGAATACGTAGACACTAAGATTGAGTTAAAAGAAGAAATGCCTTTGCCAAAATTTGTAAAATTTTGTCATGATTTCGAATGCAATGTTCACTGTATTACATGTAGAAAAAATATAATGTGTCAACCAAAAGAAGAATTGGAAAGACTTAATAACGAGATAGATAAATATTATTTACCTATATTAAAAGGTGCCGAAACAGTTTGTATGAATGGAAGTGGCGATTGTTTAGCAGCTAGACATGGAAGAATACTTCTAAAAAGAATTGCTGACGCATATCCTAATATTAAGTTTGATTTACATACAAATGGTTTATTATGTAATGAGAAAAATTTAAAAGAACTAAATATATTAGATAGATTATCAGTTGTAGAAATTTCTTTACATGCAACAACAAAAGAAACATATGATAAAATAGTATTAGGTAGCAATTGGGATAAAGTTATTAAAAATATTGAATGGCTTGCAAAACTTAAAAAACAAGGTAAAATTGATGATTTATTATTATTCTTTGTTGTGGACAATATTAATTATAAAGAAATGCCAGATTTTGTTAAACTAGCAGAAAAATATGAAGCACAAGCATATTTTTGGACATATAGAAATTGGGGAGTTCAAAATGAAAAGGAAGCAAGAGAAATGTCAATTTTTGATATAAAACATAGGGATTATAATAAATTGGTTAAAATTCTACATAATGATATTTTTAAATCGAAAAATTGTCATTTAAATCCTATGCTGCTCGAAATATCTAAAAGTTCTAAAATAAAAATAACAAGAAAACAGAAAAAAGAAAGTGAAAAGTGGCATAATTGTGGTTATAAAAATAAACATTGTATAAAATATAAATTATTAAAATCTATATATAAGAGAGTTAAAAAGTTAACCGATAAATTAGAAAAAAAATTATCGAAATATCAATAATAATTCTATTAATATGAAGAAACTTAAAATTTTATTTGATGCAGATTTATTATTTTGCAATTTTAATAAAAATCATTGCAGAAGTGGTTTGTTTTGGGTAGCTCATAATATCTTTTTAGAAATGAATAAAAGAAAAGATATAAAATTAACTTTTTATCTAAGAGATAATGGTTTGATAGATTATGCTGCAAATTTATTCAATACAGATCCTAATTATAAAAATGTGACATTTTTTAATTTAAATAATATTTATTTAAATAAATATAATAAAATACAACACAAAATAGATAAAAATAAATTAAAAATTAGAGCAAATAAAATAAGTTATATACATAAAATTGGTAAAAAGATTCAAAATAAGTTTTTAAAAATAGAACGATTTTATTATAATAAAAAGTTGAAAACAATTGATATTTTTAAGCATTATGACGTTTATTTTTCTCCTGTTAATTGTATACCAGAAGATATTAAGAATAACAATATAAAAAAAGCTATAATACTGCACGATACTATACCTTATATTTTTCCGCAATTTTTTGCTGATTTAGATCATAATTGGGTATTTCAAGTAGTAAATTCATTGGACAAAGATGTATATTGCTTTCCAAATTCAAACAATACTAAAAAAGATTTTCTACATTATTGTGCAGATAAAGTAGATGAAAATAAGATGTTTGTTATTCCACTTTCAACAAGTATTCCTTTTAAACAAATCAATGATATTAATAAATTAAATGAAATTCTTGATAAATACAAAGTTCCTAAAAATAAAAGAGGAAAATATATTTTTTCTTTATGTACGCTTGAACCTAGAAAAGGTTTAATACATACTATGAAATGTTTTATTAAATTTATAGAAAAAAATAATATAGATGATTTATATTTTTATTTAGGTGGTGGACATTGGGATACTTTTATTGCAGAAATTGAAAAAGAAATTACTAACATTAATAAGTATAAAGATAAAATAGTCAAATTAGGCTATATAGATGATGAAGATTTAAATATTTTATACTCTCATTCCCTTTGGTTTACATATTTATCTCTTTATGAAGGTTTTGGTATGCCTCCACTAGAAGCAATGTCATCCGGTGTGCCTGTTATAACATCAAATACATCATCTTTACCAGAAGTTGTTGGTGATGCAGCTATTATGATTGATCCACAAAACGAAGAAGCATGTATTAAAGCATTTGAAGATTTATATTATAATGAAGATTTAAGAAAAGAATTGATACAAAAAGGCCTAAAACAAAAAAATAAATTTTCTTGGGAAAAATGTGTTGATATAATTATTAATAATTTATTAAAAAAATGAATAAAAATTTAAGTGTAGAATTTTTTAGATTTATTTTAATAATAGGCGTATTATTTTGTCATATTTTTGGTTGGTTTGGAATTTTTAATTCTATAAATGTTAATAATGGTCAATTTTATATCGCAGGAATAGAAACATATAAAAATATATGTAACATAGTTGCCGCAGGTAGACTTGGTCTTGTCGTTGAATTTTTTTTCATAATATCAGGTTTTTTCTTTTATTCAACGAAAAAAGAATTATCTTTATCAAAATATTTTAAGATAAAGCTAATAAGATTATATCCTTTATTTTTCTTCTTTTATTTTACAATGATTATTACACTATCTATTACTAATTGGGGAGAGATAGGAAAATATTCTGATATTTTTCGTTTACTTTTATTACAAGGTATTATACAAAATATCGGTTCTAATTCTGTTAAAGGCATAGATTTTGATTATAATTGGTTTGTACCAATAATATTCTGGTTGCATATGTTGTATTTTTATATAACAAAAAATTTCAAAGAAAATACAAAAAATGTCTTTATTTTTGTAATTACTTTGTTTTCTATAAATTGCGTTATAGAAAGAAATAGATTTATAAATAGTGATTTTTCAATATTGATTAATTATAATTTTATTAGAGGTCTTGCTTCTTTTGGTATTGGTTATTTTTTTGCAATGTTTTATGAAAAACATAAAAGGGAAGAAAAAATATCAAAATTTGAATATTTTATAAATTCTATTCTTGAAGTTTATATATTGATTTTTTTAATTAATAATATGCTTTTAAGAAAATTTTCTTTTAATAATAATTTTATTTTTATAATATTTTTTTTAGTGTTGTTTTATTTATTTTTAAATCAAAGAGGTATTTTATCAACAATAACAAACAATAGATTATCTAAATTTTTAGGTGAAAGTTCATATTCAATCTATGTTATGCATGGATTAGTACTAATGTATCTTAAATTTACATTATTCAGCAATATTAAATTTTTAGAATTTACTTCTAAAAATATCTATTTGGTTATAAGTTCTGTTACCATTTTATGTATTTTTGTTGGAGTTCTTGCTCATTTTTTGATTGAAAAACCTATACAAAAAATTTTAATAAATAAACTGAATCAAACACAATAAATCAATAAAATACATTGTTTTAAAAGAAGTTATTTATATTATAACTTCTAGTATAAACTGTATAGTTATTAATTTTAATTATTTATATATTCATTAAATTATTGATGATTTTTTACTTTTATACTGAGAAATTTTATCATTAATAAATGCTTTCATTTCTGCAAGATCTTGATTATTATAATCACCAATTTGTGCAATAATATCAATTTGCTTTGTTAATGGGTATTTATCAAAAATTTTATTACTAATATTCTGTTTTAATAATAATATTTTTTGATTTTTTTCTGTTTCTAAAATATTATTTTGTTCTTCCGCAAAATAATGTTTCCCATTTTTATAGATAATCTCTTTATCTACTTGTATAGCTTGGTCATTAAATTTAAAATTAGCACTTTTTATAATATTGTTATTTTCATCTAATTCTATAAACATATTAAACTCCAATTATATTGTAAAATTGTTATAAATAAATCTAAAATATTCAAATACAGTTCCATTTAAATAAGATAATTGAATGATATCATTTTTATTTGCGGGTAAATATACAGCTATTGCTGTACTTGAAGAACTTGGTAATAATTGCATCATACCAGTTGTTTGATTTCTTAAATCCACATTTTTATTAGCTTGTGCACTAATTAATGCAAAATACCAACCATCAGCAGGAGCTGTATACGATAAACCGCTATCTAATACTGTCAAATTAATATATGTAGAGCTTGGAAATGAAAAAGAACTAACATTTTTATTATTTAGGGTTAAATTTTGTTTAAAATCAATATTTCCAGTAGCTTTATCAACTACAAAAGCTTCTTTCCATTCACTTCCATCACTTGAAACTTTTAAAGAAAAGTCATCATTTCCAATTAATCCAAACTCTGCTCTTCCACTATAATTATCTTGAAATAAATGACTTGCTGTTTGTGTTGTTGTTGATTTATTAGCTTTAATTTTTGAATCTCCGCCATTATTATCAAATAAAACATAATTGCTTTTTATTGCTAATTTATTATCATTATCACATTCACAATTAATGCCTAAACCTGTCAAATTATTTAATTCTTTTGAGTTTGTAAAAACTCCATTGCTAAATTTTAATATATCGTCTTGCGAAATTGAATTTAATGAAACATCATCTAATTGAGATAAAGAAGTCGCCCCACCTTCACCACTTCCACTACTTCCACCACCTTCACCACCACTAAACTTACTCCAACTAGTCATATTAAACACATAAATACAATTTTCATCAATTACCCAATATTTTGTTCCTTGCCTTGCTTGACAAAATCTCCAGCCATTATCATAAAAAGCAAGTTGATTATCTTTACCTACCCATTCACCAGTAGCCCCTACTCCAACAATATATAAATCGTTTTGAGAAGGATTTTCAGGTGGTGTAGTTAAATCTTTATCTTTAACACCATTATTCATTAAATTATCAATTATAATTAAAGCTTCATTGTGTGTTATCTCTTTTTGAGATTGATTAGGCACAAGAAGTGGCAATTTTAAGTTTGTAGTTTCTTCCATAAAATAAAAAATTATTTTTCTTAATTGTTTAGCTATAAATAATTTATGGAAGTATAATATTTAATAAAATATATAATATTATTATTTGCAAAATAATATTTCTTTTATATAATTTGATTAGAATAATAATTTTAATTGCATATGCCAAGTTTTGATATAGTTTCACAAATAGATTACCAAGAAGTTTTGAATGCTATTAATGGTGTTCAAAGAGAAATTGGAAATAGATATGATTTTAAAAATGTTAAATGGAGTTTAGAACTTGACAAAAAAGAAAAACATATGATCGCCACAGCTGAAAGTGATTATGCATTGGATCAAATACAATCATCATTAAAAGGTTGTTTTGTAAAAAGAAAATTAGACACAAAGGCCTTAGATTTTCAAACTCCTGAAAAAGCTAGTGGAAATTCTCTTAGACAAACCATTAAAATCAAAGAAGGTATAGAACAAGAGATGGCTAAAAAAATTACAAAAGCTATTAAAGACTCAAAAATGAAAGTTCAAACATCAATTCAAGGACAAGAGCTTAGAGTTAGCGGTAAAAGTAAAAACGATTTACAATCAACAATTCAACTTGTTAAAGATTTAAATTTAGAATTACCATTGCAATTTATCAATTTTAGAGATTAAAATATTTATTCTATTTAATTAATTTATAATTAATTAAAGATTTAAATATCTTGAAAATAAAAAATAATATTGTATTAATTAAAATATAAATAATTTTAAAGAAATAATATGAATATAAAAAATATATCAATGGGAAAAAAAGTTCCTGATGAAGTTAATGTATTTATTGAAAATTCAGCAAATGCATTACCTGTTAAATATGAATTAGATAAAGAAAGCGGTGTTTTATTTGTTGATAGATTTGTTGCTACACCTATGCACTACCCTTGCAGTTATGGTTTTGTTCCTAATACATTATCAGAAGATGGAGACCCAGTTGATGTTTTAGTTATCGCAGAATTTCCAATTCAACCAGGAAGTGTTATTCCTTCAAAACTTATTGGTGTTTTAGTTATGGAAGATGAAAAAGGTATGGATGAAAAATTACTTGCTGTACCTACTGTTAAAATGAATTCTGAATATTCACATTACAACGAATTAAAAGATATTCCAGAAGTTCTTTTAAACAAAATTAAACATTTCTTTGAACATTATAAAGATTTAGAAAAAGGAAAATGGGTTAAAATTACAGGCTTCAAAGATGCAGCTGATGCTAAAAAAATTATGAATGAAGCTGTTGAAAGAGCTAAAAAATAATTTTTTATTATTTTATTATTTTATATTCACCCATAATTATGGGTGAATTGTTTTCACAAAAAATTTAAGATTATGCAAAAAAAAGACGATGAATATTTTATGAGTTTAGCAGAAGAAGTTGCTAATAATTCAAAAGAAATTGGTACACATGTTGGTTGTGTAGTTGTAAATAAAGATGGAGAAATTGTATCAAAGGGCTTTAATTATTATATCGTAGGCAATGATTCTCCATATATGTCTTATCTGAAACCCGCAAGATATTTATTATCTGTACATGCAGAAATGAATGCATTAGTCCACACTCAACAACCCTTTAAGGACTGTACAGTTTATGTAACGCATGCAAGTTGCGATAATTGTTTCAAACATCTTGTTGCATGCGGTGTTAAAGAAGTCATTTATAAAAACGCATCTACAAAGGGTAAATTTATAGATGAAGATAGAAGAAACGCAATCATTAGAATGATGAAAGCTAGTGGCGTTATTCATAGAAATATAAATGGTACAAGTTTTGAGAATGATATATTATAATAAATTTAATATAAATATCACTAAAAAACAAATTAAATTATAATAATTTATGCTATTTATTTAAGATCAAGAAAATTAAATATGAGGTTGACAGTTAATTTTTCTTTATTAGACTTATATATATTTATTATATTATAATAAATAATATGTTCAATTAAGTATGGAGGTTTAATATGGATAAAGATACTAAAAATACAAAAACTTTACTTACAAAAACATTTGGCAAATTCTATATAAAATCACAAAAAAACGAGGACGAATTACAAAAAAAGGTTGAGAAAACAATAGCAAAAATGGAGAATAAAGAATATAAACCACAGCCATGGAATGAACGTATCTTTCCAGGTGTATCTACAGATACAAGTAAAGCTCAATCTATGCTCGAAGTACAATCATCATCAAAGATACGAGAAAATATAGAAGAAGCTATGGATGATATGCATTCACTTTAAAGAAAATTATTAATCTAGATAATAATGCTTTGCTTTCTTTAATGATTTTTATTAATTATTAATATTAAATATATATTAGTATATAATATATAGGAAGTTTAGTGTTACTGCTATTAAGTTGTGATACTTATGTTTTACTATCCAAAAATAATTATTTATTATTCATAAATAATTATATAGTGCTTGATATTGTTATTATAGTAATGTATATTCATTTTACTTAACTAATGTTTGCTGTTTAATAATTGAAATAGTCATGATAATGTATTATTTTTAGTCTTGTATTTTGTTTAGTCAAACTTAATATATGTTATTTTTATTTATTTAACTTATAAAAGATTTATCTAAACTAAAAATAAATATAATAATTTATTCATAAGCTATTTAATTAAAATAAAATTAATTACTAGATCTATATCATATATTATTTCTAAAATAATACATAAATGCAAAATATAATTGTTTTATATTTATAATTTATTAAAAAACAAAAATATGAACATTTTAATATATTTTATTATCAAAATTAAACAAATAACTACTTCAAGTAGACATTAATAATAATTACTATTTCACTATTTAAAAGACAAAAATAATTTAAATATTATTTATTATATATTAATAAAGTAAATTTAAAATGAAGGTATTAAAATTGATAAGTATTTTATTCAAAATTCTAGTTGATTTTAAAATATTTTTAGTTATAGTCTAATAAATTGTGTTAAATTTTTAAAATATGAATAAAATTTTAAGCATTATCAAAATTATACTTCTATTTTTGCTAATACTTTTCATAGTATTTTTTTCAATTATGAATAGTCAACCAGTAAAAATTAATTTTGATATATTCCCTCTTAATTTTGTAATGGAAATTAGGTTATTTTTACTAATTATTTTATGTTTTGCCTTTGGTTTTTTGACAGGTATTACAACCACAAGTTTATCATTGTTAAAAAAACATTTAGAAGCATCAAAAGAAAAAAAGAAGGTTGATAAGCTTGAAAAACAAATTAGTGATTTAAATAATATGAATAATAAAGACAGTATGAAAGAAAATGAATAACAAAATTATATTTCCAATTTTAGCTCTTATTGTAGTAATTGTTTTTGCATTTAATATGTTATTTGTTGTGGAACAAACAGAACAAGCAGTTGTATTTCAATTTGGTCAACCCGTAAGGACTATTAAAGAACCTGGTTTAAATGTAAAAATGCCTTTTATACAAAATGTTTTACATTTTGATAATAGAATTCAGGAAATCAATACAGAAGATAAAGAGGTAATTGCATATGATCAAAAAAGACTTATTATAAATGCCTTTGTTAAATATAAAATTGTAAATCCTGTATTATATTACACAACAGTTAGAGATGTAAATGGATTTAATAATAAATTCTCTACGATATTGGATTCGAGTTTAAGACAAGTTATTGGTGAAGTTCCTTTAAATAGTTTATTGTCAGAAAAACGAAGTGATGTTATGGAAAAAATACAAGATGTTGTTGCTGAGAAAGCTAAACAATTTGGGGTTGAAGTTATAGATGTTAGAATTACAAGAAGCGATTTACCAGAAGCAAACAGTGTTGCAATTTATAAAAGAATGCAAACAGACAGAGAAAGAGAGGCAAAAGAGATTAGAGCAGAAGGTGATGAAACAGCACAAAAAATTAGAGCCAACGCCGATAAAGAAAAAACATTCTTAATTGCTGATGCTAAGAAAAAAGCAGAAGCTATTATGGGTGAAGGTGAAGCAGAGGCTAATAAAATATATTCAAAAGCCTATGCAAAAGACCCTGCCTTTTTTGAATTTTATAGAACTATGAATGCCTACAAAAATTCTTTAAGTAATAATAATACAAAAATTATTTTATCACCTAATAATCAATTTTTAAAGGGCTTAAATAATTTTAAATAATTTAATACTTCCATAATTATCTATCGTTATTTTAAATTGAAATAAAAAATATTTTAATAATGATAGATAATTTACAAAAAGCTATTTTAAATTGTTTAAATAATCAAACCAGTGATAATTTTTTAAAATTAAATGGTGTATTTAATTATATTGATAAAAATCAAGAATTACCATATATTTTTTATTTTATCAATATTATTAAGGATTGTTCAACATATTCTTCAAAAATATATTCTTGTGGCCTTAGTATAAATATTTATGATAAAAATACTACTAGTATTTATGTTGTTAATCTCATTGAAGAAATTAAAAATATTTTTAAAAACATGAATAATTTATCTACAAAAAATTTAAAAATTATAGATATAATTTTTAATGAAGCTAATATTTTATTAGAAAATAATAACACACTATGGAAAGGTGAATTAAATTTTACAATTAATTTTTCTTATTTTGAAAATTAGGAGTAATCACATTATTAGTTGTATTTTTATTTAAAATATCTTTCTCTAATTTTTTTGTCATGTCTTCAAGATTATTTAAACTTTCCATAATTTCATTATCTTGATGTTTAGAATTTTTTAAAATAGAATTTTCTTTTTTATCATCAATATTAAAATAATGTATATCAACTATTTTATTAGACATTTTTAAAATATTATTACTACATTTTTATTATATAATAAAATAAACTATTTTCAATATTTTATTTAAAAAATAATAATAGTTTAGATATGTAAGATTTTTAAAAAAGTCTTGACTAATTAATAAAATAATTTTACTTTTATCAACAGAAAAATAACAAAAAATTAGATATGTCAGATTTACAAAATGCTCTAAAAAGAGTTGTGGTTCCAGTTAATAAGGAAGGCTATTTTATTATAGGTGTTGCTTGTGTTATCACACTTTTATTATTTATGATTTGGGATTTCCTTGGTTTTATAGGCTTAATATTAACAGGTTTTATAGTTTATTTTTTTAGAGATCCTGAAAGAGTTTCTCCTGATGATAAAAATGCTATTTTATCTGTAGCTGATGGTGTTGTTGATGTTATACAAGAAGTTGAAGCACCTAAAGAATTAGGCTTAGATTCTTCAAAAACATATAATAGAGTTAGTGTATTTTTAAATACTTTTAATGTTCATGTTCAAAGAATTCCTATGTCCGGAAAGATTGAAAAACTTGAATACATTGAAGGAAAATATTTAAATATTACAAATGATAAATATCACGAAGATAATGAAAGACAATTATGTTTAATGAAAACAACACAAGGTTTTGAAATTATTTTTGTTCAAATAGCTGGTATGGTTGCTAGAAGAATAGTATGCAACTTAAAAGAAGGGCAAGAAGTTAAAGCTGGTGAACGATATGGTTGTATTAAGTTTGGTAGTAGAGTTGATCTTTACTTACCAAAAGATGTTGAAATAAAAGTAAAAGTTGGACAAACAATGATTGCTGGTGAAACAGTTATTGGTGTAGCAAAAACAAAATAAGGTAATTAAAATGAAGAAAAATAAAGAAAAAAATCAATTATATTTTACAAAGTTCGTTCCAACAATGCTATCATTATTGGCTTTGTGTTTTGGTATTTCCGCAATTAAATATAGTTATAGCGGACATATTATGTTAGCAACATCTTTACTTTTAATTGCTTGTTTTCTTGACGGTATAGATGGCAGAATTGCTAGATTTTTAAAAGTTTCTAGTGATTTTGGAGCTCAAATGGATTCACTTGCTGATTTAGTAAATTTTGGTGTAGCTCCTGGTTTTATACTATATTGCTGGAAATTAAATGAAATGCAACTTGGTTTTTTATCATGGTTTGCTGTTTTATTATTGGCTTGTTGTATGGCAATTAGATTAGCTAGATTTAATGTAGATCTAACTACAAAAGATCAAAACGATCCATTAGTTAAATACTTTTTTAGAGGTATGCCAGCACCAGCAGCAGCAGCTATGAGTATTTTTCCAATAGTTTTGAGTTTTAAATTTGGCTACGGTTTTTGGACTAACCCACTTTTAGTTACAATTTATACAATAATTATTGCTTTATTTGCTGGTAGTACAATTCCTACACCATGTTTCAAAAAAATAAAAATTAGTGAAAAATATAAGAATTTAGTTTTAATATTGGTAGCTATGTATGTGATTTTGTTAGTTTCAGATCCATGGATTGCATTATCATTACTTGGAATTTTATATAGTATAAGCATATTAATTGGCTTATCATTTTATCTTAAATTTAAAAAAAATAAAAAATAGTTATGTCAAAAAGTCCTTTAAAAATTGTTGATTTAAAAAAGAATTTTGGAACAAAAGTTGTTCTTGATCACGTTAGTCTTAGTTTAAATAATAATGAAATTTTCGGTTTAATAGGTTTAAATGGCGCAGGAAAAACTACTTTAATAAAAATTATTTTAGATTTATTAGAAGCAGATTCTGGTCTTGTGAAAATACTAGATAGTCATTCTACTTCTCCTAAAAGTAGAGAATCTTTAAGGTATCTTCCTGAAAAATTTCAAGCATCATCAATGGTTACAGGACTTGAATTTCTAAAGATATTTAATGATTTTGACAAAAAATATAATGGTAATAAAAAGAAATTATTAGATGAAATCTATAAATTAGCTGATCTTTTAGCTTTAGATAGGACAGCATTAAATCTAAAAGTTTCTAAATATTCAAAGGGTATGACTCAAAAATTGGGTTTGATTTCAACTTTCTTAGGTAACTCAAAATTAATTATTTTAGATGAACCTATGACAGGTTTAGACCCAAAAGCTAGAATATACCTTAAAAATTTATTAAAGGAAAGCAAAAAAGATAATAAAACCGTATTTTTCAGCTCTCATATTTTAGCTGATATTGATGAAATATGTGATAGAATTGGTGTTTTAAATAATGGAGAAATTTGTTTTGTTGGAACACCTGCTGAATTCAAAGAAAAACATAATGAAGATTCACTTGAAAAAGCTTTCTTAAAAGAAATTATGTAATTTATAATTTAACTATTACAATAAAAATAATCACTAATTTATTAGTGATTATTTTTGTTAGATACAATATATTAAATAAAGCAATTTTTCTTGACAAAAATTATACTTAATATATATTAGATAATATGTAACAAATATAAATTATCTATGAATCAAAAACAATTAAAGAATTTAATACTTAATGAACCATCAAAAGAAGAAATAGAAAAACTTATCAAAGTTGAAGAACAAGCTGGACAATATGTCAAATATGGTTTATATAATGAAGATAAAAATTCAAATGAATATAATACAATTGTTGTTGATTTTGGAATATATCCCCATGTCATATATGCTGTTCAAAATGGCGAAATAATATTACAATTGGAACTTAAAGATAATGAAAATATTGCTAAAAATTGGTTTGAAAAAGCAAAAGAAACTTATGAAAAATTTAATTATAAATTAATAGATTAATAATTTTTATTTATAAATTTAACCAATATAAGATTAATATGTTAAATAATACGGATCTATCTAAAATAAATAAAGAAGAATCAAGAGAACAACAACTAAAAAAAGCAAAAAGTGAATTGTTCGAATATGCAAAATACACAACAACACAAATAATAAATGATCTCATAGAGCAAAAAAACCAAGGCGCAACGCAACCTTTAACAGAAGAATTACAAGATGGATTATATAATCTTACTCATTCATATGAGAAAAATAAACTCTATATTGCATTATTACCTAATAAAGATATAGATATAGTATTACATCCTTCAGTTAGTACATTATCAAGCGATAATTTTATTTTTAGAATAACATTAAATTATGATAAGGGGACATGCGATAAAAAAGGAAATAGTAAATATGGAACAGTTGAAAATATAGAATTTGGTAATAAATCTACAATAGAAAGCAGAGAAAAAGTTCCATATAAGTCAGAAGAAGTTGTGAAAATATTAGAATCTCCTAGATGTGTAAAAAGGCATAATGAAAGAACTTGTGCATACTCAACTATAATCTTAAAAAATTGCGATTATTTTAAGAAACAAAAACCTGAACAAGATATTGATTTTATATTTCCAATAATATCAAATGATAAAGGAACAATTGAATCAAACCAATATATTATGGATAATTTAGTTGAGAAAGAAAATAGAACTATATTTGTACCATTTGCTATGGATGGTCATATGGTTTTAGCTAGATTCCATAAGGATAATGAAGGACAAAAACATATTGATTTTATGGATTCAAGTGGTTTTTTTAATAATAGTATTGAATATCATAAAAAATTACCTACTAGTCTTTCTACATTCTTAACAAATAAAGAAGGTAAAACACATTATTTAACACATGCTGTAAATGGACAATTCTTTCAACCGCAACATCGTATTTTACCTGTAGCATATGATAGATTAGATTTAATGCTATTAGAACAT
This sequence comes from uncultured Rickettsiales bacterium, assembly GCA_944391075.1. Lineage (GTDB taxonomy): Bacteria > Pseudomonadota > Alphaproteobacteria > Rickettsiales > UBA1997 > CALXSC01. The sequence goes on along the minus strand of CALXSG010000007.1, from coordinate 3,735 downwards.
AAAAATAAAGATGATTTTTTATCCGGTACTTGTGTTTATAATACAATAGGAGCTTCAAATCAAATAATTAAAGCATCATTGAAAAATAAGGATATTGCGAATGAATTAAAGACATGTAATTCTGATAAAATGATGCATTTATATGCAATAACACACCTTTATCAAGCATCATTTGAATATACAAAGCAAGTTTTAGAGAAATATTTATTTCCAATTCACAATAGTACTAAAAGACAATTAGAAAAAATTTTTGATGTCTTTAACTTAGAAAAATCTAATGATAGTATGTATGTTTCTTATAGTGTCTTGGAACAAGTATCATTAAATACTATAGATATGACATATAGAGAATCTGGGAACAATATATTTCTCCAAGGATGTTTTATAAATAACGACACTCAAGATATAGTTCTTATAGATTTTCCCGAGATTGATAAAAGTTCCACAGTTTCCAACACTACAATTATAGGCTATCAAGAAATTAGTGATAATGCTATAATTAATAAATCAGCTCTGTTCGGCTATGGGACAATAAAAAAATCTAAAATAAATGAAACAAAAATTTTATGTTCAGATATACTTAATTCAACACTTGAAAATTCTGCAATTAAAAGTTCATATTTATCAAATGTAAAAAGTTATGGAGCAAGAATTAAAGATTCTGATATCAGTAATGATTCTAAAAAATCTTGTATTATATTAGGTGATGATAATGTTAATTTATCAAATATAAATTTAAATATTGATAGTGACATTAAAGATGATATTATTATAACAACACATGATTTTTTAGAAAAATTAAAAAATGCAAAAGAAGATAAACAATACACAGAATATTTTAATTTTTTAAAAAAACATAATATAGAAATAGATGAATTAAAATCTTATGATGCAAATAATAATGGCGTAATTATATTATCAAATAGTCAAAATTTAGATTTGGAAGTAAATCAAAACAATAATAGTAGTATAAAAATAAAAAATAAGCCAAATAATTTAAGCAATACTCAATCAGTAAATAATTTAGATGATAAATGTAAGGATACATTATCTACAATGTCTGTAATTTCTACTGATATACAAACAAATAAATCTAGTTCTAAAGGTATAATTAACACAATGTCTACAGATACTTCGTCTACACTTAGCCCACTATCAATTGAAACACCACGTACAAATGAAGACAAAAATACAGCTAAAAGGGGTTGTTGTACCTGCACAACAATGTAAAGAAATTAATTTATTTCTTCAGCACAATAACTTGTACTACTAGTTTTACTAGTAAATAGTGATATTCTAATGACTAAGAGTTATTTAAAAATCATTTTTATCTTTTAAAGAATTATACCTTTTATGTATACATTGAATAGAAGTTTTATGTACCCCATTTACTATTTCATAAAAACAAAATCTACCATCTTTTTTACATTTTATAAATTCATCATCTTTTAATCTTTTTAAATATTGTGAAACTTTTAATTGATTACTATTTATACCCTTTATTATTTGTGAAACATTACTAGAACCATTTATTAATAGAAATTCCAATATTCTCATTTTATCATAATTAGCAAATAATTTTATTCTATTAGCAACCATTGTTGTATAATCTTCTGGCAAAATAGCTTTATAATTTTCATCAATAAATCTATATTTTCCACTCATCAAACCAAATAATTTTCTAATACAAACAAAAATACTAGCCGGATATTCACTGCAAATACTATAATAAACAAAAATTCCATCTTTTTCTGCTGTTAATAAATTAAATTCTTTCATCTTTTTTAAATTTTGCGAAACTATAACTTGTTCGGTATTTAAAGCTTTTGATATTGTTGATACAGATGATTTTCCATTTACATCAATATATTCTAAAATTTTAAGCCGTAAAGGATGTCCTATATAACTAATACCCTTTACAGCTTTCTTCATTATTTCAACTGGTAATTGTGATAATTTTTCTTTATTTTCCATAATATTAAAATAGTATTATAATATGAAAAATATTATAATTTTTTTTATTTTTCAACTTTTAAAAAGTTTTGTGCATATTTTTTAAACTCTTCTTCATATTGTTTGCCCCACCCCATAAAATATTTATCACCCATACATATTAAAGGTGTTCCTAATTTACTTTTGTCTAAATTAAATTTTTCGGCACATTTTACAAAAAGTTTTAAGTCTTCTCTATTATTAGTATCAAGAATTTTCATATTTAATTTATCAAAATTAATTGCAATAAATTCTAATGCATCATTACAATAAGGACAACCATAATGAGAAAAGAAATATATTGTATCATCTCGCAAAACATCATTTTCAACTTCTATATTATTTTCCACTGCAACATTAGTTGTACTATTTAATTTATAATATGAAAAAATTGCAACACATAAAATAATAACAATAATTGATAAAATATAATATACTTTTTTCATAATTTTCCTTTATTATTCAATACAACAATTAACCATTTTTTTTATTGTTTCTTTTAAGCCACTAAAAACCTTTTTATCATCACTAGGATTTTCTTTTTTAATTTCCGCTTCAATTACAGGGTTATCTTTAATTTTTTTAGAAATTTCTTTTATTTCATTAATATCATCTTTTACCCATTTCACATTTTCAAGATTTAGCATATTCATATTTAAACCCCAAAACAAACAATATAATTCATATGATTGATTAAATAATTCATATGCTTCTTTTTTATTTCCTAAACTTTGTTGTTTTGTTCCAACTTCCATTAATCTCATAGATGATGAAAGTAAATGTTTAGAAATACACCATACTTCACCTTCATAACTAGGAATAACTTTTAGCATAAGTTTTTTTCTTAATTCTCTAATTTGTTCTATTAAATCATAATAGCCAGTTTTTTCTGTTTTAGCTCCCGAAAACATTAAATGTTCTTCTATTGAAATTAAATTCATTATACCAATAGTTAAATCTTGATCAGAAGATAAATCTTTTGGGTTCATTTTTTTAGCTTGATCAACTTTTTCAATAAATTCTTTTAAATCTTTTGCTTTTTGCATGATTTTCCTTTAAAAATTAATAAAATTAAAAATAAAACTAAATATTAATAATGTAGCTACTGGCAATACAACTTTTTCAAATGGAAAATGAGCATGCCCACCATTTTTAGCTTTCATTATTTGATATATTTTTTGTGAATATATAAATATTAAAGAACCAACAATACTAGAAAATAATATTGGATCCAAATATAAAACATATAAAATCACTTCTGGCAAATATTGAACTTCATTAATATATATAAAACCAATCATAGATAAAGATAATAGTATTATTAAAAAATCCCTACCCTTAAAATGCCAATTTTTTTTATCAAAAAATAATATAGTCCAATAACCCAAAATTGTGAATAAAGCACCGGCCCACAAACCAACAACAGAATCTGGAACACCAAGTTTTCTGGCAATACTTAAACTTGCCCCTATTGCAACAGTACAAACAGCACAAGCAGGATTAGCAAAAACTTTTAATGGACTTAATAAAGCAAATAAAAATATAAATTTTTTAATCATAAAATTTTAATATATTACATTTATAATATATATTATTATTGTCATATATTAAAATTGTCAAGTATTTTTTCAACACATTTATTCTCATGTAAATCTTCCCTTAACAAAATTAGTATTTTCAATATTTTTATTAATTTTTTTTAAATATTTTTCTTGACAATAATATTTAATAAATAATAATTCT
>CALXSG010000006.1 GCA_944391075.1 uncultured Rickettsiales bacterium | reverse complement strand
GAACAATTATGTGATAAATTCATAATATTATTATTTAATTTTTTCATTACAACCACTATATTATTTTGTTATAATCATTAGTGATTATACAATGTAATATATAAAAATGCAATAGAAAAAATTAATAATTTATGTTAAAATATTAATGATTAATTAAAAACTAAAATAATAAATCATTTTTTTCAATTTTTAATAATATCTTTTTTATTTCCAAACCATAAGCATAGCCACCTAAATTCTTATTAGAATTTATAACTCTATGACAAGGTATAATAATAGGGATAGGATTATTTTTTATTGCTGTACCAACAGCTCTGCATGCTTTTGAATTATTGATATTTATTGCTATATCTTTATAACTTCTAGTTTCTCCATATGATATTTTTAGCAATTCTTGCCATACTTTCTTTTGAAAATCTGTTCCTTTTACTTGTATGGGAATGGAGAAATATTTTCTCTCTTTATTAAGGTATTCTTTTATTTCATTAAACGTTTGTTTTATAAGCTTTGTTTCTTCTTGAATAGCTTTTATATTATTATAATTAATATATAAATTGGTAATATAATCATTTGTTGCTACTATTGTTATATTACCAATTTTTGTATTATATGTGTAAAAATACATTATAGTTTAAATTCTTCTTCTTGTGATGTTTTTAAATCTTTAATTTTTAATTTACCACTCTTTACTTCATCTTCACCGACAATAATTGCATAATCAGCATTACATTTATTCATTTTTTCCATTTTCTTTTTAAATTTTCCAGAATAAATTAATTCAATATTTTTGCCTTGATTTCTAAGTTTTGTAGCTAAATCTATGCAATAGTCATTTTCGTTTTCTGATATAGGTATTATAGCAATTAATTCTTTTTCTTTCTTAATTTCTTTATTTATTAAAAGCATTAATCTTTCAATACCACCGGCACAGCCAACAGAAGGTACATCTTCATTTCCAATTTCACCTATAAGATTATCATATCTTCCACCACCACCAACACTAGATTGAGCCCCAAGATCTGTTGTTGTATATTCAAAGACTGTTGATGTATAATAATCAAGTCCTCTAACTAATAAAGGATTAGAAAAATAAGATACACCTAATTTATCAAGTGTTTTTAAAATATTAGAATAAAATTCTTTTTCTTCTTCTGTATAAAATTCACTAATTTTTGGGGCATCTTTTACTAATAATTTATCACATTCTTCTTTGCTATCAAGAATTCTTAAAGGATTCTTTTCAAGTCTAACTTTACTATCTTCTGATAATTTATCTTTGAATTTTGTAAAATATTCTTTTAAAGCTGATTCATATTTCTTTTTGCATTCATTAGAGCCAAGAGAGTTTATTTCTAATGTAATATTTTTCAAACCCAATTTTTGTAAAATTGTGTAAAATAAATAAATAATTTCAACATCGGCAATATATTCTTTATTTCCAATATATTCAAAATTTATTTGATTTAATTGTCTATATCTTCCTTTTTGTGGTCTATCATATCTAAATAAAGGTCCATAAGAAAATAACTTTTGTGGTAATAATTGGTTTAATTCACTATTGTTTAAAAAACTTCTAGCAATACCTGCTGTAAATTCTGGCCTAAGTGCTAACAAATTTCCACCTCTATCTTCAAACTTATATAGTTCTTTCATAACTATGTCAGAACCATCACCAACGCTTCTTTCAAATAAATTACTTTCTTCTACTATTGGAGTTATTATTTCATGAAAATTGTATGTTTCACTAACTTGTCTAGCTGTGTTAACAACAAGATTATATTTATCTGCTTGCTCATTAAATAAATCTTGCATTCCTCTTACATTTTGAAAATTCGTTTTCATAAAATACCTTTATTATTACTCCATATAGTAAAATAAAATATCTTATATAATATGCAATTATTTTTCTTGTTTCTTTAATAAAATTGTAGATAAAGACATTATTATTATATAAAATAATATTAAAAAGAAAGCATTAGGCAATATTGTTTGCAAAGGTAAATCTTTTGCAAATATTCCCATAATTGTCCTCATATAATATATAACTGGATAAATTTTTGACATTAATTGCCCACTGGCATCAAGACTTGAAATTGGTATTAATAAACCAGAATATGTAAATGACGGTATCATTGTTGCAATTAAAGCTATCATTAAACCTGCTATTTGACTTTTTGCAAAAGATGATACAAACAAACCCATAGCTGTTGTAGTAAATATATAAATTAATGTAATAATAGATAAGAGTAAAAAACTACCCTTTATTGGTACTTGATAAATAAAAACAGCTATGCCAATTAGTATCAAATATATGATAAAAAATATTGCTATATATATTGCTTGCTTTCCTATTAAAAATTCAAGTTTTGTTAAAGGTGTAGCATAAAAGTTAGTAATGGTTCCCTGTTCTTTTTCTTTTACTATTGATAAAGTCATCATAATTGAAGGAATAACTATTAATATCATTGCAATAGCACCAGGTACAAATGAAAATTTACTTTCTGCTGCTTGATTATACCAATATCTACTTTTTATCTTAAAGCTTGTAATATCATCTTTTGTTCCAAGTTCTTCTTGAATTCTGTTTGCAAGATATGTCATATTAGTTCCGGCTGTATAACCCTTAATTGTTTCAGCTCTAAAAGGTAATGTTCCATCTATAAAAGTTCCAACTTGTGTTCCTTTTCCTGACATTAAGTTTCTGCCAAAACCTGATGGTATTTCTATATAAAATTTTATATCGTTTTGTTTTAAGGCTAATTCAGCTTCTTGTTGTGAATATGCATTGCCTTCATATGCATAATATTGAGAATTTATATAAGCATCTGCATAACTTCTGCTACTTGGTGTATTATCATAATCTAAAACCATAAAAGGAATATTTTTTACATCAATATTTATACCACTTGAAAATAAAAACATTAAAACAATAGGAACAATAATATTTCCAACAACTCTTGCAGGATCTCTAAATAATTCTATTGTTTCTTTTTTAGCAACCGTTATGATTCTTTTTAAACTAATCATTTTAAATATATTTTTTTCTAATATTTTAATTTATTAGCAATAAATAAAAAAACAATATTATTTTTTAAAGATATATTTTTATTGTTTTTTTAAATTAAAGTAATATTGTGTCTTTAAGGCTAATTTTTTTTAGGGAGATATGATTTATAAAAACGTGTTAGAGTGTATAGGACATACACCTTTGATTGAGTTGAATAAAATTAATAAAACTCAAAGCAGAATTCTAGTTAAAGCTGAATTCATGAATCCTGGGGGAAGTATGAAAGATAGACCTGCTTTTAATATGATTGAAGAAGCAGAAAAAAGTGGTGCTTTGAAGAAAGGACAAACTGTTATGGAGGTTACAAGTGGTAATACAGGAATTGGGCTTGCTATGGTTTGTGCTGTTAAAGGCTATAAATTTAAAGTTTTAATGTCTGTTGCAAGTAATCCAGAAAGACAAAAAATATTAAAAGCTTATGGTGCTGAATTAGTACTTGTTCCACAATGTCCAACTAGTACACCTGGCGTTTCAAATGAAGATGATTTTGCAAAAGTAAAAGAATATGGTGAAGAATTAGCAAAAGATCCTAATATATTTTACGTTAGACAATTCACAAATGAAAACAATTCAAAAGCTTATGAAAAAACATTGGCAAAGGAAATTGTAGAACAACTTGGAAAAAGTCCTGACTATTTCACAGCTGTTGTTGGTACATCTGGAAATTTTATAGGAACAGCAACAGGCTTAAAAGCTATTAGTAAAGATACAAAATGTATTGTAGCTGAATCTGAAGGCATGGAAGTTATTGCAGGAAAAGAAATAAAGAGAAAATCCACAAAATTGCAAGGCGCAGCACATATTGCAGTTCCTAAATTATGGAAACCAGAAGTAAATGATGGTGTTGTGGTTGTTTCTGATGAAGAAGCTAAAATGTGGGCAAATAAACTTGCAAAAGAAGAAGGTTTACTTGTTGGTTATACATCGGGTGGAAATGTTGCAGCAGCTATGAAATTAGCAGAGAAAGCAAAACCAGGTAGTACAATTGTTACATTATTACCTGATAGCGGTTCTAGATATTTTGCTAGTGATTTATTTGTTGAATAAAATTACTAAAATAGAAATATGCAATTTAACCCTCTATTATAAATAGGGGGTTAATTTTTATATATGAATAAAACTTTTTCTATGATATTTACAAAGGCCAAATTTTTTAATAGCTTCTAAGTGTTCTTTTGTTCCATAACCTTTATTATTTTTCCAGTTATATTGTGGATATTCTTTGTCCATAATTTTTAATAAATTATCTCTGCTAACTTTTGCTATTATTGATGCAGTAGCTATAGATATGCTTTTTTGATCACCTTTTATTATATATTGTGCTGGTTTGTCAATTTCAGGTGTAAAATTTCCGTCAACAATAACGCAATCAACGCTTATTAGATATTTTGATAATAAGTTTTCGTATGATCTTTTCATAGCTAATTTTGTAGCATTTCTAATATTTATTGATTCAATTTCTTCAATGCTTGCGGTGCCAATACCAAAGAAAATTTTGTTTTGTTTTTCTAAATCTAATATTTCGTTAAAAATTTCTTCTCTAATTTTTTCTGTTAATTTTTTTGAATCATTAACTCTTTTAGGATAATATTTTTTATTAACAACAACACAACTTGCAAATACCGGACCACATAATGGACCACGTCCTGCTTCATCAATGCCAGCTACTACTTTATTATTAAAACTATTTTCTATTTCAAAACTAGGATACATCTTCAATTTTACCAAAGCTTGTCCATAAAATATAACATTTAATTTTTTTATCAGTATATATTTTTTCAAGAACTTTTTTATATAAATTTAATTGTATTTTGTATTTTTCAGGAATTGTATTATATAAAGTATTTGTGTTTTTATAATCTACAATATATACAGTATCATCAATTATTGATAATCTATCAATCTTTCCTGAAATAATATTTCCATCAATTTTAGCAAAAATAGGAACTTCTGCTTTTGAATTTTTTGAAAATAAGAAATTAAATTCTTGATTGTTTAAAATATTTAATACTATATTAGTAATTTTTTCTTTATTATTTGAATTTCTTAAATATATGCTAATAATGTCTTGCCACTCGTTATTATCAAGATTAGGTAATATTTCTAATAATTTGTGAACTAATTTTCCATTTTCTAAATTTTCACTATTTTGAATTGGTGTTTTAATAGCATTTTCTTGATAATAAATAGAGGGATTTATAATTTTTATTTCATTATCTTTTTCTTTATTTTGAGAAAAAGTTGTAATAATTTCATCAATTTTTTCTTCTTCTATTTTGTAATTTTTCTGTTGATTATTGCAAGATGCTAGAATGTTACAATAATTATCTTGATCACCAATATATAAAATATCACCTTCTATATTTTTACTATGTCTTATTTTTACGTCTTTATTATTTTGAATTGTGTTTAATAATATTGAATACCAACAATTTTCTTTAGACTCTCCTTTTCTTTTGTAATCACAAATATATAATTCATTTTCAGCTCTTGTCATTGCAACATATAATAGTCTTAAATATTCTTCCTCTATTTTATTTTTCATGCTATCTTTTATATTTTCCATTATGACAGTCTTTTCTTTCTGTATCATTGGTATATAATAATCATTTCCTTCTTCTTTATATCTTAAAATTTCATCTATTCTTTGAATTGTTTTTGTTGTATGGTTGGTGTCAGGAAGTATAACTATTGGACTTTCTAAACCCTTAGATGCATGTACAGTTAATATTTTTATTTCATCAGTTTTTTGTTCCATATCTCTTTTTATTTCTAAATCCGTATTTTCTAAGAAACTAATAAAATTTAAAATAGTACTATTGTTATGTGTTTTTTCATATTCATTAGCTAAATTTAAAAATTCGTTTAATATTTCATCAGCTATATATTGAAATCTTTGTTTAAATAATTTCTTTGTATTTTTGATTTCAAAAATATAAAGTAATAATTCATAAATAGATGCTTTTTTACTTTTTTCAATTATATCTTCTAAAAATAATTTTTGATTTTTATATTTTTCAATTTTTTGAAAAGCTGCCCATAAACTGCATTGGTTTTCGTTTTTATAATCACATAGTGCATATAAATCATCTTCATTTAAATCTAAAAATGGTGATTTTACAATATTGGCTAAAACTAAATCGTCTTCGTTAAATATTAAAAATTTTAATAAGGAAATAATATCTTGTGAAATAATATTATTTAATAAATCAAATTTATCATTTCCCATAGTAGGAATATGTTTTTTATTAAATTGTCTAACTAGATAATTTATAAAATCTTTATCTCGACTCCTTACAAGAATCATGATATCACTATATTTTAATTTTCTAGAACATTTTAACTTTCTATCACATATGGTTTTTCCATTTTTGAACCAGTCATAAACTTCATTAGCAATTGTTTCTGCTAACTTTTGCTTATTTGATTTTTCTATTTTTTCGGTATAATTAATTTGCCAATCAAGTGGTGTATTTTTTTCCACCTTTTCTGTTTTTTCTTGTTCTATATCTTTTTCTTCAACTAATGGCCATATTTCAACTTTTCCAGCGCTTTCTTCTCTTGCTACTTTATGAGTTATTTTATCCACTAATTTTGTAATAGCATTTTTTCTATATGGTTCTGCAAATACTTCATCAACAACGTTTAATACTGATTTTAACGATCTAAAAGAAGTATTTAAAAATATATTATCAAACTTTTTTCCACATTGTTCAATTTTATATTTATAATCTTTTAAAGTTAGATGAAAAATATCAGGTTCTGCACCTTGAAAGCTAAAAATAGATTGTTTTTCATCACCTACAACAAATATAGTTCTATCAAGTTCACCTTTTTGCCCTTGTCCAGAAAAAAATTCTGTTGTAATAGATCGTACAATGTCCCATTGTAATGGGCTTGTGTCTTGTGCTTCATCTATTAAAATATGATCAATACCTTCATCTAGTTTATAATTAATCCAACTTGAAAAAGCGTTTTCACCATCTAAATTATTAAATTTTGAATTGCTTAATAGTTTATTAGTTTCAAATATTAAATCACTATAATCTAAACAACCTTTTTGTTTTTTTAAGAAAGAATAAATTTCAAAAATATAATAAGTTATATTTAAAAATGCTGATGTAAATTCAAAATTCGTTAAATTATTAATATATTCTTTTGTTTGATAACTGCGTTCTGCTTCTTTTAAAATAAAATCATGTAATTCAGGAAATACTTTTTGCATATCCTTTGACAATAACCTTGATGTAATTTTTCCATCAGTAGTTAAGAAGCAATTTATATAATCATAAATTAAATCTTTATCTTTTTGATATTCTGTTATGATTTTTATAAATTTATTATTAAATTTGTTATCACTATTATTTAAAGATTCTTTTATTTCTTGATTAATTATTGTAAAATCAGTATTTTCATAAAATTCATCTTCAATGTTTTCTAATTCTTTTTTATTATCAATTTTAAATATTTTTTGTAATTCATCTATAATACCCTGTATAGTATAAAATTTACTTTTTATATATAATAAATTATCTTTTTGATTAATTGCTTGTTTTAATAATTCAATAAATTGATCTTCATTTATATATGTAAAAATATATTGTATTGATTTTTTTATTTCTTCATTATTACTTTTTAATAATTCTTTTTCTGCTTGCATTAATAATTCTAATGAAGATATTTCATCTAATATTTGAAAGTTAGGAACAATATTTGCTTCTAGTGGAAATCTTTTTATTATTTGTTGACAAAATGAGTGTATAGTAAGAATTTTAAAATCATTACTATTATCTAAAATTTTAGCAAATAATGTTCTAGCAGTTTTTAATTTTTGTTCTATATTATCTTTTTCATCTAGTTTAATAATTTCTTTTTTTAGTTCCCCATCATCCATTACCGTCCAACTTGCTAGCTTTTCATTTATTCTATTTTTCATTTCAGCAGCACCTGTATTGGTGAAAGTAATACACAAAATTTTTGATGGTTCGATATTATTTAAAAGCATTCTAAGTAGTCTTTTGACTAACACAGTTGTTTTTCCTGAACCAGCAGATGCACTAGTCCATATGGAATATTGTGGATCTGATGCTTTATTTTGTTGTCTTTCAACTTCTTCTATTGAGAACATAAAAAATATTTTGTTTTTTAAAATATAAAACAAAAATTTTAATATGTAAGTAAAAATTTATAAATAAATAATATTGATTTTTACAATATGATAATTACTATAAGCATTAAATTATTTTACTAATTATATGTTTAGAAAAAAGGTTTTAATAGCTTGTTATTCTAAATCTTCAATGGAAAGATTGAAGGTTATATTATTAGAGTATAATTTAAATTCTCAAGTTATAGAAACATTTAGTGAAATAGAAAATTATGATAAAGATACAATACTAATTGCAAAGGTTATAATTAAAAATGGCTTTGAGTGTGATGACTTAATTGTTATTACTGAACAAGATTTATTTGGCGAAAAGATTTTAAAACTTTCAAATGATAATAATAGTAGTAGAGAATTAGAAAAACTTATTAAAGAACAAAATAATCTAAATATTGGCGATTTAGTAATTCATAAGGACTACGGTTTAGGAAGATTTATTGGACTTGAAACTATTGGTTTAAATGATTTAAAGAATGATTATTTAAAAATAGAATATGCTAATGATTCACATTTATTTATTCCAATAGAAGATTTTGATTTAGTTTCTAGATATGGTGATTATCGCAGTGAAACAATATTGGATAAATTAGGTTCTGAAAAATGGGCAGTAAAGAGAAATAAGGTTAGAGAAAAACTAGAATCAATAGCAAAAGAATTAATTAAAATTGCATCTTTTAGAAAATTATCAAAAGCTCCAATATTAGTTCCTAACGAAAATGAATATAGAGAATTTTGTGCTAGATTTGAATATACTGAAACAAAAGATCAACTAAAAGCTATTCACGATATTGAAAAAGATTTATCAAAAGGCATACCAGCTGATAGACTTATTTGTGGTGATGTTGGTTTTGGAAAAACAGAAGTTGCATTAAGAGCTGCATTTATTGCTACTGAGAGTAGCGGTAATGCCGTACAAGTTGCTGTTATTTCTCCTACAACATTACTATGTAGACAACACTATAATTTATTTAAAGAGAGGTTTAAGTATACAGGAATTAATGTCGCTACAATTTCTAGATTAACAAGTCCTAGTGAAAATAAAAAAACGAGAGAAAAATTGGAAAAAGGTGGCGTTGATATAATTATAGGAACGCATGCTTTGCTTTCTGATAAAGTTAAATTTAAAAATTTAGGTTTATTAATTGTTGATGAAGAACAAAGATTTGGTGTGAAGCAAAAAGAAAAGCTCAAAGAAATAGGAAGTGGTATTCATTTAATTTCTTTATCGGCTACACCTATACCACGAACATTGCAAATGGCTATGACGGGAATTAGAGATTTAAGTTTAATTACAACTCCGCCCGTTGATAGATTAAATATTAGTACATACGTAATGGACTTTGATGAAATGATATTAAGAGAAGCTATAAAAAGAGAATTGAATAGAAAAGGCAAAGTTATTATTGTTGTTCCACGTATATCGGATATAGCACAAATAGAATTAAAATTAAGCAATACTTTAAAAAATATTAAATATAATATTGCACATGGACAAATGGGTAGTACAAACTTAGACAGAATTATTAATAATTTTTATGATGGACAATTTCAAGTTTTAATTGCTACTACAATTATAGAAAGCGGACTAGATATTCCTGATGCAAATACTATTATAATATATAGAGCTGATAGGTTTGGTTTATCGCAATTACATCAATTAAGGGGAAGAGTAGGGCGAGGCAAAATTAAGGCATACGCTTATTTAACTACAAACCCTACGGACACAATTAGTGTTAATGCTAAAAAAAGACTAAAATCTATTGAAGAAGTGCAAGAAATTGGCGGTGGTTTTGCTATTGCTAGTGATGATATGGAAATTAGAGGAAGTGGAAATATTATTGGTGAAGAACAATCGGGACATATTAAAGATGTAGGAATTGAATTGTATAATCAAATGCTTGTTGAAGCTGTAAATAAAATTAAAAATAATGATAATATAAATTTACAAGAATATGATTTTTCACCACAAGTAAAATTAAATATCTCAACTACAATAGGAGAAGATTATATTAATGATATTTCATTAAGATTATTTTACTATAAAAAATTAGCTGATATTAAAAATAATGAAGAAGAAAAAGCTATTTTGTTAGAATTAGAAAACAGATTCGGCAAGGTACCAGAAGAAATATTTAACATATTGGAAATTACAAAAATAAAATCTTTATGCAAACAAATTGGCATTACAAATTTAGAAATTAGCAATAATTATATGAATATTCAATTTTTAAATGATAAATTTAGTAAACCTGAATATTTAATAAAATTAATTCAAGAAGGAAAAGCTGAAATGAAAAAACAAAATGTTTTAAGCTTTTTTATAAAGAAAATTTCTTTTTTTGACGATATTGAGAAAATACTTAATGATTTATTATTAAAAAAATAATACATCTTCACTTATTGAAAAAATATCATTTATTGTTTTAATATCATTTTCTATTTTTTCTAAATTATCATTTTTGAGTAAAACATTAAAAGATGTTTTATCAATATGTGGAATTAAGTTATTATCTATTCCTTCAATTATAGCACTTAAAACACCTATTAAAACTAAATATATGTCCGCATTTGCTGATGGAACTCTATATTCAATTCTTCTATTCTTATTATCTTCTTCAATGTAATTTTCTAATGTGATATTTGGTGGAGTAGGGACTCTTATACATGTACTTCTGTTATTTATACCCCAACTAATATAGGTTGGTGCAGGATATTTATTTTTTGCTACTATATTTTTATTTTTTTCAACATCAAATCTTAATAAACACGTTTCATTTTTTATATATAATAATAAATTATTATTAATATTCTTTAATAAACCAGCAATACAATTATATAACAAAATACTTTCTTCCATTATATTTTTTTCATTCTTACGTCTAGCAAATAAGTTATTATTATTTTTGTCTATGATAGATAAGTTAATTTGCAAAGCACTTCCGCAATCATCTTTAAAAGGTGATGCATCAAGTTTAAGTTCTAAATTGTTTTTATTTACAAAATCTTTCATGGATTTTAAAATATTCAAATAATCTTCTATAAAATCTTTTATATTGGTTGTTGGTTTTGTTTTAATTTCAAATTGATTTTTACCTTCTTCTTTTTCGATATTTTTAACGCTTGGTAAAACTTTTTTTAATTCTTTTAAAATATCAATATTTTGTGCATTGTTCAAGATATAAAATTCTAGTTCTAAACCGATTTTAATTTTAAAATCATAAGAGTATTGTAAGATTTTAATTAAATTATTAACTATTTCTATTTTATGTTTTTCTATTATTATAAATAAAGGCGAAAAAATATAAAATGGTTTTGTATTTTTGGGCTGTAAATCATAGAAATCAAATGTTTTTTTATTTAATTTAATTTCAATTTCTTTATGTAAATTTGGAATACTTTTTTTAATAAGTATATCGTCTTTTTTATTTTTAAATTTTTGCTTTATATTTTTGTATGTATTAGAAAAAAATAAAAGAGATTCTTTATAATAAATATAAAAAAATCTCTTTATTTGAAATAAAAATCTAATCATTTATTCTATACAATTAAATATTGCTTTCTATCCATTCTTTAATAATAGATTTAGAAGCCATACCAGTTCTTTGAGCAACTAGTTTTCCATCTTTAAATAATAATAACGAAGGTACACCCATAATGTTAAATTTTGCAGGTGTTTCTTGATTTTCATCAACGTTCATTTTTGTAATTGTAAGTTTATCTTTTAATTCTTCGGACAATTCGTCAATAATTGGTAATAACATCTTACATGGTCCACACCATGGAGCCCAAAAATCAACTAAAACTGTTCCACTTTTTGTTGTTTCTTCAAAATTAGCATCGTTAATTTGAATAGACATATTTTCTCCTTATTAATTGTTTATTTAAGTCTTATAAACTATTTATTTTCATTATCTTCTAATAATTCTGCATCTATATATTCTGCCATTGGGTCCTCATCTTCAAGTCCAATTTCTGATAATGGAATATTATTTTCTTTAGCAATTCTTTTGATTTCAGCTCTTTCATCTGATAATAATTTTGCGCAATAGTTCTTTAATAAAACAGCTTCATCATAAACTTTTGCTAATTCTACTTGATCATCTTGATCATCTTTTTCTAAATATGAAATCTTTTCTTCTAATAATTTCATAGCTTCATCAAAACTTAAACCTTCGTATTTTTCCATTTTGTCTAATTAAACTTGTTAAACTAATCTTAGTTTAATTTAATAAAATTAAAAATAAAGCTTTTTTTTAATAAAATTATATTATTTATGAAAATATAAATTATACAGTAGATTTTTAAAAATTAATTTTTATAATTTTAGTATTAAATTAATTGATAATAAAAATGAATAACAATTTTGACTATAATAAAAGAATTATTATTGCAACTATAATATCAACAATTTTAATGGTTGCTTGGCTTAAATATTATGGAAGTAAAACATTACCTAACGATTATAATAAAGCTGCAAATAAAGCGGAACAGCAATATCAACAAGAACAAGAGCAACAAGAGATAATTGAGCAAAAATTATCAATCGCAGAAGAAGAAATACTCAATAAAGATAATACTTTAAATATTGAAGAAAATACAAAAGATAATATAGAAGATAATATAGAAGATAATACAGAAGAAAATATAGATGAAGATAAAACAAATATTTTAAATATAGATACTCAAAAATTAAAAGGAAGTATAAATTTAAAGGGCTTAGTTTTTGATAATCTTATTCTTGAAGATTATAATAAAGAATTAGGTTCAACAGAAAAAGTTGAATTGTTAGCTTCTAAAAGTAGTAAAAATGCTTATTATATTACTTTTAATTGGAAAAGTAAAAATAATATAAAATTACCTGATGCAAATACATTATGGAAAACTAATAGAGAGACTTTAAGTATAAATAACCCTGTTATTTTAACATACGATAATGAGGAAGGTGTCATTTTTCAGTTAATGCTTTCTATTGATGATAATTATATGTTTACTATTGAACAAAACGTAATTAATAATACTCAAAATGATATTATTATTAGTTTGGATAATAAAATATCAAAAAAGATTGGTTTTGATAGCGAACAACCCCTTGGTGTGCATGAAGGTTTTATAGGTTCATTTAATGATACAATTGAAGAAATTAAATATACAAAATTAAAGAAAAAAAGTTATAATTTTGATGAAAAAATTAGCTGGGCAGGTTTTACCGATAAATATTGGCTAGTTTCTTTAGCTGCATCTAGAACTGATGATAGTTTGTTTAATGTAAAAACAAATTACAAAAATGATATATATTCTCTTGATTTTGAAAGTAGTGATTTAATTATCAATGCAAACACAAAAGAAGGTGTAAATAATTATTTATTTGCTGGACCTAAAATATTAGATTTGCTTGATCAATATGGCTTTCAATATGATTTAGTATATTTTGACAGAGCAGTTGATTTTGGTTGGTTATATTTTTTAACAAAACCTATATATATCATATTAAGAGGTTTTTATAACTTTTTAGGTAATTTTGGTTTAGCTATTTTATTATTAACATTAGTTGTAAAAATGGCTATGTATCCATTTACAAAAAAATCATTAGTATCTATGACTAAAATAAAATTATTACAACCTAAAATAAATGTAATTAAAAATAGATATAGTAATGATAAAATGAAAATGAATATGGAAATTATGAATCTTTATAAAAAAGAAAACGTAAGTCCATTATCAGGTTGTTTGCCTATGTTTGTTCAAATTCCTGTATTTTTAGCATTATACAAGGTTTTAGTTATATCTATTGATATGAGACAAGCACCATTCTTTGGTTATATTAAAGACTTATCGGTAGCTGATCCTACAACAATATGGAACTTATTTGGTTTGTTGCCATATCAAATTAATTTCCTACATATTGGACTTTTACCATGCTTAATGGCTTTCACTATGTGGTTGCAACAAAAAATGACTTCTTCGAGTTCCAATACTCCGGAAGAAATGCAAACTGCTATGAAAATTATGCCAATTATATTTTTAATAACATTTGCTGGTATGCCTGCCGGTTTATTAATTTATTGGATTTTTAGTAATATAATTAGTATACTTCAACAATTATTTGTTGAGAAAAAAATTCTCAAAGATTTAAAAAATAAATAATTGTAATATTATTTATAATATTGTATGAAGAATAATGATGAATTTAAAGATATAATAAGTGTATTAAAAATTATAACACCGCATAGTAAAAAGTTCGATAATTTTTTACTTAGTGAGTATTCGTCAAATAAATTTAAATTTAGAGAATTAATTAAACAGTTAAATAATATTATAAGTAATAAAAAAAGTTCAAAAAATAGAAATTTAATTACTAATATTAACGAAGCTATATTAAAAAAACTTGAAGAATTTTTATTATCAACTGAAAGTAAAAATTTAACCACAAATGATATTGTAAATAAAATCATAGAAATTACAGCGGAAATTGAAAATAAAAAAGAAAGAGAAATTACTGAAAAGAAAAATAAAGAAAAAGAAGATGAAAAACAAAAGGAAGAAAATAGAAGAAAATTAGAAGAAGAGGAAAAGAAAATAAACAAAAAGCATGAACAAGAAAAAGAAGAAGAAAAAAAGTTGCAAACCGAAAAAGAGGAAAAAGAAAAACAAGAAAGAGAGAAAAAAGCAAAAGAACAAATAGAAAAGGAAGAGAAGGAGAAAAAAGAAAAAGAAGAAAAAGATAATAAAGAACGAGAACAAAAAGAAAAAGAAAAGAAAGAACAAGAGGAAAAAGAGAAAAAAGATAAAGAAAATAAGCTAGATAAAGACAAAAAAGAAGAAAATAATAAAATTCAAAAAGAAAATAAAATTAAAACAATTCTTGAACAACATAATATAAAAATAAATACAAAAGATGAAAAATTTGTAGATAAAATTATAAATAATAAAGAAAAAATAAAAACAGCAAAAGAAACTTTTGTAAAATTTAATATACAAAATGAACAACAAGCGAAAGATAAAATTGACATATTAAATCAAAAAATTAATTCTTTAAAAATGGCCTTATCGGGTGTTAAAAATTCTGCTGTTGCTAATATTATCATGACTGAAATAAATAATTTATCATCTCAAATAAATGAGTTAAAAAACGCAGTTTCTACAATTATAGATAATGAAATATCTAGATAAAATAAAAATAATTTTTTCTTGCAAATAAAGCATTTTATATTATTTTAAGAAATGTATTAATAAATTTTTATGAAAATGTTTAATAAAATTAAAGATTTGAACGTAAAAGATAAAGTTGTTTTTGTTAGAGCTGATATGAATGTTAGTATCAAAGATGGAAAAATTATTGATGATACTAGAATTAAAGCAACAATGCCTACTATTGAATATTTAGTAAATAATGGTGCAAAAGTTGTTTTAACTTCTCATTTAGGAAGTCCAAAAGGAGTTGTTAAAGAAGAATTATCTTTAAAAATTGTTCTAGAAAGATTAAAAGAATTAATGCCAAAAGTAAAATTTAATTTTTCAAATGATTGTATTGGCGAACAAACAAAAAAAGATATTGCTAATACAAATTATGGTGAAGTTATTTTACTTGAAAATCTTAGATTCCATCCAGGTGAAGAAGCTAATGACGAAAATTATGCAAAAGAATTAGCTAGTTTAGCTGAAATTTATGTAAATGATGCTTTCTCAACATGTCATAGAAAACATGCTTCTATGGTTGGTGTACCAGCATTACTTCCAGCTTATGCAGGTTTCACATTAGAAGAAGAAATTGAAAATTTAACTAATTTAGTTTCCAATCCTGAAAAACCAGTTATGGTTATTGTTGGTGGTTCAAAAGTTTCTACAAAATTAGAATTATTAAAAGCATTAGTTAAAAAATACGAATATGTTGTAGTTGGTGGTGGTATGGCTAATACTTTCTTATATGCATTAGGAAAACCTGTTGGAAATTCACTTAAAGAAGAAGAATTGAAACAAGATGCATTAGATTTATTAGCTGATGCAAAAGCAAATAATTGTGAAGTTATTTTGCCAGTTGATGTTGTTGTAGCTCCACAAGTTGCTGAAAATCAAACAGTAAAAACAGTTTCTGTTGATAATGTTGCTACTGATGATGTTATTGTGGATTTAGGTGAAGAAACGCTTAAAAAGATTGAAAATACACTTGAAAAATGCAAAACAGTTATTTGGAATGGTCCTATTGGTATCTATGAAATTTCACCATTCAATAAAGGAACAGATAGCTTAGCTGCATATATTGCTGATTTAACAAAGAAAGGAAATATTAAGTCAGTTGCAGGTGGTGGTGATATTTTAGCTGCTTTAAATAAGGCTAATATCACAAAAGATTTTACTTATGTATCAACTGCTGGTGGTGCTTTCTTAAAATGGTTAGAAAAAGGAAAATTACCCGCTGTTGAAAAAATTATGAAATAATTATTATTTATTATTTTATTTTGACACTGTAAATATTTATTTTGCAGTGTCATTTTTGTTGATATATTAATAAGTAGATTTTTTATTTTTTATTTTTTATATTTTGTATAGAAATAAAAAGAAATTTTAATATAGCTAAAATGCAAGAAGAAAACAAAAATACACTAGAAAGACCTAAATTATTTAATATTGAAGCAGAACAAACAATATTGGGCGCTATCATTTTAAATAATGATTATTTAGGAAAAGTAAATGATATTTTAAAAAGCGAAAGTTTTTATGAACCAGCACATCAAAAAATTTATGATTATATTATTCAAACGACGCTTAGAAGTAATATAGTTGCTGATAGTGTTACGTTAAAATTGTTTTTTGACAATGATGAAGTTATTAAAACTCTTGGTGGCAGTAGTTATTTGACTGTTTTATTAAATATGGGAACAGGTATAATTGATATTGTGGACTATGCTACAATTATTAAAGATTTAGCATTAAAAAGAGAATTGGTTTCAATAGGTGAGGAAATAGTTAATAATTCATATAAAAATAGCTCATCTTATACTGCACAAAAACTTATAGAAGAAGCAGAAGGTGAACTATTTAATTTAAGTTATTTGGGTGAAAATACAAAAAGTTTTACAGGTATTGCTAATTCATTGGCTGAAACAGTTAATAAAACTCGTTTAGCTATTGAAAGAGAAGGTAATATTAGCGGTATTCCATCTAGTTATATGGATATGGATAGATTGTTGGGTGGTTTTCAAGCAGGTGATTTAGTAATTCTTGCGGGTAGGCCATCTATGGGTAAGTCCGCTTTTGCTATTAATCTTGCATATAATGCGGCTAAATTTTTTGATGAAGAATATAAAGAGGGAAGGGATAAAACTAGACGATCCGTTGGTTTCTTTTCATTAGAAATGCCGGCTGATCAAATAGCTTCTAGAATTTTATCAAGAGAAACAGCTATTAATGCTACAAATTTTAGAACAGGTGAAATTGAAAAAGAAGATTTTGATAAAATAGTAAATAAAGCCGATGAGATTTCTAGAATGCCATTTTATATTGATGATACACCAGCTTTGTCTATTGCAGCTATTAGAACAAGAGTTAGAAGAATGGTTAGACAAAAAAATTTAGGTATGGTTTTTTTGGACTATTTGCAATTAGCACAGGGTACAAGTGCACAATCTAAATCTAATAGGGTTTTAGAAATTGGTGAAATTACTATGGGTTTAAAAGCTATTGCAAAAGAGTTTGGTATTCCTGTTATAGCTTTATCACAATTATCAAGAAGTGTGGAACAAAGAGAAGATAAAAAGCCACAATTATCAGATTTAAGGGAATCGGGAACTATCGAACAAGATGCTGATATTGTTATGTTTATTTATAGAGAAGAATATTATGAAGAAAGAAAAAAACCTATGGATGGTGATCCTAAAATGAATGAATGGATTGCGAGAATGGGTAAAATAAGAAATAAAACAGAAATTATTGTTGCAAAACATAGAAATGGGCCAATAGGTAATGTTGTACTTAGGTTTGATAGTGGCATTAGTAAATTTCAAGACTATGCAGGACATTATGATATTATTGATGAAAAATAATAAATAATCATTGTAAAATAAAATTTTTTATTTATTTTTTTATGTTGTTTTTTATATTATAGAATTTTGTTTTTTAGTATATGGAGTATGATGTTGTTGTTATAGGTGGTGGACATGCTGGTTTAGAAGCATCAACAGCTAGTGCTAGAATGGGAAAGAATACAGCACTTATAACATTTAGTAAGGAGAATATTGGTGAATTGTCTTGCAATCCTTCAATTGGTGGAGTTGCAAAAGGTACTATTGTACGAGAAATTGATGCTATGGGTGGTGTTATGGGCATTTTAGCTGATAAAGCGGGTATTCAATTTAGAATTTTAAATGCTACAAAAGGCCCAGCTGTACATTCTCCTAGAACTCAAATAGATAGAAAACTATATAAAAAATATGCACTTGAACTAGTAAATAATTATAAAAACTTAACACTTATCGAAGGAGAAGTTGAAGATTTAATTATTGAAAATAGTGTTGTAAAGGGTGTTATTGTAAATGGTGATAAAAAAATATATGCTAAAAAAGTAATTTTAACAACTGGTACATTTTTAAATGGTATGATTTTTATTGGCTTTGATAGTTATGAAGCTGGAAGAATTAACGAAAAACCATCTAAAAAACTTGCTGAAACAATTAGAAATATTGGTTTTGATGTAGCTAGATTAAAAACAGGTACACCTGCCAGAATCAAGAAAGATACAATAAATTATGAAGGTTTAGAAGTTCAAAAAGCTGATGATAAACCTAAACCATTTTCTTATATTACTGAAAAAATTACAAATGAACAAATAGTTTGTCCTATCACATATACAAATGCGGAAACTCACAAAATTATATTAGATAATATAAAAAGAAGTGCTTTATATGGTGGAAAAATTACTGGTAGGGGGCCACGATATTGTCCTTCAATAGAAGATAAATTAGTTAGATTTGCTGATAAAGATAGACATCAAATATTTTTAGAAGTTGAAGGGCTTGATAGTGATGTTGTGTATCCTAATGGTATTTCTACATCTTTGCCAAGAGATGTACAAGATAAATTTATACACTCAATTAAAGGGTTAGAAAATTGCGAAATTCTTAGATATGCATATGCTATTGAATATGATTTTATTGACCCACGAGAATTATACCCAACATTAGAAACTAAAAAAATTAAAAATTTATATTTTGCAGGACAAATAAATGGAACAACGGGTTATGAAGAAGCTGGTGGGTTAGGATTAGTTGCAGGAATTAATGCAGCATTGCCTGATGGTGAAGAGTTTATTTTAAATAGAAATGAAAGTTTTATTGGTGTTATGATTGATGATTTAACAACATTAGGAACTAATGAACCTTATAGAATGTTTACATCAAGAGCAGAATATAGATTAAATATTAGAGCTGATAATGCTGATTTAAGACTTACAGAAAAAGCAATAAAATTAGGCCTAATTTCAAAAGAAAGAGAGGAAAAATTTTTAGCTAGAAAAAATGCAATAGAGCAGGGTATAGAATTATTAAGTTCATTAACTATCACACCTAATGAATTATTAAAATATGATATATCTATAAAACAAGACGGAAATAGAAGAAGTGCTTTTGAATTATTAGGTTTTCCTAATATAACTATGGAACAATTATTAAATGTATGGCCTGAAATTTCTAATATAAAACCAGAAATTAGAGAACAAATAGCAATAGAGGGTATGTATAAACCTTATATTGAAAGATCATTAAAAAATATTGAATTATTTAAAAAAGAGGAAGAATTAAGAATACCAAATGATTTTGATTATAATTCTATTGGTAGTTTATCTAATGAAGTAAGAGAAAAATTTAATAAATATAGACCATTTACAATTAGTGCGGCTTCAAAAATACCTGGTATTACACAAGCTAGTGTTATGGCTTTATTAATTGCTATTAAAAGTAAACAGGACTAAAATTCATCATATAATTTTAAAGTAATTTGAACATTTAAACCGCCCATAGATTTAGATTTATTAAAATTTAATTCACCATTGTTTGCAAGTACAATATCTTTTGCTATGGATAGTCCAAGGCCAACACCTTTATTATCAATATTTCTAGATTTATCTGTTTTAAAAAATGGTTCACATAATTTTTCTAAAAATTTCTTCTCAACACCTGGGCCGTTATCATCAATATTTATCATTATTTTTTTATTTATTGTTCTAACTAGTTTAATTGTAGCTTTATTTCCAAACTTTAATGCATTGTCCATAATATTTTGCAAAACCCTTTTAAATGCTAATGGTTGTATTAAAACCAACTCATTTTCATCTATATTTTTTGTTTTAAATATTATATTTTTGTTAACTTTTTTATATTCTCTAACAAATTTATTTAAATAATTATATATATTTATAATAGATTTATCTTCATTATTAATGCTTTTTGTGAAAGATAGATATTGATTAATAATACTTTCCATAAAATTAATATCTTCTTCTAAAAATTCTTTTGATGGGTCATCCATCATTTCTAATTCTAACTTCATTCTTGTTAATGGGGTTCTAAGATCGTGCGAAATACTAGCAAGCATCATTGTCCTTTGATTGATAAATTTTTTTAATCTTTTTTCCATTTCAATAAATGACACACTAAGCTCTCTAATTTCTTTTGCACCTGTTGGTTTAAATTTTGTTGTTTTTTGATTTAGCGAAAAATTTGCAATATGCTTTTTAAGCAATTTTATTGGTTTTAATTGATTTTTCATAAAAATTATAGCTATAATAATAGTCAACAATGAAATTGCAATATTCCACATAACAAAAATTCTAGCAGTTTTTACTATTAGTTCTTTTTTGTTTACATGAATTTCTAATATACCATTTTTCTTTTGAAATGAGATAATAAAATCATCATCGTTTTCTTTCACAGATAATGGTTCGTTAATTAAATCCAATAAACTACTAATAAAAAATTGTTGTTGATCAAAAAATAAAAAATTACTTGTTCTTTTGATAATATCTTTACTTTTCAGTTTTTGATTTTTTTTGAAATATACTTTTAGATTTTCATTATCAATATTATCTACATCTTTGTAATTCTTATTTATAAAAACTATATTTTGAATAGTGGCATTAGATAATCTTTTTATAACATTTTGTAAATGTGTTTGATAAAAAACATATGTAGACACAACTTGTACTATAAATACAGGCAAAACTATAATTAAAATAAATCTATAAAATAATCTTTTAGGAAAATATTTTTTAATTTTCATATTATTTTTCTTTTTTATTTTTTATGTATATTATTAAATCTTTTAATATAATTAAACCAATACCAATACATATTAAAGAATCTGCTAAATTAAATGCTGGCCAATGATATTGATTAAAATGAAAGTCTAAAAAATCAAAAACTCCACCATATGTAATTCTATCATACAAATTGCCAAAGCCACCAGCTACGATTAATGAATATATATAAATATCATAATTATTATTGCTTTTATAAATTAAATAAATAATATAAAGCACTATCAATAGTGTAATGATTGATAAAATTATTTGTCCATATTGAATATTATTGAACATACCAAAACTAACTCCATAATTGATAACTTTTACTATATTAAAATAATTATTAATTCTAATATAATTATGTACCCCAGCTGTCTTTTCAATAATATTGTCAACTTTTTCGAAGGCTAATCTTTTTGTATAAATATCCAATATAAATAATACTAAAATAAGCAAAAATGCAAAAACCAATGTTTTTTTATTTTTTAATAATTGAATAATTTTTTGCATAAATAAAATTTTATTTTTAATATTTAAATATTAAAACTTTAAAATTATATATCAATTTTTATTTTATTAAACTATTGATTTTTAAAATAGCAATAATACAATCGATAGTGCGGTTAAATTTTATAATTATAATTATGTATTACGATAGTTATTTAACTTTTAAAAATATTAAAAATACTAATATTTACGGATTTTCTTTAATTGAATTATCAATTGTATTAATTATAATTGGACTTTTAGTTGCAGGTGTAACAGGTGGACAAAGCCTTATTGAGAGTGCAAAACAAAGATCTTTTATCACAGAATTAAGAAATTGGGATGTTGCTGTTAATACCTTTTATGCTGCCAAAGGTAAATTACCAGCTGATACTAATAATGATGGGGACTTTGGACAATATTCTGGTGATAATTATAATGGCTATTTTCCAGCTTCATATAATGGCAGTGTATATGCTGTACCAAATGAATTTATGGCACCTTTTATAGATCTATATCTTAATAGTATTATTGATTTTAAACCAGAATATAATAATGTTAATCAACATTCAAAATTGCCAACATCTAATGCATTACAAAATATGTCAAGATATTATTTTGTTGCTATGAGAACAAGACAACAAGATATTAAAATAGGTAAATATGCATATTTAAATGGTATTAAAGATAATATTGTATTGCTAAGTTTTAATAATTCCAATTCAAAGTACAAAACAAAATTTGCAAAAGATATTGATAATAAACTAGATAATAATAATGCCTATACTGGAAAATTGAGGGTACAATTAGTAAATGATGATGATACTGATATTACAGAAGAAGATAACTACGAACTACTCGATAACAATTATAAAATTAAATTTATCGGCTATGATATAATACAATAAAAATTATATAAAATTTTTTTAGGAAGATTTAATGAAAAATAGAACATATAATAATATAGCTTTTTCTTTAATTGAATTATCAATAGTACTCATTATAATTGGCTTACTTGTTGCTGGTGTAACAGGTGGACAAAGCCTTATTGAGAGTGCAAAACAAAGATCTTTTATAGCTGAATTAAGAAACTTTGACACAGCTGTCAATACATTTTATTCATTAAAAAATAGATTACCAAGTGATGTAAATAATGATGGTAGAATTGGACAATACTCAGGTGACAATTATAACGGTTATTTTCCAGCTCCATATAATGGTACTACATATAAAATTCCAAATTATTTTACTGCACCATTTGTGGATTTGTATCTTAATAAAATTATTAGTTTTGAACCAAAATACAAGAGCAATAATCAAATTGACGGACTACCAACATCCGATGCATTAAAAAATGATTCATATTATTATTTTGTTGATTTATATAATCCTATTGAAGAATTCTATATACAAAATCTTAAAAATAATGTTTTGATATTAGGCTTTAAAGATAGCAAAACAAAATATAGAGCTAAATTTGTCAAATACATAGATTTAAAGTTCGACGATAAAAGTCCTAGCACAGGAAAATTTAGAGTAAAATTTGAAAATAAACCAAACTATTATAATAACTATGATATTATACCATCAAATAATAAAGTTAGATTTATGATTTACAGTATCAAAAATTAGTCTTGTAATAGTTATAAAACCGTAGCACCATCAAATAAGTTTGTAATATTTTCAATTAATTCATCATTATTATTTTTTGTTGGTGTTTCAATTTTATCTTCTTCTTTATCTTCATTTTTTAATATTTCATCAAGGGTAGGGAGTCTGCTTCCATAACAAATATTAACTATTATAATGTCCATTATTTTTTTAGCATCAAAATTATTTTTAAGTTCCATTTCACCTTTTAATAACAATTTCCAAACTCTCATTAAAGAACTTAGATTTATTTTTGAAATAGTGTCCTTAATTATACTTACTTGATCGCTAGGTAAATGTGTAGTTTCAAAAAAATTATTTAAAGTTTTTGCCATTATCATATTATGATTTACATTAAGTAAATCTTGCATTAAAGCACTAATATCAAGTGAATAAGAATAAATATTTTCAAATTGTTGTAAAGCTTTGTTTACATTTCCTTCTAACATGCTTAAAAATAAATCATAAATATTCTTTTTACTACTTAAACCCAACATTTCTGAAACACTTTTTTCTGTCAAAAGTTTTTCATAATTGTTGTGACTTAAAGCCCTGTCTAGTAATGATAAGCTATCTCTTGCAGAACCTTCGGCGAAATTAGCAAGAATAGATAAAGCACCATCTTCAACTTCGTAACCTTCATTTTTGCATATGTTTGCAATATGATCTTTAATTTCTTCAAAACTCAATCTTCTTAAATCAAACCTTTGACATCTAGATAAAATTGTAATAGGAACTTTTCTAATTTCTGTTGTAGCAAAAATAAATTTTACATATGAAGGTGGTTCTTCTAATGTTTTTAATAAAGCATTAAATGCACTTTTTGAAAGCATATGTACTTCGTCTATTATAAATATCTTGTATTTTGAATTTATAGGACCATATGCTGTACTTTCAATTATTTGTCTAATATCAT
Source organism: uncultured Rickettsiales bacterium (assembly GCA_944391075.1). GTDB lineage: Bacteria > Pseudomonadota > Alphaproteobacteria > Rickettsiales > UBA1997 > CALXSC01. Next base: position 35,447 of record CALXSG010000006.1, on the reverse strand, counting down.
CAACACCTGTGTGGCTTGCAGCATCAAACTCAATAACATCTTGATCACAAGAATTTGCAATAGCTTTACAATGCTCACATTCACCACAAGCATCAATTTCATTTTCTTTTTTATTTAAACAATTTAATGATTTAGCAATAAGTCTAGCAGTTGTAGTTTTACCAATGCCTCTAATACCTGTCAAAATAAAAGCATGATGTATTTTATTATTTTTAATTTCATTTGTTAAAGTTTGTACTAATGCAGGTTGACCAACTAATTGTGAAAAGTTTTGTGGTCTATATTTTCTTGCTAATACTTGATATTGCTTTTCCATTGTTTATTTTAAAATTACTCTAATACATAAATTATATAAATTAAAATCAAAAAGTAAATATAAAAAATTGACTTTTTGTATAAAATAATATACAATTTTACTTATGATGATTTTATAGTATTTATATGAATGATGATTCAATATTAAAATATTTAAAAAATAGATATAAACACATCAATTTTGATAAAACTTTTATTAATATACCAGGAGTATGTAAAACTATTACTTTATCAAAATATTTTACTAAATATGGAATTCCCGGAGAAATTGAAAAGCTTGATAATTTAAGATTATACTTTCATGGTTTTACTGAAGGAAAAAGAAAATACTCCGATCATTTATCATCAAAAATAGAATACAACACACCTACTATATTTTTAGGCTGGAAAGGTTATCATATTAATACAGCAAAAAAAGCCGGAGAAGAGTTAGGACTTTTGCTTAGTAATGAAGTTAAATTAAAAGAAGATATAAAATTAAAAATGACTTCATCTTCAATGGGTAATATTGTTTCTGGACATGCTTTATCAAGTCTTTTAAATCAAGAAGCAGTAAAACCAGAAAATATTACAATGAAATTATTTAAAATTGCCGACACAAGACCAAGTTTAATAGTAAGAAATGTTATGAGATTAAAAGCACAAGATGTTTTACCTGATACAATTAAAACCGAAGATTTAAAAAAAATAAAAATTAAAGTTCCGCATATAGAAGAAAATTTTGATTTTATACATCCAGAAGAAGCTGTCGAAGATTTTTATAATAATATTTCTTCAAAAACAGAAAGGAAAAAAATATCATTTGTAGATATAGTTAACAAACAAAAAGAAGATAAGAAAAAAGATGTTCATACAATTATTAGAGAAATATAAATTATATGATTGTATTTTATACAATCATATAATTTTGCTTAATCTATTATAAAAAATTATAAATTATAGAAAATGATATTTGATGTTCTGTAATTTTTTGTTTTCCACCACTATCTAAATTACCACCATCAAAACTAACAGTGTTATACATTAATTTTGTAGAAAAATCTGTATTTTTTATATCATAAGATAAGCCAAGTCCATAACCAATAGCACTATCATCTCCGTCATCTACTCCTTCTAATTCGTAAAAGTCAGATAAAGAAGCACCATCTAATGCTTCAAAAGATGTGTTTTTATATTTATAGTCTATTTGATAATAACCAATGCCTACAAATAATGAGAGTCCATTGTTAAAATTATAACCAATATTAATATCAGCTAATCTATTAGATTCAATATCTTGTCCTTCTGCTTTTGCTTTATATGAACTACCTGCTGTACATTCACCTTCAGCTGCATCTTCGGCATCACAATATTCAGTTTCGGAAAATAATGATTTTGATGCTAATTTTACAACATCATAATTAATATTTGCATTTATAAAAAAATTATTAGCAAAATTATATTTATAGCCAAAACTAGCTATTGGTGCAAATTTTGTCTTATCTTCACCATGTTTTTCTTCTACTTGATAGTAATTTGCACCGATACCAATTTGCAAATCACCATTATCTTTTAAATTTTTAAAAAAATCTTGTGTACTTGCAAAAGAATTATTTGCAAATGATAAAGACAACATTGTTAAAAATAATGTTTGTTTTTTCATACTTATTTAAAAGTTATTAATAAAATAATAATTAATTTTAAATATATTTATATATATAAAAATAAAACACAACTTATATTTATTATAAATTGTGTTTTATTTCCTAATATTAAATTTTTAAATTAAATATCTAAATTTACCACATTCAAAGCATTGTTTTGTATAAAATCTCTTCTAGGTTCAACAATGTTTCCCATCAATGTTGCAAATGTTTCATCAGCTTGTGCTGCATCTTCTATTGTAACTCTTAAAAGGGTTCTATTTTCTGGATTTAATGTTGTTTCCCATAATTGTTCTGGGTTCATCTCACCAAGTCCTTTAAATCTTTGAATTGTAATACCTTTTAAACCTGCTTCACTGACAATTTTTGCAAACTCAGAAGGCCTATTAGCCTTATATTCTTCATCTTTTTTAGTAAATGTTACAGAATCACCAAAATTTTCTAGAATTTCAACTCTAATTTTGTTAATTTCTGTAATTTCTGGCATAGCAAGTATTTCTTCACCAACAGAAAATCTAGTAGAAACACCTTTATATTGTTTTTTAAATACTAAATTTCCATCATAAGTAATTTCATAGTCCCAAGTTGTATCTTCATCTTTTTCAAACTTTTTAATATTTTGTAAAGCAGAATCAGCAACTTTTTTCATAATATCTGGATTAGAAAAAGTTTCTTGTTTTAAGCCATCAACTAAAACTAAACTTTCAACAATATCAAATGGTAAGGATCTGGAAACTGTTTTTAATAAATTGTTGTATAAACTAACCTTCTTTGAATAATCAACTAAATCTTGTCCTGATTTTGATAAATTATGATTATTTTTAAATATAGCATCATTACAAGCATTAGTAATTATATATTCAGTATATAAAGTTTCATTTTTTATATATGTTTCACTTTGTCCTTTTTTAATTTTATATAAAGGAGGTTGTGCAATATATAAATAACCACCTGTGATAATTTCTGGCATATGTCTATAAAAGAATGTTAAATATAATGTTCTAATGTGTGAACCATCAACATCGGCATCGGCCATAATTATAATTTTGTGATATCTTAATTTACTAATATCAAAATCTTCTTTTCCAATTCCTGTTCCAAGGGCAGAAATAATCATACCCATCTTTTCAGAAGAAATCACTTTATCAAATCTTGATTTTTCTGTATTTAATATTTTTCCAAAAACTGGAAGAATTGCTTGATATTTTCTGTCTCTTCCTGTTTTAGCAGAACCAGCAGCAGAATCACCCTCAACTAAATAAACTTCAGAAAGGGCAGGGTCTTTTTCTTGACAATCAGCCAATTTTCCTGGAAGACTTCCCATATCAAGAGCACCTTTTCTTCTAGTTAATTCTCTTGCTTTTCTGGCAGCAATTCTAGCTCTCGCACCTTCAAAAGCTTTTTCTATAATGGTTTTTACTTCAAGTGGGTTTTCTTCAAAATATCTATTCAAGAAAGCCAATGTTTGTCCTTCAACAACTGTTCTAACTTCGGAAGAAACTAATTTATCTTTTGTTTGTGATGAAAATTTAGGATCAGGAACTTTTGCTGAAATAACAGAAGTTAAACCTTCTCTAATATCATCACCAGTTAATTCAATTTTATATTTTTTACCAAATTCTGATTTATTAATATAATCACTAATAGATCTAGTTAAAGCACTTTTTAAACCAGCTAAATGAGTACCGCCATCACCTTGTCTAATATTATTGGTAAAACATACCATGTTTTCATAATAACCATCATTCCAGCATAAAGCTAATTCAAAAGAAATACCATTTTCTTCTTTGCTTTTGTATATTAATGGTTTTGCAATGGCTGTTTTTCCTCTGTCTAAAAATTTTACAAACTCTAAAATACCATTTTCATAATGGAAAGTTTCACTCTTTGGTTCTTCACCTCTATTATCTATAAGTTCAATAGAAACAAGTGAGTTTAAAAAAGCTTTTTCTCTAATTGCTTTTTCTAATGTGGCATAATTAAATTCTGTAATTTTAAAAATAGTAGCATCAGGAAAGAATGTAACTTCTGTTCCAGTTCTGTCGCCAGCTTCCCCAACAACAGCTAATGGAGCAACTGTAACACCTTTTCTAAATTCTATAAAGTGTTCTTTACCATTTTGCCATATTCTTAATTTAAGCCAATCTGATAATGCATTAACACAAGAAGCACCAACACCATGAAGACCACCAGAAACTTTATAGGAATCATTATTAAATTTACCACCAGCATGCAAGTCAGTCATACAAACTTCGGCAGCAGAAATGCCTTCTGTTGGATGCATACCTGTTGGAATACCTCTACCATTATCTAATACTGTAACAGAACCATCTTTGTTTAATGTAACACTAATTTTTGTAGCATAACCAGCTAATGCCTCATCAATAGAGTTGTCAAGAATTTCATAAACTAAATGATGTAAACCGGTTCCATCATCCGTATCACCAATATACATACCAGGTCTTCTTCTAACAGCTTCAAGTCCCTTTAAAACAGTAATCGAACCAGCATTATATGAACACATATCGCCATTATTTTCTATATCACTCATGTCTTTCTTTTTGTTATTTATTATGTAATTATCAACTAACAAATTATCATAAAATTTAATAAATTAATTTCAAGTAAAATTTTAATTATAAAATTTTTATTGTAAAAAAAAATAATAAGTTTTAGTATGATAAAGAATAAATTAATTTTTGGAGATTATGAGTGATTTAAATTCTATTCATTTACAAAATTATCCCGATGTATCAAATATTAGTGTTGATACAGACTTAGTTAATGAAATGGATTTAGTTAAAGAAATATGTTCAGTGGCTTTATTTTTAAGAGATAAAGAAAATTTAAGAGTTAGATTACCATTAAATCAAGTTAAAATCATTGGAAATAATATTGAAAATCTAAAAAAATATCAAGATATTATTGCTGATGAAATTAACGTTAAAAATGTTGTATTTGAAGAAGATATCGATAAAATTGCTACTTATATCTTACAAGTAGATCTTAAAAAACTTGGTGCTAAATATGGTGAAAAATTAAAAGATATAATGAAAGCAGTAAAAGATAATAAATGGAAAAAGTTGGATGATGAAAAAGTTGAAGTTGCTGGTATAATATTAGAGAATGGTGAGTTTTCTATAAAATTAAAATCAAAAAAAGAAACTAAAAATATTCAAGCTTTGTCTAATAATAAAGCTCTTGTTGAACTTGATCTTACAATTACACCAGAACTTGAACTTGAAGGTTTAGCTAGAGATTTAGTGAGAATTATTCAGCAAGATAGAAAAGATGCTAATTTAGAACTTTCTGATAGAATACAATTATCTTTTAAGACGGCATCTGCAATATTAATAAAAGCAATAGAAAATAATGCTGAGTATATAAAAAATCAAACTTTGTCAAAAGAATTAAAAATTGTTAATAGTATTTCAGAAGATTTTTCTTTTGGTGAAGAAATAAATGGAGAATTTATAAATATTGGTTTTAGTATTTTTAAATAAATATTATTAATTAATAGGAGAAAAAAATGAAAAAAAGTCTTTTAATGAGTATTTTAGCATTAGTAATGTTAGTATCATGCGCAATTGATCCATATACAGGACAAAGCAAGGTTTCTAACACAGCAAAAGGTGGTGTTTTAGGTGCAGCAGGTGGCGCTATAATTGGTGGTATTGCTGGTGGTGGTAAAGGTGCATTAATCGGTGCTGCAGCTGGTGGTGTTACAGGTGCTGGTGTTGGTGGTTATATGGACTTACAAGCTAAAGCTTTAAGACAAGAACTTCAGGGTACAGGTGTAAGTGTTAAAACAGTAGGAGAAAAAATTGTTTTAGTTATGCCTGGTAATATAACTTTTGGCACAAACTCATATGCTATAAAAGATTCTTTTAAACCCGTTTTAACATCAGTTTCAAAAGTATTAAAAAAATATGATAAAACATATGTTCAAATTGTAGGTTATACAGATAATACAGGTACAGCTTCAATAAACAATACATTATCATATAATAGAGCTAATGCTGTTGCTAATTATTTAAAATTAAAAGGAGTTAGTGCAAATAGAATGTTAATTGAAGGTAAAGGTTCGAAAAATCCAATAGCTTCTAACTCAACAGCAGCAGGTAGAGAACAAAATAGAAGAGTTGAAATTACATTAGTTCAAGCTGAATAATTAAAGTTTTAATTTAAAAGTTAAATATAAAAAGTAATCTATTAAAAATAGGTTACTTTTTATTTTGAAGTAAAATATTAATAAACCATTATCAATATATTAAAAAACCATAAAACAAATAATAATAATTTGACGATTTACTTTTTTTGTTGTTTTATTTATTTTATGTTTTTAATATTGTTTTTGATGTTTTATTTATTTTATTTTATACGGAATATGAAAGAGTTTGTAAAATATTTGGGTGAATATAAAAAATATGCTATTTTATGTCCATTATGTGTTTTTGGTGAAGTAGTAATGGATATTTTAATACCTTATATTATGGCTATGATAATAGATAATGGTGTTATAAAAAATGGTGGTACTCCTTATATAATAAAGATGGGTGGTATTATGATTTTAATGGCACTTGTGTCTTTATTTTTTGGTGTAAATGCTGGTAGGTTTGCAGCAAAGGCGGCAACTGGTTTTGCAAAAAATATTAGGTTAGCTGTATTTAGCAAAATACAAAGTTTTTCATTTGCTAATATTGATAATTTTTCTACCGCTTCAATTGTAACAAGATTAACAACAGATATTGTTAATATACAAAATGCTTTTATGACCGTTATAAGAATTGCAGTTAGAGCTCCTTTTATGCTTATTGGTTCAGCAACAATGGCTATTTTAACAAGTCCTGCGTTATCATATATTTTTATTTTTTCAATTCCTGTTTTAGGTATTTCATTATTTGTTATAACAACAGTAGCCACAAATAGAGTAAAAGCTATGTTAAAAAAATATGATGAGTTAAATTTAGTGGTTCAAGAAAATTTAATCAATATAAGAACAGTTAAAGCTTTTGTTAGAGAAGATTATGAAGATAAGAAACTTAATAATATTGCTAATTTAGTTAAAAAAGCACAAGTATTTGCAGAAAAAATTATTATATTAAATAACCCAATTATGCAAATAGCAGTTTATTCTTCTGTACTTTCTGTTTTGTGGGTTGGCGGAAATTTAATTATTGATAAAAAAATGGAAATAGGGCAATTGTCAAGTTTTATTACATATATAATGCAAATATTAATGTCTTTAATGATGATTTCGTTTGTGTTTATTATGTTAATGATATCAAAAGCTTCTAGAAGTAGGGTATTAGAAGTTTTAAACGAAGTTCCAACCATAAAAGATAGCGATACCGATGCTAAATTTAAGGATGGTTCAGTAGAATTTAAAAATGTATCATTTAGCTATATAAATAAGAAGAATGTATCAGTATTAAAAAATATTAATTTAAGTATAAAATCTGGTGAGACTATTGGTATTATTGGCAGTACAGGTTCTGGTAAAACATCGTTAGTTCAATTATTACCTAGATTATATGATGTTTGTGGTGGAATTTTATATGTGGGCGGAAATAATGTAAAAAAATATAAATTAGAAACATTGAGAAATAATATTGGTATAGTATTGCAAAAAAATGTTTTATTTTCTGGAACAATAAAAGAAAATTTATTATGGGGAAATCAGGATGCTACTGACGAAGAAATAATACAAGCTTGTAAAGATTCACAAGCACACGATTTTATTATGAGTTTTCCTGATGGCTATGAAACTAATTTAGGGCAGGGTGGTGTTAATGTTTCTGGTGGACAAAAGCAAAGATTGTGTATAGCAAGAGCATTATTAAAAAAACCTAAAATATTGATTCTTGATGATTCAACGAGTGCTGTTGATACAGCGACAGAAGGGAAAATTAGAAAAGCCCTACATAAAAATATGAATGAAACAACGAAAATAATAATTGCACAAAGAATATTATCTATAAAAGATGCTGATAAAATTGTAGTTTTAAATAATGGTGAAATTGATGGAATTGGTACTCATGAAGAATTAATGAGAACTAATGAAATTTATAAGGAGATTTATTCTTCTCAACAAAATGGATTGATGGAGTAAAAAATGCCTAGAAAAAAAAGTAATAAATTTGAAAAACCTGAAAATGCTGTAAAAACATTAAAAAGATTATTTTTATATACAAAAGGTTTAAGATTTGGATTATTTGTTGTAATTATTGGTATAATTCTTACAGCTGTTGCAAAAATTGTAGGTACTGCATTTTTAAAAATTATTGTAGATAAATATATTGAACCTTTAACAAAAGTTTATGATATTGATATTTTCAATGGTTTTATAAATACATTATTACTTATAGGTATAATTTATTTTACTGGCGTTATGGCATCATATATATATTCAAGAATACTAATATCAATAGCTGCTAAGGCTTTATATAATATTAGATGTGATTTATTTTCAAAAATGGAAAAATTACCAATAAAATATTTTGATACACATACTCATGGGGAATTAATGAGTTTATATACAAATGATGTTGACGCCATTAGAGAAATGATGACTGAAAGCTTTCCTAGTTTTATATTATCTATAATTAGTATTGTAGGAATTTTTTCCATGATGGTTTATTATAGTTGGCAATTGACTTGTATTGTTATGATAGCTATTTTATTTATGTTTTTTCTTGCTAGAAATATTACTAAAAAAAGTGGTTCATATTTTATAAAACAACAAAATGAATTAGGAAAAGTTAATGGTTTTGTTGAAGAAATGATAGAAGGACAAAAGGTTATAAAAGTATTCTGTCATGAAACTAAAACAATAGAAGATTTTAATATTATTAATAATGAATTATATGAAATTTCAAGTAAAGCTAATGGCTATGCTAATGTTTTAATGCCAACAATGGTTAATTTATCTAATATAAATTATGCTTTAATTTCAATATTTGGAAGTATTTTTATATTGTTAAATATTCTCACACTAGGAACTCTTGTTGCTTTCCTGCAATACACTAGAATGTTTGTTCATCCAATATCAGATATATCACAACAATTTAATAGTGTTTTAACAGCATTAGCTGGTGCTGAAAGGATTTTTAGAGTTATGGACGTTAAGCCAGAAAAGGACGACGGAAAAGTTGTATTGGCCAATATTAAAATTGATGAAAATGGCAATATTATAGAAACAAATGAAAGAACTGGTGTATGGGCTTGGAAAACTCTTGATAAAGATGGAAAAGCTAAATATATTGAATTAAAAGGTGAAATAGAATTTAAAGATGTAGTATTCTCATATAATGACGATAAAATAGTATTAAATACAATCAATTTAAAAGCTAACATGGGTGAAAAAATAGCTTTTGTTGGTTCAACGGGCGCTGGAAAAACAACAATCACTAATTTAATTAATAGATTTTATGATATAAAAAGTGGTGAAATTACTTTTGATGGTATAAATATTAAAAATATCAAAAAAGCTGATCTAAGAAAAACTATATCTATTGTTTTACAAGATACTCATTTATTTACTGATACAGTTAGGGAAAATATAAGATATGGTAAATTAAATGCAACTGATGATGAAGTTATTGAAGCTGCAAAATTAGCTAATGCACACGATTTTATAACTCTTTTACCTAATGGTTATGATACAATATTAACAACTGATGGACAAAATTTATCACAAGGTGAAAGACAATTATTAGCTATTGCAAGAGCTATTGTTGCTGATCCTCCTGTTTTAATATTAGATGAAGCTACATCATCAATAGATACAAGAACTGAAAAATTAATAGAGCAGGGTATGGACACACTAATGAAGGGAAGAACAGTATTTATTATAGCACACAGATTATCAACTGTTAGAGACTCTGACTCTATTATAGTTTTAGAAAATGGAACTATTATAGAAAAAGGTAGTCATGAAAAATTATTAGATAATAAAGGAAAATATTATCAATTATATAACGGTATGTTTGAATTAGAATAATATTTTTATTGATTTTTTGTTATAATATTTTATATATAATATAGTTTATTAAAAATATAATATGAAAGAGAAAGATTCTTCTTCAAAATTAGAAGTTTTAAATTTAAAGAAAGACTACGGAACTAAGGCTGTATTAAAAGATATTAGTATTTCTTTAAGTAAAGGTGAAGTTGTTGGTTTATTAGGCCCTAATGGAGCTGGAAAAACAACATTATTTTATACAATAGTTGGACTTATTAAAGCTGACAGTGGAAAAGTTTTATTAGGAAATCAAGACATTACTTGTCTACCTATGTACATGAGAGCTAGAATGGGTATTGGTTATCTTCCACAAGAAAATTCAATATTTAGAGGTATGAATGTTGAACAAAACATATTGTCGGTATTACAAATACAAGAAAAAGATAAAAAAACACAAATAAAAAAATTAAAAGCTTTACTTGAAGAATTTTCAATAGAACATATTAGAAAAAGTCAAGCATTAGCTTTATCTGGTGGTGAAAGAAGAAGAGTTGAAATTGCTAGAACATTAGCTTGTAATCCATCTTTCATATTATTAGATGAACCATTTGCTGGAATTGATCCTATTGCTGTTAGTGATATTATGAAAATGGTTAAACACTTAAAGAATAGAGATATTGGTGTTCTTATTACTGACCATAATGTTAGAGAAACTTTAAAGATAGTTGATAGAGCATATATTGTTTATGATGGAAAAATATTGATGTCTGGAACACCTAGTGAAATTAAAAACCACAAAGAAGTTAAAAGAGTTTATTTGGGTGAGAATTTTTCTGAAAATGAAACAGAAAAATAAAGAACCTTGTTTTTTAAATATTTATTTTTAGAATTTATTAGAATTATTTATTGTTAGATATGCTTAAAAAAATTATAGAATTACCATACACAATATTAGAATATATATGGAAAAAAATAGTGGTAGTTTTTAAGTTTTTATTTGTCGAAGAAAAAGATGGCAAAGCCGATTTGGGTGCTACTTTTAAGGGTGTATTGATAGCACTTGTTTTAGCTCTTATTATTAGATCTTTTTTATATGAACCATTTTATATACCATCTGGCTCTATGAAACCTGGACTTAAAGATGGTGATTTTATTATCGTATCAAAATATGATTATGGTTATTCAAGATATTCTTTTCCTTTTGGTTTACCTTTTTTTAGCGGAAGAATCTTTTTTAATAAAGACAAATTACAGAGAGGTGATGTTTTAGTGTTTAGATTACCACGAGATCCTAATATCAACTACATCAAGAGATTGATTGGCTTACCGGGTGATAAAATACAAATGAAAGATGGTAAGTTATATGTAAATGATAAAGAAATTAGTAAAACATATATTGGTGAAATTGAAGAATATGATGGAATACCTGAAAGTGAAGTCAAAGCTTTTAGGGAAGTGTTGGACAATGGTAAAGAAGTTGTTGTTTTAGATAGGGTAGAAGACGGAAAAGGTGATAATACACCAGTATTTACCATTCCAGAAAAGCATTATTTCTTTATGGGAGACAATAGAGATAATTCTTTAGATAGTAGATTTCCTGAAACAGGTTTTGTGCCAGAGGAAAATTTAATTGGAAAAGCTAGAATTATTTTTTTATCTAGCAAAGAAAATGTATTAAAGTTTTGGAAATGGCATAAAACTATTAGATTAAATAGAATGTTTAAAAAAATAAATTAAGGTAATATTATGGAAAATAGTAAATATAAAGAATTATATAAAAAACTCGGTTATACCTTTAAAAATGAAGAAGTTATAGAAACCGCTTTAAGACATCCTAGTATGTGTTATTCCAGAAATCAAAAATGCGATAATTATGAACGATTAGAATTACTAGGTGATTCTGTTTTATCACTTATAATTTTAGATATATTGTTAAAATATTACAAAGATTTAAACGAAGGTGAAATTGCAAAGCGAAAATCCAATTTAGTTTGTTCCGAAACTTTATCTAAAATTGCAAAAAATATGGGATTGGGTGAATATATTATAATGACAAAAGGAGAGGAAAAACTTAACGGCAGAAATAACCAACATATATTAGAGGATATTGTAGAATCAATCATTGGTGGTATATATATAGAAGGTGGAATTAACGAAGCAACAAGATTTGTAGAAAGATATTGGACTGATTTAATCAAAGAACAAAAAGATATAGAAAAAGATTCTAAATCAAGACTTCAAGAATGGCTACAAAAACACCAATACAATATACCTGAATATATCTTAGTAAAAGAAGAGGGTAGTGATAGCGAACCTATATTTACAATGAAAATTTTAGTTAATAATTTTCCAGAATTTATTGAAACAGGAAAAACAAAGAAAGAAACAGAGAAGAAATTAGCTTCAAAAATGATTGAATATATAAAAAATAACAAAGATTCTAATATTTAATTTTACAAAAATAAATAGATACCTTCTATTATTAAAAAATAGAAGGTAGTTTTTTAATAATAAAAATAATAAAAAATATTATCAAATTAAAGAGAATTAGCATAAAATAGATACAAAATAAATACAGCAAATATAGCACAAAAACCTTAATATAAATATTGTATAATATATATTATGGAATTTTTATTGATGTTATATAATATAAGTCAATATATATTTTACAATGTTTTATTGGATTGCTTTTAAATTAAAAAATCAAATAATTAATTTTTATATCAAAAAGTTAGTTTTACTATAAAAATTTTTAAACCATAACTTACTATTCAACTATTATTAATTAAAAATATAATCTAAAACTTTACATATTATATTTTTGATGTTATTTTATTATTTTTTATAACGGAAGTACTAATTTTTACCCTACTTGCTAATTATTATTATATATTGAAAAATAAGTATTTATTAATGCTGATATATGTATTTAATAGGGTATATATTGATTATGATATATTAATCTAATAGATTAAATAATACAAAATAAATTATGAATATTGTTGACTTTATTAATATATAATTAAAAGTATTAATTTAAAATAAAATATTTAAAAGTTAAATATTATATAAATATACTTTAAATATTATAAATTATTGTAGTATATTATATATTATTAAAGTTAAAGATTATAAATATAAAATATTTTAATAACATACAATCAAATAACTTAAACGTATACATTAATAATTAATTGATAAAGCCTTGATTTATAAAATTTAATATAATAATTAAATGAATACTTAAAAAATCAGTACTAAAAATAGTACTGATTTAATAAAATATAAATAAGCTATTTTTATTTATTATAGTCCTTAATTATAATTTTTAAGGCATCTTCTAGATTATTTACAGGAACAATATTTAAAGATTCTTTGATATTATCAGGAAGTTCAAATAAATCTTTTTTATTTCCTTCAGGTATTACAACTGTTTTAATATTTCCCCTTAAAGCAGCTAATAATTTTTCTTTTAAACCACCTATTGGCATAACTTTTCCAGTTAAAGATATTTCACCTGTCATTGCTACATCTTTATTTATTTTCTTTCCTGTCATTGAAGATAATAAACTTGCTGTAATTGCAATACCAGCAGATGGACCATCTTTTGGAGTAGCGCCTTCTGGAACATGTAAATGAAAATCATATTTGTTAAATTCTTTTGCTTTTACATCAAATCTATCAGCAATAGATCTAACATAACTAAATGCAGCTTGTGCAGATTCTTTCATAACGTCACCTAATTTTCCAGTAGTAAGTAATTTGCCACCACCAGAAAATTTTAAAGATTCAATATTTAATAAATCACCACCAAAGTCAGTATAAGCTAAGCCAACAGCAACCCCTACTCTATCTTCTTCTGAAACTTTATTATAATCATAAATTTCAGCACCTAAATAATCTTTTAAATCCTTAACATCTATTTTAACAGTTTTTGTATTTTTATCTGTTACAATTTTCTTTAAGGCTTTTCTAATTAACTGAGCTAATTTTCTTTCCAAATTTCTAACACCAGCTTCAAAAGTATATTTTCTAATAACTTCAATAATAGCTTCATCACTTATTGAGAACTCTTCTTTTTCTAAACCGTGCTCTTTTAATTCTTTTGGAATTAAATGTTGTTTAGCTATATTTAATTTTTCATCTTCAGTATAACCTGACAATTTGATAATTTCCATTCTATCCCTTAAAGGAATAGGAATATTAGCAATATTGTTAGCTGTTGTAATAAACATAACATCCGATAAATCATATTCAAGATCTAAATAATGATCTTCAAAATTCTTATTTTGCTCAGGATCTAAAACTTCAAGTAATGCATTAGCAGGATCTCCCCTATAATCAGAACCAAGTTTATCAATTTCATCTAACAATATCAACGGGTTACTTGTACCTGCCTTTTTTAATGAATTGATAATTTTACCAGGCATAGAACCTATATATGTTTTTCTATGTCCTCTAATTTCGGCTTCATCTTTTACACCACCTAATGAAACTTTAACATATTTTCTATTTAAAGCCTCAGCTATTGATTTTGCTAATGATGTTTTACCAACACCTGGTGCACCTAATAAACATATTATTTGTCCACTTATTGTTTTCTTTCGCTTATAAACAGCTAAAAATTCCAATATTCTTTCTTTAACCTTTTTTAATCCATAATGATCTCTATTTAAAATTTCTTCAGCTTTTTCTAAATTAGTATCATTTTTTGATTTAATACCCCATGGCAAACTTAATACTAAGTCAAGATAATTTTTAATAACTTGATATTCGCTTGAATATGGCAACATACCATCCATTTTTTTAATTTCTTCCATGCATTTCTTTTTTGCTTCTGGTGATAACTTTGTTTTATGAATTTTTTTTCTAATTTCACTAATCTCGCCACCTTCTTCTTTCTCATCAAAATCATTACCAAGTTCTTTTTTAATCATCTTAATTTTTTCATTAAGATAAATCTTTTTTTGTCCTTTTAAAAATTTCTTTTCAACATTTTCATTAATTTTTTTATCAATTTGAATCAAAGATAATTGAATTTCTACAATTTCTATAAATTTTTTAATTTTTTTTAAATCATTATTTTCTTCTAATAAACTTTGTCTTTGTTGTAATGGTAATGACAAAAATGAAGATATATAAAATATAATCTCATCAACTGTTTTAAAAAAATCCAATGTTAATAAAATATCTTCACCATTTTTATTTGATATTGACAAATAACTTTTTAATTTTGATAATAAAAGTTTTCTTAAACCTTCACATTCTGTTTGTTGAGTTTCTGTTAGTTCTATACTTGGTATCTCTTTAACTTCACACAAATAATATTTATTTGTAACAACTATATCAGTAATTTCAGCTTTTTTTATTCCCTCTATTACTATTCTTTTTTGTCCATCTTGTGTATCTATTTTTTGAAGAATTTTACATAAAACGCCTACTTTATTTAAGTTATTCATGGTTACTTTTGTATTTCTATCATTCTTAAAAGCAACTACGAATATATAATCTTCATTAATTTTTATATCTTTTAATATATTTAATGATTCTTCATTTTCAATTATAATACTAGTAACAGACCTTGGAAAAATAACCAAATCTCTCACTGGCAATAAAAAAACTGTACCATCATTATTCATTTAAATTTTTATTTTTTGTTCACTTATGCTATATAATATAGTTATTTTTTCTAAAAAAACAACACCTATCTAAATTTATATAAAGAATTATTATACACACATACTACATTTTCACCACTTCTTAAAGTAAATTGTCCTGCAACTTGTTCTATAACTAAATATTCTTCAACAATTCTAAAATTAACAATAGCCTCATAACCCTGTTCATTAACAACAAATATAGCAGGAATTTCAGCATTTTCATTTCTAAATTCCATATAAGTAAATACACCATCATCAAAAACTTTTATAGGAGCTATTGTTGGACTACCCGCAAATTCATAATTAAAATTATATTTACTTAAATCTGTTAAATCAGGATAATCATCTCTTTGTTTTTTAACATTAAATTTAACTATATTTTTATCATCACTAGTTGGATAGACAAATTTTATAAAAAATGGTATATCATTTGGATTAACATTTTCAGGTCTTAAAGCATCTAACTCAAAATAATAAATTCTTTTATTTGTAAAAACAGTCATTGTAGTTTGTGGGTAAGAACCTATTGGTTTTAAAAATAATTTATTTCCATTAACCGACTGCATCCAAGGTGCAGAGTCACCCATAGCTATACTTTGTGGAACTTCTCCCTCTTCAAACTCAATATAAGCCTGATTATAGTAATAACCAACATATCTATAAACATCATTAGGATTATATACATAAGTTTGAAATCTTCTTTCTTTACCTAATGGTCTTGGTAATTGAACTGCATATAAGTTTTGTAAACTAAATAAAAAAATAAAAATAAACAATAAGTTTCTCATAAGCATTACTTTATATCATAATTTTTATAACTTGTAACTTTAAATTTAATTGGTAAATAGCTACTCGTTTTTTTATCAAACTCAACACCAGAAAATTCAAAAGAAATTACAGCTTTTCTCTTTTGCGATGTTATTTTATTACCAATTTGCGTGTTTAATGTATATGTAATTTCTGCTCTGACAGGTAATAACTCTACATTAAAATAATCTTTAACTTTGCTAAAAAAACCACTTCTTTCTACTCTAATAAATTTAAAAGAATCAATTGTTACAGTAGTTTCAACATCTTTACCAAAAAAATAGTAAGGTCCACCAACATTATTTCTACTCATAAATGTTTGAAATTCATTAAATACATCACCGGAAGAATTATTTTCTATAACTTTCAATTTATGATTCATATCAGATACATTAGCAGCTTTGTAATTATGACTTTCCCTTTCTTCTACATAATTTATTAATAAATATCTTAATATATCTTCGTTAGTTGTTTCTCCTTCTTCATTTTTTGACAAATCATAAATTAAAGTTTGATACTTGGATAAATCTTTTTCTCTAATAGGAATATACACATCTTCTTTTAATGGTAATAAAGTCAATACTAATTGAACAACATTATATATAATAATAGCAGAAATCATAAAAGCAAATATAAGCATAGTCCTATCAACCATCGGCTTGATATAAACAACATTATACCAATTAAAAGCGTCCTTAAAATAATTGCCACTATCCATAGCAAATTTTACGGATTCTTTATATTCATCATCATAGTTTTTGTAGTTGCTTGGTTCTTCCATTTAATATATATTCTTTACTATAAATAATTATGTATTTAAAAATATAAAATTCAATACTTTTATATTTTATATATTGATACTTTTATTTTAATATATTATTTTATATTAATAAAAAAATATATAAAAATGAGGCTATTAAATTTTATTATAAAATTAATATTTCCACCCAAATGTCCACTATGTGAAAAAATAGTAGAAGAAGATGAAACACTATGCAAAAAATGCTGGGAAAAGATTAAATTTATAAAAGAACCATTTTGTGACAAATGTTCATCACCACTTGAATATAAAGCCTCTAAAAAAGTAATTTGTGCTCATTGCATACAAACAAAACCATTATATGTAAAACTTAGAAGCGCTGTTGTATATAATTCTTTTGTATCAAAAATTATTTTTAAGTTTAAATTTTATGATAAAATACATTTGAAGAAAATTATGGCAAAACTTATGGTTAATGCAGCACAAGATATTATTAAAGATATAGATATTTTAATACCAATACCATTACATAAGAAAAGATTAATTTTTAGAAAATACAATCAATCATTATTATTAGCAGAAGAAATTGCAAAATTAACAAATAAACAAGTTATATATAATTTTATCTATAAAAATAAACATACAGTACCACAAGTCAAATTAAAGCAAAAAGATAGAATTGAAAATATTAAAGGCAAATTTTCTATTAATGAAAATTACTTAAAAGAAATAGATAAATATAAAAATCTAAATTTTGCTATAATAGACGATGTTGTTACTACTGGTTCAACCATTAAAGAATGTATCAAAGTCCTAAATAAAGCTGGTATTAAAAATGTTTATGTTATTAGTTTTGCAAAAACATTTTATAAACATTAAAGAAATTCTATTGGAAATAATAAATTTATAGTATCATAATTATCATTAACATCATAAAATTCTTGCAATGCGCCAACTAAATTATATTTATGTTTAGGTAAATAATCATTAGTTATGTATTCAAAAACTTTTTGATATTCATCTTTTTTGCATTTTACAACAACATATCTAAAAGCTGGAATTACAATTTTTGTCCAACCTTTTGCTGCTTCTGCTTCTTTATTAACTTCACAACCTGCTAAATATTTTCCTTGCCAACTCCATGGTAAAAATAGTTCATCAATATCAGTCATAACACCCCAAAAACCAACAAGCTGTCCATTTTTATCGAGTTTTGCAATATCTTTTATTTCATTAAAATGATTATTAGCATCATCCCATAATTCTTGAATCCATGTAGAATTAGAGTTAGAAGCCCCCTCACCCATTTTGCCTATTACATAAACTTTATCTTTTTCTATAACTTTTATATCCATAGAACTATTCTTTTAAAACAAAATATATAATGATAAACTATTATATTATTCTTCTATATCCTCTTCATCAAACTTACTTGCAATAACTTCTTCAATTTCTGGCACATATTCTTTTAAAATACCTTCAACAGCGCTTTTTAAAGTAACTGATGCCATAGGACAACCATGACAAGCACCTAATAATTTAACCTCAACTACACCATCTTTGTAATCAACAAATTCAATATTTCCACCATCCATAACTAATGCGGGTCTTATTTTTTCTGTAATTTGTTTTTTAATTTCAGCAATAATTTCTTCATTATTTTTTTTATTTTCTTTTTTTGTCATTTTCTAAAAAGTTATTTTAATCTAGTTAATAATATAAAATAGCAAAATTATCTTGCAAATATTTTTTATATTTATTTAATTATTACTTCTATTAAATATCTCGTATCTTAATTATACATGGTATTTTATTATTAATTATCACAATTAACAATAAAACATAAACATGTAAACATAAATAAAATTAAATTAATACTCTATAATTTGTTTATCTTTTATTGTAATAATTCTGTCTAATTTTTTAGCTAAATCAACATTATGTGTAACCATTAATAAACTAGAATTATAGTTATGAACAATTTTTAGCAAAAGATTAAAAACAACATCCGCATTTTCAGGATCTAAATTTCCCGTAGGTTCATCAGCTAATATTATAGATGGGTTATTGATTATCGCTCTTGCAATAGCAACTCTTTGTCTTTCACCACCAGATAACTGATAAGGTCTATTGTTGATTTTTGAAGATAAACCCAAATCATTTAAAATAATTTTAGCTCTTTCTTTAATATTCTTCTTTTTTTCAGTAGCCTTTACTAAACCTGGCAATATAACATTTTCTAAAACAGAAAACTCTGGCAATAAATGATGAAATTGAAATACAAAACCTATATTATCACGTCTAATAATAGTTTTTTGTATATCTGTTAAATTTTTAATGTTTTGATTATTTATATATATCTCCCCGCTTGTTGGAGTATCAAGTAAACCACATATTTGTAATAGTGTAGTTTTTCCTGCACCTGATGGCCCAACAAAAGCAACAGTTTCTTTTGATCTAACAAACAATGAAGAATCCTTGATTATTTCAAGGTATCCTTCATTTTGTTTATAAGATTTACTTATATTTTCTAAAATTAATACTTTATCATTTGTATTCATTAAGCTTCTGGCCATTCAGCTGATTTTTCTTCATTATATTTTACAGCATCTTCTGGAGCTTCATCATCAGCTAAAATTGCACCTTCAGGTGATACTGTTTGGCAAACACCACAGTCAATACAAATATTAGGATCAATAACTAATTCTCCATTAGGTCCTTTTTTAAAAGCTTGAACTGGGCAAGCTGCTGGAGCTTCAGCAACATCGTTATAATTTTTTGTTACAACTACTCTTGGCATATTTTTTCCTTTATATTTTTAATAAACACAAAATAATTATAAAAATATCTTTTTAAAAATACAATAATTATTTATCATTTTTATTTTCCAAATACTAATTAATCAATAAAAAATATATTTTTATAAAATCTTTTTAATATTTTTTTTATACCATAAAACAAAAAACTTTACTTTTTAAATAAACATAATATATATATTATTGATTAAAATTTTTAAAAGTATGAAAAAACTTTATTTTGTTATTTTTTTATATTGTTTATTAACTTCCTTTGTAAACGCAGAGGTAGTTGACAATATAACAACAGAAGAAAAAAAGTTTGGTGATTGGACAGTTTTATGCGAAAAAGATGTCATGCTTGAAAATGCGGATTGCAAAATTTTTACAACATTCTATAACGACACTTCATCAGTTTATATTCAACCAAATAACAAAATAGCTAATCAAGTTGTTATAATGATACCATCAGCCTTAGAAACAACCAACGTTAAAGTTAAAATTGATAAGAACCCTTTAATAGTATCAGATATTATTGAAAAAAGAGCACAATATGGCGTGATACCATTTTCACCTGCGAAACAAAAATTAATGTTGTCTCAATTGAAAAATGGACAAGAAATGTATATTAGGTTTACCGTTCGTGACCTCAAAGTTGCTAACGGGATGAAGGAAATTACTGTTAAAATTTCTTTAACAGAATTTTCAAAAATGCTTGTTTACTATGATTTAAAAATATCTAGTGAATAAAGTATTTTAATTTTTATTAATAAAAGTTAATAGGTAAAATATGACAAAGAAACTTGCTATTAATGGTTTTGGAAGAATTGGAAGATGTGTTCTTAGAGCATACTTCGAAAATCAAGAAAAATATAAAGATTTAGAAATTGTTGCTATAAATGACTTAGCACCATTAGACACAAATCTTTATTTATTAAAATATGATTCAGTTCACGGAACTTTTAAATATGATGCAAAAATTGAAGGCGATTCAATGATTGTTGATGGTAAAAAAATTAAAGTTGTTTCAGAAAAAGACGCTTCTAAATTACCATGGAAAGAATTAGGTGTTGATGTTGTATTAGAATGTACAGGTTTATTCTTAACAGCTGAATTAGCACAACCACATATCAATGCTGGTGCTAAAAAAGTTATGATGTCAGGCCCTACAAAAACTCCTGATCAAGTTAAAACAATCGTTTATGGTGTTAACGATGAAGAATTAACATCTTCCGATACAATTATTTCTAATGCTTCCTGTACAACAAATTGCTTAGCTCCTATGGCAAAAGCATTAGATAAAGTTCTTGGAATTGAAGAAGGTCATATGACTACAATTCATTCATATACAAACGATCAAAATATATTAGATAAAGTACATAAAGATAAAAGAAGAGCAAGAGCTGGTGCTTTATCAATGATTCCTACATCAACAGGTGCTGCAAAAGCTGTTGCTTTGGTATTGCCACAATTAAAAGGAAAATTAGATGGTGTTTCAATTAGAGTTCCAACTCCTGATGTTTCTTTCGTTGATTTAAGTTTTGTATCTAAGAAAGACACAACAGTTGAAGAAGTTAATGAAATCATGATGAATGCTGCTAAAGATCCTTCAATGCATGGTGTATTAGAAGTTGTTACAGATCCTGTTGTTTCTATTGATATGATGGGTAACCCACACAGCTCAATTTTTGATGTATCACAAACAAAAGTTCTTAATGGTAAATTCGTAAGAGTTGGTTCTTGGTACGATAATGAATGGGGTTATTCTAACAGAATGTTAGATTTATGTACAATTTGGAAATAATATATTTTATTATTTACCTATTAAAAATTGACCTTTGAAAAAAGGTCAATTTTTATATATTATATTTATAAATATTTGACAAAAAATTTTTAATATATAATATTAAAATTGAAGCAATAAATAGAAGGAGTTAACATGGATGTTGTAGAGTTAACAAAAGATCTTATTAAAATCCCTTCATACGTAAATAATAATCAAGCAATACAAGATTGTATAAATTACTGTATAAATTATTTTAAAGATAACAAAAAAGTATTTATAAAAAAAGAAGAAAAGAATGGTTTACCTTCTGTTTTATTATCGAATGTAGATAGTCTTGATTTAGATGTTTTAGATGTTGGTCATATCGACGTTATGCCTGTAAATGATAATAAAATGTTTGAACCACGAATAGAAAAAAATATTATGTATGGAAGAGGAACTTCTGACATGAAAGACTCTGTTGCTGTTTCAATTAAAACCCTTGAATATGTTATAGAAAATAATTTACCTATAAAATATGGAACTTTAATAGTTAGTGATGAAGAAACTGGCGGACATAATGGTGCAAAACACTGGGCAGAAGATGTAAAATTAAAAACAAAAATATTATTAGATGGAGATTCTAGCGCTTTTATAAATACAATAATTCAAAAATCAAAAGGTGCAATTTTCTTAAAGTTAATATCTCGTGGAAAAACAGCTCATGGTTCAAGACCATGGTTAGGTATTGACGCTAATGAAAATCTTATTAATACAATTATTAATTTAAGAAAAGTTTTTCCATATTATTGCAAAGATAATCATTCAAAAGAAGATGAATGGGTTACAACAATGCATGTTGGAAAAATTAATGGCGGTTCAGCAACTAATATTATAGCTGATCAAGCAGAAGCTTGTATTGATATTAGATTTACAGAAGAATATAATGTTGATAAAATATTAAAAATTACAAAAGAAAACATAGTAGGAAATATAGATATTGAAATTGGTGCATATGCTGATGTTATAATAACTCCAACAGATAATAAATATTTACAATTATATAAAAACTCTATTGAAAAAGTTGTCGGAGAGAAAGGTAAATTTAATTTTACAACAGTAGCTACAGATGCAAGATATTTTCATAATAAAAATACTACAATTATTCCTAATCAACCAACAGGCGGAGACATTCATAATGATGGAGAATGGGTTGATATTGAAACAATAAAGCAATTTTTAGAAATTAAGAAGGATTTTTTGAATAATTTAATATCTAAAAATTATTTATAAATATTAATATTAAAGACTAAATATTAGAAAAGTTTGATATCATTATGATAAATATATCAATATTTTATTAAATATAAAAAAATATTTACTTTAATTTTTTTATATATTAATTTATTGAAACATATTATCTAATTAAGAAAAAATAATAAGTAAATAAGATGAAATTAAGAAATATAGCAATTATAGCCCATGTTGACCATGGCAAGACAACTCTTGTCGATCAAATGTTAAAACAAAGTGGAACTTTTAGAGATAATGAAGCTGTTAGTGATAGAGTTATGGATAGCGGAGATCTTGAAAGAGAAAGAGGTATTACAATTTTAGCAAAAGTTACATCTGTCGATCATAATGGAACTAGAATAAATATTGTTGACACACCAGGACATGCTGACTTTGGTGGTGAAGTTGAACGTATTTTATCTATGGTTGATGGTGTTGTTCTATTAGTAGATTCAGCAGAAGGTCCATTACCACAAACAAAATTTGTACTTTCAAAAGCTTTAAAATTAGGTATTAGACCAATAGTATTAATCAATAAAATTGACAGACAAGATGCTAGACCTAATGAAGTTTTAGATGAAATTTTTGATTTATTTTGCAATTTAGGTGCAAACGATCAACAATTAGATTTCCCTGTATTATATGCAGTAGGAAGAGAAGGCTGGTGTACTGATGACCCTTCAAAAAAAGGAGAAAATTTAGAACCATTATTTGATTTAATTTTAAAACATGTTCCAGAACCAAAAATTGAAGAAGGTAATACATTTAAAATGCTTGCTACAACATTAAGCGCTAACCCATTTTTAGGAAGAATTTTAACTGGAAAAATCTATTCCGGTAAAGTAAAAACAAATATGCAAGTTAAAGCATTAGATCTTAATGGTAATGTAGTAGAAAAAGGAAAAATCACAAAAATTCAAGCTTTTAGAGGTATTAAAAAAGTTGATTTAGATGAAGCAGAAGCTGGTGATATTGTTTCTATTGCAGGTTTACAAAAAGCAACTGTTGCTGATACAATTTGCGATCTAGATAACACGGAAGTTATAGCTTCTACTCCTATTGATCCACCTACAATGTCTATTACAATAGGTGTAAATACCTCACCACTTGCCGGACAAGAAGGTGATAAAGTTACATCTAGACTTATTAGAGATAGACTTTATGCAGAAGCTGAAACAAATGTTGCAATAAAAGTTGAAGATACAGATAGTGCCGAAGTTTTCCAAGTTAGTGGAAGAGGAGAATTACAATTAGGTGTTCTTATTGAAACTATGAGAAGAGAAGGTTTTGAAATGACCGTTGGAAGACCACGAGTTATTATGAAAGAAGAAAATGGTAAAAAATTAGAACCTTACGAAGAAGTTGTTGTTGATGTTGACGATGAATTTAGTGGAACAGTTGTTGAAAAACTCAGCAAAAGAAAAGGTGAAATGAAAGAAATGAAACCTTCTGGAACTGGAAAAACAAGACTTGTATTCATTATCCCTTCAAGAGGCTTAATTGGTTATCAAAGTGAATTTTTAACGGATACAAGGGGAACTGGTATTTTAAATAGAATTTTCGACAGCTACCAAGAATACAAAGGCGAAATCCCATCTTTAAGAAAAGGTGTTTTAATTAGTATGGATAAAGGCGACACAATACCTTATGCTTTATTCGGTATTCAAGACAGAGGTATTTTATTTGTTGGCCCAAAAGAAAAAGCATACGAAGGTATGATTGTTGGTGAACATGCAAAAGACAATGATTTAGTTGTAAATGTTCAAAGAACAAAGAATTTAACCAATGTTAGATCCGTTGTTTCTGACGAACACATTGTTTTAACACCTCCTGTAAAAATGTCCCTTGAACAAATGATTACATACATTCAAGACGACGAATGTGTTGAAGTTACACCTAAAAATTTAAGATTAAGAAAGAAATATCTTTCTGCAATCGAAAGAAAGAAATTTTCAAGAGGACAAAAAGAAGAAGAATAAAAAGAAAAACAATTTTAACAGCTACCAATTGGTAGCTGTTTTATCAATTAATATTTTATCAATTGATATTTTAACAATTAATATTTTAAGAATTATGGGAGCATCAAAACATTTATTTGGGAAAAATTGTAATAGAATAGTAAATAAACCTATATCTATGCAAGAAACACTAGATAAAATAAAAACTAACAAAATAGAAAATAATAAAATAGAAAATAACAATATTAACAAAAAACCTAATTACAACAAAAATACAAATTTTAATAAATCACAAAATTCAATTGATAAAAATGAAAAGAAAGATATTTTAGCCTTTCAAAAATTAATTAATAAAAATGAAGAACTTGGGGATTTTATATTTCACATATTAACTCTATTAAATAACTATTTTAATAGTGTATTTAAAATATTATTTTCTAAAAATTTTCCTGATAATTTTTTTATAGAAAAATCAAAAGAAGAATTTAATAAAATTGTAAAAGATAAAAATATCATCATAAAAAATGAATATAGTATAAAAAATGTTAAATTTAATGATGAAATAACAAGAAATAATTTAAAAGCATTAGCAGATATAATTAATGTATCCACAGAGCAAGATTACTATACAAATATGTTTTCAAAAATGCTACAAGAATTAAAAAATAATAAAAAATGTAAAGACATTTTTGAAGAAAACTTAAATTTTGAATTCATAATATTTCCAGAAATACTAAATACAGACTTTTATACTATTTTTGAAAATTTAAAAGAATTAAGACATTATATAAATCATAAAAATATTAATAGAAATTTTACCTTAACTAAAACATTAAATGCTTTCTTTTTACTTTTACCACATCAAATAATAAATTTAGTTTATGATAAATTTACATCAATATTAACAGAAAAAGATTATAACAATTACAATCTTTATAATGAATTTAATAAAAATTCAACTCAATATAAAAATTTATACAATAAGTTCAAAATCAAAAAAACTGAAAAAATTAAAGAATTATATTCTGTATTATTATCAAAAAATAAAGCAAGAGAAGATGTAAAAGATTTAAAAAATAATGAACAAAATAAAATTTTAATATCAAGATTTAGACAAAGAAAACGAATATTAACAGGAGAAACAAAATATAGAATATTACCTTGGAGACAATGTTATGAAAAATATAAATCAAATCACACAAGTTATTTTAATAATAAAAATATATACAAAATAACAACTTTTAAGGAAATTTATAATTTTATATCAGGAAAAAATATTTTTAAAATTGAAAAAGCTTTTAATGACATTTTTGATTCAAGAAAAACAAAAGTCAAAAAAGAAAAACCTTTAATACAATTTAAATACATAGAAGATTTTTATTTCACAAATATCAAAATAAATTTTTTATTACTAAAATTTATTAACATCATAAAAAATAAAAAGCCATTTTTATTAGATAAATCAGATAAAGAAAAAGATGCAGAATTGATACATATTAGAAATTGTTTAGCACATAATGTATTGTTTTATTTTATTGAGGAAGAAAATAAGGCATATAAAAATATAACTGCTGATTATATAATTAATAAAATTGGTACAATTTTAGAAGATTTTAAAAATGAAACAAAAAACAATAAAAAAATTAATTATCATAATGTTTTCTTTTTATCTTATAGAAAATTAATATTTGACTTAAAAACTCCATATATTTTTAATCAAGATGGAAATTCAATCAAAGTTTCTAATTCAGCAATATTAAGAAAATTTTTAAAACACAAAAATAAATATATAATAGACAACAAAATTTATCTTGTATTATTAGCTAATAAAATGATGTTTAAAAACAAACCAAAAAAATTACTTTCATTTAAAAAATAATTGACAAATAATTAAATATTTTTTACAATTTTTATAGATTTTTTTAAGATCAAGAACAAACTAATATAGTATTTTCTATATTTGATTTCTGTTCAGGTTATAGTTACCTCTTAAAAAGGTGGTGGCTATAACTTTACGATATCATTTAATTTAATAGTCATAGTTATAGTTACCTCTTAAAAAGGTGGTGGCTATAACTGTCTATGGTTTTTACAAACTCGTCAAACTGTTATAGTTACCTCTTAAAAAGGTGGTGGCTATAACAATTGCATAAAATATATTGTTCTTCATTTTGTTATAGTTACCCCTTAAAAAGGTGGTGGCTATAACCACCAACCCAAGAAATACCTTCAATATTTAGTTATAGTTACCCCTTAAAAAGGTGGTGGCTATAACAATACAAATCAAATATAAAAAAGAACAAAAGTTATAGTTACCCCTTAAAAAGGTGGTGGCTATAAGCATTTTAATCTCCTATTTTAATAAATATCTGTTATAGCTATCCCTTAAAAGAAAGCTTTATTACTGATGGTCTTACTTATAGTTATCTCTTAAAAAACAGTAGCTATAATATGATATTGAATTCTATTACTTTATGACTTGTTGATAGATGATAATAAAAATTAAAGATTATAAATTAATTTTTTTTATATTTGTTAAAAATATTTTATTTTTATAGATAATTTTTGCTCTGTTGTATATAATTAGAATTTTAATAAAAGATAATAACTTATAATGATTATTTAAAAATTATGTTAATTTTATTTATTTTGCCTATTATAAAATATAAAAATAGCTCTAAATGGAGCTATTTTATATATAAATAAATATTATAAATTTATATTATTTGCCATAGTCTCTAATGTATTGAGCTATGGAACTTGTAATAACATTAATAGATGTATCTCTATTTAAATATGTTGTATTTATAACAATATCAGCTTCTCTATATAAAGGCATTTTTTTGTCATAAATTTCTCTAAGAATTTCTTCTTTATCGCCTTGTTCTAATAAAGGTCTAGTATTCTTTCTTTTAACTCTTTCAAGTAATACATCAAATTCAACTTCTAATAATACGGAAATAGCTTTTTCTTTAATTAAATCTCTAATATCTTTATCATCAAAAGCATTTCCTCCAATAGATAAAACTTGTGGTTGATGACTGTTTAAGATTTTTGAGATAGTTTTTCTTTCTATTTTTTTAAAATATTCTTCACCCTTAGTATTGAATATATCAACTATGGACATACCTTCAGCTTTTTCTATCTCTCTATCTGAATCAACAAATTTAATATTAAGTCTCTGTGCCAATGTAAAACCAGTTGTTGTTTTACCAGCTCCCATCATTCCAATTAAAATTATTGTTTTTCTATTCGCAGGGTGTATTCTCTCTTCCATTTTTCTTAAAATTTATTTATAAACTAAAATATAACTTGAATAATTATTATTATACAATAAATTATATATAATATTGTTATTATAAAATTCAAGTAAAATAATGCAAAAAATTTTAGCTTTTAATATTATACCTAATAATATAAATATTATTCTAAGAATTGGAAGTTCTAATATCATATCAAAGTTTATTGAAAGTAATAAACAATCAGAGATTTTAGTAAAATCAATTAATGAATTACTTAAAGAAAATAATTTAAAATACGAAGATATAGATATTTTTTCATCAACAACGGGTCCTGGAAATTTTACTTCAATAAAAACCGCATTAGCCGTTTTAAAAGCTATACAAATTTCAACACATAAAAAGATTGTTACTAATAATATGTTCGAATTAATTAGCTTTAATCAAACAGAGCATGATGTTGTAATTTTAGATTTGAATAATGTAAAATATTATATACAAAATAAAAATAATTATTATGTAATTTATAAAAAAGATATAAATGATTTTTTAGAAAAAAATAAAAATTTAAAAATATTAACAAACGATAAAAATATTTTAAATGATAATATGATTTTTTCCAATTTTTCTAATGAAAAATGGTTAGAATTAATTGAATATAAAGCGGAACATAATATTTTTACAGAAAAAATTGAGCCTCTTTATATAGAAGAGGCTGGAATTACTAAAAGAAAAAATTAGTTATTTAAACCATTTTTTAAAAAAGCTATTTTCTGTTTTTGTTTCTTTTTCTTTTAAAATTTTATCTAATTTTAAATATAAATCTTTTTCTTCTTGATTAGAAGGTTTAGGCATATCGACTGTAACCTTAACAATTAAATCACCACGTCTGCCACCCGCATTTAATACTGGCATACCTTTACCTTTTAATCTAAATTTAGTTTGACATTTTGTACCTTCAGGAATTTTAACAACAGCTTCTCCGCCTTCGATAAGTTTAACTCCAATTTCACCACCTAAAATAGCTGTTGTAACTAAAATAGGCACTTCGCATAATAAATCATTACCTTCTCTTGTAAAAAATTTATCTTGCTTTACATTAATAAATACATATAAATCACCGTTTCTACCGCCTTTTGTACCAGCTTCACCCTCTCCTGCTACTCTAATTCTAGTACCATCTTGCACACCAGCAGGAATTTTAACATTAAGTGTTCTATTCTTATTAATTTTACCACTTCCTTTACATTCATGACAAGGGTTTTTATTAATTTCACCACTTCCACCACATCTTTTACAAGCTGTTTCAACTACAAAAAAACCTTGTTGTCTTCTAACTGTTCCTGTACCACCACAATCAGGACATACATCAGGCTTGCTTCCTGGTTCAGCACCACTACCATTACATACAGGACAAACAACAGGTGCTGTAAAATTAATATCAATAGATGTGCCTGCAAAAGCTTCTTGTAATGTAATTGTAGCATTATATCTTAGATCAGAACCATCCATGGCTCTGCTTCTTTTTGATCTTCCATTACTACTGAAACCGTGTCCGCCAAAATCACCAAATATATCTCCAAAAGCTGAAAAAATATCTTGAAAATCATTAAAGTTAGATTGTCTAAAACCACCGAAACCGCCAAAACCACCTGCTCCACCTGCACCACCCATGCTAGGATCAAATGCAGCATGTCCGTATTTATCATACGCAGCTCTTTTGTCAGCATCTTTTAACACTTCATAAGCCTCAGCAGCTTCTTTAAATTTAGCTTCGGCTTCTTTATTTCCAGGGTTTCTATCGGGGTGAAATTCCATAGCTTTTTTTCTATAAGCTTTTTTAATTTCATCATCAGTAGCAGTTTTTGCAACCCCTAATACTTCATAATAGTCTCTTTTTTCCATTTTACTATGTATACAATAATAAATTCATACATAATATATAGTAATAATTAAAAAAATTTCAAGTAAAATAAAAAAATTTAAGGTAAAATAAAAATACCCACCTATTATAAGTGGGTATAAATCAAGTACTATAAATAAATACTAATAAACTAAAATTTGATTTTTATATTAGTTTTAGATAATAATAATGCAGTATATTTTGTTAAAAATATACTTAACACAGCGCCAAAAAATACATCTGACAAAAAATGCATATTTAATATAATTCTACTAATAGAAATTAAAAGACCAATAACAATTAAAAATCTTGAATATTTATTATACTTAAAAACAAATAATAAACATGTTATTAATGCCCATATTCCTGATGAATGACCAGAAGGAAACGAAACATATTCATGTTCAAAATTAAAAAATGTAAACATAGTCTCAGCATCGCCATTAAAATAGTTAAATGGACGAGATCTACCAAAGAAATATTTTAATGATTGAGTTGCAGCTAAAGCTACAACTTCACCACAAGCGCCATATATTAATAAATTTAATTTATCTAAATATTGTTCTTTATTTTTACTAAATTTTGACATATAAGCGAAAAATAACAATAAAAATAAATTTATAGTAAATATATATGGAAATGAACCAACTTCCGTTATATAATTAAATACGTGCTTAACACTCTCATTTAAATTATCTTGAACATTAATAGCTAAATTAACGTCAACAAAAAATATCATACCAACAGTTAATAATGTTAGAGATATAAATACTAATATAGGTTTTTTAAATTCTTTAAAAGTCATTTTCTATTATAAAATTTGTTAATGTTTTTGCATATTTTTTATTATTGTAAGGGCTATTAACCGCCTTAGCCAATGAGAAAGCTTTGAATTCCTCTTTTGTTTTTACCTGTTTAATACTTGCAAGTTGTTTATTATTAAGAATATTAGGATTTTTTTCTATTAAATCTAAAAGTCTTTCTGTTGAAGTTAAATATGTTAATTCAACTTGTAAAATTTTCTTATCATCACGCATTTGTTCAATTTTTTTATCAAGATAAGCCATATTTTTTGTTATATTATACATTTTATATCTTATATAAAATACTGAAATAGTTAAGACTATAACTATAATCAGTAAAACATTTTCTAAAATAGAAAAAAACTTTTTAAGTTTTAACATTTTTTTAAAGCCCTCAATTTAGCTGATCTAGACCTTACATTCTTCTCTACTTCTTCCTCACTAGGTACAACAGCTTTTTTTGTTAATAATTCAAAATCACTTTCTAACTTTATATTAGAATATTTATCATTTTTCTTGCCTTTATTTGTTTCTTCTTTAATAAAATCTTTAACAATTTTATCTTCTAAAGAATGAAAAGAAACAACAACTAACCTTCCATCTTTATTTAAAATCTTTTTAGAAATACTTAATATTTTTTTTAATTCATTCAACTCATCATTAACTGCAATTCTAATTGCTTGAAATGTTTTTGTAGCTGGGTCTATTTTTCCTCTTTTGCCTAAATAAAAAGATCTAACTATATCAGCTAATTCAAAAGTTGTCTCTATTGGTTTTACTTTTCTACTCTCAACAATTTTTTTAGCTATATGTCTACTTTTTACTTCATCACCATAATTATAGATTATATTTGCTATTTCCTCTTCTGTATAATTATTTATAATATCATAAGCAGAAATAGAATTTTCACCCATTCTCATATCTAGTTTTGAATTTTTTTGAAAAGAAAAGCCTCTATCCGCGTTATCAATTTGCATTGATGATACACCCACATCAAGTACAAGACCATCAACTTTTCTACCATTTAATATATTTTCTATATTACTATATTTTATATTATAAAATTCAAACCTATCTCCAAACTGCGTTTTTACATCATCAGCAAAAACTTTTACAGTCTCATCTCTGTCAAGCCCAATAAGCTTGCAATTAGATTTATCAAGTATTTCCCTAGCATAGCCACCTGCCCCAAATGTACAGTCAACATATATTTTATTATCACTTGGTTTCAAGTACTCCATAACTTCTTTTAACATTACTGGTACATGATACTCCAAATTTTTCATTTTTATACTTGACTTTTTTTAATAATATTCTAATTTATAACTAGCGGTAAAGCTAAGTTAGAAGTCTCCCAAATACTAACTAATTCTCCCAAAAATGTTTTACCGCCCTTTTTCCCAAAAATTACCGCCCTTTTAAGATAACTTTTTTATTGAAAATGGATTATTCTTAATTTGCTCTTTTGCATTTTTAAGATATTCATTAAACATTTCAGGCTCCCATATCTCAAATGTTTGTCCTTTTCCAATAAAAGTAGCTTTATCTTTTATACCAGCAAATTCCATAAGATTCTTAGGTAATATAACTCTACCATCAGAGTCGAATGGTAATTGTGCTGCACCACCTAAAATAACAGCTGCAAATGCATCACGTTCTTTAGATGTTGGATCTAAATCATCAATCATTTCACTTAATTTTTGTATTCTTTCTATACTACAACCTTCTATACATTTATTAATTGATGATTGATAAATTACAATCCCTGAAAAATCTTTACCATACATCATACTACGGAACTGAGAAGGAACAGATACCCTGCCCTTATTATCTACTTTGTTTTCAAATGTTGACAAAAATAAAGCCATAAACTCCTCATTTCCTTATATTAACGCTATAAAATACATTTTATGGTATTTTATGGTATATTATGGTTTTAATATTAATTTTATGGAAAGTCAAGCAAAAAAGTAAATTTTTTTATATTTTTATTTTTTATTTCATATATTAAATTTATTGAGTTCTTTAAGAATTATTATTTTATAGATAAATAAACTGATTTTACTATTTAAAATAAGATATTGACTTATTTTTTTAACTTTTTAAAAATAAAAACATATTTTATTAATTATAATATCATGTATTTATTTGTTTGTTTAGGTAATGTTGGAGAAGAATACGATAATACAAGACACAATGTTGGTTTTTTAATAGCTGATAAAATGATAAGAGAATATGATTTATCGTATGATACAAAAAAATTCCATTCAGAAATTTTTACAGGTTATATCAATGGCGCAAAAATTATTTTAATAAAACCACAAACATATATGAATAAATCAGGTATAGCTGTATCAGAAGTTGCAAAATTTTACAAAATACCATTAGAAAATATTTATGTATTTCAAGACGATATGGACTTAGAACTTGGTAAGATGAAATTTAAGACAGGTGGTGGTTCAGCAGGACATAATGGTATAAAAAGTATAGATGAAATGATTGGTAAAGACTATCATAGAATTAGAATTGGAATAGGAAGACCTAAATATGAAAATGATATTGTAAATTTTGTATTAAATAAATTTACAGAAGATGAAAGAGTTAAACTTGAAAATATATGTGATAGAATTGTTGGAAAAGCCAATTTAATGCTTAATAACAGAGATTTATTTTTAACTACCGTTTTAAAAAAGTCATAAATTATTTTGCTTTTCTGTAAGCTTTATTAGCTAATTTTTCTAACTTAGTATATTCTATATTACCACTAAGTATATCTTGATTAATTATAACCATAGGAGTTGACACATATGAAAAATACTTCATCTCCTCCATCTCTTTTGATTTAAGCGCCCCATCTAAGGCTGTATTATTATAACAAGCATAAAATTCGTTATCACTAATATTTACAAATTTAGCAATTTTTAATAAAGCTTCTTTCTGCTTCTCACCGTTTAAGTAAATCCAATTATTACGATATAACATGCAATTATTTAAAAAAGCATAAGCTAATTCACTATTTTGAATACAATTAAAAATTCTAGACATTATCCTTGATTGATCACTTGCTAGTGCAACTCTTATAACATACTTTGCTTTATGCGTTTTAACAAAATCTTTAACAATTCTTTTATAATTTTGTTTGTGAAATCTTGAAGAGTAAGGGCAAGTAACATTTACATATTCAATAATATTAATTTTAGCATCATCATAACCAAGAATATTTTTATCCTTGCTTACATCATTAAGTTTTGCCATAATTTGTTCAAAAAGATTTTTTTTGTAATTTAATTTAGTACTATATTTTTCCCAACTATCTTTTCTAAAATCAATATAAAAATAAATAGCAACAACAACCCCTACCACAATTAAAATAATTTTAAGTTTAGGCCAAATATATTCACTAATTATTTGCAGCAAGTTCTTCCTCTATAATTGTTTTTATTTTATCATAAGATTTACTACCTGTAATTCTTTGATTATTGATAAATAATGTTGGTGTAGAAAAAATTTTAAGTTTTCTAGCTTCTTGTTGTTGATTTTTGATTATTTTATTAACAAGTTCAGCATTTTTCATACAATCATTAAATTCTTGTTTTGTAAAACCATTTTGAAGTGCTATTACTTCTAATTTTTCTTTTTGTTTTCTACTATCTAACCACGATCTAAGATTTGCATATAAATCTTCAACTAGTTTATATCTATTTTCTGGCTTTGCACAATATGGAAGTAAAACGCCTAACATAGAATTTTTTTGAATAAAAACTTTTTTAGCATATTTTACTTTATTAGTATCAATATAATCCTTTTTTAAGTTTGACATAATATTATTATGAAGACTCAAACAATGTGGACAATTATAACTTGAATATTCAATAATAGTAACTTTTGCATCTTCTGCACCAAAATAATAATCTTCTTCTTTAAGTTCTAAGTTTTTATCTAATTTAGTATTATTATTTCTTAAAGATGGCTTTGATGGCGCACTTTCAAGATTGACATTAACTTCACCTGTTATTTTATCGTCATTAATTGTTGTATTATTTGTAGTATTGTCTTTTATTTGAAAATTGTTATTTGTTTTATTTACTTTTACAGTATCAGTTATTAAATCGTTTGAATTACTGTTAGATTTTAAAAGATACTCATTTAAAATAAATAATAACAAAAATATAAAAAACAATAAAACAAACAACCTTAAATACGAAGGTATAAATAAAAATATTTTTTTAAAAAAATCCTTTATTTTTTGCATCATGATAAGTATTAATATTTTTATATATAGTAAATAAAAAATTTAAAAATTCAATAAAAAAGTCCTTTATATAAAACTATATAAAGGACAATATTATATTTAACAATTATACTATAAACCGATAGATATTGCTACACCACAATCTCTAACTGTTTCATCTGGAATAACACTTGTTGAATTACTATAAACACAACCGTTGGAACCTGATGTGTTAGATCCTGTGAAACCATACATCTTTCCAGAATCAGAAATACCATTATCCATCTTGTCATCCAAGAATTTAGCATC
>CALXSG010000005.1 GCA_944391075.1 uncultured Rickettsiales bacterium | reverse complement strand
CCTAGAGGTGCTGCTAGTAGTATTAGGGCTATGCCCGAAAATGAAGAACCACCAGCTAAGCTGGTGGGTTACTTTTTAAGGTATACTAAAACTACTCCTTTAAAATTAATAAATATCTAATTGGTGGCGAGAGCCACTTTAATATCTCTTAATATCGTGACTAAAAAATAAATTATTTTTTATTTTCTTCTTTATTATTGCACAAGATGTGAAGTAATCTACAATCACATTTTGCCTCCCTTTGTAAGGGGGGAAGCGACGAAGTCGCAGGGGGGTTGAGTAATGCTTTTACCACAATACTCTATATCAAGATTGCCACGAGTTCTACGAACTCTCGCAATGACGGTGTGGGGATACTGTCATTGCGAGTGAAACGAAGCAATCCACAAACCACTAATAGTTAATGCAAAAACAGAAAACAAAAGAATTATATGAATGAATAATTGTACCCATACTGAGATTGCCACGAACCTTCGGTTCTCGCAATGACACTGGTGGATTGGGTGTGGTTGTTGCCATAACGAGATTGCCACGGGCTTTTCAAGCCCTCGCAATGACGAGTGTGGGTTGGCTCTTGCAATGACTGTGTGGGTAGGGCGGCCTTCGCAATGACAAGTCTAAAATAAATGAGATTGCCACAAGTTCTACGAACTCTCGCAATGACAAGTTTGTGTGTACTGTCATTGCGAGTGAAACGAAGCAATCCACAACTACTACTGGTTTCTTCTTTTATAAAAAAGAAAAAGAATTCACCACCCCTTTTCCCCTTTGTCATTGCGAGCGAAGCAAAGCAATCCACAAACCACAGAACCACTACCAAAAACAGAAAAGAAAAAAAATTATCAATAGAATAATTATGTCCTATACCGAGATTGCC
The DNA here is from genome assembly GCA_944391075.1 of uncultured Rickettsiales bacterium. Taxonomy (GTDB): domain Bacteria; phylum Pseudomonadota; class Alphaproteobacteria; order Rickettsiales; family UBA1997; genus CALXSC01. Next base: position 60,020 of record CALXSG010000005.1, on the reverse strand, counting down.
ACGAACCTTCGGTTCTCGCAATGACAGTGGGGGTTGAGTACCCTGGTGTCCCATACTGAGATTGCCACAGGCCTTTGGCCTTCACAATGAGAAGTTTTGGTTGTGTGTAGTGGTTGCCATCCCGAGATTGCCACGGCTTTTTCAAAGCCTCGCAATGACGAGTTTTGTTTGACTGTTATAATGTTCCATCACGAGATTGCCACAAGTTCTACGAACTCTCGCAATGACGATGTAGGGGGTACTGTCATTGCGAGCGAAGCGAAGCAATCTATAATTACCAATAACAAATCTAAAAACAGAATATACAAGAATTGAAAATAAAATAATTAAAAATTATTAATACTATCATGATAAAAATTTTAAGGAAGTATAAAAAATAAATTAAATTATAAAATATTGAATCTTAAGATTGATAGTAAAATCTAGTAATAGTGAGACTTAGTTTTCAAGTATAATATTAAGTATAATATCACAGTTACAATTATTATAAATAGACGATAATTAGAATCTAAACTAGCGATAATATATATAAAAATAAATAAAAGAACATAAATACAAATATAAGTGTAAAAAAAGCACTCATAAAATTTACAACAAGATTAAACTCTATTCTTAGTAGAATAAACATTTATAGAAATGTAAATAAAAATCTTGCATTTGCATTAGAACAGAATTTTTTTATAATATAGTATTTGATATATTATAAATAATAAACAATTAAAATTATTAATACTATTATAATAAAAAATTTATGGAAGTATAAAAAATAAATTAAATAAAAAATTTAGATTCATAAGAATTATAAGAAAAGCCAACAATAATAATTTCCATTTATAATTTATGATATTGAGTGTAGCACTATATTGTATAACATGAAGTCAAACAATAAGTATAACATTATTTACTATTTTGTCATTTAATCGCTATATCATAATACTAAACATTATAGATAATAAATTTAATTATCAAAAAATAATAAAAATATTAATATTATCGCAATAAAAATTTTATGGAAGTATAAAAAATAAAAAATTATAGAAATATAGATAAATTTTATATTCACATAACATCAAACTTAATCAATAATAATCAACATAATAATTGATTTTTCAAAAAATTTTTTTATTCTTAAACAAATTTATTAATATATTTAAAGGAGTTTATGTCATTAATAGACGAATTACCAAGAATTGTTGCAGAAGGTAAAAATTAGTAATTAAATCAAAAAATAATAAATTATTCAAATATTTTTTTCATAACCTTAATAACTTCACTATCATTTTTATTTTTTGTTATATATTTTTCGTCAGAAACCTTTTCAGTAAATATTTTAAATAAATCAATTAAAAGTATATGAAAATTTGTTTTTATATTAAAATCTTCCTTTGATAATTTAATAGAATTATTTATTCCATTAGAAATTTTATCTTTTATTTTTTCCCAAGATTTATAAAAATCTTTACATGTTTTAGAATATTCTAATTTAAATTCTTTTTTAAGAACATTTTTTATAAAATCATCACTAGAATTATTACAATAATTTTCAGAAGTAGTATATTTAAAATGTAAAGCAATAAACAATTCAAAAAATGGAATAGAATTAATTATTGTTACATTTTTTTTAATTACTTGTCTCATTGCTTTATTATAATTTTCTAGTCTTCCTTCCACATGTCCATCTTTATCAAAAACACAATAAACATAATCATAATTACTAGACCTTTCATTTCCTTGATTTACAATACCCAAAGGATCAGTTTTTCCAGTATGTTCTATTTGAATATGAATAACAGATAAAGTATTTCCATCATTATTTTTTGCTTCAAATCTAAAATTTTTAAATTTTCCTTCTTGATCTTCTCCATAAGGATCTAAAAAATAAAAGTCTTCTATTTCTTTTTCAAATATCTTTTTAACTAGTAATTTAAAATATTTAGCTAAATACATTCTTTCGGTATTTTTACCTTCGCATATTATTAAAATATTTATATCTTTATCACCTGTATCTAAATTTGATTTACCTATATTCTTTTTTTTACTTGTCATTATGTATTGTTTCCTCTAAAAATGTATAACTTTCTTCTAAATCAAAAGGTCTTGAAGCAAAAAAACCATTTCTATATAATTTAACCATATTATCTCTAAATTGTGTTCCTGTATAATCAACAGCCCTATTTAAATGTGAAGCTTCATTTCTGTCTTTATTAATAAAATATATTTGATCTCTTCTTAATAAAGATACTCTTTTTTCTAAAATTTCATCATAAAATTGATCTAAAAGAATATCATTATGTATTGTAAAAACTAATTGAGCATTACTTATATTTATATTTTTATTTTGAAATAATTTTATTAAATAAACCAAAATATCAGGATGTAAATTTTTATCCAATTCATCAATAAAAATAACACCACCATTTCTAAAAAGATCTATTAATCTTCCTGATAATCCAAACATTATCTTAGTTCCACTTGATTCATCCCTTATATCCAATTCGGTATTTTTATGTTTAAATTTTATATCCAATCTTTTTAATTTTTTTTCATCTTGTAAAAGTTTTTTTAGCCCGGCAGGTATTTTCATTTTCTCTAAATCTACATCTATTTGATTTATATTAATTTCAGTAAAAGAATTACAAGTTGTTTTTAATATATTTGTTATTAATTGTCTATCATTACTATTATTTTTTATATATTTTTCTGCTGTATTTCCGGCGAATATTCTTTCATCAAATCTTGATTCACATAATATTACATTAATTTTTGTTTTAAAAAATAAAAGAATATCTGTTAATATATCAGAAGTAGAATCTTGATCAAAAAGTCTCAAAAATGAATTATTATAATTTTGCTTTTGTATTTTTAATATTGTATTTTTAGATAATTCTTCAATATCTTTTGAAAATATAGATTTATCAATATTATCTTTTTCTATTGAAAAAATAACTTCTTCTTTATTTTTATTAAATTTAATTAATTTCTCTTTTACTATTGAATTTTTATTATAAGAAATAAGATAAGAATATAAAACATTTTTCACAATGAATTCTAGACTAAATGTTATAGGCTTATTTGAATTCTCTTTATCAAAAGCAAATGGTTCATATATATCCTCAAAATTATCATCAACTTCTTGCAACTCTTCTTTAAAAAAGAATAAAAAACTATGTATTGCTTCAATAAATTTAGTCTTACCACTAGCATTGGCTCCATAAAAACAAGCAATTTTTAATAGATTATCATAAGTTTTATTTCCTGTTTTAAAAAAATTATTAGTCAAAATGTTTTTTTTTATCTTAGTTGCAAGAGCCATAGACAAAGTTTCTTTTTTCGCAAAAGATTTAAAATTTTCAACACTAAAACTAACTAACATTTTCTTAAAATTTTATTGATAAAATAATAATATAAATTTTTTTTGTAAAAATCAACAAAAATTTAACAAAAAATGTTAAATTTAGGAAGTATATATTTTTATACTCACATAACATTAAACTTAATCAATAATAATCAATATAATAATTGATTTTTCAAAAATTTTTTTTATTCTTGAATAAATTTATTAACATATTAAAGGAGTTTATGTCATTAATAGACGAATTGCCAAGCATTGTTGCAGAAGGCAAAAAGAAAGTTGCAAGAATTTTAGAAAATATTGACAATGGTGAAAAATTAACATTGCAAACAAATGAATATGTATTGCCTTCAAAAAACACAAACAATTTATTTAATGGAGTTTTAAAAGACCCTAGCAAAAAAGAATGGGTAAACAGACTTGTTTATGGTGATAATTTATTAGCAATGCAAGCACTATTAATAGGCGACGATATTACTCCATCTTTAAGAAATAGTATTGATTTAATTTATATTGATCCACCTTTTGACAGCAAAGCAGATTACAGAACCAATATACAACTTCCCGATGCAGAAATAGAAACAAAACCTACAATTTTAGAACAATTTGCATACAGCGACACTTGGAAAGATGGCACAGTTAGTTATTTAGAAATGATGTATCCTAGATTATGTTTAATGAAAGAATTATTGAGCGACAAAGGCAGTATTTATGTTCATATTGATTGGCATGTGGGACATTATGTTAAAGTTTTAATGGATGAGATTTTTGGAAAAGAGAATTTTAGAAATGAGATTATATGGCATTATGTTAGTGGAAATTCACCAAAAAGAGATTTTGCTAAAAAACATGATGTCATTTTTAGATATGTTAAAAATATAAATAGTTATATATTTAATATACAATATAGAGAAAAAAAAGAAGGATGGGAAAAAAAATATGATCAAGTTGATGAAGAAGGAAAAAAATTTAAATGGGTAAATGGAAATAAAATATATCCTAATTCATCAGAAACACCTATTGATGATACTTGGGATATACCAATAGTTAATCCACAAGCAAAAGAAAATGTAAAATATTTTACTCAAAAACCCGAAGCACTATTAGAAAGAATCATAAAAGCAAGTAGTAATGAAGGCTCGATAGTTGCAGATTTCTTTTGTGGAAGTGGGACTACTGCGAGTGTGGCTGAAAAGTTGGGTAGAAAGTGGATTACAACAGATATTGGTAAACCTTCTACTTTGATTACTAGAAAAAGGATGATTGATAATGATGCTAAACCATTTTTGTTTCAAGCTATTGGTGATTATCAGAAAGAAATGTTTGAAAGTAGTAAGTTTAAAAGAATTGGTGATTTGGCAAGGGTTATATTGCAATTGTATGGGGCTAGTGTTTTTGATGATGATAATAATATTCCTAATAATGTTGGTTATGTGAAGGAAGAAAAAACTTTGGTTTATGTTGATAGTCCTAGAATGATTACTAGTAAGGCTACTATTTTAAAAGCTTTGAAGTTGAAGGAAAATTTGCTTGGTGGCTTTAAAAAATTGGTTGTTTTGGGTTGGCAATTTGTTCCTGATATAGTTAATATTATTGATGAGTTGAATCAAGATAAAAATTTGCAAGTTTTGGTTATTCCGCAAAATTTGTTTGATTTGTTGAAGAAAAAAGAATTGAGGACTCTTGTTGAGAAAAAAGAAGTTAAGTTTTCAAGTTTGAATTATTTGAGTATTAAAGAACCTATTGTTAAGGCTGGTAATAATGATTTTGAAGAAAAAATAATAGTTGAACTTGATAATTATATTTATTTGGATCCTGATTGTTTGCCTTTGAAACAAGAAGAAGCTGAAAAAGTTAAAAAGATTGTGGCAGTTAATCCTTTGGCTATGGTTGAATATTGGTCGGTTGATCCTGATTATGATGGTCAAGTATTTAGGAGTAAGTGGCAAGATTATAGGGGTAATGAAAATAATGCTAATGAGTTGATGGTTGATAAAGTTGCTGTTTTGAATGTTCCTAAAACAACTTATGGAAGTAGAAAAATATGTGTGAAGGCTGTTGATATATTTGGTGGTGAAGCAATATGTATAAAGGAGATTTAAGATGAGTAAAAATAAATTAACTACTGGTAGTAAACCTATAAAATTTGCAGAAGCTCTTAGTAAAATTGTTTTGAATGAATGGGAAAGTGAATCTATTTATGATAATGTTAGTGATGTTACTGCTGAATTGTTGGAGTATTGGTTTAGTCAAGATACTTGTGATAATAGAAGTATAAATTTTCACGAAGGGCAAAAGCAAGCTATTTTGAATGCTATATATTGTTATGAAGTTTTGAAGTGTAAAAATATTTTTGATGTTTATTCAATTATTGAAGATGATGTTGGTGAAGTTTTTATAGATGATGAGTTTTTGTCTGCGATTAAAAATGATAAATATGATACTTTAAAATATTGTATTAAAATGGCTACTGGAACAGGTAAGACATTTGTTATGAATGCTTTGTTTATATGGCAAGTTTTGAATGCTATGTATAATAAAGATAGTGATGTTAATTGGATAAAAAATTTTTTGATTATAGCACCGGGTGTTATTGTTTATGATAGATTATTGGATTCTTTTTTGGGAAAAGAAAAAGATGGTGGTGGTAGGGATTTTAATACATCTGATATAAAAAGAAATGAAGATTTATTTTTGCCTTATGAGTATAGGGAAACTCTGTATTCTTTTGTTAATAATAATCTTGTTAAAAAGGATGAAATAGGTAAAAAAATTACTGGTAGTGGGTTGATTGCTATTACTAATTGGCAATATTTGTATGATTTTGATAAAGATTTGTTGTCTAAAAAAGAAGATGAAAAGGAAAAAATTGTATGTGATGATTATAGCTTGAAGGCTATGAAAAATTTGGTTGATGATGTTTTGGAGTTGCCACCTAGTAAAAATGCTGGCTCTGATTTGAATGTTTTGGATTCAAGATATACTATTGGTGATAGTATAAAGTATTTGAGTTCTTTAAATAATTTATGTATTATAAATGATGAAGCGCACCATATTCATGATTTGAAAAAGGATGAAGATTTGGTGTGGGAAGCTATTATTAATTTAGCTTCTAAAAATAAAGATAAAGGATTTTTGCAGATAGATTTCTCGGCTACTCCTTATAATAATGTTTCTAATGAGTCTGATGCTAAAAATTATTTTCCACATATTATTGTTGATTTTCCACTTGTTAAGGCTATTCAACAAGGTCTTGTTAAAATTGTTAGTATTGATGAAAGAATACAAACTGCAAGTATTCAAGATGGTGATTTGAATTTTAAAGCAGAAGGTGAGAAAAATAATAAATATTTGTCTGATGGTCAAAGAATAATGTTGAGAGCTGGTTTGGCAAAGTTGTCTACATTGGAAGAGCAATTTTCTAAACTTGGTAAAACTCCAAAAATGATGGTTATTTGTGAAGATACAGAAATAACACCATTGGTTGAAGAATTTTTACAAAGTGATTGTGGTTTGAATGAGAAATCTATATTGAGGGTTGATTCTTCTAAAAAGGGTTCAATATCTGAAAATGAATGGAATAATTTAAAGATTAAATTGAATAATGTTGATAAAAATGATGAAGTAAAAGTTATTGTGTCTGTTTTGATGTTGAGAGAAGGTTTTGATGTTAATAATATATGTGTTGTGGTTCCTTTAAGATCTTCATCTTCGCAAATATTGTTGGAACAAACAATAGGTAGGGGATTAAGATTGATGTGGAGAAATGATGATGTTATTAATGAAATAAAAGCTGATAATAGACATAAATTATTTATTGATAAAAGTAAAGAATTTTCTGCTTATTATGATATATTGTTTATTGTAGAACATCCTAATTATAAAAAATTCTATGAAAAATTAATTGAAGAAGGAGTTGTTGTTGAAGAGCAAGAATATTCACCTAAAAAAACATTGGGTGATTTAATAAAAGTTGATTTAAAAGAAAATTATGAAAAGTATGATTTATTTTGGCCTGTAATTGTTAAAGATGAAGTAGAAGAATTATCAGTTCCACAATTGACTATTGATGATATAAAACCTATTCAAACTAAATTAAATTTAGAAGAATTAAAAGATTATGTTAAAAAACATACAGGAGAAATTTTTAGATCAAGAGAAATTATTACACAAACTCAATTTGGAACTTATAGAGTTAATAGTGAAACTTTCACAGCAAATAGTTATAATGAATATCTTACTTCTTTGATTAATAATATTTGTAAAAATGTAAATATTTATAGTAATAATCATCTTGATAAAAAGAAAAAATCATATCCATCAATGCAAATAAATCAAGCTTATTTAATTGCTATAATTGATAATTATATTAGACATAAACTTTTTGAAGAAGAATTTAATCCTTTTGTTGATGAGAATTGGCGAATATTGATGTTAGAAAAAGCTGAAATTACTACTCATTTAATTAAACAATTAAGTGAAATGATTATTAAAATGCAAAATAATTTAGAAATTGAGAAAATGGTAATTGAGAAAAAATATTTCTCTTGTTTAAATCAAATTACAATGAGAGAAAATTATTCAATTGAAGTTTCTAAATGTATTTATCCAAAGCTTGGTTTTCCATCAAATAAAGGTGGTTTTGAAAGAGATTTTATTGAAGCTTGCGATAGAGATTCAAATGTTGAAGCATTCTTAAAAATTAAAGAAAGAGCTTTTGATTTTATTAATTTAAAATATATTAATGAAAGGGGTTTTTTAGCAAGATATTATCCAGATTTTATTGTTAAAACAAAGGAAAATATATTTATTGTTGAGACAAAAGGTAAAGATAGAATGGATAATGAAAATACACAAAATAAATTAAAATCTGCTTATTATTTTGTGGAAAAGATTAATAAATTTAATCCAGAAGATAGAGATAATAGGACTTGGTATTATACTTTATTGAGTGATGAAGATTTTTATAATCTTATTGCTAAGAATACTCCAATTGATGATATGTTGAAATTAAATAGGACTAAAATATATAAACAAGGTGAACTTGATGTTTGATAAAAATTATCAATACTACATCAATAAAAATTTTATGGAAGTACAAAAAATAAGCATTATATATATTTATAATGCTTATATAATTTTCTTAATATAAATCTACTGCACCATTTTTCATAAATTCATCAACAAAATTTTTGTATCTGTGTTCTGCGATGGCTTTTCTAATGCCACGCATTAAGTCTTGATAGTACATGATGTTGTGTTCTGTTAATAACATGGCACCAAGCATTTCGTCGGCTTTGAATAAGTGATTTATGTAGGCTTTTGTGTGTTGTTTGCAGGCTCTGCAATTACATTTAGGATCTAGTGGTGAATCGTCATATTTGTATTTTGAGTTTTTAATATTTAATGTCCCACCTCTAATAAATGCTTGTCCGTTTCGTCCACTTCTAGCTGGCAAAACACAATCAAATTGATCTACACCTCTTAACACAGAACCAACTATATCAATAGGCTTGCCAACGCCCATTAAATATCGTGGTTTGTCATGTGGCATCATTGGTGTTAAGTAGTCAAGAACGGAGAACATAAGTTCCCACCCATCATTAATAGATAAATCACCACCAATAGCATAACCATCAAAACCAATTTTTTTAAGTCCTTCAATGGATGCTGTTCTTAAATCTTTTTCTGCACCACCTTGTACAATGCCATAAAGTCCATAGCCTTCACGTTGAACAAAAGCATCTTTACTCCTTTGTGCCCATCTTAAACTTCTTTCCATTGCTCTTTTTGTATATTTGTAATCAGCTGGTTGTCTAACGCATTCATCAAGTGCCATTGTGATATCTGTATCAAGTTTGTGTTGAATTTCCATAGAAAATTCTGGTGTTAATTCATATTTTTTTCCACTTAAATGACATCTAAAAATAACAGCTTTTTCTTTGATTTTATTCAAACTACTTAAAGACATAGCTTGAAAACCACCACAATCAGTTAATATTGGTTTATCCCAATTCATAAATTTATGAAGTCCGCCCATTTTTGCAATAGTATTGTATCTATCTTGAATCATTAAATGATATGTGTTGCATAGCATTATTTCTGCACCTGTATCTCTAAGTTGATCAAAATGCATTGCTTTCATGGCAGCTATTGTTCCAACTGGCATAAAACAAGGTGTATGAACATCTCCATGAGCTGTATGTAATAAACCTAATCTTGCCATGCCATTATTTTCTAAATCATCTTCTTGTAGAAATTCTAAGCCAAATTGTGTCATTTTTTATTTATTTTTTAAGTACTTAAAAGATAAATAATTATTAATAAAAAAACAAGAAAATTATTTACAAATATTTTTTATAGAGTATAATTTTAAGTAATATAATACAAATTAAATTTAAAAAAAATATGGAAAGTAATACAAAAATACAAATGGAACAATTAAGAAAATTTACTGAAACAGCTAAATATACAAGTGAAAAACAAAAAGAAGCCATATTAAAATTAATACTTCTTACTGGTCTTGCTGATGAGATAGAAGAAGTTGATATGAAAGTTAATGGTGAAAGGCAAACAAGAAGCAATGTTTTATTACCGGAGTTAAAAGGAAAAACAAAAGAAGAAATAAACGAATATTTAGATAAACATAATGTTTATGAAGTTTTTTCATCACTGAAAGATAAAGGTATTAGTAATGATGAACTTGATAGGATAATTGTTGGTTTCACGCAGAAATGTTGGTTTGCTAGAGATAAAAATGGTGAGAGAATTTATGGAACACCACCAGAATCCCTAACAAAATTTGATGATTATGAATCAACAACTGGAAAAAAAGGTGTGGTTAGATTAACATTAGAGGAATTAAATATATTTAATTCTGAAAGAAAAGAGACAAAAATTACTGATGAAGAAATAAAAAATACAACAACGGTAGCATTGTTGGGTGCTAATGTAAGAGGTATGGAGGAAAGAATTAAATATTTATTAAGTACGGGCTTAAAAGATTATCAACTGTTTTTTTTGGTTGGACAAAGAAATTTACTTAAAACCGAACGAGAAATAGGTGGATTATTAGAAAGCGTACAAGGGGCTATGGAGAGGAGTGGAAGAAAAATACCACAAAGTTTAGACGAAATAACGGAAACAGACTTAGCTTATTTTTTATACGATAAATATAAAAAAGAATTTGAAGAAAAGGGAGTTAAAGTATGTACAATATTAGATGCTTCTGCTACTTTAAATCATGAAGGACATGTTATTAAAAGACCAAATACGGAAGCAACAGTTAGATGCTTTCTAGAACAATCGAATGTAGATTTAGAAAAAGTAATATATATTTCAAATGGTATTAATGTCAATCCTCAAAAGATTGCGATAGAAAATGTTTATCATGAAAAAGGAATAGATATACCAGTTGTAGTAAAAGGAAGTGCAGTATCAGAACAGTCTAAGTTTAGCCAACTTTCAGGAGCACTAGCGGGAGTATTTTATGGTGTGTATGATAGAAATTATGAGAATGATAATATGGATATAGTTCCAGAAAAAACTATATCGAAGAGAGATAAATTAGCATATAATAAACAAAAAAAACAAGAAAATAAAGAAATGCAGGAAAAATGTGGTATTCAGCAAGTTCAAAGTGTTGCACCACAAAATCTCACCCCCATGAAAAGATTAAACCATGTTGATTTATTAGCTAATAATAGAAAGAAAGTAAAAACTAATGATAGGAATATTTAATATTTATTGACAAAAAAGAATATTTATATTATAATTATTAATGATGTAATATAGAGTGACTAGTTATGAAAAAAGAAGAATTAAAAAATCTTATACTTAATGAGCCAACAGAAGATGAAATTGAAAATTTAATAGATACAAAGGAAAATTCCGGTGGTTATATTAAATTTTTATTAATAGAAGATAATAATGAAAATGAAGAAAATAATGTTGTAGTTGTTGATTTAAAATCTACACCTAATATTATCTATGCATTTCAAAATGATGAGGAAGTTGTTAAAGCTGAAATAAAAGATAATGTTGGAAAAAATTGGAAAAAATTAGCAGAGGAAGCTAATACAACATTAACCAGTATTATTATTAAATAAATATGATAAGCATATGGTAGAAGCAAAAAATAAAGAGTTAAATGATAAAAAATTAAATCAAACTCTTACACAAGCAAAAAAAGAAGAATTAGCAGAAGAATCTAATTATGAAATTATTGAATCATATGAAAAAGATGAACATGGAAATAAAATTAAAGTTTTAACACTTTGTTCTAGGGAATATACCCAAGGACAAAAGAATATGTCAAAAGTTGTTAAAAACTTAAAACCTAATCAATATGTTTCTCAAATAAAGATTAATGAAAATGCTAATAGTGATGAATATGGTAAAGTTACAAGTGTTCAATTAGGTATTGATAATAAAACAGGAGAAAAATATACACCAGAAAAAGCAAAAGAAATTACAAATTTTTCTAATTGTTATCAAAGTAAAGATATAGCAAGGAGTCTTACGACTACATATACATCAATGATTTTAAGTGGTTTTGAAGGAAATAAGCCAGAATCTAAAAATTATTATACAAGTGATGAATGTAATGTTCGATTAATGTTTACATATGAAAATGAAACGCCTGAAAAATCCGCAGAAAAAGCAGTGAAAATGCAAGAACAATATAAGAAATATTGTGAAAGTCATGAACATACACGTTCAAAACAAGATTATATTGTAATACCTTATACAACAGGATGGGATGGTTCGGGACATATGGGAGTTTTATTAGGAAATCAAAAAGGTGAATTTGCTTTATTTGATTCAAGTGGAGTTTTTAAAGATGAACATGGTTTAGGTTCTGCTGTTGAAAGTAAATTAATAAAAGGCAATGATACAATTGCTAGCACTTCTATACAAGATGAAATTGCTAAAAAAGCTGGAAGTCAATTTAAAGATTCATGTTCATGGTGTTGTGAATCATGCGTTAATGAAATAATTAATATGCAAAAAGAACATGCAAAAAATAAAAAAGCTATTTTAACATGTGAAGATATTATTAATGATAAAAATTTAGAAAATACTATTAAACAAAATACAATTAATAATATTGACAAATACAGTATACAATATGCTTTAACAACAAAAGATAATTTAGAAGAATTAGCAAAAAAGAATAATGCTATTATTGAAGAAGTAGAAGATAATAAAAAAGACAAAGTTGACAAAAAACAAGTAGCTAAATTATCAAGTATATCATCACCTAAACAAGAACAAAAAGATACTACTGTTAAAAATGAATTAAAAAATAATGATAAAGAAACAAATAAAGAAAATACTGATGATAAGAAAGAAGAAAAGCCTAGTTTTTTCAAAAAAGTATTTAATTTCTTTAAGAAAGTAATTGATACCGTAGCTCCATGGCTTAAACTTGATGTAGGTACACAGAATAAACAAACTATAACAGAAATTAAAAAAGCAAATACTAATAAGGTAAAAGCAAATGATAATATAGAGGAATTACCAGGACAAAAACCTACAGCTATTAAAAGTGTAAAAGAAAAAGCTAACTCAAAAACTTTATAATTTAATTTTTATATATATTAATTAATATGAAAAAGTCCCCATTAGATGGGGACTTAATTTATTGTAGTTATTATAATTATTCACCTAACTTTTTGAAAATCTTTTCAGCAATTTTTTCAGAAGTTAAGCCATAATAATCATAGATTTGATTTGCTGGTGCTGACATACCAAAACTATTTTCAGGTGTACCGAAGAATAAACCATTATTGCCAATGTATTTGCACCAACCCATTGAAGAACCAGCTTCAATAGCAACTTTTAAAGTTGTGTCATCACCTAAAACTGATTTTTTATAGTTTTCATCTTGCTTTTCAAATAATTCCCAACAAGGAGCAGAAACAACTTTAACTTTTAGATTTTTGATTTCTAAAACAGCTTTTGTCTCCATAGCTAAATCAACTTCTGTACCTGTTGCGATAATTATTACATCAGCTTTGCCATCACATTCATCAAATACATACATACCTTTCTTTGATTGATTTTCTGCACTTTCTTTTGAATAGAATTTTACATTTTGTCTTGAAAGTACCATAGCATTTGGTGTTTTATTTTCTTCTAATGCTAATTCGTAACATTCTATTGTTTCTTGAATGTTGCATGGTCTAAACACATTTAAGTTAGGTGTGGCTCTTAAAGATGCTAAATGTTCTATTGGTTGATGTGTAGGACCATCTTCACCTAAACCTATTGAATCGTGTGTTAAAATATAAATTACTGGCAATTTCATTAAGGCAGATAATCTAATAGCAGGTTTTTCATAATCAGCAAAACAGAAGAATGTTCCGCCATATGGAATAAAGCCACCATGTAAATACATACCGTTCATTATAGCACCCATAGCATGTTCTCTAACACCATAATTTATATATCTTCCATTAAAATTATCTTTTTTAATAGATTCTTTTGTAGATGATGTTTGAGTTAAAACAGAACCTGTTAAGTCGGCACTTCCACCTATTAAACTAGGTATTGCTTCTGTTAAAACTTCTAATACTCTATTGGATGATTTTCTTGTAGCTTCACTTGGTTTTTCATTAAACATATCAGATTTGAATTTAGCCAATTTTTCTTTCCAACCATTAGGTAATTTTCCATTTATTAAATCTAAGAATTCATTTTTCTTTGAAGATGTAGCAACTCTATTGTTCCATTCTGCTTCTTCACCCATATATTGAACACCAGCTTGATTCCATAATTGTAATATATCATCAGGAACTTCAAAAGGTGGTAAAGTCCAACCTAAATTTTTCTTTAATTCTTCAAGATCTTCACCTTTGATTGGGGAGCCATGAACTTTATTTGTACCTTGTTTTGTAGAACCATAACCAATTATAGTTTTAAAATCTATAAATACAGGTTGTGTTGAATTTTTTGCATCATCAAAAGCACTTCTAATTGATTCATAATCGTGGCCATCAGCTTGAATATATTTAAAGCCATTGCTTTCCATTCTCATTTTCATATTTTCTGTTCTAGCTACATCAGTGGAACCATCAATTGTTATGGAGTTGTTGTCCCACATAACAATTAAATTATCAAGATTTAAGTGACCGGCAATATTTAATGCTTCATAACTTATGCCTTCCATTAAACAGCCATCACCAACCATACAATATATTTTATGATTAACTAAATCATCACCATATCTAGCATTCATCATTTTTTCAGCAATAGCCATACCAACAGCATTTGCAATACCTTGTCCTAATGGGCCAGTTGTTGTTTCAATACCTTGTAAATAACCATATTCAGGATGTCCTGCTGTTTTTGACTTAAATTGTCTAAAATTTTTAATGTCTTCTATATTTATATCATTATAACCTGTTAAATATAATAAAGAATAAAGTAAAGCAGAACCATGGCCAGCTGACAATATAAATCTATCTCTATCAAACCATTTAGGACTTTTTGCATTATATTTTAAAACTTCACTAAATAGAACGGTGGCAACATCAGCAAAACCAAGTGGTAAACCAGGGTGTCCTGAATTAGCTTTTGCAACCATATCTACGGATAAAACTCTAACAGCAGTAGCCATTTGTTTCAATTCTTCTAGACTTTTTTTCATAAGAATTTATTAATAGTTAAACTGCTTATAGATTATAATTATTGTTTTGAATTATCAAGAATTTTCTAGTATAAATTAGATATTGTACTATACTTTTTATATACCACAATAATTTATATTGAAACACCCAATCTTAAACTATAAACAAATGCTGAATCTTCTTCAATATCTAATGCGGGGTTGATAATGTATTGAATATCAGGCGTAATTGTTATATAATTTCCTAAACCGATTACATATTGTGCTTCAATTATATTTTCATATCTGTGTGTAAGTGGAGTATCTATCGCCCTTTCATTTAGTTTATTGGTTGTAAATGCAAAACCCAAATAATCATTTATATTTCTCTTAAATAGGTTTTTAAAACCAAAACCAACAACATATGATTGTTTTATTGTCGTAATATTTCCACTAGAACCATTAATTCTACCAAAAATATTAAATATATTGCCAAGATATTGAGAAAAACTAAATGATACGCCCTTTGAATTACCAGATTGTTTTTCTGTTGATGGTTGATTATATGCTAATAATGTATATTGTCCTGCCCAATTATTTTTAAATGTTGGATCCCAATATATATATGCATAAGTTGTATATTTATTACTATCCAAATTATTAAATTCTATTCTCTCACCATCTATATTATTAGCATCTTGAAAACCAATTTGCATTAATAATTCATTTGTTGGTGTAAATTGTAAATAAGCACCTAAGCTTGCGGTAGGATAAGTAGCGGTAGCATTTTGTGATAAAGAATAATTAATGAATGTAGTTTGTTGATTATATGTTGGAAAAGTTCCATCTATTGAGTATAAACTATATTGTCCTATATTTAATGATAGACAATTCATATTATTTGCTAATGTATAACTTAATAATAATTGAGAAAATTGTTTATCTGTATTAATGGAATCATTTATATTAGTTATGGTATTTAAATTATTTTGCAGTATTTGTGCTTGTTTAGACCAATAGTTTACAATTGAATAACTAAATTGTAAATCTAAAATGCCATACTGTTTATTTGAAAATATGTTTAAATTCATATTTGGAGAAATCATAAATTGTTGAGGTACAACATTATTATGTGAAAAATTTATTTGTGGCATATATGTGATGTCAACAGAATATGAAATTCCATATTTTTTTAAATTATCTTTAAAATTTTGATAAAAATTTTGTGAAATAAAATGATTTTTATTATTTGTTTCAGCGTATGAAAATATTGGTGAAAATAATAGTAAAATAAATAATAAAATTCTTTGTATTTTCATAAAATTTGTTATTATATTTTTTAATAAAATATAAATATTATTTTAGTATTTTCAACTATAAAATATTAATAAAATATAATTATTGAATATTATTTTTTTAAATATATTTTGACATAAAATAAGAAAATTGAAATTATGAAAAAAAATATTTGTGGTGAATTTTTTAAACTTGAAACAGCTAATTATTCTCTCGATTGGACTAAAAATAAAATATTATTAAATTCAGGACGAAATGCTTTAAGATATATTGTGAAAGCTTATAATATTACAGAAATTAATGTTCCATATTATACTTGTCAGTTTGTATGGGATATTTTACAACAAGAAAATTGTAAAATAAATTTTTATCATATAGATGAAAATTTTATGCCAACGAAAACTTTTGATAAAAATTCATATATTATATATAATAATTATTTTGGTATTTGTAGTAAACATATTAAGATATTAAATGAAACTTATAAAAATTTAATAATTGATAATTGCCAAGCACTTTTTAGTCAAACAAAAGGACTTGCAAGCTTTTATAGTTTTAGAAAGTTTTTTGGTGTTCCAGATGGCGGTATGGCATGGTGTGATAAAAAAATAGATATAAAGTTAGAAAAATCAAAATCATATCACTTATGTACTCATTTATTAAAATCTTATGATAAAGGTTATGATGAAAGCTATATAAATTTTTTAAAAAATGAATTAGAAATAGATAAAATGCCATTGCAAGAAATATCAAAATTAACAAAGGCCTTATTATCAAATATAAATTATGATTATCATAAACAAAGCAGATTAAAAAATTTTAATTTCTTACATGTAAATTTAAAAAATAAAAATTTATTAAAAATAAATTTAGAAAATGATGACATACCTATGTTTTACCCATTTTTAAGTGATAATGATGATTTATACAATATTTTTAGACAAAATAATATTCTTTTAGCAAAATGTTGGCCACAAATAGATAAATTTTTATCAAATACAGAATTAAAATTTAAAAATAATTTATTATTATTGCCAATAGATTCAAGATATAATAAAGATGATATGCAAGAAATGATTAATTTTTTATACTAACACAACCATTTTCAACAACAACTTTGCCGTCCAATTCTAATTCTATTAATTGGGAATTTAAAATATGAATTGGGATATTTAAATCTATACTAAAATCTTCAATGTTTATTGGAGTGTGATTTAATCTTGAAATAATCTTTTCTTTAATTGATAATTTTTCATCATCATCCAATAATTCGTTTTCTTCTTGGTTTTTTAAATCAATTTCATATTCATCTTCGTTATCAAAATTTTGTCTATCATTTAAACTTAAACCACTGCTATTATCTTTAAGAGAAAAATTTTCAAGTAAATATAAAACGTCTTCTGAACTAGTAATTGGATTGGCGCCATCTTTTATAAGTTTATTAGAACCTTCGCATCTATAATCATAAGGATTTCCAGGTGCAACCATTAATTCTCTACCTTGTTCTAATGCCTGTCTAGCTGTGTGTAATGTTCCCGATCTAGCACTAGCTTCAATTATAATAACTCCCTCTGATAAACCGGAAACGATTCTATTTCTAGAAGGAAAATTTTCAGCTTTTGGTGCCGAATTAAAAGGATTTTCTGAAATTATTAAACCTTTATTTTTAATTTCATAATATAAATCTTCATTGCCCCGTGGATATATATTATCAACGCCACCACCTAAAACAGCAATAGTTCCTGTATTTAATGCACCCCAATGTGATGCTGTGTCTATACCGCTAGCAAAACCAGAAGTGATAACATAACCAGTTTCACCCAACTCCTCAGCCATTTTTTTTGCAAATGCTCTTCCGTTAGAAGATGCATTTCTTGAACCAACAATTGAAATTGATTTTTTGTTAAATAAATCTATATTACCAAGTGCAGTAAGTACTGGTGGAAATGTATAAATATTTTTTAATAGTTTAGGATATATATTATTTTGATATGTAATTATTTTTGCACCAATCGTAGAGCAACCGACAATTTCTTTTTCAATATCTTTATCACTTGCTAGAATTATAGGTTTTTTATTTTTGTATTTTTTATTAAATTCATCTATATTTTCAATGGCATTTTCACAATTTCCAAAAAAATTTAATATTTTAAAAAATGTTGATGCACCAACATTTTTACTTCTAATTAATTTTAAAATATTATAGTCACTTTTTGATAACATTTTTATTTATAAATAAAGTTTCTATCATTATAATATTTGATAAAATATAAAAAACAACAAAAAGATTAAAAAATACAATTATTCAACCATTGATATATATTTAAAATTCATAAAAAAATATACAATTTTTAGTATACATATAAACAATAAATAAAGTATTGAAAAATAAAAAGATAAGAAAATTTAATAAAATATATTTTAATTAAATAAAAATAATTGAATTTTATAAGATTAAAACTATTATTATTTTATTATAAAAATTATGAAAATGAAAAATAAAAAACAGAAGTCATATTTTTTTGGGTTATTGGCTGAATATTATGTTATATTTTTATTATTCTTTAAAGGTTATAAAATATTAGAACATAGATATAAAACAAAACTTGGAGAAATTGATTTAATTTTTAAAAAGGGTAATAACATTATTGCTGTTGAAGTAAAAGCTAGAAAAAATAAAAATTTACAAATAGGTGAAGTGGTTTCAAGAAAACAATTTGTTAGAATTTTAAATAGTTTAAAAATTTTCTTGAATAAAAACGAAGTATATTCTAATTTTAATTCAAGAGTAGATGTTATTTTAGTATATAATTTTTTAAGAGTACAACATATTAAAAATGCTTGGGTTGATTAAATGAATATAGATAGTAAAGATAAATTAAAAATTTTTTTGGCAACTGGGGGATCCGGTGGACATATATTTCCAGCTATTGCTGTAGCTGAAACACTTACAGTTGATGGAAACAATATATGTATACTTGCCGATGATGTATATAAAAAATATTCATCAAATAATTTAAATCATAGAATAATTAAAGCCGGAAAAACATTAAAAAAGTTAGAAGATATAATTAACATTATTAAAGGTTTCTTTCAAGCAAAAAAATTAATAAAACAAGAAAAACCTGATTTAGTTATTGGCTTTGGAAGTTATGCAACACTACCAACTTTAATGGCTTGTTATTATACAAAAACTCCATTTATATTACATGAACAAAATGCATATATAGGAAAAATCAATAAATTGTTTTGTAAGTATGCGCAGAAAATGATGACAAGTTATTATGAGATGTATGGCATTAATTTTAATGACATGAATAAAACAACATATACAGGACTTCCTATTAGAAAAGAATTAAAAAACTTATATGAATTAGAATATAAGTTACCAGAAGAAAATGAAAAATTTATAGTTTTAATTACTGGCGGAAGTGGTGGTGCTAAAATATTTAGTGAATATTTACCTAAAATATTTGATGAGCAGCATAAAGATATTCAAAAACATATAAAAGTATATCATCAAGTTAGAGAGGAATATTTAAATACAGTAAAAGATTATTATAGAAAAATCAATTTAGAAGCCAGTGTATCTACATTTTTTAATAATATGGATGAATTATTAGTAAAAGCTCATCTTGTTATTGGTCGTGCAGGAAGTAATACACTATTTGAAACTGCTATGGCTGGAAAACCAAGTATTATTATACCATTGATAAATTCAGCTAATAATCATCAAGAAATTAATGCAAGTGTGTTTGAAAATAATAATGCAATAATAAAGATTTTAGAAAAAGATTTTAATATACAAGATTTTCAAAATATATTTTTTAGTTTAATTCAAAATCAGGAAAAATTATTAAATTTATCAAAAAATATTAAAAAAATGGCAAATAAAAATGCCGATAAAAATATAGTAAAAATTATTAATGAAATTATAAGGTATGGAAAAAAATAATTTTAGGACTAGCAAAGAAATTTTAGAAGATGATGTAGTTCCAATTCATACTAGAATAGATTGGAAAAAAATTGTTATTCCGATAGCTTCATTAGTATGTATTTATATTTTGTGGATATTATTATTAAATTTAATGGTAAATACAAATAGTTTAAGAAATACATTTAATACTTCTCTTCAAGAAACAATAAAAGGTGATGCTGATAATAAGCCGACTTTTACAATATCTGGCAATGTTTCATTCAAAGCATTTTTTAAACCATATATTATCATTAATAATATAAAGTCTACTAATTTAGTAAAAAATAATTATAAAATAGATTTTGATATAAAACAAACTAAATTGCATATATCATCTCTACATATTTTTACCGGTAAAATAGTTGTTAAGAAAATTGAGATAATAGATGGTAATTTTAATGTTACAGAATTTGAAAATACTAATAATATAAATAATATTGATAAAATTATTGACTTATTTTCTAGTAAAATGTTATCAAAAAACAATATCGAGCTTCAAATAACTAATAATAATATTCAAATAAAAAATAATACAATTACAAGAGAATTAAATAATATTAACTTATTAAATGTATTTAACGAGAATAGAGTTGAAGTTTTTGGTACTTTTATAACAAATAAACAACCTTTAGGTATAGATTTAACATGGCAAAAATGGAAAAAAGAAGATAGATTAAAATTAAATTTATTTTCTCAAGCTTTTAATATAAAGACAGATTCAAAATATGTTAGAGAAACTAAAAAAATAGATGGACGTATTAATTTTGATATAGTTAATTTACAAATATTTGCTAAAACTTTTTTCGATTCTAAGAATTTTCTATATCAAAGAGTTATAGATAATGCTGGTCTAGACGGACACTTAACTTTTAATTATATAAATAAAGTTCTTAATATTAACGATATTACTTTTAAAGGTAATAATTTAGTTGGTGTTGGAAATTCTATAATTAATTTTGTTGAAAATAAAGAAAATAAATTCAATTTTAATATTGAATCTATTAATATTGATAATTTGATTACAAAAAATTTCATAAATAAATCTTCTATTAATATGACAGAAGATAATATTTTTATATTCTCTGGTAAAAATGTTGAATTTTCAACAAAGAATGAACCTGAATCATATTTGCAACAATTATTTCATAAAAATAAAAACACTTTTAATATATCTATTAAAAATGCTTTTCTTAATCGTTCTAATTTATTAAATATAACATTAAATTTTGCATATTCTGGAAATTATGATTTTAATGTAAGTAATATTTCTGGTGTATTACCTGGTGAAACAAAGTTATTAATACAAAATAATCAAGAAAATAAAACTGTATTTGCAATTTCTGGCAATAATTTAAAAGAATTTTGGAATTTTTTAAATAATACAAAATATATAATAGACCAAAATAATGAAAAATTTACAGCTACTGGCTCGATTGATATAATAAAAAATAAAGTCTTTCTTAATAATGTAAAATTTAATACAAATAGTTTTGAAACTATAAATACTGTAGAAATAGCTTTGAATAATGGAATATCATATATAGCAGTTAATAGTAATATTAATAATATTATATTAGATAATCTTATTAATAATAAAACAAAAGAAAATATTATTCAATATGATGGCGGTTCATTAAAAAATAAAATGTTATTTTTAAATGAATTTTCACTTAATTCATTCTTAAAATTTAATATTGTTAATTTGAAGTATAAGGATTTATTAAGACATAATTATAGCTTTATTGTACAAACTTCACAAGGTATATTAAATATCAATAATATTAATCTTAATAATGAAATTATTGGTAATATCAATTTTGATATAAGACAGTTAACCCCAACATTTAATATGAATTTAAATGTTGAAAACCATGTATTTAAAGATGGAGTGTCATTTAATAAATTGTTATTTGATATTCCAACTTTTAATAGTTTTAATGGTCAGCTTGCTATTAATGGTAAAAATTCAAAATATAAAGAATCAACACTTAATGAATTTTTTATAATGGCTACATTAAAGAATGGAGTATTTACTTTTGATAAATTTACGGTAGATGGTTTTGGCGGAAAATGCAATATTACTGGTTTCTTAGATTTAAATTTAAATAGAAAAATTAATTTAGTATTTAATGCTTGTACAGCAGATTTAGGTGAAACAGTATATTTGTTTACTAATGAAAATAATATTAGTGGTTTAGTTGGTTTTAGTTCAGTATTATATAGCAATGGTAATACATTAAATGCTTTTTTGAATAATTATATTGTAAAAACACAAATTATAGGAAGCGGTATAGAGGTAAGAAATTTAGGTTTAGAAGAATTAAATGCATCTATATTAAAGTTAAATATATCTCCTGAATTGGCAAATTCTTTAGATACTAATGCTATTTTAATGAATAATAGATATAAAACAATTTTTAATAATTTATCTGGAAATATTCAATATATTGGTGGAAGGGGACAAATAGATTTAGATGTTTCAAGACCTCTAATTAATGGAAAAATTACAGGCAAGTTTGAATTCTTGAAGGACGATAAATATTTAAATGCATATGCTAATTTTATTATGCTAGTTGGAACTTTAAATAATACAGTTAATTTAACTTTGCCAATTTCTATTAATGGTAATGTAAAATCTGGTTTAAAAGCAAGTGTAAATTATCAACAAATTGATGATTACATAAATACAATAAAACAGGTGCAATAATAGTAAAAAATAATTTACTTTTGTACAAAATATTTTAAAATACTAATAATATGTTGAATAAAAAGATTATATGAAAATAAAAATTATAGCAAATTATATATTTATTTTATTTTTTGCATGTGTGAATTTACGTGCTGAGGAAACAGAATTAATTAAAAAATTAAATGAAAATAAAAAATTAACATTAATAGATGTTATTGATATGGCTTTAACTAACAACCCGCAAGTGAAGGAAGCTTGGCTTAATATTAATGTTAGTAATAGTTCATACAAGGCACAATTATCAAACTATTTGCCAGATATTAATGGACAAGTGAGTTATTCTAATGGAAAAAACAAATATGAAGACAGTATTAGTTCAACAAAAAATGAAACTTTAACTCCTAGTGTTAGTTTAAGTTATTTACTATTTGACTTTGGTGGCAGAACTGCTGATACTTTAAATTTTAAATATAAATTAAATGCAGTGCAATATAATACAAATAGTTTTATACAAACATTTATTTATCAAGTTATTTCTGCATATTATGGTTTATTTTCTTCACTTGCTAATGAAAAAGCTGCAAAAGAAGCTGAAAATTCAAGCTATGAAGCATATAAGGCTGCAAGTATTAGATATGATATTGGTTTAGCTCCATTAACTGATAAATTACAAGCTGAAACTTCATATACACAAAAAAGATTAATTAGAGAAAAAGCTGAAAATACAGTAAAAATAAAACAAGCTGAATTAAATTATTTATTGAATTTAAGTCCATTAAATGAACTAAATTTAGAGGCTCCTTTTATGGATGTATCAAAAGATGATTTTGAAGCTAATATTGTAAATTTGATTGAAACAGCTTTAAATAATAGGCCAGACTTAAAAGCATATTATGAAACAAAAAAGGCAAAAAAAGCTGAAATTTATAGTACAGCTAGTGATTGGTTACCATCAATTTCTTTAAATGCATCATATGGTAGGGCACACGATTATAAAAATGATAATGAACCTTTTAGAGATAATTATAATATTGGTATTACTGCAAGTATGCCTTTCTTTACAGGTGGTTATATTTATAATAATGTTGCAAAAACAAAAGCTGAATTGAATATAGTAAATCAACAAATTAACGATTTAGAAAAAAATATTCAACTAGATGTATGGACAGCATATCAAGATTTTATGACAGCAAAAAGAACATATATTACCAGTGAAACACTATTAAAAAGTGCAACAGAAACTGAAAAAACAATGTTAGGAAGATATAAAAATGGTAAATCATCAATTTTAGATTTATTAAATGCACAAAGCGATTTAGCTTCTGCTAGATATGAACATATTAGTGCTCAACATAATTGGTTTACAACAAGAGCTAATTTAGTAAGAGCTATTGGACAAATGAGTTTAGAAGAAATTGAAAATATTACAAATGCCTCAAACTTAGATGGTATTTCTAATCCAGATATTCAAACTAATGATAATAAAAAATAAAATGGTAAGAAAATGAAAATGAAAATAACAAAAAAGAAAGTAATTATTATAGCATTAATTGTTTTAGTTGGTATGTATTTATTATTAAAACCAACAAAAAGTCAATTTAATATCAAAGATTTTGATTTAGATACAGTTAGTATTGGTGATATTACAAAGACAATTACTGCTAATGGTACAATTAATCCAGTAAATGTTATTAATGTAGGTACACAAGTATCAGGTACTATTGAAAAAATATATGTTGATTATAATGATGTTGTGAAAAAAGGACAAAGATTAGCAGAATTAGATACATCAATTTTAACTAGATCTGTAAATGAAGCTGAATCTAGTATGAAAAAAACAAAAGCTAATTTAGATTTAGTACAATTAAATTATGAAAGAACAAAAGAATTATTTAAAAACAATTACATTGCAAAAGTTGAATTAGACCAAGCTGAAACTGAACTAAAAAATGCAAAAGAAGAATATAATATTGCAAAATCAAAATATGATGTAGCTAAAATTAATTTAGGCTATGCATATATTGATTCTCCTGTTTCTGGTGTTGTTATTTCAAGAGAAGTTGATATAGGACAAACAGTTGCATCTAGTTTTTCTGCCCCAACATTATTTCAAATAGCAGAAGATTTAACTAAAATGCAAATAGAAACTAGTGTGTCCGAAGCTGATATTGGTTCAATTAAAGTTGGACAAGATGTTGAGTTTACAGTAGATTCTTACCCATCAAAAATATTTGAAGGAAAAGTAAAACAAATAAGATTAAATCCTGTTACCGAATCTAATGTTGTTGTATATAATGTAATTATTGAAATATTCAATGAAGATAAATTGTTAATGCCAGGTATGACGGCTTATGTTACAATTCCTATTGGTGAAGTGACAAATGTAAAAAAGATTAGTACCGTTTCACTTAGATTTAACCCTGATGCAAGATTATTAGAAATCATGGGTGTAAAAAAACCTGAAAGAGAAAAAGGAAAAATTATTTTATATAAATTAGTTGGCAATACGGTCGTTCCAGTTCAAGCTAAGGTTGGTTTATCTGACTTAACACAAATCGAAATAGAATGTGATGATTTAAAAGAAGGAGACCAAATAATTAGCAACTCTGTATTAATAACAACTAAAAAAAGATAATTTATGAAAATAGTTTTATTTGCTACTCCTGAATTTGCTATACCTACATTAGAATTAATTAATAATTCTAATCATGAAATTCTTGCTGTTTATACAAAAATGGCAAAACCACAAGGAAGGGGTATGCAATTACAAAATACACCAATTTATGAGAAAGCCACTGAATTAGGCTTAAAAGTTTTTACACCTAAAACATTAAAAAAACCCGAAGAATGGGAAAAATTAAAAGAATTTAATGCTGATATTTTTGTAGTTGTTGCATATGGTTTAATTCTCCCAAAAGAAGTTATTAATATTGCAAAATATGGTTGCATTAATATTCATCCATCTCTATTGCCACGATGGAGAGGTGCAGCACCACTTCAAAGAGCTATTATGGCTGGCGATAAAGAAACTGGTGTATGTATTATTGTATTAGGTGAAGGTTTAGATGATGGTGACATATTAGCTTGTAAAAAAATTAAAATTGATGATGACATGGATATTGAAAGTTTACACGATCAATTATCAATAGAAGGTGCAAATTTAATGCTAAAATGTTTAGATGATATAGAAAAAAATAAAAAAATTACTGCAACGCCACAAGCTAGCGAAGGTATGGTTTATGCTGAAAAAATCGATAAAGAAGAAGGTAGACTTGATTTTAATGATTCTATTGAAAAAATTTATAATACAATTAGAGCAATAGGTTTATTAACTGGAACATATTTTGAATATAATGGTGAAAGAATTAAAATTCTAAAAGCTAAAATTCAAAAATCACTTACAGAAAATGAAAAAAAATTGCAAAATGGCGAAATCATAATTACAAAAAATGATTTATCCATAAAATGTAGCGATGGACTTTTAAAACCATTAATCTTACAAAGAGAAGGCAAAAAAGCATTAGAGGTTGCAGAATTTGTTAAAGGTTTTAAAAAATAATTTATTAATTTAATCTATTAAAATAAAAAATGCTACTAATTATAGTAGCATTAATTTTATAACAAGTAAAAATTAAAATTATTCATTTACTTTTGTTAATTGATCCAAAATATCTTTAACTTTCATTTTTGCAACCCCAACAACTGTATCAGCCCCACCATAATATAAATAAACTTCATCTTTTATCATAACAGCACCACATGGGAATACAACATTAGGAACATCTCCAAATAATTCATAGTCCATTTCTGGTTCAATTAATGGAGCATCTGTTCTTGCGAGAACTTTTGTAGGATCTTTTAAATCTAACAAAATAGCACCCACTTTATATATATGTCCTGGATCGGAAACACCATGATATAATAATAACCAACCTTCTTTTAATTTCATAGGTGGAGCGGAAATACCAATTTTCTTATTGTCCCATTTATCACCTCTTGGTCTAATTAAAGCAAAAGATCTATCTAACCATTTTTCTTGTAATGTATTTAAATCTTCTACAAAATTTAAACCAATATAATTTTCTGGTCTATGGAAAATTACAAATTTACCATCAATTTTTTCTGGAAGGAAACAAGCATTTTTATCATCAAAGCTTGGTGAAGAAATAACTACTGGTTCACTCCAATTCCATTTTTTTTCTATAAAATCAAATACAGAAATTGTAGACATTGCAACTCTGGCAATTCTTCCATTAAATGCTGTATAAGTCATATAGATTGTATCTTCTATTCTCGTTAATCTAGCATCTTCACAACCACACCATAAATCAGGCGCTGCTCTTTTTTCAAATATTTTTCTAGCAACATAAATTGGTTCTGGTAATCTCTCATCAATATGTACACCATCTTTTGTAGATGCATAGCCAATAACAGACTTATTTTTATATGAGAATGCTCTATATAAAATATGTACTTTATTATCTAAATATATAGCTGCCGGATTAAATGTAGATCTAGCTTCCCAAGGTGATTCAATAATTGGTTTAATAATAGGGTTACCAATATATCTTTCAAAACCAACAGCAAGATTTTTACTTTTTATAAACAAATCTTTTTGCTCTGCTGGTGTTATCATTTCTTCTAATAATTTAGATAAAGTACAACTTGCAACACAAGATGTTGTATCAGTAGCACCATAATAAATTAATAATTTATCACCTTCAACTAATGCACTAGAAGGGAAAACAATATTTGCAATATTTCCAGTAAATTCATATGGTTCTTCTGGAACTAGCAAAGGTTCTTTTGTTCTTCCAATAATTTTAAAAGGATTTTCTAAATCTAATAAAACAGCTTCTATACTAAAAATTTTATTTCCAGAAAAATAATTTTTAATATATGAATAAATAACTAACCAACCTTTATCTGTCTTAATAGGTTGAGCACCAACTTCTATGTGATCATTTTTACTTCTAAGAAGTGGAATAATATGAGAAGTTAAATTACAATAAAATTCTTCCCACAAACCTTGATCCCATATATCTTCTTCTTTATCAAAAAAAGCTAATGCAATTTTTGATGGTGGATTATCGGTATCAACTGTCAAAATCGCAACATATTTTCCATTAATTTTTTCTGGAAATAATGCCATAGCCTTTGAATTGAATGGTGTAACTAAATGTTTTTCTTCAATTTTCTTAAAATTTTTTGTAATAGCTAAACCGACTTTAATACCATTTGCAGAAAATGGATAAGTTGAAAGTGCCGTATAAAAAATATAATATTTGCCATCAAGTTTTGTAACTCGCGGATCTTCACAACCGAATGCCTCCCAATAAAACTCTGGTTTAATTAGTTGGTGTCTATTTTTGAAACTATCATATGTTGTACCATCAGCACAGCCAATAGATGATATTTCTAATTGAAAACCTTGTCTTTCTTGAATATTTGAAATAGCCCTATATAATAAATAGTATTTTTTACCATCAAAAGCTATACTAGGATTAAAAGCTGCTACTTCTTCCCAACTATTCTTTTTATTAGGTCCTAAAATTGGGTTTTTTTCGGATCTACTAAATTTTACCATTATTATCCTTTATTTGTTGAACAAATTTTTTCAAGTTGCAACTTGCAACACAAACTACTGTATCAGCACCACCATAATACAAAATTAAATTATCATCTTTTATAGTAGCACCACAAGTATAAACTATTCCGCCTTTACAACCTTCATTTTCATATTTTTGATCAGGTTCAATAATAGGAAATGTTGATTTATATAAAATTTTTGTAGGGTTTTTATAATCAAGAATCATTGCGCCAATTTTATATTTAGCAGGTTCTTTCTCATTTATTGCATGATAAAAAACCAACCAACCTTCATCGATTTTTAATGGAGTAGGTCCCACACCTCTAATAACAGTATCCCATACACCTTTATTCTTCACTTGTACATATTTACTTTGAATAGCAGGACTTTCTTGAAAATCTAAACTATCTAAATATGCAATTTGTATATCAGGTGTAATACTATGCAAAATTGCATATTTTCCATTTATTTTTTCAGGAAAAATAACCCAATTTTTATGCATTTGATTTTTAGGTGAAAGCAAAATTGGTTTTTTCCATTTACTCCAATCTTTATTTAAAAAATCTTGAACTTTAATAGATGTCATTGCAACACAAGGTGGATGAATACCATTAAATGCTGTATAAATCATATAAAGTGTATCATCTATTTTTGTAATTCTAGGATCTTCACAACCACCCCAACAATCATATCCACCACCAGAACTATATGGAAATAGTGGTTGCGACATTTTACTAACTCTAAGTTCAAACTCACCTGTTGGTTTATATATAGGATAAGACAATCTTTCATCTATTGTTATACCATTTTTACTTAAAGCATAACCAATAACAGAACCACCATCACCACCAACGGCTCTATATAAAATATAAATATTACCATCTATATTAACAATAGCAGGGTTAAATGTACCACAAGATTCCCAAATATTTTGTGTAATAGGTGCTATAATTGGGTTTGTAGTTGATTTTTCAATAATACATTTTATTATTTCAGTTTTTTGATCTATATTTTTATCTACTTTTCCTAAAATATAATCAATAGAAAATTCCCATTCTTCTTTTTCATCATTTTTCTTAAAAGAAATTTTAATGATATTATTTTCTAATTTTATATTAATACCACTTAAAGGTAATTCATTTTTAAAAAATGGATTAGCTGTTCTGTAAATTATTTCATTTGTCTTTTTATCAAATAAAACAGCCCCAAAACAATATGTTTTAGGCGTATAATATATCACTAAGATTCCATTATCAATTGAAAAATTTTTAAGGACTTTTATTTCGCCAGAATCAAAATAATTTTTTCTTGATTCTACTTTATACTCAAAATCACCTTGAGTGGTTTTTAAGCTAGCTTTTTTACTAATGGTTGCACACATAACAAAAAATAAAATTATCTTAATAAACTTTTTAAATCAATTATTTTTAGTTGTCAACATTTATATTAATTAATATTAATAGTATTTTTTCTTAAATTTATTAATTTGACAATTATAATAAAAAAAGAGGGATAAAAATTGTCCCTCTTTTAATTTTTTTTAGTATTTTTTGATTACATAAAATCGTCCATACCGCCCATACCACCAGGCATTCCACCCATACCAGCACCATGGTTGCCACAGCCACAAGAACATTTATCATCAGCTTTTTCTGTAATTACACATTCACTTGTAATTAATAAACCAGAAATTGAACTTGCACCTTCAAGAGCAATTCTTGTAACTTTTGCAGGATCAACAATACCAAAATTAATCATATCACCATATTGTTCTTTTTGAGCATCAAAACCATAGTTAGGGTTGTCATTTTCCATAATTTTATTAGCAATTACAGAACCATCTAGACCAGCATTTTCTGCTATTTGTTTTGCAGGAGCTTGTAAAGCTTTGTAAACTATTTGAATACCAGCTTTTTGTGCTTCATTATCAGCTTCTAAATTTAATAAAGCTTTTGATGCATGAACTAATGTAGCACCACCACCGGCAACAATACCTTCTTCAATAGCAGCTCTTGTAGCTGATAAAGCATCTTCTACTCTGTCTTTCTTTTCTTTAACTTCCATTTCAGTAGCACCACCAACTTTTAATATAGCAACACCACCTGAAAGTTTAGCTAATCTTTCTTGTAATTTTTCTTTATCGTATTCTGATGAAGTGTTTTCAATTTCATTTTTAATTTGAGAACATCTTGCTTTTACATTATCGCCTTCACCAGCACCATCTATAATTGTTGTATCATCTTTTGTAATAACAACTTTTTTAGCTTTACCTAATTGTTCTAATTCAACATTTTCAAGTTTTTGTCCTAAATCTTCGGAAATAACTTGTCCAGCAGTTAAAATAGCAATATCTTCTAACATAGCTTTTCTTCTATCACCGAAACCAGGAGCTTTTACAGCACAAACTTTTAAACCACCTCTTAATTTATTAACAACTAATGCAGCAAGAGCTTCACCTTCAACATCTTCTGCAATTATTAATAATGGTCTACCTGATTGAGCAACAGCTTCTAAAATTTTTAAAATTGATTGTAATGTTGAAATTTTCTTTTCAA
The DNA here is from genome assembly GCA_944391075.1 of uncultured Rickettsiales bacterium. Taxonomy (GTDB): domain Bacteria; phylum Pseudomonadota; class Alphaproteobacteria; order Rickettsiales; family UBA1997; genus CALXSC01. The sequence goes on along the minus strand of CALXSG010000005.1, from coordinate 28,951 downwards.
CTAATAAAATGTATGGATTTTCAAGTTCACAATTCATTTTATCTGCATTTGTTGCAAAGTATGGTGATAAATAACCTCTGTCAAAATTCATACCTTCAACAACTTCAATTTCAAAATCAAGTCCTTTTGCTTCTTCAACTGTAATAGGGCTATTAGGACCAATTTTTTCCATAGCTTCCGCAATTTTTTCACCAATTTCTTTATCACCATTAGCAGAAATTGTACCAACTTGTGCTATTTCATCTTTTCCATTAACTTTTTTAGCAACTTTTTTAACTTCTGCAATTGCAGTATCAACAGCTTTTGTAATTCCTCTTTTTAAGTCCATAGGATTTAAACCTGCTGCAACTGATTTCACACCTTCTCTAAAAATAGCTTGCGCTAAAACTGTTGAAGTAGTAGTTCCATCACCAGCTATATCATTGGTTTTGCTAGCAACTTCTTTAATTGCTTGTGCACCAATATTTTGTATTTTATCTTTTAATTCTATTTCTTTTGCAACTGTAACACCATCTTTTGTAATTCTAGGACCACCAAAAGATTTTTCAATAACTACATTTCTACCTTTTGGGCCTAATGTTGTCTTAACAGCATTAGCAAGAATATCAACACCCATTAACATTTGTTGTCTTGCATTTGCACCAAATTTTACATCCTTAATACTCATAAAAACTCCGTTTTTAAGAAATTGAAAATTGAAAATTGAAAATTAATTTTTCATTAAAACATTTTAAAAGAATTAAAACAATCAAAATATTTTAATCAATATTCACAATCTTACAATTAAACAACTTCAAGAAATTGAAAATTGAAAATTGAAAATTGAAAATTAATTTTTCATTAAAACATTTTAAAAGAATTAAAACAATCAAAATATTTTAATCAATATTCACAATCTTACAATTAAACAACTTCAAGAAATTGAAAATTGAAAATTGAAAATTGAAAATTAATTTTTCATTAAAACATTTTAAAAGAATTAAAACAATCAAAATATTTTAATCAATATTCACAATCTTACAATTAAACAACTTCATTAATAAAATAATAAAATAAACTATAAATTTGAAAATTTAATAATTAAAAATAAAAATTATTTAGCTTTTGATGTTTTTATAATTTTGGTTAAAATATTTATGATTTCATTTACTTTTAAAATATATTCATTAAAATTGTATTCCACAATTTTTGATTCTTTTAATAATTTTAACCAATATCTAGTTTCAACACCTTCTTTTAAAGATATTGAAAGTTTAGAAATAAAATCAGCTTTACTTTGAGCTTGTAATGCTTCTTCAATATTAGCTCCAATGCTTGTACCAGATCTTAATAATTGTTTAGATAATATAAATTCATTATTTTTATTAAGTATCTTATACAATTCAATAATTAATAAAGCAAAATCAAAACTCTTTTTTTGTATAATATTATCTGATTCAAGCATAATAATTTTCAATTTTCAATTTTCAATTTTCAATTTTGGAATTATTCTTGAATAATTCCAAGTACATCACTCTCTTTTAGGATAATTAAAGTATCATCTCCTGGAACTTCTGTTCCACCCCATTTTGAGAATAAAACTTTATCACCTTCTTTTAAAATCATAGGTATTGGTTTGCCATTTGGTTCTCTAGCACCATCGCCAACTGATATAACAGTTCCAATTGATGGTTTTTCTTTTGATGTGTCAGGAATAATAATTCCACCAGCAGTTTTTTGTACTGCCTCTTCTCTTTTTACTAAAACTTTATCATATAATGGTTTGATTTTCATTTCTTTTACACTCATTATTAATAATAAATTAATTCATAAGTGTTATATAGTATTTATAAAAATTTTTACAAGTACAAAATTAAAAAATATTATTATGCAAAAAAATAAAAAAAATGTAGCATTTATAAATATTATTATTTAATCTTATAATGTAATATTTATTAATTTTTTTGTGAGGATATTATGGAAGGTCTTAAAAAATTATCGTTTGGTACTGAAAATGCTAGTTATGCTACAAATACACAGAAGGTTGAACAACAGCCAATGGTAATTGTATTAACAGATATAGATAGTATCTCTATTGTTGAAAAAGGCAAAAAGGATGATCAATATATTGCAAAGGATGGAACTATAAATCAAAATGGTACTATTATAAATCAAAATTATATTGAACAATATGGTAGAAAACAATTAAGTCAAGGAAATGATAAATATATGGATGCTTTATATGATATTTTTACAGAAACATTGGGAATAGATAAAAAAATATTGCCAAAAGAAAAATTTTCTTCAAAGTTAGATGGTGGTTTAACAAAAAATAGTGGTTCTTTATCGTCCGCTTTATCATATGTTGCAGATCAAATAGAGGATGTTAGTAACGAAGATACTAAGGAAACAATTGATGGTAAAGTATGGCCTAAATGGGCAAATGCTACAACTAAAATGTTTTTTGAAGATAATAAAGTCTCAACAAATGGTAAGAAATTTGTTGTATGTGCAAAAGTTGGTGCTAGCACTGAAGCATTACTGGAATTACAACAAAGAACATTAGATGTATCAAAAGATAATATGGTTTATTTAGAGGGTCATAGTGGAACAGAATTATATGATTCTAAAAAACCAGAGATAAAAGATGAAGTTCCATATATTATTTCAAGTGGCGAATATACTAATCATAAAAATAAATTATCACAATTAATGAAAGAAAAAGATCCAGAACAATATGCGGAATACCAAAAAGCAAAAGAAGAAAAAACTGAAGAAAAATTTTATGAAAATTTCTTTAAAAGGAATGAAGAAAAAACTGAAAGTGTTAAAAATGATTTTTCTAAATATCTACAAGATACTGTTGATACAAGAAAACGAGGAATTGATCAAGTTATACAAGCAGTTTGTCCTAATATGAAAAGAATAAAACTTAGTGAAATACAAGCAAGTTCAGAACAAAAATATATTGAACAAGCTTGTAAAAAACTTGATAATGCTGGAAAGAAGGAGCCAGTAAAACAAACAGGTATGACAATTGGTTAATAATATAATATATTACAAGAATAAATATTTATTCTTGTAATATTGAAAAATAAATTGACTTTTTTATTATAAATATTACACTTATTTTAAGTCTAATTATATTATAAATTTTTATGTCAGATAAGAAACTTGTAATCAAAAATATTTTTTGGGATGTTGATGGTGTTTTAGCAAATTTAAATCATGCTTATTATTGTTTTATTAAAAATCACCCTAAATTTAAAGATCATTTTAAACAATATGAGTATAAAGATTTACCAAAAGCTTTACCACTAGATACAGAAAAATATGGTGCTATGGAATTAAAAACACATCCAACCCTTGGTGTAGAATTAGATAAAGAATTTTGTGCAAGTGAGGATTATTATTTTGATAGACCATTATATCCAGGAACTGCAAAAATTTTAAAAGAGTTAAATGATATGGGTTATTTACAAATGACTATGTCAGCAGGCTTTAATATGGACAAAAAGAAAGAATTATTAAAAAGAGTACTTGGTGATTTAACTGATTTCTTAAAAATTGAAGTTGTTGAACACGATAAAGCTGGTATGCATGCCGGAAGTACAAAAGAGGCTAAAATGTTAGAAGTTCTAAAAAAAGTTGGTGCTAAACCAGAAGAAACTGTTTTAGTTGATGACAGAATTTATAATATATATTCAGCTTTAAAGGCAGGAGTTCATCCAGTTAGATTTAGAAGTGAATTTACAACAGATTCACCAGCTGATCTAAAAGATGTTCCAGAAGTTGAAAACATTTATCAATTCAAAGATTGGTTGTTGACAAATACAACAATGAAATAATTATTCTATACTCTCAATATTTTTTATTGAGAGTTTTTTAAAAATAAATATATATAAAAAATATGCAAAACAATGAAGAAGCAATGGCATATATTTTGATGCCATATTATAGAACTAGACAAGAATTTTTTGAAAAGTCTATTAATAGTTTTATACAACAAGATTATAAAAATAAAAAATTAATTATATATATTGATGATAAAATGGATCAAAAAGAAAGTCTTTTGAATTTTTTAAATGATAATGAAAAACAAGATATTGTTATAATTGGTGGTACAGAACATAAAGGTGTTGCAACAGCTAGAAATGAATTATTAAAATATGTTAAAAATAATGTAGATGATAATTCATTTATATTTCAGCTAGATTCTGATGATCAATATATGAAAAATGATACTATTTCTAATGCAATTAATTTAATGCAAAATGCTAATACTGATATTGGTATTTTAGAATTTTCTTATGGTTTTTATGATGGTAAAACTAAAAATGACGATTTATTAAAAACGGAAATAGAAACAAAAGACTTAGTAAAAAAATATCAAAAATCAAAATATTTTGAACTTGACGATCTCACAAAAATGACTAGTTTAGGTTGTGTCAAAATATATAATAGTAAGACTTTTAAAAAATTCATTAATGTTGAAGAAAATGAAAAATATTTTGATTTTGTTTATATGGGAATATTTTTTGTGAATGAACTTAAAATTATTGGTATTTCAGGAAATAATGTAATTTTTAATAGATATAATTCATCAGTTACAGGACATAGAACAGAAAAAGATTGTAAAGATGTTATAAATAGATTAAAAGAATTTGCAGATTTTGCAAAAATCCTTAATCAAAATAAAGATAATGAAAAATATATACAATATTTTGTTGATTCTAAAATAGAACAATATAAAAAAATATTTAAGATTTATGATGAAGAAAACAATACCAATTTATTAAATTATTTTGAAGAGCTAATTAATAATTAAAAAGGAGAAGTATGTCAAATGTAGTTACATTGATACCAGTTAGAATGAAGGCAACTAGATTGCCAAATAAACCATTGTTAGATATCAATGGAAAAACAGTTTTACAAATAGTTTGCGAAAATGTTAAAAAATATATAAAAGGTGATGTTTATGTCGCAGCAGGTGATCAAGTTATAGTTGATGCTTGTAAAGAATATGGAGTACCCGCTATTTTAACCGATGCATCTTTGCCTTCTGGTACTGATAGAATTGCTGCTGCATTAAAAGAAATTGATCCATCTGGCAAAAAATATGATATAGTTGTAAATTTTCAAGGTGATGGTTTAAATGTTGATCCACGAGTTAATCTTCCATTAATAGAAATGGTTGAAAAAGGTGGTTGTGATATTGCAACTTGTGGTATGGTTTTTAAAACAAAAGAAGCTTCTGATAATCCAACAAATGTAAAAATTGTTATGGGTTTAAGAGAAGGTGAAAAAGAAGGAAGAGCTTTATATTTTACAAGAGCTGCTAATTGTCCTTTTACAAGAGATCCTGATAAAATTAAAAATCAAGATTTATATCATCATATTGGTATTTATGTTTATACTGCAGATGCATTAAGAAGAATGGTATCTTTACCAGTTGGTGTGCTTGAAGCTAGAGAATCATTAGAACAATTAAGAGCATTAGAAGATGGTATGGTGATTAGAGCTAGAATTATTACACAAGAAGAAATGAAATTAATTCAAGAAGCACCTGCTGATGTAAATACACCAGAAGAATTAGAAGAAGCCAGAAAGTATATTAAATAAATTTTTAAATATTGAGACTAAATATGTCTCAATATTTTTATATCTTATTAAAAATAAATCATAAATATTTTATTGCTTTTAAAGTAATAAAATTTATTATATTTATATGATTTAAAAAGTAATACCATGAAGTTTAAAGATAAAAAAATTAATAAGTTTATAAAAATTAAAAATTATATTTTTGGAACATTTTTAATTTTAATTTCATTTGCTACATGTATTTCTGTATTTTCATATAATGAGAATGATCCTTCTTTCAATAATATTTCTACATATAAAAATATTAAAAATTATCTTGGTACTTTTGGTTCATATCTTGCTGATTTAGTATTACAACTTATAGGACTTTCATCTATAATATTATCTATATTATTTATTATTTTAGGTTTTAAAATTATTTTTAATAGAACTATTTATAATAAAATACAAAAAATCTTAGCATGTATTGGAGTTTTGGCATCTTCATCAATTTTATTAAACGATTTTGTTATTTCTCAATATTGCGCAAATGATAAATGTGGTGGTTTATTGGGAAGTTTCTTTTCTAATTATGTTTTTTACGATACACCTGAATATTCAATAGCAATTTTATTTTCTTTAATTTTTATGATATCTTTATCATATTTAATTGATATTAGAAAAAATTGGTGGTTAGTGACCTTTGCTAAAATGTATAGATTATTTAAAAAAATCTTAAAATTTGCATTAAATGGAATAATTTTCTTATTTAAATTATTTACCACAAAATCATTTAGAATTTCATTAATTAAATTTTTTACTAAAAATAAAGGTGAATATGTATTTATCGATGATGAAAGAGATGAAGAAGATTTAAATCTTGGAGAAAATCTAAAACATAGTGAATTACAATATAAAAATACTCAAGATATAATATGTAATGATGATGAAGATTTTGATAATTTAAGAAATAATAAAAAAGATAAAACTTTGTTTAGTCTATTTGGCAAAAAAACAGAAAAAGAAGAAAAAATAGAGGAACAAGATGAAAATGTTAATATAAAGAAAGAAGTAGAAAAAAATAAACTAGATATTAGAAAGTATGTTAAATATAAGCTACCTAATATAAATTTATTATCAAAAAATAAAAATAATAATAAAATTTCTGTATCAAGGGAAGAATTGTTAGAACAATCAAAACAATTAATTAAAGTTTTAAGGGATTTTGGTGTTAAGGGTGAAATGCTAAATGTTAGAGCTGGCCCTATTATTACATTACATGAATTTGAACCATCTGCCGGTACTAAATCTTCAAGAGTTATTGGACTTTCGGATGATATTGCTAGATCTATGAGTGCTGTTTCTGCTAGAATTTCTGTTATTCCTGGAAAAAATGCTATGGGTATTGAATTACCTAATAAACAAAGAGAAACAATTTATATTAGAGATTTATTAGAATCTAATGAATATAAAAATAGTAAAGCACAATTGCCGTTAATTATTGGTAGTGATATTGGTGGTGATGCAGTAGTTTATGATTTAGCAAAAATGCCACATTTACTTGTAGCTGGAACTACTGGTTCTGGAAAATCTGTTGCTATTAATACAATGATTACATCTTTATTATATAAAATGACTCCGGATCAATGTAAATTTATAATGATTGATCCTAAAATGCTTGAATTATCAGTTTATGAAGGTATACCACATTTACTAACTCCGGTTGTTACAGAACCTACAAAAGCAATTACAGCTTTAAGATGGGTATGTAGAGAAATGGAAGACAGATATAGAATTATGGCGAGTTTAGGTGTTAGAAATATCGCTGGTTATAATGAAAAACTTAATAATGCTATTAAGAATGGTACTAAGTTAACTAGAAGAGTTCAAACTGGTTTTGATATTGAAACAGATGAACCAATTTATGAAGAAAAAGAAATTGAAACAAAAGAAATGCCTTATATTGTGGTAATTGTTGACGAGATGGCTGATTTAATGATTACAGCAGGAAAAGAAATAGAAGCATCTATTCAAAGAATTGCACAAAAAGCAAGAGCTGCTGGTATTCATATAATTATGGCTACACAAAGGCCTTCTGTTGATGTTATTACTGGTGTTATTAAGGCTAACTTCCCTACTAGAATGTCATTTCAAGTTGTATCAAAAATTGATAGTAGAACAATTCTTGGTGAGCAGGGTGCAGAACAACTATTAGGTATGGGGGATATGTTATTTATGGCAGGTGGTGGAAAAATTATTAGAGCACATGGACCATTTGTTTCTGATGATGAAGTTGAAAAAATTGTAAATTTCATAAAATCACAAGGTTTTGAACCTAATTATGTAAATGAAGTTTTAAAGAGTGATGAATATATTGATGATAATGCTGACAATGATAGTTTTGATGATGATTCATATGGTGGGGATAAAGACAAAGCATTATTTCAACAAGCGCTAGCGATTATTAAGAGAGATAAAAAATGTAGCATAAGTTATATTCAAAGACAATTAAGAATCGGCTACAACAAAGCTGCAAACATCATTGAAGAAATGGAAAGAAAAGGCATTTTAAGTAGTCCAGGCAACACAGGGAAAAGAGAAATATTAATTGATAATGATGACGACTAGCATTTAAAACACACAACATAAAATCACATTATGTGGTTTTTATATTTTTACATTTCTTGCTATTTCTCCATTTATATTTTATTTTTTTAATTAATATTTTAATTAGTATTTTAATTTTAATTTAATTTTAACTTAAATTTAATTAAAAATTGTCCAACATATACTCATGGCACAATTTATCAACACACAATCACATAAATAAATAATACACAATAGGACAATAAGATTTATTAATTGCATAAAAAAAGGTGAAGCAAAACTTCACCTGAAATACTATAATAAAAATAGTAGCCCAAAAGTTAGATAAAGGATGGGCGACCTTACGAATCTCTTCTTATTATAGCAAGCTGTTTTAATTTCCTATGTTAAAACAATAAGATTATAAAAATATAAATTTCTTAAAGTCAAGTCTTTTCAATAAACATATTGCAATTTTTAATAATCTTTTTTATATATAGTATATCAATAATATATATAAAAACATATGTTAAAACGAATATTAGGATTAGACTTAGGTATTTCAAGTATCGGTTGGGCGATTACCGAGATTGATGATTTGGATTTTGTTAATAATAATGGTGAAGTTTTTCTTAAAAATGGAAAAATTATTGATTGTGGTGTAAGAATTTTTGATCCGTGTGAAAATCAAAAAGATAAATCACCATCAGCTGAACCTAGAAGAGAAGCAAGATTAGGAAGAAGGAGATTATTTAGAAAGTCAGCTAGATGTAAAAAAATTAGAGAATTATGTGAAAAACAATTTAATATTAAAATTGATGATAAATTTTTTAAAAAAACATTAGATAAAAATGATTTTAAAGATGTATGGATTTTAAGAAAAGAAGCATTAGAAAGAAAATTAAATGAAATAGAATTAAGTAGAATTTTGTGTCATATAGTAAAGCATAGAGGTTGGGCTAGCAGAAGAAAAAGCGAAGAAAAAGAAGGTGATTCTGGCAAAATGAAAACTGCTATTGATAAATTAAAACAAGAATTAGGAGATGATAAAACACCTGGTTATTATTATGGAAAATTAAAAGCTGAAAGTTTAAATTATGATAATGAAAAAATAATAAACGAACATCAAAATTATGATCATTGTATTGGAAGAAGTCAAAATGAATTTGAAATAAAAAGAATTTTTGAAAAACAAAGAGAATTTGGTTTTAGTAAATTAGATAATAATTTTGAAAATGAAGTTTTAAAATTATTTAATTATGAAAAAGAAACTAAATCAATCAAAGATATGGTTGGTTTTTGTTTATTTGAAAAAGGTGAATTTAGAGCACCAAAAGAATCTTATTCTGCTGAATTATTTAATGTTTATACAAAAATTAATAATTTAAAAGTATTAGATCTAAAAGATGTTGATTACAATAAAAAATTTAATAGTTTAGTAGAATTATTTAAAACTAAAAAAGAAGTAAAATATAAAGACATTAGAAAAGAATTAAAACTTGATGATAATTATAAATTTAAAGGTTTAGATTATTATCAAGCTGAATATGTTGAATTTAAAAAAGCTAAAAATTCAACAGAATTAACATTATCTAATACAGATAAAAAAAATATTGAAAAATATAAATTAGAAGGCTTTTTTATAGAAGAACCAGATAAAGCTAGAAAAGTATTTTTTAAAAATGATAAAGGTGAATATAAATATAAAAGCAAAAATGATATAGAAAATGTAAAAATATATTCAATGGTTGGTTATCATAAAGTTAAAGATGTATTAAATGATGATGAATTTAAAAAATATATAGAAAAGGATAAAGATTCACCATTTATAATAGATATTATAATGGAAGCTTTGTCATATGAAAAAAATGATGAAAAAAGTAAAAAATATATGCAAGATCATAATATCCCAGAAGATATTATTGATAAATGTTTAAATATTCAAACTAGTAATTTTATTCATATATCTTGTAAAGCTATTAGAAATTTATTACCATATTTAGAAAAAGGTTTGACTTATGATAAAGCTTGTTTAGAGTGTAAATATGAATTTAAAGATGATTCAAAAAACAATCAACAAGATTTTTTGCCTACATTAGAAGAATATACAAAAGAAAATGATATTGCTAAATTAACAAATCCAGTAGTAAAAAGAACTCTATCACAAACAAGAAAAGTAATAAATGCAATTATTAGAAAATATGGAAATTTTGATCAAATAAATATAGAATTTACAAGAGATTTAGGAAAATCAGCTGATGAAAGAATTAAAATTGAAAAAGGTCAAAAAGAATTTAGAGATTTAAAAGAAGAATTAAAAAAAGAAGCTTCTTTAATATTACATGTAAATGAAGATGTAATAACTGATAAACAAATTTTAAAATTAAGGCTATACAAGCAACAAGAAGGAAAAAGTTTATATTCTAATCCATTAGAAAAATTACCAGATTTAAGGGAAATTTTAACTGATGATAAATGTTGTGAAATAGATCATATTTTACCTTATTCAAAAAGTTTTGATGATTCTTTAAATAATAAAGTTTTAGTTTTACCAAAAGAAAATCAAAACAAACAAAACAGAATACCTTTTGAATATTTAAAAGATAGCAATTGGGAAGAATGGAAAAAAATTATATGGAGTATACAAAGTTTACCATATATAAAAAGAAAAAATTTAACAACTGAAAGTTATGATTTTGTAGATAAATGGAAAGCTAGAAATTTATGTGATACAAGTTATATATCAAAATATTTAGTAAAATATTTATCTAAAAGCTTAAAATTTAAAGAAAATGATAAAATAAAAAATAAAATTCAAGTTAGACCGGGACAATTAACATCTTATTTAAGACATATATGGGGCTTAGGTGAAAAAATTAGAAGTGATGGCGACACACATCATGTAGTTGATGCTATTATTATTGCTTGTGCTACTCAATCAATGTGTCAAATGATTTCTGCTTTACATGCTACACAAAGAAATGAAGATGTGAAACAACAACAAAAAGAAATTTTTGATAAAATAAATCAATTAAAATCTTTATCAAAAACAGAAGAAATTGAAGAAAAAATTAAAGAATTAGAAGAAGAAAGCAAATGGTATAATTTAATTGAATCTAGACATATATTAGAAGGGCATTGTAAATTAAATGGTATATGGGAAAATTTTGTAAGTGATGTTGATAAAAAAGTAAATAATTTAACAAAAACAAATGAAACAACTGGTTTGCCAGAAAAGGGTCAAAATATTGTTTCACGAATGCCGCGAAGAAAAATTACAGGAGAAGCTCATAATGCAACAATAATTGGTTTAGATAAAGTAGAAAATATAACTTATACTAAAACTAAATTATCAAAATTAACATTAAAAAATATAGAAAATTTGCAAGATAAAGATGGTGCTTCTAAAAATTTATATAATATATTGAAAAATAGATTAGAAAAATTTAATGGAGATGCTGAAAAAGCATTTAAAGAACCTATTTATATGACTAATAAAAATGGAGAATATGATGAAAATAAAACTCCACAAATTAAAAGTGTAAAACTAGTTTCTAATTATACTGGTGGTGGAGTTGAAGTAAATAATGGTATTGCTCAAAATGGTGGCATGCCAAGAGTTGATATATTTTACAAAGATAACAAATATTATGCAGTTCCAATTTACATTGCCGATTTTGTAAAAGATAAATTGCAAACCTTATCAAAACCACACAATATTGATTTTCCAATTGAAGAAAAAGAAGATGATAAATTTTACAATAAACATTTTGTTTTTAGTTTATATAAAGATGAGTTGATTTATTTTAAAACAAAGAAAAACGAACAATATTTTGGTTATTTTTGTTCTTTTGATGCAAGTCAAGCTAATACAATTAAAATAGAATCATTAGATAGAAGTAAAAAATATTTAGTTGGCAATAAATATGACAAAGAAGTTAGAATATCTTTAGGTAGTATAATATCTTTAAAAAAATTTCAAGTAGATCCATTAGGTTATATAAACGAAGTAAAGCAAGAAAAGCGACAAGGTATAATTGAGAAAAAATGCAAAAAACAAAAAAATTAATTTTTATTAGGCACTATTGAGTGCCTTTTTTATTAATAAATTTTTAATTAACATGTCTTGGAGAATAATTTTAATTACAAAACCTTGTAAAATATCTTACAAAAATAATCAATTAGTTTATCAACCACAAGATGAAGAGGAATTGCAAGTTCCATTAGAAGATATAGGAGCTATTGTAATAGATACACCACAAATAAATATTACTGGTTATTTATTATCGGAAATTGCAAATAATAAAATTGTTGTTTTAACTACTGATAATTCACATACACCAAATGGAATTTTTTTGCCATATATGCAATATTATAAAAATACAGAAACTGCCTTCTTACAAAGAGATTGGAGTGAAGCTTTTAAAAAAAGATTGTGGCAAAAAATAGTTCAACAAAAAATACAAAATCAAGCATTATGTATAAAAAATATAAATAATAATTTATACAAATATTTGATTGGTTTATCAAAAGAAGTTTTATCGGGTGATACATCTAATATTGAAGGAAGAGCAGCAAAAGAATATTGGAAAGTATATTATAATAATTTTATAAGACATGATAATACAAAAGTAAATTCTGCTTTAAATTATGTTTATATGATTACCAGAAGTTTAATAGCAAAAAATTTATCTGCATTGGGTTTTATTACTTGTTTTGGTTTGCATCATTGTAATATGTATAATTCTTTTAATTTAGCTGATGATTTAATAGAACCATTTAGAGGAATTATAGATTTTAGAGTAAAAAAATTATATGACATTGATGATAAAGATGACACACTCACAATAGAAGATAAACAAAAACTAATAGAAATTATTTTTTATGAAGTAAATTATGGCGGACAAAATTATAATATGATGTATGCTACACAATTATTAACTGAAAATCTATTAAATATTACAAAAAATAATGAAGCAAAAAATTTTATTTTACCAACTTTTCCTAAGGATTTATTATTTTGAGGTATTTTATGGACTATACAAGGGATAAATTTATGAGAATGATAGTATTTTTTGACTTGCCTGTAAAAACAAAAGAAATGATGAAACAGGCAAATAAATTTAGAAAAATTTTGTTAAATGATGGCTTTCAAATGTTGCAATTATCTGTTTATTCTAGAATAATTAGAAATGATTGTAATGTAGAAACTCACTTGCAAAATATAAAAAAACAAATACCACCACATGGCAGTATAAGAGTTTTAACAGTTACAGAAAAACAATATGCCAGTATGGAAATTTTAGTTGGAGAACAAACAAAACAAGAGAAAAAAGTTGGACCACAACAACTTTTATTATTTTAATAAATTTCAAAAAAAATGAAAAATTTTTATAAATTTTTCTAAAAAATTCTCATTTTTTCTTTAAAAAAATACAAAACAAGCCCTTGATTATCAAGGGCTAAAAAGCTTGCTATTCTAACATAGGAAATTAAAAACGCAAGCTATAACAACTGTTTAAACGTATATATCGTATTTTAAATTCTAACATAGGAAATTAAAAACGCAAGCTATAACTAAATCTACATCTTTTATTATTTCATTAAGATTCTAACATAGGAAATTAAAAACGCAAGCTATAACTAAATCTACATCTTTAATTATATCGTTTAAATTCTAACATAGGAAATTAAAAACGCAAGCTATAACAGACGATGAAGCAGAAACAATTAGACTTCCATTCTAACATAGGAAATTAAAAACGCAAGCTATAACAAGTACTTGTATTTATATTACTACTTTGTAATTCTAACATAGGAAATTAAAAACGCAAGCTATAACACACATAAAATTGACTTCTACACTGGTGCAATTCTAACATAGGAAATTAAAAACGCAAGCTATAACTTATTAAATAACATACAAGCAACTTTTGCGATTCTAACATAGGAAATTAAAAACGCAAGCTATAACTTAGCAGCCTTAGCAGCTTTTCTTGCTTCTATTCTAACATAGGAAATTAAAAACGCAAGCTATAACTTGTAGCTCTATTGATACTAACTTTCCATTATTCTAACATAGGAAATTAAAAACGCAAGCTATAACTTATATTTATTGATATTTATTTAAACAATAATTCTAACATAGGAAATTAAAAACGCAAGCTATAACAGATGTTCACGTTCTGTATTTATATCATCAATTCTAACATAGGAAATTAAAAACGCAAGCTATAACATATAAAGTTCTATTACTCTATCTCTGTCTATTCTAACATAGGAAATTAAAAACGCAAGCTATAACTAAGTCTACATCTTTAATTATATCGTTTAAATTCTAACATAGGAAATTAAAAACGCAAGCTATAACTAAAGATACATTAGAATCTCCAACATATATATTCTAACATAGGAAATTAAAAACGCAAGCTATAACCTTGCTGCTTGCTCGCAACCATAAAAGTAAATTCTAACATAGGAAATTAAAAACGCAAGCTATAACTTTTCTTTTGACATTTTTTACCTCATTATAATTCTAACATAGGAAATTAAAAACGCAAGCTATAACGAATTTGAAGCAGAGTATTAATAAATAAAGATTCTAACATAGGAAATTAAAAACGCAAGCTATAACGTGTCAAAACCCCGAGTTTTTATTTACTTAATTCTAACATAGGAAATTAAAAACGCAAGCTATAACTTCTGTAAATTAAGAGTGCCGATTGTTATTATTCTAACATAGGAAATTAAAAACGCAAGCTATAACGGCTTGTAAAGCCTTGATAAAAATTTATTTATTCTAACATAGGAAATTAAAAACGCAAGCTATAACGCCTCAATTTGCTTATTTGCTTCCTCATTAATTCTAACATAGGAAATTAAAAACGCAAGCTATAACTTCGCTGGTGCTCTTACTGGCTCATATTATATTCTAACATAGGAAATTAAAAACGCAAGCTATAACTATAGTGTTTAACTCTTTAAGACAAGAGCAATTCTAACATAGGAAATTAAAAACGCAAGCTATAACGATTTAGCTTCTGTTTTATCACTTCTAAAAATTCTAACATAGGAAATTAAAAACGCAAGCTATAACTATTTCTCCTTTTTTATTAATAAATTTTTAATTCTAACATAGGAAATTAAAAACGCAAGCTATAACAGAAACACTATCTAGTTGTAGTGGATTTGCATTCTAACATAGGAAATTAAAAACGCAAGCTATAACAACACCATCTACTACTTCTACTCCTGCTTCATTCTAACATAGGAAATTAAAAACGCAAGCTATAACCAGTTTACGCTGGCGGTAAACCGTGGAACTATTCTAACATAGGAAATTAAAAACGCAAGCTATAACAATATTAATCTGCGGGTCATAATCTATTTTATTCTAACATAGGAAATTAAAAACGCAAGCTATAACAAAAAATTGTATAACACGTAATTATGGAATATTCTAACATAGGAAATTAAAAACGCAAGCTATAACATTATCTGATGTATTATAAAATTTATATATATTCTAACATAGGAAATTAAAAACGCAAGCTATAACTTAACTTGGTGAGCAACAAGTGTTATTCTAATTCTAACATAGGAAATTAAAAACGCAAGCTATAACATAAAAACTACTAACTCGTTTTATAAAACTATTCTAACATAGGAAATTAAAAACGCAAGCTATAACTGAATTATTAACGACTATTGTAGAGCCTACATTCTAACATAGGAAATTAAAAACGCAAGCTATAACTAAAATTATATCTTCTACACTCCAACCAGAATTCTAACATAGGAAATTAAAAACGCAAGCTATAACTCTTTAATTGTCTCAAACTTATTCATAATAATTCTAACATAGGAAATTAAAAACGCAAGCTATAACCTGTCTACTGGTTCTAACACTTTTGGGGCTATTCTAACATAGGAAATTAAAAACGCAAGCTATAACCTATAATGATATAGAGGCTTACAGAGGTTTATTCTAACATAGGAAATTAAAAACGCAAGCTATAACTTACAATCCTGTATTCGCATTTTTAGGATAATTCTAACATAGGAAATTAAAAACGCAAGCTATAACCCGCGACTGCTGCTACAGTTGAAGATATCCATTCTAACATAGGAAATTAAAAACGCAAGCTATAACAAAAGCTTTAAATGTTACTATAAACTCTAAATTCTAACATAGGAAATTAAAAACGCAAGCTATAACATAATAACTTGACTTTCACACCACGCCTACATTCTAACATAGGAAATTAAAAACGCAAGCTATAACAGCCTGTGTCTGGGTGTCTTACATAATCCTCTACTACTATACCTACTTCTTTAGCAGCATCTTCTTCAAAACTATCTCTATAATCTTTCCAAACTTCTTTAATATACTTATCTAAACTAGATGTCTTCTCTTCATTATTACTCATATTTTCTCCTTAAATCATTCTAACTATATTAATACTAAAAATTATTATTAAATAACCAAGCATTCCTATTAATAAAAAGAAACTAACTATAAACTTAATTATTCTAAATCCCAAAGTTTTTTCTATATCTATATCTTCATATATAATTTCACTTTGAGGGCAGTAAAAACTAAAATCTGTTCTAGGTTTAATATATTTTCTTATCTCTAAACTTTCTATATCTATTCCAGTTTCATTCCAAAACTTAAACACCTCAACATTATTACTCTTTATATCTTCTATATCTTTAAGAGTATTAATATTATTTTTCTTAAAATATTGGACTACTTGTTCTATTTTTTTACTCTGGTGTCCTTTAATTTCTAATCCGTTATATATCATTCTTCTACCATTTCTAATGCTTCTAGTATAGCTGTTTTTTGTATACTTAAAGCTAAATCTCTAAATTTTCTCTTAACTTCACTAGGAACTTCACTTTCTTTATTTTAGCGAATCTATTTTTATAGTCAAGCTATAACAAATGACTGTTCAGAAAAATCCTATAAATTATTTTAGCGAATCTATTTTTATAGTCAATGCGTTACTAGTTTTACGATTTGAAATTTTTTTACTTTTTGTACTTCCGGAAAAATTTTGTGGTGATAGAATTAAAATTTTTTGTGGTGGTGAGGTTTTTGTGTTGTAAATAAAAATGTTGGTGGTATTATGGTGATAGTGGAATAAAATTGTGAGTGTAAGTATGACATTAGTTGTTGCTGTTTTGAGTATTTTGTGTTTGATATTGTGCATTGTGTGTGTGGTGATGTATAAGCAGGTTAGGGGTGGGGTGCAAAGCCCTGAGTTGACTGATGAGTATAAGAGTAAGGAAAAGGAGTTGCAAAATTGTCAAATAGAGTATGCAAGGTTGCAAGGGGAGTATGTTGCTTTGATGAAAAAGTTGGAGGAACAAGATAAGAGGATTGATGAGTTAGAAGGTGTTATTGAAAATAGAGACGGAAGTATTACTAATTTAAAAAGTCAAAATAGTTTTTTAGAAGGTGAAAATGAAAGGTTGAAGGCTGAGAATAAAGTTAAAAATGAGCTTGAAAGTAGGTTGAAGGAAATAGAAATAGAAAATAAGAAAAACTTTACGGAGTTGGAAGAAAAAAAGAAAAATATTGAAAATTTGATGCAATTGCAAGAACAAATTAAAAACCAATTTAAAGTTATTTCTAATGAAATTATTAAGGAACAAAAGGAAAGTTTCAATAAAGAACAAAATGAAAGTTTGGGACATTTATTAATTCCATTAAATAAAGATATAAAAGAATTTAAAGAAAAAATACAACAAGTGCAAGATGGCAATAATGCTAATACTATTAAGATTGAAGAAAATATTAAACATTTAGTTAACACAACAAATGATATTGGAAAAAAGGCTGATAATTTAGCTACTGCCTTAAAAGGTGACAAAAAAGCACAAGGAAATTGGGGAGAATTTCAATTACAAAATTTACTTGAAATGTCAGGTCTAGAAGAAAATATTAGCTTTTTTAAACAATATAATATTAAAAATGAAGATGGAAAAGATTTCTTTTTAGATTTTTTAATCAAACTACCGGAAGATAGAATTTTGATAGTGGATTCAAAAGTATCGATGGTAAATTATGAAAAATATATTAATTCAAATAATCAAGATGAAAAAAATTCATATTTAAAAATGTATTGTGAAGATATAAAAAATCATATTAAAGAATTGGGTGCAAAAGAATATCAAAATGTTTATAAGCAATATAATAAAAAAGTTGCAAATGATACACCTGATTTTGTATTTATGTTTGTGGCTGTTGAGGGCGCTTATATTGATGCAATAAAGTTTGATAAAAATATATTTGATGTTGCCACAAAAAATAAAGTTGCATTAGTTACTACATCTTCATTTATGCCAGTTTTAAGAATGATTGAACACTTATGGAATATTGAAAATCAAAATAAGTATATTGCTGATATTATAGATTTGTCTAAAAAACTATATGCTAAAGTTGAAAAATTTTCTCAGGATATGTTAAAGATTGGTGATAGTTTAGATAAGGCAAAAGATGCTTATATGTCAGCTAGAAACTACATTTCTATGGGTAAAGGTAATATGTTATCAACAGCTAATAAAATTATAAGTATTGCTGATAAGGGAAAAGTTAAGAATCAATTATCTTTAGATTTTGAAGAAGATGAATAATTTTTTACTACTTTTTTTGTAATATTTTTAATATTTAAATTGAGTTAGTTATACACTCTTACTTTAAAATTTGTCGATTTTTATAGACTTTTAAGAAATAATTTTTAAAATTTGCCAGGACTTATATTCATAAGTTCGTCTTAATTATTTTATCAATAAATTTTTAAATATTATGGGATAATAAAATTTTATTAATTTAAAGTAGTGAGGTACAAGATGATTAAAAAAATTCAAAAAAATGCTGTTGAAAGCAATATCAAGAAAGAACTTATTTCTTATTCAAAATTAAATCAATCAAATATATTAAAAGAATTAAAAAATGATATCAAAAAGGGTTTTTCAACTGATTATGTTGAAGACTGGCAAGATGAATATGGCTTTAATGAAGTTGCGCATGGTGAAGTCCATAAATGGTACATAGGGCTTTTAGAGTCGTTTTTTAATCCTTTTAGTATAGTTTTAATTGTTTTATCTGTTATATCTTTTTTGACAAAAGATATTACTGCTGGCTTTACTATATTATTTTTAGTAATTTTGAGTGGTATTATTAAATTTATTCAAGAAGAAAAATCTAATAATGCTAGCGAGAAATTAAAATCAATGATTAGTACAACCGCTACTGTTTTAAGGGATGGACGAAAAAAAGAAATTCCTATTAATGAAATTATAAAAGGTGATATTTTATTTTTATCTGCTGGCGATATAATTCCTGCTGATTTAAGAATATTAGAAGCAAAAGATTTGTTTATTTCACAATCTTCTTTAACTGGTGAATCTGAACCATTGGAGAAAATTGCTAATTTAAGTGAAGAAAGAATAAAAAATATGCCTAAAAGTCCACTTGATATTGAAAATCTTTGTTTTATGGGAACAAATGTTGTTAGTGGAACAGGTGTAGCTATTGTTGTAAATATTGGAACAAATACTTATTTTGGCTCCATGGCTAAATTGATTACAAAATCAAAGGCTAAAACTAGTTTTGATAAAGGTGTTTCAAGTGTTAGTTGGTTTTTAATTAGATTTATGATTGTGATGGTTATTTTAGTATTTATAATTAATGGTTATACTAAAAATAGTTGGCTTGAAGCATTTTTATTTGCAATATCTATTGCTGTGGGTTTAACTCCTGAAATGTTGCCAGTAATAATTTCTGCTAATCTTGCAAAAGGGGCTGTTGGTATGTCAGCAAAAAGAACTATTGTGAAAAATCTTAATTCAATTCAAAATTTCGGTGCAATGGATATACTTTGCTCTGATAAAACAGGAACTTTGACTGAAAATGCTGTTGTATTGCAATATCACTTAAATATAGAGGGAAAGGAAGATTTAAGAGTATTAAGGCATGCATACTTGAATAGTAATTTTCAAACAGGTTTAAAAAATTTACTTGATATTGCTATAATAGATAAAGCAATGGAAAATAATTTTTATTCTTTAAATTTTGAATATAAAAAAATTGATGAATTGCCTTTTGATTTTATGAGAAGGAGAATGTCCGTATTATTGGAAGATAAAAGTGGTAAAGTGCAATTAATTACAAAAGGTGCATTAACAGAAATGTTGCAAGTTTGTAAATGGGTTGAATATGATGGAAAAGTTGTTGAATTAACTGATGAAATGAAGAAAAAAGCAGAAGAAACAGCTTTGAAATTAAATGCAGAAGGTATGAGAGTTTTAGCATTGGCTCAAAAAAATAACATAGATATATCTAAAACTATAACAAAAGATATTGAAAAAGATATGGTTTTAATGGGTTATTTGAGTTTTTTAGATCCCGCTAAACAATCGGCTAAGTCCGCTATTAAAGCTTTAAAAGAATATAATGTTAGAGTAAAGGTTCTAACAGGTGATAGTGAAATTATAGCTAAACATGTATGTAAAGCTGTTGGCATAGAAAATCATAACGATGTAATTACAGGAGCTGAAATTGATGAATTGAGTGATAAAGAATTAAAAACTATTGTTGAAAAAGTTGATATTTTCGCAAAATTATCACCACAACAAAAATTAAGAATTATCAAAATTCTTAAAGATGATGGACATACTGTTGGTTTTATGGGTGATGGTATAAATGATGCTCCTGCAATGAAAGAAGCTGATGTTGCAATATCTGTTGATACAGCAGTTGATATTGCAAAAGAAAGTGCTGATATTATTTTACTAAAAAAAGATTTAAATGTTTTAGTAAATGGTGTTATTGAAGGAAGAAAAATTTTCTGTAATATTATAAAATATATTAAAATGACTATTTCTTCTAATTTTGGAAATATGTTTAGTATTTTATTTGTATCTGCATTTTTGCCATTCTTGCCAATGTTGCCAGTGCAAATTTTATTGTTAAATATATTTTATGATATTTCACAAATGACTATTCCTTGGGATAATATAGATGAAGATTATATTAAAACACAAAGGAAATGGGACACTAAATCTATAATGAGTTTCATGTTATGGGTTGGACCAACAAGTTCTATATGTGATATATTGTTATTCTTAATAATGTTTAATTTATTAGGTTGGAATAATCCTGATATAGCAAGCAATGTATCATTATTTCAAAGTGGTTGGTTTGTTGCTAGTATGATTACACAAACAATAATTATTTATTTCATAAGAACAGCAAAAACTCCATTTATTCACAGCAACCCATCCGTATATGTGTTTTTCTCAACAAGTATGGCAATGCTAATTACTATGATATTACCATATTTAAAAATTGGAAATTATTTAGATTTAACAGGCTTGCCTGC
Organism: uncultured Rickettsiales bacterium; assembly: GCA_944391075.1. GTDB lineage: Bacteria > Pseudomonadota > Alphaproteobacteria > Rickettsiales > UBA1997 > CALXSC01. The sequence goes on along the minus strand of CALXSG010000005.1, from coordinate 7,412 downwards.
AATATATTATGGTTGGTTATTTGCTTTACTAGTTTTATATATTTTATTAGTACAAGTTATAAAAATAATTTACATTAAAAAATATAAAAATTGGTTATAATATTTGTGGCGTTAATTAAATTAACGTCATTTTCCTTATAATATGGCTTGATAAATTAAAAAAGATTGTTATGGTTATTGTAGTTCAACTATAAGTTTACATATGAAAAATTTTTTATTTATATTATTTTTCGTTTGCGCATGCGCTAAAAACGAAATTCCGCAAAATTTTGTTGTTAAAAATTTTGAAATTAATAAATATTTAGGCACTTGGTATGAAATTGCTAGAATTGATAATAAATTTGAAAAGGATTTAATAAATGTAAAAGCTAATTATAGTTTAATGGATAATGGCAAAGTTAAAGTTATTAATAGTGGTTATAATACTAAGAAAAATGAAGACAAATCTATTGAAGGAGTAGCTTATTTATTAGAAGATGGAATAGGACAATTAAAAGTATCATTTTTTAGACCATTCTATGCATACTATAACATAATATTATTAGATGAAAATTATGAATATGCTGTGGTTGCTGGTGGTAATTATGACTATTTATGGATTTTAAGTAAAGATTCCAAAATGTCTAATGAAGTATATAACGAGTTAATTAACAAAATTAATGATATGGGTTTTGATACTAAAAAGATTGTTAAATTTTAGTATATTTATTTTTATACCTGATTAATTATAATATTATAGTAAAATATTATATCAAAAATATATATATTTACAATTCTATAAATAAAAACCTCATTAAAAAATGAGGTCATAATTTATATCAATACATAAAATAATTTATTTTATATTTTATAGAGTTGTTGCTGTCCAACCCTTACAAGGTGTATCGGTTGTACCTGTAACAGCAGCCATAATTGAAGGTCCACCAAATAATGAAGCAATACCTAATGCGACACCAATTAATGTACCCCAAGAAACTTTTCCTGTGAAGAAACCAATACCAACACCAATGATAACGAATGAACAAATAGTCTTACCAATACCACCTGTTATAAAGGCATAAACATTACATAAAATAACTGTCATTGCATCTTTAGTCTTATCGCCATCACCAGTTACTGTAGCATAAGAAGCGCCAATCATCAATGCAGTAAACAAAGTAATTAAAAATAATTTTTTTAACATAATTTAACTCATATTAATTAATACAATTAAGAGTATAACTTATTATTTTTTATTTTGCAACATTTTTATACAAAAATATTATACATAAAATAAAGCTTGAATATTAAAAAAAATTTATTTAAATAATACTAGTATCAAATATAGTTTCTACAATGAAAAAATTTAATATATTGTTATTATCTCTTGTTGTGTATTCTAGTTTATCAATTGCTACGGAACAACAAAAACAAACAGTGAATACTGTAAATAAAAACATTGTTATTGCTACAAATGTTGAAGATGCTGAAATAAAAGTGGATATGGCTTCAAAAAGTAGTGATTCAAATATAAAAAACATACAAGAAGATTTTGATATTAGTACAAAGAATGGTGTTGATAAAAATATAAAGGTAATTAATGTTTTGGATGTTATAGGTGATGAAAATGTTTCGCCTGAATTAAGAAAAAGAGTTACAACAACTCTAAATAAGGCGCAATATGAATTTGATAAATATGAAAGTTACATAAATAACCACACAAAAAGCACTGACAATAAATTTATTGATGTAGAAAAAGAACTTAATAATTTAAAAACATTTACCGAAGAATTAGAAGCTAATTTTGATCTTGCAAAATGGATGGTTATTTCATTATCTGTTGGTATAGTTTGCTTAGCAACAATTATTACTATGATGTGGAAGGGTGTTGTTAATGTAAATAGAAATGATGTTGAAGTTTTGTATTCAATAGAGAGAATTAAAAAAGATTTAAGATCCTTAGAAAAACGTGTAGAAATGTTAGAAATAGCTTATAAAAATGAAAAACGATAAATATAAGATTATTACTATTGAAAATAAATATTCAGGTTTAAGATTAGATAAATTTTTACAGAGTATTTTTAGAAATACAAATAATGTTTTAATTCAAAAAGCGTTAAGAAATAAAGATATTCTAGTAAATATGCGGGTTGTGCAGAATAATTATCATTTAAAGGTAAATGATAATGTATGTCTAACTGATTTTATAATTAAAATTTTTAATTCAAAACCCAAAAATGAAAAAGAAAAAAAAGAAATTAGTATTTCTAATGATGAGTTAGAAAAATTTAAAAAATATATAATTTATGAAGATAATAATGTTTTTGCAATCAATAAACCTAAGGGTTTGGCTGTGCAAAGTGGTACAAAAATAGAAAAAAGTGTAAATGACTATTTAAAATATTTAAAAGATAATAATGGCGAAATTCCTAAATTAGTTCATAGATTAGATAAAGATACTAGTGGTATATTGATTTTAGCAAAAAATAGAGAATCAGCTGATTTATTATCAAACTATTTTAAAAACAAAGATCAAAATATTGACAAAATTTATTTAGCATTAGTTATTGGTAAATTTTCAAAAGATCAAGGGGAAATTAATATTCCATTATTAAAAAAGGTTGAAAATGGAGTTGAAAAAGTTTACAAAGACGAAAAAGAAGGTAAAAATGCTATTACATTATATAAAGTTATAGGTTATTCAACAAAATACAATGTGAGTTTAGTTGAAGTAAAATTACTTACTGGCAGGACTCATCAAATTAGAGTACATATGAAAGAAATAGGTCATCCTATTTTGGGTGATGGCAAATATGGTTCAAAAAAAGCTTTTATTGATGGTTTAAGTAATGATATGCATTTACATGCTTATTATATTAAAATAAAAAATTTCTTTGATAAAGATTTAGAAATAAAAGCTCCATTATCACAAGAATTTAAAAAAACACTTAATAAATTAGGCATTAAAAATGAATATAATTAATCAAGAAAAATACTTGAATTATGATATAATTGAATATGATGAAGTTGATTCTACAATGAATGTTGTAAAGCAATTTAAAGTAAATACAGTTGTTATTTCTAAAAAGCAAACAGCAGGCAAAGGCAAAGGAAACAGAATATGGCATAGTGAAAATAATGATAATTTATATTTTTCATTAATGATTGATGCCAATAAAAAGGGTTTAGATTATAGCCAAGTTTCTTTTATAACTAGTGTAGCAATGAGATATGCTATTAAAAATTTTGATACTAAAAATAATTCTGTTGTTTGCAAATGGCCTAATGATGTTCTAGTAAATGATAAAAAAGTTGTTGGTATTTTGCTTGAATTTGATGATAATAAAGTAATCATAGGACCAGGGACAAATATTAATAATTTTCCAGAAAATACGAATTTTAAAGCTACATCTTTAAAAGATGAAGGTATAATTGTAAGTAGATATGATTTATTAAAAGAATTTTTGAGTAATTTTAGCTTTTTATTAAATGAATGGGAAAAGGTTGGCTTTTCATCAATTAGAGTAAAATGGTTAAAAGGTTGTTATAAATTTCAGCAAGAGATTGAAGTTGATGGTGTAAAAGGAATATTTGAGAATTTAGATAAAGATGGAACATTGGTTATGAAATTACAAGATGGTACTTATAATTATGTAAAATCTGGTGATGTTTTTTGAAGATTAAATTTGTCAGGGTTAAAAAATACTTTTCTGCCATCAATAACAAGAACACCTTGTTGGCAAGCTTTCCATAATACAACATCTATATAACCAGTTTTTTCATTTATTTGTGCTTCAAGTTTTGAGAACATTTGATCACACATTTCTTTAATTTTTGGGTTAAGTTTGCTATTACTAATTTTGTTAACATAATCATCAGTTCCATATAAAGCAACACCTAATCTTTGAATCCATATGTCATATTTTACAAAATTAATTCCTAAATTTCTAGCTATATGATATTTTGTAATGTTTCCTATATGTGGTAATTTTGCTAAAAAGTCTAATTTTTCTTCTGGTGTTGATAAAGAATAAAATTGTTTGTGTAGTTCTTTTCTTTCGTTCCATACCTTAATAATAGCTTTGACTTTATTTACATTGCCATAAATTTTAATCATATCATTAAAATCTGGGTTAGGGTTTTCTTTAATATAATCTTTAACTTTATTACACATTTTTTTAGCTGTTTCTTGTTTAAAACCAGCTACACAAATTACGTAAAAAATTTCTTCAGCAAACTCTTCCGGAGTAAAAATTTTAGGTGAATATAACCTATCGTGAATTTCAGCAAAACTTGAATTATCCGAATCATTACCTGACTCAATCAATAAATATTGAATATAATAAAATATACTTGGTGTAATTTCTATAATTTGTTTCATTTTATTGATTATTTGTTGTTGTGATTTCTTCTATGGCAATAGGTGGTATAGCTAATTCATTATTTTCTTTAAATGACATGCAAGCACTTAATAATAAAAATAATATTAATATTGTTTTTTTATACATTTTATTAAAAAAAGTTAACTATATTAGTTATATAGTGATTTATAAAATTGTCAATATAATTTATATTGATTTTTTAAAAATAATAAGTATTATGTGAATATGATTTCATAAAGATAGATGTAAATGGAAAATATTTTTAATGATGTAACTTTACCAAAAGCAGATGATTTAGTTCATAATAACAATGATGAAGCTGAACCAACTTCAAGACCTATTAATGAAGATGAAAAGAGTTTGTTATCTGTTGTAATTAATAATGTTAAAGGTAGTTTAACAAAAGTTACAGGTTATTGTGCAGCTAACAATATGAATATTGAAAGACTTGTTCTTTCTAACTTTAAATTAAATAATTTACAACACAGAGTTATTTTATATATTACAGGTGATAGACAAAGGATAAATTCTTTACTTGATGGTTTAAGAAAACTTGATGTTGTTGTTAGTGCTTCAAATTTTCAAGCTAATAATTATATAGAAAGAGAACTTATTTTAGTTAAAGTTAAAGAAGACAACCCACAAATTTCTAGAATTATGGATTTAGTTAGTGATTATAATGGTAGCACAATTTTATACAGAAACGACATTATTATCTTCCAATTTATAAATGAAGAAGAAAAAAATAATGAATTAATGGAAAGATTAGAAAACTTAACAGATGATATTGAAGTTTTAAAAAGTGGTTTAGTTGCTACATCACTAGATGGAAATATGTTTATGTAATACGTTAATATTATTATTTACAAATAAAATTAAGATAGCTTTTTAGCTATCTTTTCTATTATTCTTTCTTACTTTAAATGGATTAATTCCTTTTTTAAAATCTTTATATACTTGATGGAAGATATATAATATCAAAATAATAAATATTAATAAAATTAAACTTGTAAATATTATAAGCAATAATAACGTGATATGGACTTTTGTATAATAACTTTTTAATTCATCGTATGTTTGATATTTTATTATATTATTTATAAAATCTATTTCATTTTCTAAATACATATTTTTATGTTTAAAAATATCATCTTTAATACTCAATATAAAATTTCTTAATTCTTGATAGTTTTTTCTCTTTTCATTTATATATATTTTATTATTAAAAAGATTTGAAAATAACATTGTTTTAAAATCTATAAAATTAAAATTTGCTACTTTATTTAGTAAATTATTTTCTTTTAAATATTTATTTATATTTATTATTATTAATAGAGTATTGTTAAAATATAAATTATAATTTACTGTCGTTGCAATAGAATTTTTATTATTCTTATTATAATAGTAAAAACTATTTGGTGAAATAAAAGCAATGTTATTAGATTTAGAAAAAAATAATATATTAAATGATGCATCTTCTCCTATTTTTATATCTGTTGGAAATAATATATTGTATTTTGTTTGCAGTTCCCGTTTAAAAAGTCTATTCCAAACTGATGGAAAAATTTTAATAGCAAGTACTTTTTTATCATCAAAAATTCTCCTGTTAAATTCCCTTGAGAAAAAACTTAATGTTTTTTGATTTTTATGAAAATCATATATATTTGTATTCACCACAATATCAGCATTTTCTTTTTCTGCTGTTTTAACTAAATGTTCAATATAATCATTATCAATAAAATCATCAGAATCTATAAAATATAAATATTTTCCTGTTGCATTTTTAATACCAACATTTCTAGTAGCTGAAACATGTTTATTTTGTTCATTATGAAATAATTTTATTCTATTATCTTTATTAGCATATTCTTTAAGTATATTATATGAATTATCAGTACTACAATCATCTATTAATAATATTTCTAAATTTTTATATGTTTGATTAATAACAGAAGAAACACTTTTATCTAAAAAGTTTTCTGCATTATATACAGGCATAATAACTGATACTAATGGTTCATTATTTTTTATTATTACTGTTTCTTCTTTTATTTCTTCTGCAAAAGTAGAATTAAATAAAATACAAAACAATATTGTAATATAAGATAATAGTTTCTTCATAAGGCTATTTTATATATACTATTGATAGTATATAGATATAAGAATTAATTATCAAGGTTTTTAAGAATTTTAGTAGTTTTATTAATTTTTTTCTTAAAAATTTTATATTTCTTTACATCTATATATACTTTGTATAATATATAAAACGCATATAATACCAATACTATTAAAATAGTGGTTAAGAAAACTATTACTGAGTTAGTTACTAAAACTTTTTTATTGTAATATTCTTTATAATCATTATAATTTTTAAATTTATTCAAACTTTTTAAAACCATTTTTTCTTGATTTGTATATAATAAATTATTATTTAAAAGATCGCACTGAATTGTTAAGATTAATTTTCTTATTTCCAAATAATATTTTTGTAATAATTCTATTGTTTTATTATCTAATTTATTGTCATTAATATATACCTTGTCAAAAAATACTTTTTCGATTCCTGCCAAATCTGTAAAATAGCCTTTATCAAGTATATTATTTTCTTTTAAAAATTTATATTCATTCTTGAGTACGAATAACATATCTCTTATTGTTGATAATTGTTTTAAATTTGACATAACTGAGTTGCTATTTTCTATAACTCTATAATAATAAGAATTTGGAGAAATAAAAGATACATTATTTGATACTGAAAAATATAAAACATTAAAATAGCCATCTTCAAGATATTTTATTCCATCAGGAAATAATATGTTATATTCTATTTGTAATTCTCGTTTAAAAAGTCTGTTGCAAACAGATGGAAAAAATTTGTTGGCTAATATTTTATAATCATCTTTTGGTGTTGTTCTAAATTGTCTAGTTAAATCGTGTATTTTTTTCCTTTTATTTTTACAGCTATACATATTCGTATTCACCACAATATCAGCATTTTCTTTTTCTGCTGTTTTAACTAAATGTTCAATATAATCATTATCAATAAAGTCA
>CALXSG010000004.1 GCA_944391075.1 uncultured Rickettsiales bacterium | reverse complement strand
AGTTTTTTAGCCAAATTTAGGCTATTTACTTCACAACAATTGTTCATTGAACAATTATGTGATAAATTCATAATATTTATTCTCATTAATATAATTTATAATCATAAACGCATTATGATTATATTTTAAAAAAGTTTAAAAATCAAGTAAAATTTATTTAATTTCTTATTATAATATTATTTTTATAAAAGTGATATAGTATAAATGTTTCATGTGAAACATTTATACTATATTATTAATTTTGATAAATATATATATTCCAATGATAATGTACTTTAATTGTTTTGATTAGCTTAAAATTATCACCTTCTTCAAATGGAATTGGTAAAGAATTAGCAATTATTGTAGTACCTTTTGGAAATTTTCTATAAATATTTAAAAATAATTTTTGTTGTTTAGCTAATATAAAAGTAATAACAATATCATATTTAAAATCTTTCATATTATTTATATCATCATGAATTAAAGTTATATTTTTATATCTATTTCTAAATTTTGATATTTTATAGATAATGTTTGATATTTCATAACCTACAAACTCAACATTAACTTTCTTTGTTAATTTTCTTTTAAGATATTTATTGATTTTAAATAATAAAGTACCATAACCGCTACCTATATCAAGAATTCTTACATTTTTTTTATTAGAATCTTCAATATATTTTTTAATATATTTAGCCATCTTTTTAATGGATTTTCCATTAGATGTAACAGTTGGGGATATTTTGAAACCCCTACTTATCATTAATAAAAATACTAAATATATAGCTAAAAGTACACAGCTTAAAAATAATAAGCTGAGTACTACTAATATAAAATAAATTAAATAATCTATCATTATTTTTTACTTCTTTTATTTCTATAATTTACAGCCTTGCCTTTTAAATTTTCCTGTTTAGCTCTTGCTATTGCAATGTCGTCTTTTTCAACATTTTTTGTAATAATTGAACCAGCACCAGTCATTGCACCATCTTCAATTGTTATTGGTGAAACCATAACTGTATTCGAACCAATAAAACAATTATTTCCAATATTTGATTGAAATTTATTAAAACCATCATAATTACAGGTGATTGTACCAGCACCAATATTTGTATTATTTCCAATTGTTGTATCACCAATATATGTTAAATGTCCAATTTTTGTACCTTCACCAATTGTTGATTTTTTGATTTCAACAAAGTTTCCAATATGTGAATTAGCTTTTAATATTGTTTTTGGTCTAATTCTTGCAAATGGGCCAACACTAACTCCATCCTCTAAAATACAATCTTCTAAATAAGAGAAAGAATGAATAACAATGTTATTGCCTATTTTTACATTTTTTAAAAATACTACATTAGGTTCTATAATAACATCTTTACCAATTTCTGTATCATAGCTAAAATATACGCTTTGTGGATCTATTAATGTAACACCATTAGCCATAAATTCTTTTCTTTTTTGATTTTGAAAAACTTTTTCAGCGATTGATAATTCTTCTCTTGAATTTACACCTAATATGCCTTCGTCATCATCTACAACATATTTACATATTAAATTTTCTTGATTAGCTATTTGTATAATATCAGTTAAATAATATTCTTTGCTAGCATTGTTATTATTTACTTTTGAAAGTAAATTTTCTAATATTCCACCTTTAATAGCTAAAATACCAGCATTTACTAATGTTAATTTTCTAACTGACTCATCAGCATCTTTATATTCAATAATTTTTTCTAATTTATCTCCTTCTGTGATAAATCTTCCCCATCTATTATCGGGATCACCACATTCATAACCTAAATTTACTATTGAGGCATTAGAATTATGTAATAAGTCAAGAATCTTTTTATATGTTTCAACTTTGATTAATGGCATATCACCGTACATAACTAATATATCATTATCTTTATGTTTTAAAGCTTTTAAACCTGTTTGAGTAGCATGACCTGTACCCAGTCTTTCATATTGAATTGTTGTGATTATTTTATCATCTATATTCTTTTTAATTTCTTCAATATTTTCTTCAGAACAAACAACACAAATTTCTTCTGTATCAAGTTGTTTTGCAGTATTAATTACATGATTAATCATTTCAAGATTGCCAACTTTATGTAATAATTTTGACAAGTTGGATTTCATTCTAGTGCCTTTTCCAGCACCTACTATAATAACCGATAGGTTTGACATAAATAAATAAATTTTTAAAACTGTGTTAATAATATATTTATAAAATAATATTGCAATAAATTTTATTTGATTAATAAATTTTCTTTACATTTTAAATTAAAATAATTTATAATGATATAGGGAGAATGAAAAAAATTTTTATGAGAAAAGAACATATTTGTTTATTTTTATTATTATCAGCTGTTGGTTGTACTCAAAAACCAGCCGAAATTGTGTATAAAGATAGTGCTATATATAATCCTACATTTAGTGAAGTGTATGTTGAAAGTCCTGATGGCAAACTTGCAAGAAGTCTTAGGGGAACAACAACCAATAATGAGGAAGCTAGAAAAATTAGTATAATTAATAAAGATAGAGTTGCGGAAATAGGAAAAAGTTATTACACAGTAAAGTCGGGTGATAGTTTGTGGTCTATATCTAGAAAATATGATATGAGAGTTCAAGAATTGGTTGCTTTGAATAATCTTAAAAAACCATATACTATAAGACCAGGACAAACACTTAAAATTTCAAATGCTATTCCAGCACCAAAGACAAATACAGTAACAACGGTTAATGTTGAAAAAAATAATACAAAAAATAACAAGACAAACAATATTAGTTATATTACTTATACAGTAAAGTCAGGTGATAACCTATCTACTATCGCGTCTAATTATGGTATGTCAACTTCCGAATTAGCTGACTTAAATAATATAGAAAGTCCATATAATATAAAAATAGGACAAAAATTAAAAATAGAATATAATAAAAAAACAGGTGGTGGTCTTTCCACTTATGTTGTAAAATCTGGTGATAATTTATCTACCATTGCATCTAATTATGGTATGTCAACTTCTGAATTAGCAAAATTAAATGGTATTAAATCTCCTTATAATATTAGAATAGGACAAACTATTAAAATTAAGGAAAATAATGCAACAGGTAATACTTTAACAACTTACGTTGTAAAAAGTGGTGATAACTTAACTAAAATTGCTAAGAATAATGATATGACTTTACAAGAGCTAGTTGAGTTAAATGAAATTAAATCTCCTTATATTATAAAACCAGGACAAAAGTTAAAAGTTAGTTCTAATGAACCTATTGTTGTTGTACAACAAAGTACAAAGACAACAAACAATAATAATATCAAAAAGACAGAAGTTGTAGAAAAGAGACAAGTACATAAACAAAAGAAAACTTTATCATTTACATGGCCTGTTAAAGGTAATATAGTATCAAGTTTTGGTAATAAAGCTAATGGTTTATATAATGATGGTGTAAATATTGGGGCATCAAAGGGTACTAAATTTAAAGCGACAGAAGATGGAGTTGTTGCCTATGTTGGTAATGAATTAAGGGGCTACGGAACCATAATTCTTATTAAACATGATGATAATTGGATTTCAGCTTATGCACATTGTGATAGTGTTAATGTATCAAGGGGTGATATGGTAGACAAAGGACAAGTAATTGGCACTGTTGGTGATAGTGGTAATGTTTCAAGTCCTCAACTATATTTTAGTTTAAGAAAAGGTAGAGAAGCTGTTGATCCAGTAAAATATTTAAAAGATTAATAAATGCAGGTAAAAATTGATAATATAAACAATTATGGAAATGGTTGTGGAATATATAACAATAAAAAAGTTATTATTCCACAAACTTGTCCTGGTGATGTAGTAGATTTTGACATTATAAAAGAAAATAAAGATTTTATAAGTGCAAAAGTCAATAAATTTATTTCTTTATCACAAAATAGAGTAGATTATAATAAAATTTGCCCTATTTATGATTTATGTGGTGGCTGTAATTTATTACATCTAAATGATACTACTTATTATCAATTTAAAAAAGATATTATTGGCAAAATTATATTAAAACTTGATAATGTTGATATTAAAGATTTTGATATAGTTAAAATTGGATATAATACCAGAAGAAGAGTTGTCTTTCAAGTAAAAAATAATAAATTAGGTTTTTTTGAACGAAATACTAATAATATTGTGGAAGTCAATTCTTGTCCTTTAATTAATAATAATATTAATTCTATTATTGAACCATTGAAAAATATAATTAAAAAGGTTCACCATATTAATGAAATATCAATTGTTTCATGTGAAAATGGTTTGGGTGTATTATTTATTTTAAATAAAGATTTATCAAATATTGACAATGATATATTATTAGATTTTGCAAAGAATAATAAAGATATTATAACTTTAAGTTATAAAATTAATAATGAAGAGCCTTATTTATTAATTCAAAAATTAATTCCTCAACTTACCTTTGATAATGATATTAAAATAGATTTACCAGTAAATATATTTTTACAAGCAACTCTCGAAGGTCAAAAGGAAATTACTAGAATTGTAGTTGAAAATTTAAAAGATTGCAAAAAGGTACTTGATCTATATTGTGGAATAGGAACATATACTTTTCCATTATCATCATATACAAAAGTACATGCTGTTGAAGGTAGTGAGTTTATGATTAATACAATGAAAGAAAATATTTTAAATAATAAACTTAATAATAAAATAACAACAGAATGTAGAAATTTAGTTGAAGCACCATTATTAGTAAGTGAATTAAATAATTATGACGGTATTGTAATTAATCCACCACGAAATGGAGCAAAAGCACAATGTGAAATTATTGCAAAAAGTAATATAAAAACAATAGTTATGGTTTCTTGTAATCCACAAACATTTGCAATAGACGCTAGAGAATTATGTTCTAATAGCTATAAAATTATTAATATTATGGGTATTGACCAATTTTATAAAACACAACATCTTGAAGTAGTTGCAACCTTCGAAAAGATTTAATTATTATTTAACAATTCTTCTAAATTCAAAGTATTTACATTGTTATTAGGTAATATATCACTAAAAATTGATATATCTGTACCAGTAATAAAAGATTGTACATTTAATTTTAATAATTCATTAAATAATTCTAATTTTTTATTCTTATCAAGATATGAAAATACTTCATCTAGCAAAATAATTGGTTGTGGTTTATTTAATTCTTTACATAATAAAGCTTTTAATATAGTAAATGAAATTAAAAATAATTTTTGTTCGCCAGTAGAACAAAATTGAGCATCCATATTTTTTGTTTGATAAAATAGTCTTAAATCGCTTTTATGTACTCCTTCTGTGGTTCTTTTTGTTTCATTATCTTGTTGCCTATTATCTCTTAATATTTTTCTAAATTCTTCTTCTGCTTGCATAGCTGTAATATTATCCAATAAAAGATTTTCAAACTTTCCATCTATTGTTATAATAAATTTAGGAAAATTAAAATCATAATTCACTAAAATTCTGTTTAGATGTCTAATAACCTGATTTCTAGCAACAGCAATAGAAATACCAGTTTCTGCAATCTTTTCTTCAAGTACTGTTAGCCAATGCTCGTCAAACTTTTTACTATCTTGTAAAACCTTCATTCTTTCTTTTACAAGAAATTCGTATTTGTTAATTCTAGAAGAGTGGTTGCTATCAACTATATAAACAATTCTATCTAAAAATTTTCTCCTATTGGCTTTTTCATCTATAAATAAAGTTTGCATATCAGGAGTAAGCCATATTACATTAAGAATTCTATTTAATTCTTCTTGACTTCTTACAATATTACCATTTATTTTAATTTTCTTTTTAAGGGTATTATTATCGTTTTCAGAATATATAGCTATTGTATCAGCAATGTTATTTTCTTCAATTTTTGCAAAAACAGTCCAATTATAATTAATGGTTGGTTTATCTACAATTCTTAATACATCGCCAATATTTGCACTCAGCATGCCTTTTCCAGCTGTAAGAAAAGATAAAGCTTCTAAAATATTTGTTTTACCAATACCATTTTTACCATAGATTATATTAATATTAGGCTTAAATGAAAACTTCTTATTTTCATAAACTCTATAATTTGTAAGTATAAGATTCTTTATATATGTCATAAAATGTTATAATACTATGATAAATACTATTTTAATGATATCTAATAGTATAAAGTATAATGTAAAAATCAATATATTTTCTATTGACTTTAATTTTTCTTTGTTTGTAAATAGTATATAGTGTTTTAATAATTATTATTTATATGCAACTTTTGATAGCTATATTAACATTTTCATTCTTTTTTACTTCTCATAGTTTGTATAAAAGTCTTATAGGACCATATGTTAGCAATGTTTATATAAGCGTTATTGCTTATATTGTGATTACATTAATTGGACAATCATTTTATTTATTATTTGATAAAAATGTAAATCCATATCTTGAATATGTTTTATACATTGTTATTTTTACATTTTCTTTTATGTTTTTCTATTATTTAATTATTGATATAGTAAGATTATTTTATTTAAAGAATAATCCACAATTACTAGATATAAAAGTTCTTATATTTGCCATATTGTTAGGTGTATTTGGCTTTTTTAATAGATATAATATTAGAGTTACAAAATATAATTTAGAAAGCAATAAAGATTTGAAATTAAAAATAGTTTTCTTATCAGATTTACATATTGGTGATACTGGTATGAATAAGATAATTTTAGAAAAAGCAGTTGAAAAAATTAATAAACAAAGCCCTGATATAGTTATTTTTGGTGGTGATATTATAGAACGAAATTATAAAGCATTCACAGAAAATAATCTTAATGAAATAGTCAAAGGTATAAAAGCACAATATGGTGTTTATGGTGTTTTGGGAAATCATGATTATTATGGTGGACAATCCACTCAAATAACAAAAACATTGCAAGAAGATGGAAATATTAATATTTTAAATGATAGATTGGTAAATTTTGATAAATTTGTTTTAATAGGTAGAGAAGATATTGCAAAAACAAGGTTTGGTGATAGAAGATTAGATATTGAAGAAATATTAACAGAACCAACTGATAAATATAAAATTGTTATAGATCACAATCCACAAAATTTTAATGATAGTGTAGAAAATAATATTGATTTACAAGTTTCAGGACATACACATAATGGTCAATTCTTTCCATTTACACTTATAGTTAAATTCTTTCATGAAAAAGCATATGGTGTTTTAAAGAAAGAAAATAGTATTTTAATTGTTTCATCAGGTTTAAGTACTTGGAGAATACCTATTAAATTAGGAAGTAAACCAGAAATTGTTGTTATCAATATTAACTAATGGTGATTAATATGACTCATTTAAAAAAAATAAATATTATAGCTTTTTCATTAATTGAATTATCAATAGTGCTTATTATAATCGGTTTATTAGTTTTTGGTATTATAGGTGGACAAAATCTTATTGATAATGCAAAAATAAGATCTATAGCTAATGAAATTAGAGAGGCAAAACAAAATTTAAACACATTTTATGCTTTAAAAAATCGATTACCTGGAGATCTTAATGGCGACAATAAAATTGGTTATTTAAGTGGTGAAACATATAATAGTTCAAGTTTTCCGGCTCCTTATGATGGAAGTGATGATCAATATGGCATTCCGCATTTATTATCTGCTCCATTTGTTGATTTATTTTTAGCTGGCATTTCTGATTTTGAACCAATACATACTGATACAGATACTGGTAGAGATATATTAGGCGGGCAAACGTATGAAGCTGTTATGAAAGTAGCTAATGCTGGTGGAATACCAATTATAAATGCTAATAAAAGTTTAGCATATACTTATAGATACTCAAATGCAGATTATAGAGAGACGTATTGGAGACATTATAATCATGATAATAACCCAGTACACATTTTTATAGATAAAAATCAAACAAAATTAAGTGAAGAGATGAAAAAACTAGATATTAAAATTGATGATGGAAATCAAAATATGGGTAATATGAGGGGTTATTGTAGTGCAAATTATGTTAAATGTTCAGAAGTAATATTTTTTACTGATATCAATATATAATCATTTGTTGTTATTAAGAATATATGATTATAAATGTTAATTAATTCTATTCAATATTAAATGTTTCACATGAAACAATTTTTATAAAACTTAAAAATAAAAGAGAATATTTAAAATATTCTCTTTTTTCTTAGTTCTTAGATTAATATATTAATTTTCTTGATTTAAACCTTTCCATATATATTCAGTCGTAAATGGCATTAATGGAGCTATTGCTTCACACATTGTATTTAAAACTGTATATAAAGTATTATATGCTTCAATCTTATCGTCATCAAACTCAGCTTTCCAGAATCTATTTTTATTTCTTCTAATATACCAATTGTTTAATACTTCAAAGAAATCTTCTGATTCTTTACAAGCTATTGATGGTGTATATGAATCCATAGCATTTTTTATAT
This sequence comes from uncultured Rickettsiales bacterium, assembly GCA_944391075.1. GTDB lineage: Bacteria > Pseudomonadota > Alphaproteobacteria > Rickettsiales > UBA1997 > CALXSC01. Next base: position 83,663 of record CALXSG010000004.1, on the reverse strand, counting down.
TTTCAACAGTAGTTTTTAATTTTGATAAAATATATTTGTCCATTATATTATTTGAACTATTAATTTTTTTAGCTTTTATACCATCACTATTAGCATACATACAGAAGAAATTATAAGAATTTACAACAGGTTTAATTGACATTCTTAAAGTCTCTTTAATATCTTTTCCATCTTTATCAATCCTTAATTCTTCACCCTTTAAAACTGGACTTTTAATCATAAACCATCTTAAAGCATCAGAACCATATAAATTACATACATCTAATGGATCAACATAGTTTCTAAGTCTTTTTGATAATTTTTTACCTGTCTCATCAACAGCAATACCATAAGAAATACAATTTTTAAATGCTGGCTTATCAAATAAAGCAGTAGATAAAATTAATAAAACATAGAACCAACCTCTTAATTGTCCATCACCTTCTGTAATAAAATCAGCAGGGAAATGTTTTTCAAACCATTCTTTATTTTCAAATGGATAATGTTTCTGTGCATATGGCATAGAACCACTCTCAAACCAGCAGTCCATAACATCTTTTACTCTAACCATTTTTGATTTTCCAGTAGGATCATCAGGGTTAGGTCTTGTTAATTGATCAATAAATGGTCTATGTAAATCTTTTACTTCAACACCAAAAGCTTCTTCTAATTCTTTAATAGAGCCATAAACTTCAATTCTAGGATAGTCAGGATTATCACTCTTCCAAACAGGAATAGGACAACCAAAGAATCTATTTCTAGAAATTGACCAGTCTCTTGCCCCTTCAAGCCATTTTCCAAATCTTCCATCCTTTACATGTGCTGGAATCCAATTAATTTCTTGATTATTTTTAATCATTAAATCTTTAATCTTTTCAACATTTACATACCAAGAAGATAAAGCTCTGTAAATCAAAGGTGCATCAGTTCTCCAACAATGTGGATAGTTATGTAAATATTGTTCTGTCTTTAACCATTTATTTTCTTCTTTTAATTTAATTATAATTGGATCGTTAGTTTCAAAAACTTGTTTTCCAATATAATCATTAATAGGTGCAATAAAGCAACCAGCATCATCAACAGGACATACAGTTGGAATGCCATATTTTTTACAAACAATATTATCATCTTCACCAAAACCTGGTGCTGTATGAACTATACCTGTACCATCTGTTGTTGTAACATAATCACCATGTAAAACACTGAATGCTTTTTTACTCTCTTGAACTTCTGGCAAGTCTTTAATATATGGCAAAATTGGTTCATAGTATAAACCTAATAAAATTTCACCTTTAAATTCTACTAAAATTTTAAAATTTCCTTCTTCATCAATTGCTAATTCTTTTTTATATTTTCCAAGTGTTTCTTTACCAATAACATAGCATTCTTCATTTTTTTCAACTAAAACATAATCAACATCCTTATTAACAGCAAGTGCTAAATTAGATGGCAAAGTCCAAGGAGTAGTAGTCCAAGCTAAAAAATATAAAGGTAAAGTTATATTATTTATTGTTTCATTATTTAATCTTTCTTTAAATTCTTTAACAGAATTTTCTGTAAACTTAAATTTTACTGTAATAGCTTTATCAGCTTTTTCTCTATATGAATTATCTTGTTTTGTTTCAGCATTAGATACAGGAGTTTGACAAGTCCAAGAATATGGCATAACTCTAAAATCTTCATATAATAAACCTTTGTCATATAGTTGTTTAAATACCCATATAACACTTTCCATATATTTAAGATTCATGGTTTTGTATCCATTATCAAAATCAACCCATCTTCCAGAACGATTTACATAATGTTTCCATTCATTAACATATTTCATAACGGAAGTTTTACATAAATCATTAAATTTATCTATTCCATATTCTTCAATAGCTTTTCTGCCACTAATACCACTTTCTTTTTCAACGCCCATTTCTGCAGGAAGTCCATGGCAGTCCCAACCAAAAATTCTTTCAACTTTTTTTCCTAACATTGTTTGATATCTTGCAAAAGTATCTTTTATATAACCAGCAAGCATGTGTCCATAATGTGGTAAACCGCTAGCAAATGGAGGGCCATCATAAAATACAAACTCTTCACCATCTTTTCTAATATCAATAGATTGTTCAAAAATTTTATTTTTGTTCCAAAAGTCTAATATCTTTTCTTCCATTTTTGAAAAATCTAAATTTTGATCTACATCAGGATAATACTTTTTCTTCTCCATTTTCTATTAAATTTTTGTTATTTACATAATAATTCAATAATAAATTTTGAAATATAAATATCAATAAAATATTTGCTGAATTAGTTTTATTTCTTGAAAATAAAAAATCACATTTATACAATGCAGAATAGTATTTTAATAAAGGGAAGTAAATGAATATTAGTATTTTTGATATTTTTAAGGTTGGCATTGGTCCATCTAGTTCTCATACATTCGGGCCTATGGTAGCTGGAAATATGTTTATAGAAACTCTAATCGAAAAAAATTTATTGAATAAAGTTGAAACTATAAACATTGATTTGTATGGCTCATTGGCTTTAACAGGTAAAGGACATGCTACCTTTTTAGCTATTGAATTAGGTTTAGAAGGTTTTACACCTAAAACCGTTGTTCCAAGTGAAATAGATAATGAAGTTACTAGAATTAAAAAAGAAGAAACTTTAAATTTAAATAAGACAAAGACTATAAAATATACAGAAGAAAAAAATTTACATTTACATAAAACAGAGGAATTAGAGTTTCATAGTAATGGTATGTCAATTGGCGCTTTTGATAAAGATAATAATATTCTTTATTTTCAAACATATTATTCAACAGGCGGTGGTTTTATTGTTACACAAGATCAGTTAGATACTCCTAGTCCAAAGGAAGATAAACCTATCAAATACAATTTTACAAATTTTAAAGAATTATTAACAATATGTGATAAAAAAAATCTTAGAATAGATGAAGTTGTTTTAGAAAATGAAAAGTGTTGGAGAAGTGAAGAGGAAATTGATAAAGAAATTCAGGAAATTATTGATGTAATGCATGAAACAATAGAAAATGGTTTAAACAGAAAAGGAAAATTACCTGGAGGTTTAAATCTTTCGAGAAGAGCTCCAACATTATATAAAAAATTGAAAGAAGATAAAAGTAACGATCCATTAAATGTTTTTGAGTGGGTTAATTTATGGGGGTTAGCAGGTGCAGAAGAAAATGCTAGTTTAGGAAAAATTGTTACAGCACCTACAAATGGTGCAGCTGCTGTAATTCCTGCTGTTATTAAGTTCTTCCAAGTGTATCATCCACAACAATATACATTTGAGAATCTTAAAAAATTTATATTAGTTTCTGGCATAGTTGGTGTATTTTGTAAGAAAAACGCTACAATTTCTGGTGCAGAAGGTGGTTGTCAAGCAGAAATAGGAAGCGCATGTTGTATGGCAGCATCCGGTTTAGCAGCAGCATTAGGTGGAACTAATTATCAAATAGAAAATGCAGGTGTTATTGGTTTAATGCATAACTTAGGTTTAACTTGTGATCCAGTTGGCGGTTTAGTACAAGTTCCTTGTATTGAAAGAAACCCAGTAAATGCAATTAAAGCTATAAATGCAGCAAGATTAGCATTAAGAGAGGAAAAAAGTTTGTTCTGTACACTTGATCAAGTTATATTAACAATGAAACAAGTTGGTAAAGAAATGCCTTGTAAATACAAAGAAACATCACAAGGTGGTTTAGCTATTAATTCTAGAAATGGTCGAAGCACAATTATTCCTACTTGTATATCTTGTGCATGTTTCATGTGTTCTAATAATGAAGACAAATAATCGTTTTATTAAACAATAATTTATTATATGACGGTTTAGAAATAAACCGTCTATTTTATGATATTCTTAATTCATGTCAAATTTTATTGATAAAAAGAGAAATATTTAATTAACTCTTACATTGTTCTTCCTTCACTTTTTTGACCATTTGATTTTTCCTGTTTATTTTCTATACTATTATTTTGTCTTCTTTCTTCAACCATATCTACAAAGCTTTTCATTGAATGATTGATTTTTTCAGTAACTTCTCTTTTTTCATCATTTTTCTCAGTTTCGGTTTTTTCAGTAGATATTTGTTTTTCACGTTGTAAATCTTTTTTACAGTTTTGCACTTCTACATATGTTAAATTATATTCTCTAAGATCTTTTGCCATTTCAACCTGTTTTTCTTCAGGAAATTTCTTAACAATATCCATAGCAACTTTTTCAAATTCTTGATTATTCATGGACTTTTCAAGTGGTATGTTATTTTCTTTCATACTTTGTTGTATTAATTGTTCACAATCATGTCCATATCTTTCTTTAAATTCACTAGATTCTTGTTGACAATCTCTTTGTGCATTTTCTAGTTTAGTACTTAAATATGATTCATATGAAATATTTTTGCCTTCATCCTTAGTCCATTCATTATAATGATGTAAATCTCTTAAATCTTCTTGTCCAGCTCTAATATCACCGACATTAATTGCAGCTCTAATTTTATCATCTTGTGATAATTGATCCCAATTATGATTTTGTGCTTTAAGCGTTTCAGTTACAGGATATTCTACACCGTTATCTCTCATATCTTTATATTGACTTGATAAAGATATTGGATCTTGATAGCCTAAACTATTTAAATTATTTTGTGCTGAATTTATATTATCTATTTTTTCTTGTGTTTCAGTTTTTAAATCATCTGTAATTTTACTCATATTATTGTTAAGTGGTATTTCAGGTTGAATATCTCTTATTGGTTTATCATCTATTATATCTTTGAAATTATTTTTTATGTGATTTAAAATATCATCAGTAATATTTGACATCATTAAATCTTCCATAGCTCTATCGGATAGATTATAACTGAAAGGTCTTCTTTGATTCTCTGTATCAAGAACTAAATCCCTAAGTCTTTCTTGATTTTCCTCCCCTCTTGTTTTTATATCTTCATTAATATTTTGGGTATTTTTATTTTCTGTTGTAGTATTTTTTGTATTAAATATATCTTCACTTATATATCTTCCATCCATATATATACTTTTGGAGTTATATTTTGCTCTTTCGCGTTGAAGATCTTTTGCGAATCGTCTTTTTGCTTGATTTCTCATACGATTTTTTGTAAATCGACCTAAGCCAGTACGTAAAACTCTGCCTGAGCCAGAAATACTATTACTAAAACCATTGATGCTATTGCTATGAGAAGCTGACAAAGCATTATTTTTTATACTTGATAATGCTAATTCTGATGGAGATTTTAATACATTACTAATGCCTCTTGTTGTTTTTGTGGCTAAATTACCAAGAATTTTATTTAATTTATCAAGAGAACTTATTGGAATCATCATTCCCTTCATAAGTAAGTAAAAAATACCATTGAGACATAATATAGAATATAAAAAATTGCTAAAAATTAATCTTTTAAAAAGTCCACCACTATTTTTAAATGATGTAATGGTAGCTTTGATTTTTTTTATATTGTTATAAAAAAATGTTTCAACTTTTTTAAAAGATCTTAGAATAGCTTTAAATATAATACTAATTTGCCAAAAAACTAATACTATTAATAATAATAAAAGTCCTACAAAACCACTTAGTAATGCAGGAATTATAATAAATAGAGAGAGAAAAATCTTTTCAAATAAAGAAGCGTTTTTAATAACTTCAAAAGAATTGATAAAATTTTTAAAACCATTTATAGATTTATTATATTCTTCTTTGTATAAATCCGTAATTTCTAAAAAGAAAGGCTTTTTCTCCGTGTCATTGTCTTTGTTAATATTATTTAACTCTTCATTATCTTCGACTTCGTCTATATTGTTTACTTCATTTTTAATATCATTATTTTTCGTTTCATATTCTTGATCTTTTTTATTGTCTTCCTCATTGTCTTCATCAATAACATTTTTGATATTTGTAAATTCTTCCTCTATAAACTTTTCATCTTTAACAAATTGTTCTTGTTTTTTTGCTTCTTCTTGTAATCTTTTTCTTTCAATTATTTGTTTGATTTTAAGATCAATTTTACTTTTTAATTCTTTTTCTGTAACCTTTTGGTTGCTTTTTTTAATTTCATCTACAATTTCGTTTGAAAGTTTACTAACTATTTTATTTTCATCAACATCAGTCATATGATTGATTTATTTATCATTATTAATTGAATAATAACATATATTAATAAAAAAACAAGTAAAAATAATAAATATTATTGACTTTTTATATAATATTTATAATCATATTTATATATATTATACAAGTGTATGATATATATAATTATTAATAAATATAATAAGGTAGTATTATGAAAAAATTAGTAGCAGTTTCAGCTTTATTGCTTACACTTGCAGCATGTACAGGAACAAAAGGTACATGGGGTGGACAAAAAGTATGTACAAATGATTACTTATTAGGTATTTCTATTTCAGAAATTATCAGTCCATGTGGAAAATAATTTTATGATAGTTAATTGAAAAATAAATGGAAGTAGAATTGCTTCCATTTATTTTTATAACCAATTATTGTATTTTTTCTTGTATATTTTCTTGATTAAGCTAATTGCAGAAATATATAAGAATAATAATAAGAATAACCAAGCAAAATAACTTAATGGCATAGGAGTCATTTTTAAATATTCACCCAACCAAGTATATGGAATAATTAAAGCTATAAATACTAAAACTCCACTCATTAACAAAACAGGCTTGCTTGCAATACTTTGAATAAATGGTATTCTTTCTGTTCTTACAAAATGAATGATTATAGTTTGAGTAATTAAACTCAATACAAACCAACCAGTTTGAAACATAGCAACTTTTTCAGGAGAATTAGCATCATTACAATTAAATATAAAGTATAAAATAAAGAACATACTTAAATCAAATATTGAGCTAACAGGTCCTAACCATAGCATAAATCTTTTTATTGATTTTATGTCCCATTTCTTTTGTTTTTTTAAGTATTCTGCATCCATATTGTCCCAAGGGATGACTGTTTGCGAAATATCATAAAATAAATTCAAAATTAATATTTGAATTGGCAACATAGGCAAAAATGGCAAGAAAGCACAAGCTACTAAAATACTTAACATATTTCCAAAATTTGAACTTGTAGCCATTTTTATATATTTTACAATATTTCCAAAAATCTTTCGTCCTTCAATAACACCATTAGTTAAAACATTTAAGTCTTTTTCTAATAATATTATATCAGCACTTTCTTTTGCAATATCAACAGCAGTATCAACAGATATTGCAACATCACTTTTCTTCATTGCAGGAGCATCATTTATACCATCACCCATAAAACCAACAACATGTCCTCTATTTCTCAATAATGTAATTACTCTTGCTTTTTGCTCTGGTGTTAATTTTGCAAATATATCATATTTTTCAACAACTTGACTTAATTTATCATCAGTCATATATTCAATTTCACTGCCTGTTAAAACTTCACAATCACCAATACCAACTTTTTGACAAATATATTTTGAAACTAAATCATTATCACCAGTTAAAACTTTTATTTTGACATTATATTTTTTTAATTCTTCAATAGCCATTTTTGCACTTTCCTTAGGTGGATCTAAAAATGCAACATAACCAATAAATACCATTTCATTTTCATCAGCAACAGAAAATTTATCTTTTATTTCAGTAAAATGAGTTTTATGAGCCACACCTAAAACTCTCATACCTTGATTATTTAATTCTGCCATTTTGCTTAATACTTCTTGTTTTAAATCCTCTGTTAAAGTTTCCACTTTTCCTTTATATTCAACAAAGGTACAAATATCAAGCATTGATTCAACAGCACCTTTTGTAATTAATTGAGTTTTATTATTGTTATCTCTTAAAATCACAGACATTCTTTTTCTATTAAAATCAAATGGAATTTCATCTATTAAATGATATCTTTTTGTAGCTTCTTTACACTCTTCATTTTCTGTCTCTAAATGATTTAAAACAGCTATATCAAGTAAATTTTTTAAACCTGTTTGATAATAACTATTCAAATAAGCATGTTTAAAAACTCTACAATCTTCTTCACCATGCACATTTAAATGATATTCTAATTCAATTCTGTCTTCTGTCAATGTTCCAGTTTTATCAGTACATAAAATATCCATAGCACCGAAATTTTGAATAGATGTTAAATTTTTCACAATAGTTTTCTTTTTTGACATTACAACAGCACCTTTTGCTAAATTAGTAGACACAATTACAGGCAACATTTCCGGAGTTAAACCAATAGCAACTGACACTGCAAAAATAAATGATGAAATCCAATCGCCCTTAAAAAAGCCATTTATAATAAATACTGCAACAGCCATAATTGCCACAAACTTAATCAACATAAAACCAATATCTTTTACACCTTTATCAAAATTTGTCTCAACTTTTTTATGTGATATACTTTTAGCAAGATTTCCAAAATATGTTTCACTTCCTATTGATACAACAACACCAATACCACTTCCACTAATTACATTAGTCCCCATAAAACAAAGATTACTCAATTCTAATGGTGATACTTCTTTAATATTTATTTCTTTTTCTTTATCTTTCAATAAACACATATTTTTATCATATTTCTCAACAGGGGCAGATTCACCAGTTAAAGATGATTGAGAAATATAAAGATCTTTCGCTTGCAAAATTCTTAAATCAGCAGGAATAATAGAACCAGCTGATAATATTATAATATCACCAGGCACAACATCACTTAAAGGAATATCAACTCTTTTATTATTTCTAACAACCGTTGTTGTAGTTCTAATCATTGCTTTTAGTTTTTCACTAGCTTTATCAGACTTAGTATCTTGTATAAAATCCAAAATACCACTCAAAAACACCATCACAGAAATGACAACAACAGAAGTTAAATCTTTTTCATTTTCGCTTGCAAAATAATAATCAGTAAAAAACGATATAGCAATTATTATAAATAAAACTATTGTAAAAGGTGTAATAAATGATTCATATAATCTTTTATACCAAGTATTTTTCTCACTATTTTCAATTTCATTATAACCATATCTATCATGACAATAAGCTACATCTTCATCATCCAGTCCAGTATCAAAATCTGTCTTTAATTTTCTCAAAACTTCTGCAAAATTTAGATTAGAAAAATTAATTAATCTTTCTTTAAAATCTACAACGGGTTTAACTACTTTTTTCATAAAAAATTCCAATTATTATTGATAAAATTTTCTACAAAGACTGTAAGGTAATATATTAATTTAGTTTGCTAAATTATATTTACCTTCTCGCTAGTAGCTCCGCGGTAAATTTATCCTCACAATAGTCTTAACTATCGAAAATAAACTTAAATTATCATAATATAATATTTTATAATTGTCAACATATAAAAAACAAGAATTTATATTATCAAAATTTGTAATATTTCATAATATGAATTAATATTTTTAATATGTTTAATTATTATAAATTTTTTTAAGAGAAATTAAGATAAATTATATATTTTATAACAAATATATTGCATTTTAATAAAAGGTTATTATATTAAATAATATGATATTAATAAAAGGACATTTTATGAAAAATTTTTTAGATTTGACGCAAACGAATACTGTAACCTATGATGAAGGCTTAAAAACATATATGGATAATGTTTATAAATATATGTCAATAGCTTTATTAATTACAGGTTTAGTTTCTTTTTTAGTAGCTAAAAGTGCTGCATTAACACAATTATTCTTAGGTTCACCACTATCAATAGTTGTTGCATTGGCTCCATTATTTTATGTATTTTATTTTAGTGCAAAAGTATGGTCTATGACACCTGAAAAAGCAAAGACACATTTATTTATTTTTTCAGGCTTGATGGGCTTATCAATGTCATCAATTTTTTATATTTATACATCTATTAGTATTGTTAGAACATTCTTTATTACAGCTGCTATGTTTGGTGGTATGAGTTTATATGGTTATGTAACAAAGAAAGATTTAACAGGAATGGGACAATTCTTGATTATGGGACTTTTGGGTATAGTTATAGCAAGTTTAGTTAATATTTTCTTAAAGAGTTCAGGTGTTGATTTTGCTATATCTATTTTAGGTGTTATCATATTCTCTGGTTTAACAGCTTATGATGTACAAAAAATCAAACAAACATATGATTATGTTAATGGAGATGCAGGAGTTAAAGAAAAAGTTGCTGTTATTGGTGCTTTAAATTTATATATGGATTTCATTAACTTATTTTTAACATTATTAAAATTCTTTGGTAATAATAAAAATTAATAGAATTATGAGAAGAGCTAGCATTTTACTAATAATAATTATAGTGTATATAACTAATATTCAGTTAGTAAATGCTAGTTCTTTATCTTCACAAGCAGATAATACAAATAATACAACTGAAACAAAAGATAGTAATAATGAAGATATTAGTGTAAATGGTATATATTTATATGATTTATCTTCGATTATTGATAATATATTGCCAACAGTTGTTACAATTAATACTATAAAAAATAATACATATAATACAGAATATAATATAGAAGAAACACCTGAAACTGTTTCTCTTGGTTCTGGTTTTTTAATTAGTGAAGATGGTTATATTGTAACAAATTATCATGTTATAAAAGATGGAGAAAAAGTTAATATTAAATTAAAAGGTTCAGAAACAAATTTTCCAGCTGAAATTGTAGGTGTAGATGAAATTATGGATATAGCTTTATTAAAAATATCAATTAAAAATAAACTTCCGTATGTTGAATTTGATCAAACTAAAAATTATAAGGTTGGTGATATTGTAGTTGTTGCTGGTAATCCTTATAATTTAGGTGTGTCTGTGTCTACTGGTATTATTTCAGCTTTAAATCGAAATCTAAAAATGAATTCTTTTGATAATTTCATTCAAACAGATGCATCTATAAATAAAGGCAATTCTGGTGGTCCTATGTTCAATTTAAGAGGTAAAGTTATTGGCTTAACAAGTGCTATTTACTCTCCTGATGGAAGTAATGTTGGTATAGGTTTTGCAATGCCAGCTACCGATTTATTACCACTTATTGAAGAATTAAAAAGATATGGCTATGTTAAAAGAGGTACAATTGGTATTGTTGTAGAAAATATACAAAAGGAAATTTTTCAAATATTAGATACTGCAACAAGAAGATATGGTGTTATTATTACGGATATAAAAAATGATAGTCCCGCAGATAGAGCAGGCTTGTTAGTTTCTGATATTATATTAAAGTATAATGGTAAAAGAGTTAGAAATGTTCGTGAATTATCATTATTAATTACGTCTACTGAGATAGGTTCAAGAGTAAAACTTGATATTTTAAGAAATAATAAGGTTATAAGCATAACAGTTAAAACAGAGGAAAATAAAGATAATTATAAATATGATCAAGAGTATGAAGCTTTACTATCTAAAGCTGTTGAAGCTTTTGATGCTGTGCTAATTCCTGTAAATAGAGAATCTAAGAAAAAATTTGATATTAAAGCTAATGATGGTATGTATGTTTTAAAAACACAAAAAGGTGGTTTGGCTGATAAAAAAGGTATTAGATCTGGTGATGTTATATTATCAATTAATCAAGATCAAGCTACTAGTGGCGATGTTATTTTGCAAAATATTCATAAAGCTGAGTTGGATAATAGTAAGTATGTATTTATTATTGTAAAAAGTCCTACTAAAAATAGTTTAATATTTTTACCAATAGGTGAAAAACAATCATCAAATATTGTCTATAACTAATGTTTATTTTACCAATTAAATCTAGAATACAAATATTGCAAGAGAGAGAATCCCCTGAATTTTTTATTAAAACAGGTTCCATGATATTATTATATATACCAACGCCACAAAGAAATATTGATTATAATAGTAGAGTGACTGATTTTGTTAGATTATTAGCTGTTGTAAGTAAAAAAATTAGCAAAAAAGCTGTGGTTAGAAACCACATTAGAAGGAAGATTAAAGAAGCTTTTAAAAAAGTTGATAAAATGCTATTAAAAAATCAATATGATTATCAAATCATAGCTAGACATTCTATTATGAATATGTCTGTTGAATCGATAGCGAAAGATATTGAAAAGTGTTTAAAAAATCAAACTGAACATATATAGAAAAAATGCTATTTATACAAACAATACTAATAATTAAAAAGTCTTGATATTAAAATTATATCAATTAATATAAAATAGTAAGCAGTATAATATTTTTGATATTATATTAAATAAAAATAAAGAGGTAAATTATGTATAAGCAAGATTTAATTAATGCAGTAGCTACTAAAACAGGTACTACAAAAGTAGCATGTGAAATGTTATTAAATGCTTTTATGGAAACAATTGAAGAATCACTTAAAAAAGGTGATGATGTTTCCTTAATTGGTTTTGGAAGCTTTAAAGTTGTTGATACAAAAGCTAAAATGGGTAGAAATCCTAAAACAGGAAAAGAAATTAAAATTCCTGCTGGTAAAAAAGTTAAATTTACAGTTGGTAAAGTTTTAAAAGATTCAGTTAAATAATATAGATTTATAATCTATTTATTAAGAACTTATAGCTCTGTGTTAATCAATATGGAGCTATTTTATTTTGTAATATTATTAATGTTCATACAATCACTAAAAATATCTAAATTTTTATTATAATACTTTGAATGAATCTTGAAAATTCCTAACATTGAATGAAAAATATTGTCTTGCGATAAATTACTATTTATTTTAGATATTAAACATTGTTTGTCAATATTAAATGTATTAGCAAAATCATCATTTAGCCATATAAAGAATGCAGGATTTTTTTGATCTATTGGTGCTGTATCAAAAGGAGCACTATGCATAAAAACACCATTTTCTCCTAATGATTGTCCGTGATCTGACATAAAAATTAGCATTGTATTATATTTATCATCCAATTTTGTTAATCTATTGATAATTTCTTTTAATATATAACTAGTATAGTATATGCTATTATCATAAGCGTTAATGATTTCTTCAACTGAACATTTATCAAGTTCATTGTTGCAAGCTGGTTTATATACTTCAAACTCTTTTGGATATCTTTTATAATACAATGGTCCGTGGCTTCCTCTTCCATGTAAAACTATTAAATTATTTTTTTCTGTTAATCTATTTAAGTCCATATCAAAAGCTTTTAATAATAAATCATCATAAATATTATTGCCAAAACTTTTTACTAATGAATTTTTAACTCTATCACAAACTCCTTTGCATTTACCATTATTACTTCTCCATGCAACATCAAAACCTACTTTATCAAAAATATCTATTAGACTTTCATATTTAAAACTTTTTGCATAATCAAATTCTTTTCTTGGTAAATGTGAAAAAGTACAAGTAAGACTTAAAGCTGTGAAAGTTCCGCAAGATTCAAAATTTTTGAAACTAATTATATCTTCTTTATAATCATCTAAAAATTTATTTGTATTTCTTTCATAACCATTTAATGAAAAATTTTTAGCTCTTGCAGATTCTCCCATAACAAAAACAATTAGATTTTTCTTGTCATTTTTATTATAATTTTTTTCTTCTATTGTGGCATCATCACTAATAGATATTAAGTTTAAAGAATTTATATAACTTTTAATTTTTAAAAAGCAAAATTCTATACTTGCTTCAATATAATTTATTGGCATTATATAGCTTGTTATTCTTTGATTGTCCCTAACAAAGTTTAGTGTTCTTTCTGATAAATGACATGGTAAAGTCATCAAAAATATTAATAATAATGGGGCAATTGATAATATTATCTTATTTTTCCAATAGTGTGGAAATTCAATATTAATTCTTTTGTAAACAAATATAGCTGGTAGTATACCTAAAAAAATAATAAATAAAATAAACTTTAAATTAATAAATTCAATAGCTTCATTATAATTTGTTTCTGTGGTATTAATAAGCATATTAGCATCAAAAGCTATTCCATATGTTATCATGAAATGAAAGATTACAGAATTAGCTATTATAATGAAAGATAATATGATTTTATATGATTTTTTAAATATAAGTATAGCAAAAGCTGAAATTAACAAAGCATAAGAAATTGAATATAATATTATGGTTATAAAGAAATTATGATAAAAAGTGTTAGCTTTTGTAATAATTGGATAACCATAAACTACTATATTAAACAAACTAAATAAGAATATAAACTTAACGAATGTCAAATTTATCATTGTATTTTTTATATTTTTAATGTACTTAAATAAAATTTTATTCATATTTTAATATTTATAAATTTGCTATATGATATAATTAAGTAAGAAAAAGTCAAGTAAAATAAGTAGATAAATAATACTTATTTCTTGACAAATAAAAATCATAATTTACTATTAGAAAAAATTTTGATTAAAAATAAAGGCTAAAAATGGCAAATAGTAAAACAGCAAAAAGAAAGAGACCGGCAATATTGTTTAAATTGGTTAGTACTGCTGGTACAGGTTATTTTTACTTAGCAAGAAGAAATCCTAAGAAAAGACCTAACAAGATGGAATTTAATAAATTTGACCCTGTTGTTAGAAAACATGTTCTTTTCAAAGAAGAAAAATTAGGTGGCGGTAAATAATAATATAAATTTTTCAATAATATTAATCAACAATTTTATTATAAAATTGTTGATTTTTTTTATACTTTTTTTAAAATATATACTGGTAGTATAATTTTTAGAAGTTTAGTAGTGAAGAAAAAGTATTTTAACAAGATAGTTAAGAGTAGTAGAGAATTATTTTTTGTTTTATTTTGTGTTTTGTGTACGAGTTGTCTTCCTTTGACAAGCAATGGTTTTAAGAATATTCATGTAAATTATTCTGCCGAACAAGTTATAGATGTTTTAGGTGAACCAGCAACACAAAATGAATTTTATAGCAAAAAATACATGGTATACTATGTACACGATAGTGTTTTTAGCTTATTTTTTAATCTTGATCAATTTCCATTTATTGGTTTTTATCCATTATTAAGAACTGGTACAGAATATTGGGTTATTTTAGATAATAATAAAGTTGTAGGTTTTGGGCCAGCAAAGAGATTCGGTAATAATATTCCTAAGGCATTAGATACAAAAAATGCATATACTTTGGACATAGTGGGAGGTAGATAATATGTACTTCTCAAACAAAAAATCATTTAAAAACTGTTTATGGAAAATAAATCAATATGATGATAGAAAAGTTTTAGCTATATATCAAAAATTTGGTTTTTCGGAAATATTATCTAGATTGCTAAATATTAGAGGTGTTGAACTGGATGAAATAAACGATTTTATAAATCCAACTCTTAGAAGATATTTAACTGATCCTAATAAATTATTAGATATGAAGAAGGGTGTGGATATTGTGTATAATTCAATAATTAATAATGAAAAAATCTGTATTTTTGGTGATTATGATGTCGATGGTGTATCGTCTTCTGCTTTAATGAAGAATTATTTTGACTTAATTAATGTTGATTCTCTTATTTATATTCCTGATAGGGTTAATGAAGGTTATGGACCTAATGTCGAAGCCTTTAAAAAGTTAAAATATGATGACAAAGTAAATTTAATATTAACTGTTGATTGTGGCGTTTCAGCTTTTGAACCTTGCAAAATTGGTAAAGAATTAGGTTTAAAGATTGTTGTGACAGATCATCATCTTGGTGATAGTGAACTTCCAGAAGCTGATGCTGTCATAAACCCTAATAGATTAGATGAAATTACAGAGTATAAAAATTTAGCAGGTGTTGGTGTAGGTTTTTTATTTTTAATTTCTCTTAATAGAAAATTAAGAGAAGAGGGTTATTTTAAAGAAAAAAATATAAAAGAACCAGATTTATTGCAATTTCTTGACTTAGTTGCATTAGGAACAATATGTGATGTTGTTCCTTTAACAGGACTTAATAGAGCATTTGTAAGACAAGGTTTAAAAGTAATTCATAATAGGACAAATTCAGGTATTAAATCACTTATCAATGTTTCTGAAATAGATGAAGAAATTGGTACTTATCATGTTGGTTTTATTTTAGGCCCTAGAATTAATGCAACAGGTAGAGTAGGAGAATCAGACTTATCTAGTAAATTGCTTTGTTTAAAAGATGACTTTGAAACATTACAAATAGCAAAACATTTAAATATTTATAATCAAGAAAGACAAGCAATAGAAAAGGTTGTATTGCAAGAAGCTATTATAGAGATAGAAAAGAAAGAATTATATAATGATAGTATTATATTTGTCGAAGGTGAATCATGGCACGAAGGTGTAATTGGTATTATTGCATCCAGAATTAAAGATAAGTTTGAAAAGCCAACCGTGGTTATTTCAAAAATAAAAGATTATTATAGAGCTTCTTGTAGATCCGTGCATGGTGTTGATATTGGTAGTGTAATATTAAAAGCAAAATTAAAAGGCCTAATTAAAGATGGTGGTGGACACGCTATGGCTGGTGGTTTTAGCGTCGAAGAGAATAAAGTAGAAGAATTAAAACAATTTTTTCTTGAAGAGTTAAGTAATGATGTCGATTATTACTTAAATAACAAAGAAAGAAATGCTGATTTAGTTTTAGAATGTAAGAGTTTGTCCATTGATTTAGCTAATGAAATAGATAAATTAGGGCCATTTGGCACAGGAAATCATAAACCTAAAATCATATTAAAAGATGTGGTTGTAGTGAAGGCTGATATAGTTGGTAAAAATCAAAATAATTTAAGATTAATAGTGTGTGATAATGATGCAGTAAATTTATCTCATGGGCTTATAGCTATGTGTTTTAGAACTACAAAAGATGATAAAATATTTTCTATTTTATCACAAAAAGGAAAAAAAATAAATCTTTTAGGTGAATTAAACATAAATAGATGGCAAGGTCAAGAAAATATCCAATTTATCATTGAAGATGTTTTGATTAATGACTAATTAAAATAAATAACCAACATTTAACGAAAATATAATTTGTGTCTTATCTTGCTTATCAAATTCTTTTGAAAAGAACATATTAGAATTTTTTACATAAAAATCTTTATATTTTGCTGTAAAACCAAGCATTATTTGATATTGGAACCATTCTCGTTCAATATTTGTTTTATAACCACCTTTTACTTCATCTTCATCTAAAAATGTATCATACAATACAGCCATAGGCATTAATTCTAAAAACGCATAATATGAAGTACCTTCATTTAGTATTAAATCTTGTGGAGTTTCTGTAATTTTATTGGTTAAAAAATCATTTCCTAAATTCCAACCATATCTAAATTCTATTGATGGAACAATACTTGTAGTAGGAGTTCCTAAATTTAATTCAAGTTTTGTAAATATTTTCCAATCATACTGATGTGTATTAGTAGAAAAAATTTCCATATTTCTTTTTAAATGTAAAGAAAACAATATTTGATTGTCTATTTGATAATCCCACCCCTGTGGTTCTGGACTTTTAATTATTGAGTGTATATCTTTTTGTACTTCTTCTGCTAATGAATTAGGACCAGTTGTTCCCAAAGACAAACCTATTGTATCCATTGTATTATCATGAAAAATATTTTTGTTTAAAAAACCATATAAATAACCAGCATAAGGCCTATCATTAGGGTTGAAACCTTTTTCTTCAATGCTATATGGAGTAAACATTTTTTGTCCTATACCAAAAGAATAAGAGTGTAATTTATTATTTTTTTCTTTATTATTAGTAGAAAAATAAAATTGTAAACCATTAGAATAATAACTATCTTTTCCATATACAGAATCATTTTCGTATGTAAATGATGCCATTTTTATAAAGCTATTTTCTTCTGCCAATACAAAACTTGTATTCAAAAGAAATATAATTAAACCAATTTTTAAATTTTTCATATTTTAAAATTTATAACTAAAATTAATATTATAGCCAAAAGCACCATGACTATCAATTGTTGGGAAAGAATATAAGGCTATATCTTTATTTTCTGTTAAATCTTCTTTATCTTCTCTTAAAAAGAATTTTGTAACTTCTGTAATTGGATCCATTATAAATATTGTAATTTTTCCTAATGTTCTTGAACCTAATAATTGGTAGTCATTATTAATTATATGTCTTTTACTTAAATAAAATAATTCGCCAAACATAGAACCAACAACTGGTGTAATAATTAAATCTTGTTTAGATGGCACTTCGGCAAAAGCTTCTACACCATATTCCCAAAAGAATGTAGATAAAATTGCAGAATATAAAAATGAATAAAAAACATTTGCACCAGCTGATCTAGCGGACATATAATAAACAGCACCCCAATATGGATGTGTAACATAATTTAAGAAGAAATCATCTTCGTCCATAACGGGTCCTTCTGTTACATTGTCTTTCCATTTAGTAAATATATCAGAAGCATCATCTTTGTCCCAATTTGTAAAGCTTTCTGGTAATAAATATAAAATTCCAGCACCAAGAACACTAGCACCAGCCATAACTAACATACTTGTTTTAATATAACTATATTCTATATTATTATCAAAAGCATTGTATGGTCTTGTGTAAACACTTTCAATGATATGATCAGCTGTAAAATCTGTTTTATATGATAATTGAACTTGACTCTCAACAACATTATTAGCATTAGCTTGAAAAGTAATAGATAATATAACAAACAACAATATTAATTTTTTCATAAAGAAAATGTAATAACTCCAATTATTAAACATAATAAGAAAAATTTAATACATAATATATATTTTTCAAGTTTTTAAATTATATAAAAAATTGGCCTATTTTTTGCAACTATAAATATATTCTTTTTGGTAAAATATACAATTTTGTTTAATATATGATAATTTTTAATATTATTTGTAATTATTTTTATATTTAATTTAGTTAATATATTTAATATTTATGCTTTAATATATCAATTTTAAGATTATTTAAAAAATATCTTTAATATTAAAATTTTTGTTATAATAATAGAAATGTTAACAATAAAAAAGGGTAGAAATATGACAGAGTTGGTTAATTCACTTGAAAGTCTCGATGCTCTACTTAAAAAAGTCAAAGAAGCGCAAAAAATCTAC
Organism: uncultured Rickettsiales bacterium; assembly: GCA_944391075.1. GTDB lineage: Bacteria > Pseudomonadota > Alphaproteobacteria > Rickettsiales > UBA1997 > CALXSC01. The sequence goes on along the minus strand of CALXSG010000004.1, from coordinate 64,670 downwards.
GCTACATATTCACAAGAACAAGTAGATGAAATTTTTAAAAGAACAGCATTATTAGCTAATACTGAAAGAATTAGACTTGCAAAAATGGCTGTTGAAGAGACTGGTATGGGTGTTGTTGAAGATAAAGTTATTAAAAATCATTTTGCAGCAGAATATATTTATAATAAATATAAGAATACAAAAACTTGCGGTATTATTGAAGAAGATATTACACATGGTATGATGAAAATTGCTGACCCTGTTGGAATTATAGCTTGTGTTGTTCCTACAACAAACCCAACTGCAACTGCAATTTTTAAATGTTTAATTGCTTTAAAAACTAGAAATGCTATGGTATTTTCACCGCATCCAAGAGCTAAAAAATGTACTATTGAAGCATTAAAGGTTGTGGTTGAAGCTGCTAGACAAGCAGGTGCTCCTGATAATTTATTAGGTTGGATTGATGAACCTAGTGTTGAATTGTCAGCGGCCTTAATGAACCACCCTGATGTTGATTTAATTTTAGCAACAGGTGGTCCTGGTATGGTTAAAGCTGCTTATAGCTGTGGTAAACCAGCTGTTGGTGTTGGTGCGGGAAATGCTCCTGCTTTAATTGATGAAACAGCTGATATTGAAACAACCGTATCTTCTATTATTATGAGTAAAACTTTTGATAATGGTATGATATGTGCATCTGAACAAAGTGCTGTTGTAGTTGAATCAATATATGACGATATTAAAAAAGAATTTGAAAAAAGGGGTGCATACTACGTAAAAGGCCAAGATAAAACAAAATTGATTAATTTTGCTTTCCCTAATGGTGTATTGAATTCTGCAATAGTTGGTCAACCTGCTACAAAAATTGCTGAAATGGCAGGTATTAAAGTTCCAGAAAAAACAAAAATATTAATTGGTGAAGCTACTGAAATTAGTATGAATGAACCATGGGGTAGAGAAAAATTATCTCCATTACTTGGTATGTATAAAGCAAAAGATTTTGAAGATGGTGTAAAAAAAGCTCATGCATTAGTTAATTTAGGTGGTGCAGGCCATACATCTATTCTCTATACAAATCAACAATATACAGATAGAATTAAGAAATATGCTGATGTAATGGATACAGGAAGAATTTTAGTAAATACTCCTTCTTCTTTCGGTGGTATTGGTGATGTTTATAATTTTAGGTTGGAGCCTTCTTTAACGTTAGGTTGCGGAAGTTGGGGTAAAAATTCCGTTAGTGAGAACGTAGGTGTTAAACAACTTATTAATATTAAAACAGTAGCTATGAGAGAAGAAAATATGTTATGGTTCAAAGTACCACCAAAGATTTATTTTAAGAAAGGTTGTACTAAATTTGCATTAGAAGAATTAAAAGGCCATAAAAAAGCATTTATTATTACTGATAAAATCTTATTTGATTTAGGAACAACAAAGAAAGTTACAAATGTTCTTGATGAAATAGGTGTAGAATATACACTTTTCTATGATGTTCATCCAGATCCAGATTTATCAACAATTAATAAAGCAATACATGATGTTAGAACATTTAAACCTGATTTAATTATTGCATTAGGTGGAGGTTCACCTATGGATGCTGCAAAAATTTTATGGTTAATGTACGAGCAACCAGAAATTGCTTTTGAAGATGTTGCCATGAGATTTATGGATATTAGAAAAAGAATCTTTATGCTAAAAGATTTAGGACAAGTAGCTAAATTAATTTGTATTCCTACAACATCAGGTACAGGTTCAGAAATTAGTTCATTCTCAGTTATTACTGATGATGCAACAGGCATTAAATACCCATTAGCTGATTATGCATTTACACCTAGTATGGCTATTATTGATCCTGATTTTGTTATGACAATGCCTAAGGGTTTAGCTGCTGCTTCTGGTATTGATGCTGTTACACATTGTCTTGAAGCATATGTTTCAACAATGGCCAGTCCATTTACTGATAGTGTTGCATTGGAAGGTTTAAAATTATTGTTTAAACACTTACCAAAATCTGTAAATGAATGCACTGAATATGACAGAGAACAAGTTCATTATGCAGCAACACTTGCTGGTATGGCTTTTGCTAATGCCTTTTTAGGTGTTTGCCACTCAATGGCACATAAAATTGGTGGACATTTACATATTCCACATGGTATTGCTAATGCTTACTTGATTTGTCAGGTAATTAAGTATAATAGTTCTGAAAAACCTACAAAACAAGCAGCATTCCCACAATACAAATATCCATTTGCTAAACAAAGATATGCACATATTGCAGATTATTTAGGTTTAGGTGGAAAGAATGATGATGAAAAAGTAAATAATTTAATTAAGGCTCTTCAAGAATTAAAAACTTCTGTTGGTATCAAAACTTCTATGAAAGAAGGTGGTGTAAAGAAAGAAGATCTTGAAAAAGCTTTAAAGAATGGTTTAGCAGAAGAAGCATTTGATGATCAAAGTACAGGTTGTAACCCTAGATATCCTTTAATTTCTGAAATTGAAGAATTATATTGGAAAGCATACGAAGGTGAGACTGACTTTGATATCTAAATTTTAATAAATATTCAAGAAGAATAATATTATTCTTCTTGAATAGACTATATATAATACTATTAATAATTTGTTTTATTATGAAAATACATCAAATAAGAAATGCTACTTTGATTGTTACATATAATGGCAAAAAATTTTTGATTGATCCATGGCTTGGTCCAAAGGACTATATGCCAGGCTTTGAAGGAGCATATAATTCTCATATTAGACAACCAAGAGAGGAATTACCTATTGATATAAAAACAATAGTTGATGTAGATGCAGTTATATTGACTCATTTTCATCCAGATCATTGGGATAAATATGCTGAAGAAGCAATCAAAAAAGATATTCCATTTTTTGTCCAATCAAAAACTGATTATGATATTATTTCATCGTATGGTTTTAATAATATTAAAATCTTGTCCTATGATGGAACTGAAATTTTTGGTACGACATTATATAAAACCGATTGTCAGCATGGAAAACGAGAAATTATAAAACCTATTTGTGAATCAATAGGTATGCCATATGATGCTATGGGTGTTGTGTTTAAAACAAATAATGAAAAAACACTATATATTGCTGGTGATACAATTTTTGTTGATGAAGTTAAACAAGCTATCAATAAATTCAAACCGGAGATAATAGTAGTGAATGCTTGTGGAGCGATGTTATTAAATAATGAAAAAATTATTATGGATGATAATGATGTAAAAGCGGTAGCTAATTTTGCTAAAAATTCAGCCATAGTAGTTAGTCATTTAGATAATGTTAGTCACTTAACAACTACAAGACAAGATATAGAAAATTTAAAATTGTCAAATGTATTAATTCCACATAATAATGATATATTGGAATTTTAATTATTAATGATTCGTTATAAATATAAATATAGTGTTGATTAATTTTCAACACTATATTTTTATAAATAAGAATTGTGAAATAAAATTAAATATTTATACTTTTAATAAAATAATAAATATAATAGGTAAAATATGAAAAAAATTGCAATAATTGGGGCTAATGGAAGAATAGGACAGGAAGTCCTTAAAAATATATGTAATAGTGTGAATAATAATGAAATTGAAATTATTTTATTGGTTTCAAATAAAGAAACAAGTTTAAATAAAATGAAAGGTTTTTTATTAGATTTAGAAAATAGCTTATTTTTAATTTCTAATAAAATAAAAGATATTAAATTTTCCATTACTCAAGATTATACATCAATTCAAAATGCCGATGTAGTTATTATTACAGCATCTAAAAGTGCTACACCAGAAGAAGAGGAAGAATTTAAAAAATTTGATAACACAGGAAGGCTTATAACTTGCAAAGTTAATTTAGATATGATAAAAGGTATTGGTGAGAATATAAAAAAATATGCTCCTAATAGTTTTGTTGTAGTGATTACTAATCAAGTTGATATAATAACAAGTATAATGAGATCAATTTTAGGCAAAACACAAAAAGTTATAGGTATTGGAAATTCGCTTGATTCTGCTAGATTGTGCTATTGTTTATATAATGCTTTAAAAGATAAATTTACTTTTCTTAAAAAAACAGATATACAAGCAAAAATAGTTGGTTATCACAATAATTCTATGTTTATTTTAAATAGTACATTAAAAACCAATATAAAAGAAGTTGACGAATTTTTAGATAGTGATGAAGGTAAAAAGGTAATTGAATCTTGTTTGCAAGAAACAAGAGATATGGGTATGCATATTTCAATATTGAATAAATTAGGTTCTGAAATTCCATTAAAAGTTTATGGTTCATTTGTTGCGCCATCAAAAACTATTAGCGATATTGTATTAGCTTATATTGGAGAAAAAGAAGAACTTGAATCAGTATGTAATATTTTAATTAATAATGAAGATGTAGCAAAATTATATGGTGTAAAGATATATGATGAAATATCTATTCCTGTAAAAATTTCAAGTGAAAAGTTAACTCCTATAAAAGATTATTTTGTTGAAGATAGTGAAAAGGAACAATTTAATAAAGCAAAGGAAGATTTACAAAAAGATGTTGAATTATTAAAAAATTTTACTGATTAATATAACTCTTATAGGTATAATTGAAGTACAAAAATTTATAATATTTACTTTATATTATACCTATAAAATTATTTAAATAATAGTTTAAAAATATTTTTTTAAACTCTTGTTTTTTTAATAAAAGGTTATAATCTTTATTAAGTATATTTTAAAATATACTTTTTATGTATTTATTTGCAATATTATAGCAATAAAGCTTAGAGAATTTGAATTTTATTAATGGCATTGCAAATAAACGTTTGGTATTGGTTTAATATGACCAAATATGAATAAATAGAGAATTTTTTGTTGTATTTTTGTTAATATATTGAACAGACCAAATATTGTATTATAATGCAATGTTTAAAGTAGGGAGAGAAATGAGTAAAAAGATTTTGATAGATGGTGCGTTTAAGGAAGAAACAAGGGTAGCATTAGTAGAAGATAATGTTTTACAGAATTATGATAGAGAAGATTTTAATTTTAAACAATTGAAAGGTAATATATATTTAGCTAAGGTAACCAGAATCGAACCTTCATTACAAGCAGCTTTTATAGATTATGGTGGTGATAGACATGGTTTTTTACCTTTTTCAGATATACATCCAGACTATTATAATATTCCTAAAAGCGAGATCAAAAATTTAAAAGAGGTTAAATTTTTTCAAACGAATGATGAATTAAATAATATTGAAGAAGAAGAAAAAGTTGAAGAGTTAGATAAAAATAGTGAAGAGAATATTGATAATTTAGAAAACACAAATGTAGAAAGTCTTGATAATAATAATATTCAAGCTGATGGTGTTTTTGTAACCGATTCTAATAGTGAAACTATTTTAGTAAATGCTGAAAATGAGCAACTTGACGACAATACTTTAAATAATATTGTTAATAAAGATGAAGGCAATATATCTATTGAAAACACTGATGAAGTATTAGATGATAATTTATCAAATAATAATGAAGATAGTGATGTAGATATTATACCTAATTATTCTGTTGATGAAGAAACCGACATTACAAATAATAATGTTGTTGAACCTCAATATAAAATTGAAGATGTTATTAAAGAAGGACAATATCTTTTAGTACAAGTATTGAAAGAAGAAAGGGGCAATAAAGGTGTTGCAATGACAACATATATTTCTATTGCCGGAAAATATTGTGTTCTTATGGTTAATACACCAGGAAGAGGTGGCGTTTCTAAAAAAATTACCAATATTAATGATAGAAAAATCTTAAAAAGTATTTTAAGAAGTTTAAAGGTTTCAGAAGATAAATCAATAATTTTAAGAACAGCAGGTGTTGGTAAAAAACCTGAGGATATTTTAAAGGATTATTTATATCTTATTAGGTTATGGAAGACGATTAAAGAAACTACGTTAGAATCAAAAGCACCAGCTTTTATTCATGCTGAGGATGATATTATTAAAAAAACAATTAGAGATTTATATACTGATGATATTGATGAGATTGTAGTAGAAGGTGAAGATACATTTAAATCTGTTGCTAGTTTAGCTAAAATTATATCGACAACTAAAAATCCTGTTGTTAAATTACATACTGATAAAGTTCCTTTATTTCAGTCATATAATATTGAAAATCAATTGTTAGAATTATATAATAATAAAGTAAATCTTCCTTCTGGTGGTTCTATCGTTATAGATCAAACAGAAGCATTAGTTGCAATTGATGTTAACTCTGGAAAAGCTACAAAAGAGAAGAGTGTTGAAGAAATGGCTGTTGCTACAAATGTTGAGGCGGCAAAGGAAATTGCTAGACAATTAAAACTTAGAGATTTAGGTGGTTTAGTTGTTATTGACTATATTGATATGTTTGAATTAAAAAACAGACGAATAGTTGAAAAGGCAATGAGAGATGCTATGTCAACAGATAGAGCTAGAATTCAAATTGCTAGACTTAGTATTTTTGGTTTAATGGAACTTTCTAGACAAAGACTTGGTGCAAGTTTTATGGAAAGAAGTAGTGAAGTTTGCCCACGATGTAGTGGAAAAGGTAAAATTAAATCAAAAGAAATTGTAGCACTTAGTATTTTAAGAGCTATTAAATATGCATCTAATGATAAGCAAATAAATGTTGTTGTTGTTGAAACTACATTAGATTTATGTGATTATCTATTGAATTTTAAGAGAAGAGAAATTAATAATATTGAAAAAGATTACGGTATTTATGTTTTTGTTGAAGTTAACGAACATATGGAGGACAATAATTATACTCTTAAAAAGAGAAAAGGTTTAACTCCTGAAGAAAAAAGAGAATTGGAACCTCAACAAAAAGTTGGTAAAGTAAATTTGAGTTTTGATGATGAATCATATTCAGTAAGTAATGCTGATATTAAAAAATATAAATTTGATGAAGAAATTTATGAACCAAATGAAAAATCACCTAAGAGAATTAATAAGAAACAATATAATAGATATAATAAATTTAATTATAATAACAATAATAATAAGAATAAGAAGAAAAAGAAAAGTTGGTTTAAGAAGTTATTAGGTTTATAATAAATTTAGTTATTTAAGGGCTTTTAAAGGCCCTTAAATTATATAGTAAATCTAAATTAATATATAAGATTTATAAAATATAAAAAACTCTTGCAAAATAAATATTATATATATTATATTTGTAGTGAATTAATTTTTGATTAGTTCATTTAATATTATTAATAATAAATCACAATCAGCCAAACTTTGGTGTCTATTTATATAGATATTGAGCTGATGGTGGTATAACCAAAGAAAAGGAAAAAATTATGACAGAAATGACAAAAGAACAAGGTGAAGTTCTGGAAAATACAGTAGAACAAAACGAAACCTTAGAAAATCAACAAGAAAATGTTGAAAATACAAAAGAAAACAAAGAGTTTGAACCACATTTTACAATTAGAGAAATGTTAGAAGCAGGTGTTCATTTTGGACACAGAACATCTAGATGGAATGCAAAAATGGCTCCATATATCTATGGTGTTAAAAATGAATTGCATATTATTGACTTAACACAAAGTGCAATTTTACTTGCTGAGGCTTCAAAAATTTTGAGAGAAATTGTAAAAAGAAATGGTAAAATTTTGTTTGTTTGTACAAAAAAACAAGGTGCAGAAACTGTTAAGGAAGTTGCTGTTGATTGTAAACAATACTACGTTACCAACAAATGGTTAGGTGGTATGTTAACAAACTGGAAAACAATTTCTAGATCTATAAAAACATTAAAAGAAATTGAAAACGAATTAGCTGACGAAAATTCTACTTTAACAAAAAAAGAAAAATTAATGTTAAGTAGAAAAAAAGATAAGTTAGAAAAACAATTAGGTGGTATCAAAGACATGTCAAAATTACCTGACTTGATTTTTGTAGTTGATACTCCAAGAGAAACTCTTTCTATTGCTGAAGCTAAAAGTTTAGGTATTCCTGTAATGGCTATTGTTGATACAAATTCAGATCCTGACAATATTGATTATCCAATTCCAGGAAACGATGACTCTATTAAAGCTATTAAATTATACATGAAAGTTATTGAAGAAGCTTTAAAAGATGCTTTAGAAAATGCACCAGTAATTAAAAAAGAAGTTAAAAAAGAAGCTAAAAAAACTTCATCAAAAAAACCAAGTAAAGCTTTAAATAAATCAAAAAAAGGTGATAAATTACCTGTTGCAAAAAAAGAAGCAAAAGCTCCAGCTGTAAAGAAAGAAACAAAAGCTCCTGCTGTTAAAGAAGAAGCAAAGGCTCCAGCTGTTGTTGAAGATAAAGCTGAATAATAATTAAAAGAAGGAAATAAGTACTTATTTCCTTCAACAATTAACAAACATATAATATTTATATTAATACAAAACAAAAAAAAGGATAAAAATGGCAAATGCAGATTTAATTAAAAAGCTTAGAGAAAATACAGGCTGTGGTATGGCTGACTGTAATAAAGCTTTAAAAGAAAATAATGATGACTACGAAAAGGCTGTTGAATGGTTAAGAAAAAAAGGTTTATCATCCGCAGCTAAAAAAAGTTCTAGAGTTACAGCAGAAGGTGTTGTTGGTATTGAAAATGATGGCAAAAAAGCAACAATACTTGAAGTAAACTCAGAAACAGATTTTGTTGCTAGAAACGAAAAATTCCAAGATTTAGTTAAGAACTTATTAAAAATTTCTTTAAATATTAAAGAAGATGATACATATAAGTTTGCAGAAACATTAAAATCTTCAAAATGTGAAAAATGTAATGAAGTTGTTTCTGATATAGTTGCTAATGCTGTTGCTACAATTGGTGAAAATTTACAAATTAGAAGAGGAAAAACGATTACTGTTGATAATGGTTTAATTGTTTCTTATGTTCACACAGCAATAGCTCCTGGACTTGGAAAAATTGGTGTATTAGTTGCTTTAAAATCCGATGCTTCACAAGATAAATTAGAAGAATTAGGAAAAGGTATTGCAATGCATATTGCTGCTACAAAACCTGAATTTTTAACAGAAGCTGATGTTCCTGCTACTAAAATTGATTCTGAAAAAGAAATCGCAAGAGAATTAGCTAAGAAGTCAGGTAAACCAGATAATATTGTTGAAAAAATGGTTGAAGGTAGAGTTAAAAAGTATTATGAAGAAAATGTACTTTTAAATCAAGCATACATTATGGATGGCAACAAAAAGATTTCTGATCTTTTAAAAGATTTTGAAAAAGAAACAGGAAAGAAAGTTGAAATTCAAGAATATGTATTCTTCGTTTTAGGTGAAGGTATAGAAAAGCAAACAGCCGATTTCGCAGACGAAGTTGCGTCAATGGTTAATAAAGCTTAATTTTTTAAAGAAGTAGTTAAAACTACTTCTTTTTTAATAATTAAAAAAAGGGGCAAAATGTTAAAATATAAAAGAGTTTTGTTTAAAGTATCAGGTGAATCATTAATGGGTGATAAACCATTTGGACATGATATGAATGCTATTAAAAAGACTTGTGAAGAAATTGTTAGTATACACAAAGCTGGTGCTGAAATTTCTGTTGTAGTTGGTGGTGGGAATATTTTTAGGGGTGTTTCTGCTACTAGTGAAATAATGGACAGAGCTAGTGCCGATTATATGGGTATGTTAGCAACTGTTATGAATGGTATTGCTTTACAAGCTGGTATTGAGAAATACGGTGTAGAAGCTAGAATGATGTCAGCACTTGATATGACTGGTGTTTGTGAAACCTATACTTTAAGAAGAGCTTTAAGTCATTTAGAAAAAGGACGAATTAATATTTTTGTTGCCGGTACAGGTAATCCATATTTTACTACTGATACAGCTTCTGTTTTAAGAGCAACCGAAATGAGATGTGATGTTATTTTAAAAGGCACACAAGTTGATGGTGTTTATGATAAAGATCCAAAAAAATACCCTGATGCAGTTAGATTTGATAAAATTTCATTTGATGAAGCAATTAAAAGAGATTTAAGAGTTATGGATCCAACAGCTTTAACATTGGCAAGAGATAACAATATGCCAATTTTAGTATTCAAAATTTCCGAACAAGATGCTTTCTTAAATGCCATTAAAGGCGAAGGAAAATATACTATAATAAGCAATGACTAAATACAATGGGAAAAATTTTATTTTTCCCGTTATCCTTTAAATTTTAATAGTTGATTTAAAATTTTATTTATAAAATAAAAACTTGATTTTATTAAATAATCAATTCTATAATGTTATTTGTTAGTAAAAACTTTTTTAATGGAAATGAATAAAAAAATATTAGCGGCAATTTTGTTAAGTCCTGCATTTGTTTTAGCACAGGAAAAAGTAGTCATTAATGAACAAAAATTAAAAGAGTTAATGACAAACAACGTTCCTTCTATTGAGAAGATTAATGCAATGGTTGTTCAATCCGATTTAGATTTAACACAATATAATCAAAAATATAGTACAACTGTAAATGGTCAAGCAAATTACAATGGTGTAAGCGGTGATGTATTTAATGGTTATCAAGGACAATTTGATGATCCAGCTAGAAATTATGGTTTAAGTGTAAATCAAAACCTACCTGTTGGTATGAATCTTAATGTTGGAATTTATAATAATTTTGCAAAAACATATAATTATCAACCAGGGGAAAATATAAATTCTCAATATGATTCTAGTTTAGAAGCTAAATTAACTGTTGATTTATGGAAAAACTTATTAGGTTATACAGAAAGAGCTGAAAAATTAGGACTAAAATTTAATCAAGAAGAGACAAAAGAACAAGCTAAACTTGAAACCACAAAATTCTATAATGAAATTAGAAAAATGTATTGGAAATTAAGTATTGATAATACACTTACAAAGATTTATGATAGATTGATTAAACAAGCTATTTTACAAGAAGATAATGTTAGAAAGATGTATAAAGCTTCTGTTGCTGATAGAGGTGATCTCGCTAGGGCAGCGGCTGTTGTTAATACTAGAAAGGCTAATCTTTCTTCTTTAAAATATAGTATGGAAAATATAAAGAGGGAATTATCTAATTTAATTCCAGAATTGAATGGTAAAAAATTAGAATTTGATTTTGGTACCTTTGATGGTGTTGAAAATAGTATAAAGGCTTGTTATAAGAAAATTAAAAATCAAAAAGAAACACCTTTAAATTTAACATCTTATACTAAGATTATTAATTACAAAGATGAAAAAATTAATGCAAATTTAAAAGCCTTAGAAAGATATTCTGATGCTGATGTAAAATTGGAAGCAAGTGCCGCATCATTAGGTTATGGAAAAGAAAACAGTGATTCTTTTGATGATATGAGTAATGCTGAACAAAAAGATTATAGCATTGGTTTAAATATTTCTGTTCCTTTTGGTAGTGCTTATAGTGATACAAAAGAAAATCAAATGAAAATATTAAAAATGCAACACAATGCTGAAAAGAAAGAGATTATGTCAAATTTAGTTTCTTTCCATAATTATTTTGCGATATCAATGCAAAACTTAATCAATGTTATGGAAGATCAAAAGGCTTATAGAGACAACTTGACAATTAGAGTTGAAAGTATGAGAACAAAATATAATCAAGGTAGAATTGCTTTGAGTGAATTAATACAAGATGAAGATTCTTTATTTGAGTCAGAAGTTGCATTGGTTAATAGCTATTATAATATCATTTCATTAATGATTGATTATTTCTCAGTATTTAATGATTTTGAATGTGATTTTAATTTAGCTATTTAGATTTATTTGTTGCATATTTTAAAAAGTATTATATAAATTAAATTAGTTGAAAAAGTTTTAATTTTTGTTGACTTAAATATTATTAGCTATTAGCTTTTAATAAGTTATTGAATTATATAAAAGAGAGAGTATGAGTGGAAGTAAATTACCTTTAATGAGAAAAGCAGCTGCTGTATGGTTAGTTGATAATACATCATTAACTTTTGAGCAGATTGCTAATTTTTGTGGTATGCATGAACTTGAAGTGCAAGGTATTGCTGATGGTGATGTTGCTGGTGGTATTATTGGACAAAGTCCTATTGATAATGGCCAATTAACAAGAGAAATGATTGAAGCTTGTGAGAAAGATCCTAATAAACAATTAGAATTAAAAGAACAAATTTCAGAAACAGTTGAAGTAACCAGTAAAAAGAAAGGAAAATATACACCAATTGCAAGAAGAAGTGATAAACCAAATGGTATCGCTTATCTTTTAAAATATTATCCTGATATTACTGACGCACAAATTAGAAAATTAATTGGTACCACAACTACAATGATTGATTCTATTAGGAATAGAACTCATTGGAATATTAAAGAGATAACACCTAGAGATCCTGTTTTATTAGGTCTTTGCAGTCAATCTTTATTTAATCAAATTATTGAAGAAGTAAAGAAAAATACTGAAAAAGAAGAAAAATAAAACAGCTAATACTAATTGTATTTAATTAGTATATTTATTATTTTATTAAAAAAAATGTGAGAGTAAAATGGTTGAATTTTTAACTTTAAATGGTAGCATTAGAAAAGATTTAGGTTCTAGTAATACTAATAGATTAAGAAAAGAAGGTTATACACCTGCTGTTATTTATGGCACAAATGGCAGTGATAACTTATATATTTCTATTGCAAAAAAAGATTTTGATAAAGAATATTTAAAAGGAAATATTGAAATAAAGCCTATTGAATTAACAGTTGATGGTAAAAAATATCAAGTTTTAACATATCAAATTGATATTGATCCACTTACAGATTTGCCAAGACATGTAGATTTTATTAATATTAAAGATAAAAAAGAAGTTAAAGTTTATGTTCCTGTAAACTTTATTGGTAAAGAAAAAGCTCCTGGTTTAAAAAGAGGTGGTTTCTTAAATATTTTAAAAAGAAAGATTCAACTTTATGTTGACCCAATGAATATTCCAGCTTCAATAGATGTTTATGTTGATTCAATGCACATTGGTAGTAAAATTAAAATCAATGATGTAAAATTACCTGATAATGTAAAAGTTGTTGATAAAACAAACTTTAATGTAGTTACTGTTACAGGTAGAGGAAAATCAACAGATGACACTGTACAACAAGCAGCAGCTACAACTGATGCAACTGCAACAGCTACAACTGATGCAGCAGCTACAACAGAAGCAAAAAAATAATTTTATTAAATTATTACTATCTAATAAGTCCACTTTTATGTGGACTTATTTAGTATATATATTATCAAATTTATAATAATAATGTAAAAATTATTTTATATTAATAATATCTATTTATCAATTTTATAATTATTCTTGACTATTAAAAAAATATTTTTACAATCTCTATGGAGATGGAGTAGTTTAATCGTATTAAGTCAACAACTCGATATAAAATCTATATCTGGCTATACGGCTGGTATCATACTAGCAACGAGAATCTTTTTTAGATGCTTTATATTTTATTATAAAGTTTAAAGGTTTGTGTTGTTAACAAATAAGGAAAGAAATGGAAAATTCAAAATTTTATATGATGGAAGCAAATGATATTGCTAAAAAATTAAATAGTAATTTAGAAATAGGACTTACTGATGAAATGGTTGAATTAAATAAAGAAAAATATGGTTCTAATAATTTAACCGTTGCAAAAGGAAAAAGCTTTTTAGAAAAAGTTTTAGAAGCATTATGTGAACCTATGACAATTATTCTTATTGTTGCCGCTTTGATCACAATAGGAATTAATCTTTATAGATTATTTACAGGGGCAGAAACTGATTTTGTTGAATGTACTGGTATTTTAGTTGCAATATTTTTATCTGCTGCTATTACCATTATTATGGAAGGGCACTCAGAAAAGGCTTTTCAAGCATTGCAAAAAATTCAAAGTAATATTGCTGTAAAAGTTAAGAGAAATGGTGTTCCTCAAATAGTTTCTCAAAGTGATTTAGTTGTAGGTGATATTGTTACATTAGAAACAGGCGATAAAATACCAGCTGATTGTTATATTATTTCTGCTAATCAATTAACTTCTGACGAAGCATCTTTAACTGGTGAAAGTTTACCAATTCATAAAGTTGGAAATGTAATTTTAGATAATGAAGATACTCCACTTGCTGAAAGAGTTAATATGTTGTATGCTGGTTGTTATATTACAACAGGTTCTTGTGAAGCAATAGTTGTTGCTGTTGGTGATCATACTGAATTAGGAAAAATAGCACATGAATTAAAACATTCTGGAAAACAAACAACACCATTACAAGAAAAACTTGATAAATTAGGACAACATATAAGTATTTTTGCAATAGGAGCTGCAATTTTAATTTTTATAGCTCAAATTATTCAAAAATTTTATGGTATTGGTGATAGTGAATCTATTGGTGAAATTTTTATTACAAGTATAGCTTTAATTGTTGCAGCTGTCCCAGAAGGGCTATCCACAATAGTTGCTATATCATTAGCTTTAAATGTTATAAAAATGGCAAAAGAAAATGCATTAGTAAAAAAGATGGTAGCTTGCGAAACAATAGGGGCCGTAAATATTATTTGTTCTGACAAAACTGGTACTTTAACACAAAATAAAATGAAAGTTATGGGCTACTACGATGATAAAGGTTGGCATCAAGAAATGGAAGAAGATATTTCACATTATTTAACTACAAATATTTGTGTAAATTCTTCTGCTGATATAGATATTGATGGAGATGATGTAAAATTTTTAGGTAATCCTACTGAATCTGCTATGCTAGCTTTTTATCAATGTTCTTGTCCAATTAGAACATCTAAAAAATCTTATAAAGATAAAAAGAAAGAAGTTGAATATATAAAAGTATTTCCATTTTCTTCCGAAGAAAAACATATGACAACTGTTGTAAGAAATGATAAAGAAACAGTTGCTTATGTAAAAGGAAGTCCTGAAAAAATTATTTCAATGTGTAAACTTGATAATGATGACAAATATAATATTGAATTAGAAATATTCAAATCGCAAGAAAAAGCTATGAGAGTTATTGGCTTTGCACATAAAATTTTGAAGGATGATATTGAAGATTTAGAAAAACCAGAAAATCATGCAAAAATGGAAAGTGATATGGTTTTTGATGGTTTTGTAATTATTTATGATCCATTAAGGCCAGAAGTTTTAGATGCTGTAAGAAATTGTAGAATGGCTGGTATTAATTTAAAAATTTTGACAGGTGATCATGTTGTTACCGCAAGAGCTATTGCTAATGAATTAAATATTTTAACTTCTGAATCATTAGTTTTGACAGCAAAAGAAATTGAAGAAATGGATGATGAAAAATTAGCAAGTTGTATTGATAATATTGTTGTAATTGCAAGAAGTACACCAACTACAAAATTAAGAGTTGTAAAAATGCTAAGAGAAAGAGGAAATACTATTGCTGTTACAGGTGATGGTGTAAATGATGCACCAGCAATTAAAAATGCTGATGTTGGTATTGCTATGGGTATTGCCGGTACAGAAGTTTCAAGAGAAGCTGCTGACATAGTTTTACTTGATGATTCATTTGCTACAATAGCAAAAGCAATTAAATGGGGAAGAAATATTTATCAAAACTTTCAAAGATTTATTACATTTCAATTAACAGTAAATGTTTCTGCTGTTTTAATTGTATTTGTTTCTGTTTTATTAGGTTATCCAGCACCATTTACAGCATTGCAATTATTATGGATTAATATTATAATGGATGGCCCACCAGCATTAACATTAGGTTTAGAACCAGTTAGAAATAATCTAATGCATCAAAAACCAATTAATAGAAAAGTAAGTATAATTACAAAATCTTTATGGTTAAAAATTTCATCAATGGGTGTTTTAATATCATTAATATTATTTTCACAAATGATATTTAATGTTTTAGGTGGTACACCAGAACAACAAAAAACAATATTATTTAATTTATTTGTGATTATGCAATTATTAAATGCATTCAACTGTCGTGAAATTGATAATCAAAGTATATTTAAAAACTTACTTTTAAATAAAAGCATGATTATTGTATTTGCAATTACACTTGCTGTACAATTAATAGTTAGTCAATTTTTCGGCATAATATTTAGGACAGTTCCACTTCCTTTAATTATGTGGCTAAAAATATTTGCTTATGCTTTATTAGTAATCATAATAAGCGAAGTAGCTAAATATTTTTTAAGAAAAAAAACTAAATAATGAAATTATATATTGATAGTATTAATTTAATGGTTAATACTATCATAATAATTATTTTCCTTGACTAAATAACCAATAGTATTAAGTTTTAAAAAAACAAATAAATAAAATATGTCTTATATTGAACAAACATTAGCTAATGATGAAAAAATAGAAGTTGTTGCGGAATTACATTGGTTTGCCTATATTAAAGCTTTTACAATTGCATTTGTAGCTTTTGTTTTTGTAATATTTAGTTTAATATATGATATATCAATATTATTATTTGGTTTTATTACAATATTACTTGCCTTGTATTATTTTTTACTTATAAAAACGACTGAAATGGTTGTTACAAATAAAAGAATTATATGTAAAGTTGGAATTATTAGTATAAAGACAGAAGAATTGAAGAATAAGAAAATTGAAGCTATTGAGATGAAGCAAAGTTTAATTGGACGTATATTTGATTATGGTAATATTTGTTTTTCAGGAACAGGAACATCGAAAGTTAAATTTTTATATGTAAATAAACCGCATCAAATCAAGAATAATATTGATTCTATTGTTGATAAATCATATTTAGATTTTAGTATTTAATAATTGTTAGTAAAATTTTATTTATTGACATTTATTCATTTTGAAATATATTTATAAGTAGTTTATATATTTTTTAAGTTATGTATAAAAGTTTACAACAAATTAAGAAAGAATCAGCTTTTACAATGGTAGAAGCAGTTATAGTTTTAGTTGTTATATCTCTTTTAGTATCGGTGATAGTTGGCGGTATTTCCATGATAAAGAATGGAAGAATGTTGGTTTTTATTGATGAATTAAGAACTTATACAACAGCGACGCAAAATTTTAAATCAAATAAAAAGAGATGGCCAGGTGATAAAAATAGAAATGGAAAAATTGGTTTACACTCTGGACAAATTTATGATAATGGAAGTTTTGGTAATCCATATACATCTTCAAATACGGAATATGGTGTTCCAACAGATAGGGTAGGCCCTTTTGTTGAATTATTTCAAACGGGTTATTTAGATTTTGAACCTAAAAAAAATAAACCATCTGGTGAGAAATTAGATTGGAATAATGGTGGAGCTCCTGTTAGTAAAGCTTTTGAACAATTTCAATGTCATTATCAATATGGTGGAGCAACTGCTTTAATAAATCAACATAATAGAATTACATGTCATTATAAAACCGAGGCCGGTAAGAGAAGGAGTTATACTATTCCATCAGAGGTGATGTATAATATAGATAAAAAACTCGATGATGGAATTTATAATAAAGGAAAAATTATTGGAGGTTGTAGTACTACTTATAGTAATAATAGTGATCTTGTAGATTATTCTACAGCTATGAAAAAAAATCTTGGTTGTATTAGTGTTGAATATCTATTAGAATAATAAATATTTTTTATATGTTTAAAATTTATATTTTTTTATTTTTAATATTTTTTAACTGTCATTATTTATTAGCTAGTGAAAATGTTGCTAACGATAATAATTTATTTGTATCATTAAGATCTAATAAGGTAAATTTAAGAGTTGGACCAGGAAATGAATATCCAATAAAATATGTATATAAAATAAAAGCAATGCCACTTAAAGTTTTAGGAGAATATGAAGGTTGGTATAAAGTTGTTGATAAAGATAATGATGAAGGTTGGGTTAGCAAAAATTTAACTATGAAAGCAAGATATATTATTGTAAAGAATGGTACACAAATATTGTATAAAAAGGATGATTTAGAATCAAATCCTATTTTTAGATTAGAAGAAAATGTTGTTGCAAAATTAGACAAATGCGAAAAAGATTGGTGCAAAGTTGAGGTTAATAATAAGATAGGTTGGTTAGAATCTAAAAATATATGGGGTATATAAATGGAAAATACAAAGATTAGGAGCTTTGGTAGAATTAAAGGGCGCAAATTAAGTGATAGTAAAATTAATACATTAGATAATATTTTGCCATTATATCGAGTAGAAAATAATAAAGAATATCTTAAAAGTTTATGTGATAATAACAATAATATATTTTTTGAAATTGGTTTTGGTTATGGTGAACATACTGTACATCAAGCAAAATTAAACTCACAAACTACTATTATAGCTTGTGAAACTTATGTTAATGGTGTATTATCTTTAATATCCAAAATGCAAACAGAGAAAATTGAAAATATTAAATTACATAATGGTGATGCTAGATTATTACTTGAAAATATGCCTAATCACTCCATAGATAAAATTTTTATATTATTTCCTGATCCATGGCCTAAAAAGAAGCAAAACAAAAGACGTATTATAAATGATGAATTTATAGAATTAGTTAAGTTAAAGCTTAAAATTGGTGGTACATTATTTTTTGCTAGTGATATATTGAATTATGTTGAGTGGACTATTGAACATATAAATTCAAAACTTAAACCAATGTTTAATGATTTAGAGAGCTGTAAAAAAGAGCCACAGTGGTGGGTTATAACAAGATATCAACAAAAAGCTATAAAAGAAGGCAGAGAAAGCTACTTTTTAGAATTTCAAAATATTTAATTATATTATTTATGAGTTCTAGCAACCATCTTATCAGTAAATAAAACTTTTAATTTATTTCTATTTTGTTCAAAGTTAGATAAATTTTCTTCTTTAAATAGTTCTTCTATTGCCGTGAATAATTGTAATCTTTTTAAGTATTTTGTAATATCGCCTTCTGTATAACTAATTTTTGAATATAAAGCCATCTTAATAATAGATGTTATGAAAGATATATTCAATTTTCTTTCAGTAATTTCTTCATATTTTTGTTTTATATCAATAATAATTTCTTCTTGCCATTTAAATATTGATATAAATTCAATATTGTAGTTTGTATAAATAGTATCACCAAAATCAATTATTCCACTTAATTTTCCATTATTAACTATAATATTTCCTTTATGTAAATCATTATGGCATAAAACATCATCTTCATCTCTGTAATCAAATGCTGTGAATGTATTTACACAATTATTAAAATCATCATCTAAATTATATTTTTTTAATAAATCGGGCAAAGTATCATAATTAAATGAAAAATTACTTAAACTTAATCTATATTTATAAAATGGTAAATTATCAGCATCTAATTTATATTTTTTTAAAACCTTAATATCCACTGAGTGAATTTCTTTCAAAAAATTAGAAAAGTCATCAACTATATTGGCAGTAGTATGATATAGATTTTCACCTGGTATATATTTTAGAACTGTAAATATTGTATCTTTGTGTTTATATATTTGAATATTTGAAATTTCTGTTGATATAAATTTTCTAATATTATCAGTTATAATTTTTTCTTTTTCATAAACGCAATCAAATCTATTATTTTCTTTTGGAAATCTAAAAACATATTCGTTATTTACAACTAATATATCACTTTCCCAACCTTCTGTAATTAATTTTGTATCATTAATTTCTATCTTTGGAAAATATTTATGTATTAAATCTATATCTATCATATTCAATCTCTTTTGATAATAAAAATCACTAGATAAACTAGTGATTTAAATATTATAAGCTTTTTTTACTTTCATAAATATCAGTTAAATCATTTTCTAGTAATACAACATCACCAGGTTGTAAATTTTTGTCTAACCATACTTGTACATCGTGGAAAGAATCAGCTTCAATTAATTGTGTTTGTTGTAATGCTGTTTCTGTAAAACCTTTTATGAATGTCGGTATTCTATCAGGTCTAACTATAACAGCTATATCAACTCTTTCGCCTGCATATTTTCCAATTTCATAATGTAAGTCATTATGTAATTTTCCTAATTCAACCATTCCAGGTGTTACTAAAATTCTTCTTGTCTTTCTTAATGTTTGTAATAAATTAAGACCAGATTTAAAGCCATCAATATTTGAATTATAAGCATCATCAATCATTGTAATATCGTTGTCTTTATGTAAAACCTGTAATCTATGATTAATTTGTGGAAGAGTTTTTAAAGCAGCTAATATTGTATTTATTGACATACCAAGTTTTAAAGCCATTTCAATAGCAATAGCAATATTAGATGCTTGATGTTCACCATAGATTGGAGTAAATACATCATATGTTTCACCATCTGTATGGAAATTAAAGCTTAAACCATCTACAGATTGATTAACATTTGATATATAAGTATCATAACTTGTTCCAACTTTTACTAATGGCATGTTCATAGGTATAAATCTTTCTTCAATTTGATCGGCATTTATAACTAAAATACCATTATTTTTCTTAACCCATTCTCCCAATTCAAATTTAGCAGAAGCTATTGTTTCTTGCGTTTTAAAATGTTCATAATGTGCTTGTCCTATTGATGTAATAATACCGTGTCGTGGATTTGTTAATTTACACAATTTTTCTATTGAACCTTTGAAATAAGCTCCCATTTCAACAATAAAATACTTATGTTCTGGTTTTAATTGTTCTCTAATGATTCTTGTAATTCCCATTTCTGTATTAACACTGCCTGGAGTCCATAAAGTAGGCAAATTAGATGATAATATATGTGCTAATATATATTTCGTAGATGTTTTGCCATATGAACCTGTAATACCAATTACTATTGGATTTAATTGTTGAATTTTTTTAATTGCTTCATTTTTAAACTTATTTTGTATACTATTTTCGAATGGACTTAAAATGATATTACTTAATATTAATAAGAATGGTAATAATTGAGCTATTATTATAGCTGTCATTAACTGAGTATATTCTATTGTACAAAGGCCAATAGTAAAGGCAACTAATAATGAGTTCATAAATAATATTCTTTTAACTCTTGAAGTCATATTTAGTTTTTTCTTTGCTTTTGTTAAGAAAATGTATTCACTAACCATAAATACTAAGAATAATGGTAGCATTAACCATACTAAAATTGGAAATTCAAGAGATAAAACCCATATTAATAATAAACCAAATGTTAATTTTTTATCAATCAATTCGGCACGTCTAAAAATATATTTTAGAAACCATGTATTACGATATTCTTCTTGTTGAAAGAATAACATTAAGAATTTTGATCTAACATAACAGAATAAAAAATTTGCAATAGCAAAAATATAAACATCTAAGCTTAACATAGTTTCTCCCTTATAAAGTTTGTAATAATGTGATGAGTTTTTGTTCTAAATTCAATAAGAGGACCCCAATGTCCTGCATCTTGAATTATTTTTAATATAGAACCTTTAATACTTTCATTGTATTCTTCACCCATATATACAGGTGTATCTCTATCAATTTCTCCGTAAATTAAAAGTGTTGGTACAGTGATATTTTTTGCTTTTTCTCTAAGATCTTCTTTAATTACATTTAAAAAAACTTCTTTCATAACTCCATTGGCATTTTTATAATCAGTGGAACTTAATGATATTTTTTTTAAAAATGGAAATATTTTTTTTAGTGTTGGTCCAAAAGTTTTGATACTCCATGAATAAAATTTAAAGAAAATATTTCTTTTTGGTGGAATACCAGCTCCATTAATTAAAACAATACCATCTACAAGATTATTATATTTACTTGCTAAGGAAATAGTAATTCTACCACCATTAGAATGCCCAATAATTACGGTTTTCTTTTTAGGTAATGATTCAATAAAACTAGCAACCTGATCAGCATACCATTCACTACCACATGATTTTTCAGGAGCTTTTGTTTGTCCAAAACCAGGCAAATCAACAAGATAATTTTCAGCTTGATTTATAAAATATGTAGCTAAAGGAATCATGGCTTTATGATCAGCACCCCAACCATGTAGCCATATGATTCTTAGTTTAGTATTTTCTTTTCCTTCAAGCTTTGTTGAATACATATTATTCTTTCTCCTTAAATATACTAGATTTAGATGACGATAAGATTATATCTCCCTTTTTAGTTTTTTGCAATTCAAGTGCTTCATTAATTAAAGCTGTCATTAAATCTGTATATGTATAGCTAGGTTCGCTTGCTTCCCATAAGTAATAAGCAAAAGAACCAGGAATTGTATTTGCTTCTGTAAAATAGAATTCTTTTGTCTTTGAATTATACATAAAGTCAATTCTTACAATACCATTGCATTCTAATGCTTCAAAAGCATTTAATGCCCAATTTGTAATATCTTCTTTTTGTTTATCGGTTAATTCTTTGATTGTAAAGTCGCGTGTTAAAGAAATCATGCCAAGCTTTTCATTATTTGACATTAATTTACTTCCAGCTTTTTTAACACCACCTTTTGTGCCTGAGTTAGATAAATATTTTTCAACAAAACCTAAAAATTCAGCATTTTTCTTTAATGGATGTTCAATAATTGAATGTTTGATAGTTTCATCTAATGCTTTTGTAACAGAAATATTATATTCTTCTAAATTTTCAACAAATGGTTCAATTAAAGCGTCTTCACCAAGTGTAAAGACTTGAAGAACAGAAACATTTAATTCATCTTTATTATTTGCTTTACTAACACCAACGCTACTTCCTAATGCTACTGGTTTAACTATAACAGGAAAATCAAATGGCATTTCTTTTGTAAATTCATTAATATCAAAGAAGTCATTATTTGTTGGTTTTTTGATTAATATTTCAGGTAAAACGGGAACTCCAACTGATGCAACAATGGTTTTTGCCATTGATTTATTCATACAAACAGCAGCAGAAAGTGTTCTGCAACCTGTATATGGAATATTAGCTACTTCAAATAAACCTTGCATTGGGCCATTTTCACCATATTCACCATGAAATGCTAATAAAGCTACATCAAATGTAATATATTCTGTTGTTTTTGCAAACATACCTTGTTTTTTAATCTCTAAGGTTGGTTTGTCTTCTCCAATTATAAGTTTTGCTTCGTTAACCAATTTTTTACCCCAATTATTTAAAGGGTAAAAATTTTTATCAAGTAATGCATCACCTGTCCAAAAATGATTATTTAAATCAACATAAACAGGTATTAAATTATATTTTTCAGTATCTAATGCGTAGCATGCTTCTAAACCAGTTAAAATACTAACATCGTGTTCAAAAGATTTTCCACCAAAAAAGACAGCTACATTTACTTTATCCATTTTTTTCCTTATTCATTCAAATTACTATAATTTTAATTTTATTTTTTAATATTGCAACACTTTTATATAGTTTGATTTTTTTAAAAAACAAAAATATCTTTGTTTTTTTCTTGATTTTAGTTTTATACTTGTTAATATATATATTATATAACGTTATATTTTTTATGGCTGATGGAAAAATAGAAGTTGATTCATTGTTCTTAGGTTTGACCAGATCAAGTATGATTCTTGGTGTGTCCTATGTGTTTGCTTCTTTAAATATTCTAGGTTCATTATTACTATTTGTGATGACAAATAAATTTATTTATTTAATTGTTATGTTACCACTTTTACACGGTATTGCTTATATAATTTGTTTAAAAGAACCACTAGCTTTAGAGATTGTTATTATGAAAAGTAGCAATTTTATGAGATGTAAAAACAGGACATTTTATAATGGAACAAATTCTTATGACCTTTATTAATTAATGGGACAAATTGATGAAATTAGGCATTATACAACCTCCTAAAAATAAATATTTCAAATGGGAAACTTCATCTTCCATTTACATACCATATAAATGTTTTTGGAATTCTAATACCATTTTAATGAAAGATAATGCCTTATTAAGAGTTGTAAGAATTAAAGGTTTTTCTTTTGAAACTGCTGATGACGAAGAAATAGATATAAAGAAGAATCATAGAAATAATTTATTTAAAAGTATGGCTTCTGGTAATTTAGGGCTTTATTTTCATACAATTAGACGAAGAAAAGAGGCTTTTCCAGAAGGAGAGATGACAAATATTTTTGCAAAAAAAGTAAATGAAGAATGGAAGCGCAAGCATGATGGTGATAGAAGTTTTGCTAATGAAGAGTATGTTAGTATTATAAGAATGGATGACAAAGCCGGTTTAGCAAAAGTTGCGACTTTTGCCAGAAGACTTCGAAATAAAGCTGATGAAAATGCTAGAATCAAAAATATGAGAGAAAATTTTAGTGAAATAGAAGAATTGACATCTAGAATTTTGAATGGTCTATCAAATTATGGTGCTGAATTACTTGATGTTGTGGAAACCAGTGATGGTATTTTCTCAGAAATATGTAATTTTTTAGGAAGTATAGTTAATTGCGGTTATGTACAAAATTATAGATTTATTCCATATGGTTTTGCATCTTATTTGCCAACCAATAGAATATATTTTGGCGCTAAAAATTTTGAAGTAAAAATGCCATTTGAAACTAAATATGGTGGTATGGTTTCTTTAAAAGAATATAGAAATGCAACAAATGCTGGTATGATGGATGGTTTTTTGCAATTGCCATTTGAATTTATTATTTCACAATCATTTAAATTTGTTAATAGAACAATTGCTATTAGTAGTATACAATTACAACAAAGGAGAATGATTCAATCTGAAGATGTTGCTGTATCTCAAATTCAAGAAATAGATCAAGCATTAGATGAAATTATGAGTGGTAAGTTTGCTTTTGGAAAGCATCATATGACGGTTATGTGTATAGATGATACCATAAAATCAATTGAGAATGATTTATCAATGATTGTTGTAGAATTTTCTAATATGGGTATAAATGCTGTTAGAGAAAGAATGAATATGGAAGCTGTATTTTGGGCACAGTTGCCTGGAAATTTCCAATATGTTGTAAGAGCAGCTACAATAAATACATTAAATCTAGCAAGTTTTGCCTCTTTACATAATTATCCTTCTGGTAGAATTAGAAGAAATCATTGGGGACCTGCTGTTACTGTTTTAAATACGGTTTCAGGTACACCATTTTTCTTTAATTTTCATGTTAGGGATGTTGGACACACAATGATTGTTGGACCTACTGGTAGTGGTAAAACAGTTACAATGAACTTTTTATGTGCACAGGCACAAAAATTTAATTGCAGAATGTTCTTTTTTGATAAGGATAGAGGTGCGGAAATATTTATTAGAGCTATGGGTGGTAAATATACAACAATAGAAACTAGTAAATCAGCTGGCTTTAATCCATTATTACTGCCAGAAACCAATGAAAATAAAGATTTTCTAATAGACTGGATTAGAAGTATGGTAAGTGTTAATGGTGAAAAAGTTACAGCAAGTGATATGGCTAGAATTACAGAAGCTGTTAATGGTAATTATAAATTACCACCCAAAAAAAGAATTTTAAGAAATATAGCACCATTCTTAGGTATTTCTGGTCCTGATACATTAGCGGGAAGGTTAGAAATGTGGCATTCTGATGGTTCACGTGCAAAATTATTTGATAATGAAACCGATAATATTGATTTCTTTTCATCTAAGATATTTGGTTTTGAAATGGGCGAATTATTAAAAGATAAAATTAGTATTAACCCTGTTTTGCTTTATTTATTTCAAAGAATTAATGCTTCTTTAGATGGAACACCTACAATGATTATTCTTGATGAGGCTTGGGCATTAATTGATAATCCTGTTTTTGCACCTAGAATTAAGGATTGGTTAAAAGTTTTAAGAAAGTTAAATGCGTTTGTTGTCTTTGCTACACAATCGGTTGAAGATGCCACAAAAAGTGCTATTTCTGATACACTTGTTCAACAAACGGCTACTCAAATTTATTTACCTAATTTAAGAGCTACAGAAGCTTATAGAAGTGTATTTATGCTATCAGCAAGAGAATTTCAACTTATAAAGAGTATTGATCCCGGTAGTAGATATTTTTTAATTAAACAAGATAATAGTGGTGTTGTTGCAAAAATTGATTTATCAGGTATGACAGATGTAATAAATGTATTATCTGGAAGAGCTGAAACTGTTTTATTACTTGATCAAATTATTGAAGAAATAAAAAGTGATAAACCAGAAGATTGGTTGCCAATATTTTACAAAAGAGTGAGGAAGTTATGATAAAAAATATTTATAAAATTATTTTTATTATTTGTTTAACTTTATATAGTAATATTTCTGATACTTTTGCTGATCTTAATTTGAGTAGACCACTTGAACAAGTATATGAAGTTACTGAGGATGGTTCAGATGGACTAAAATTTTCATCGAGTTTTAAAATAATTGGGTATAATTGGGTAAGTGGAGAGCCGATAATATTCGAAAAAGATAATTCAAAATGGGAAATGGATAATGGATATTGTTGGTGGAATCAGAGTTTTGGTGGATTTGATTTTAAGGATAAATTTAGTATATCGCAGAGTGTTCTTTTAAATTTTAAAATATGTGGTGCAAATTGGTTAACTTATGGTAATGAGCAAGCTATTAATGATTATAATAAAGCAGGAGGTTGTGAAGCTGGTAATTGTTCAGCATTTGCTAATATCAAAAAATATTATCCAACTCGAGGAGCATTTAATGGCTCATATAAATTTGAAGTAAATAAATGTGTAAGAAATATTAATGATTGTGATGGTGTAGTGGCATTAGAAAGATGTCAAAAAGGTAATAATGATAATACCTGTCAACCTGTTGATGGTGGTAATTATTTTACACAGAATGATAGAGTGTTTAGAGAAAATATGTATGATGGTGAAGAGATTATTAATTATGCTTGTATAGATCCAAGACCTGAAGCTAAGAATTATGATATTTTTAGAGGTGAAGAACAAGCTTATCAAACATATTATATGAGAGGTTATGATTATGGTAATTATTTATGTGAAAGATATTTAGAAAAAAGATCAAAAACTGGTGATGCATTCGATATAGCGTATCAGTGTTGTTTAAAGGCGCAACAAAGTGTTTGTATATATAAAAATGAAAAAAATAATTTAGCTACATTTTGTTCAATCTATGATAATGAATGTAAAGTAGATGATATCAAATTTAAAGTATTTAAAAACTTTACTGTAGATAGTGAAGTAGAAAATACTAATAGATATTGTATTAAAACATATAATTTATGTCCTGACAATGTTAATGTAGAAGGTGGTTCTGATTATGCTACATCTGTTTTTGAAAGAATACCAAATGAAGATAGTATGAAGGCGTGTCAAGATAGCGGAGATTATGCTAATTGCGAAATACAATATGATAAAGATGATTGTAATGATAATGGTGTAGTTTATCCATTATGTGAAGGTAAAAATAAAAATTTCTTTCAATATAATAGACATTGCACTCAAGTTAGCAATAATAATATTGAATTTATTTATGCTAATACATATTCACCATATTTAGATAAAGCGTGCCTTAATTTAGTTGGTAATTCTCATAATACAACAGGATATGCTTCATATTCTGCTTATAATCGTGCTGTTGATTTGTATCCAAAAACAATATTTGCTCCTGCTGTTGAATGTGTGGTTGAAACTATGAAAAATTTATTATTAAATAAAGCCGGTCATACTAGATGTAAGGTTATATCAGAAACTCCTAATCATATGAATGAATGTGAAAGTGGAGAAATATTTAAAGCTGGGCAAGAATTTGATACTAATATTGTTTCTTCAGATGGTGTTGATTCATACAAACATCCATTACAAGATATTATCAGATATACTAAAAATATTACATATATGTTTATTGCTTTTGCAATATCTTTATATGGTTATAATGTTTTAATAAAAGGTGGTGCTCTTGGCAGTAGATATGATATTGTTATGTTAATAGTAAAAATTAGTTTTATTGTAGCATTAACAGTAAATACATCATGGTATAATTTAATATTTAAATTTACTTATGCTTTAAACGATTTATTATTTTCAACTGTTTCAAAGATAGGTTTTGAAACTCTTGTTGATGAACATGGTAATCTTGTTAGAGATGATGGTTGTTATTTTGGGGATATTACAAGTTTAAGATTTACAGATGATTCTCCTGAAATTATTGAGGCTATAGCTAAATATGATAATAACTATGATGATTATCCAAGCGATAGACGATATGTATCTTTCTTTGATGCTCTAGATTGTAAAATTGCTAAATATTTTGGCTATTCAGCATTTGACAATGGTACTGGTTGGGGAATAGTTAAATTATATGTATTATCTATTATATGGCCATTTGGTCTAGGTTTATTTATTGGTTTTATTTCAATGTTTTTAGGAATAACTTTATTTATATTTGCATTAAAAATAGTATATATTTATGTAGCTTCTATGATTGCAATTACTATACTATTATTTTTATCTCCAATTATTATTCCAACATTATTATTTAAAAAATTTAATGGAATTTTTCAGAAATGGTTTAAAAATTTATTAGGTTATGCTATTCAGCCATTTGTAATGGTAGCATTTGTTTCTATATCTATTATGATTATTGATAATTTTATGTTAGGTAGTGGACTTTTCACTGGTTCAGGTCCTAATAAAGAATTGGTTTGTGGTTTTGCATGCTATGATCAAGATACGGGTGATCTTGTTGCTTATACAAGTAAACGAAATGCTTTCGTTTCATATTATTTAAATACAGAAATAAATGATCTAGAAAAACAGGGAATATCACAAGAACAAAAAGAACTTGAAATGCAAAAGATATGGATTAATGTATTAGATAAACTTAAAGGTAATGCAGATCTAAAAAATTGTAAATCAGGTGATAAAATTATTGATATAAAGCGTAATAGCCCATTGTGTTTAATGTCAAATATTAGCACTGATTTGGTATTTGGTATTATTTTTCGTATTACAGATGTAGTAATTAACGATGTTATTACTTTACTTTCTATTCTTATTTTAGTAGTGGTTTTAGATAATATGTTAAATAGAGTTCCTAGAATAGCCTCAACTTTAACAGGTAGTGCTGCTATACCAGGTTTGGGTGCTGATGTAAATCCAATGGTTGTTGCTGGAAAAGCAGTGCAGACGGTATTATTTGTAAAACGTCTTACTGTTGGTGCTGTAAAAAAGATTGTCAATAAATCTTCTACGTCAAAGTTAAGAGAAAAAGTTGCAGCGCAAAAAGAACAGGATAAAGGATAATTATTAAAATATAATTTTAATTTATTGCAAATAAGATTTTTTATGATATTATTTAATAAGATTTAACAGGTTAAATAATGAAGATAATAAGAAAAAAGGTAAATTTTATATTAAAAATAATATTATATATAGCTATATCGTTGTTGAGTTATAGCTTAAAAGTGTCGTTTGCTTCGTCTATTGTTAAATGTTCCGATTTTTTAAAAGAGGATAAAGGTTATACAGCTCTAGATGGGGATATTGATTCTTGTAATAAAGCAACAATACTAGTACAAGGTATAAACAATGCTTTAGTAGATTTGTCATCTGTTATAAACAATAATATAGCTTTTGTTACTGATGATGATGGCAATATTCCTTTATATTGTTCAGCTAGTGGTAGTGCTGTTAAAACGACAGAACAGAACTATATTCTTAATAATAGATCTTTAACTAATGAATTTTCTACTGGCGATATAAATGAAATTAGGGATGCTGTAAAAATATGCGGTTATGATTGGAATACATATGCAATATTGTCTAGTAATGTTAAAAATACTCCGAAAATTAATTGGTATCCAGCATTTGGAGCATTTTCTAACTCTTATGAATATAAATTATCAAATATTTTTTCTGGTAAATATAATTGTGATAATTATTTTAGTGTTGCCAATGATGGAACTGTTACATTAAAAAAAGATATAATAAATGATTGTATAAAGACTGCTAATTTAGATAATGGTTCAAAGTGTACTAAATTTAAACAAGAGTGTTTTCCAGTGGTTTCTATGCTTATAGATAGTAAATTTTGTGATGCTACAAATTGCGCTGGAATGAATATTGCTACACGGAATAAAAAAAATCGCTTTTATAGAGAAATGCTATACGAAGGTGAAGAGTTTTCAATACCTAGAAATAGTAATCATATTGACACTGTATATAATGATATTGTAGTTAATAATAAAATGATATACAGTTCAAATTATGGATGTTTTGATCCAAGAATTGAAGGAGAAAAAGGCTATAAGAGTAATGAGCAAAGATATTATTTTAGAGGTTCTCAAACCGCTAATTATGCTTGTGATAGATTCGATTATAAAGGCAATCCATGCATTGATATGAATGGAACTGAATATTCAAGAAATTCTAAAGAATGTGAATTACTTTTTAGTTTAGCTAAACAATGTTGTGAAAAAAGAAGTAATGGAGGTATTTGTTTATATGCACCAAATAAATTAACTCAAAATGTCGGTTATTATACAAAAATAAATGGTCTAAATTATGATTTTACAGTAGAGAATAATAACACAATATCAAGACAACATAGTATAGCATTTTGCTCAAATCAGAGTATGGCTAATAATAGTCATATTTGTTCTTTAAATATTAAAGGTGATAGAAAAGTTTATTATAAATTATATGAAGGTGTGCTAGATAAAAATTCTTATTATGTTGGCTCATCAAAATCAAAAAAATTATGTGTTAGATCGGCTAATTTGTTTCCTTATAATTTTAATGTTTCATATGGAACTGAAATTAAAGATTTATACTGTGATGGTGATTATATATCTTGTCAGAATCCTTTTGATAGTGAAGATAAGGAAAATAATAATTATGATGAATGGCAGTCAAGATATGGACAAGATTATGATAAAATATGGGAAACAACATCGACTGCGGTTGCAAGTACGCATGCATCATCATATGGTAATGTAAAAAATTTTTGTGAGCAAAATGTGCATTGTGTGGAATATGAGGAAATGCCTATTACGTATTCAATTATAACCGATGAAAATGATACACATAATAAATTTTTGCCTGAGGTATGTTTTGATTTTACTAAGGGTTCTGGGCAAAATTTTCAATATCCAGTTAAATTAGAAGATATAGAAATAGCAGGGTTTGTAGGTGGTGGGCCTAGAGGTTTTTTATCTCCTATGGCTGAGTGTATCACAGAGGCTATAAAAAATATGTTTTTAAATATAGCTGGTACAAGTTCTTGTAAATCTAGCGATGAAACAGTTAATAGCGAAGGTTTATGTGGACGCGATACTTTTTCTAAACCTGGTGAAATTAGGCATGAAAAATATAATGCTGAATATTCTGGAGATAAAAATGCATATAATTATATAATTGGTGAAGAGTTACCTCAGGAGAATAATATATTTTTTAGGATTCAAAATACTGTTAGACATATAATAATATTATTTATTACTTTAGCAATAGTAATAGCTTCTGCCAAATTTTTAATTACTGGTGAACTTGATGTTTTTAATACAAAAAGTGTTAAAGCTATTATTATGATGTTGATTAAAATAGCTATTGTGTTATATTTTTCATTAACTAATGCTTGGCAAACAAAATTCTATAATTGGCTAATGGAAGCTTTGCGTTTTGTGAATGCAAAGATGTTTGAATTTTCTTTTTTAGATTATGATGATTATAAAAATGATTTTTTAAATGTTGTATGTGATGTTAGAAAAGAACACGAAATTACTACTAAAGGTAAGGTAAAGCAATGTTATTATACTGAAACTAGAGAAATTCTTGAGAATTGTACAGTTTATTCAGAACCTGGTGAATATGAATTTAATATATCTAGTGATTATTTAAAAATAATTGTTGAATTATATGGCGCAAGTTCAGAATTGACAAATACTATAAATAATGGCAATCCAGTAATAGGTGCTAATGGACAATTAGTCACAGCTAATGTGGGAAAAGGTGGTTATACATATGGAGAATTAGATCTTACCAAAGTTTTAATACCGAATAAATTATATATTTATGTGGGCGGTGTAGCATCTAATGAAAATTGTTCTCAAGAGATTAAAAATATGTATGGAAGTTATTTTTCTTGTGGCGGTTATAATGGTGGTGGAAATGGTGGTTATGGCTATCAAAATCTTGTTGGACATGGAGGTGGTGGGGCTACTGATATTAGAACGTTAATTGATAGTGGTACTAATACACAAAGAAGTTTGGAATCTAGAATTATGGTTGCCGGTGGTGGTGGTGGAATTTCTTATAATGGTGTATTTTCCGGTGGAGATGGGGGTGGTGGAAATAATTCAGGTGGACAAAGTAACAATATTTTTAGTGAAGATAATAGACAGTGTTTTGGATCGCCTGGCACATTAACTTCTGGTGGTATTGGTGGTAGCTGCTCTTATAATTTTATATGTAAAACACAAGATATTATAAATGATTGTATTAATAATTCATTGTGTTTAAGCTATGAAGATTGTATAAGTAATAATAAATGTATTCAAAATTGTGATGCATTAGGAAATAAGTGTAATTTTGAAAGGGTAAATTCTGCAAGTGTATTAAATTATTGTGCTTTAAATAATGGAGTGTTTGGTAAAGGTGGAAGTGGACAAGATGGATATGCGGGTGGAAGTGGTGGTGGAGGAGGTTATTATGGCGGTGGAGCATCGAGTATGGTTGCTTATTATACATCCAGTCAAAATATGTATCTTACAGGTGGAGGCGGAGGAGGCTCTGGCTACGTTAATACAAAAATAGTAAGTAATAGTGGTGGTGATAACGGTGTAAATATTGGAAATGGAAAGGCTACTATATGTTATATTACATCAGAACCATCAGATTCTAATGATGTTGATATTCTATATAACGGTTATCGAAAAATAAATGTAGAAGAACTGCCGGAGGATGTTATTAATGCTTCTAATGGTGAAGAGGTATGCGATGTCATTAATGAAACAAATGAATTTGGAAACATTGTTATTATTAGAAAGTGCTATTCAAATTGTAGTGAAGATATGATGGCACCTCAATATAACAAGGTTAAAATTACTCCTGTTGGTTTAGAAGAAGATAAGATAATAGAAGATGTAAGTGTATTACCAACAGAATTACCTGTCGATATTGAATATAAAACGTCATTATTAATATCTAATGATGATAATCAACAAATTATGGAGAATACATATTACAGTAACTGTCGTTACTATACAGATTATGATGAAAATGGTAATCCTGTTGCATCATATAGTGATAGATATGATGGTTGCTATTTTGGTGATAACGAATACCCTGATGGTAAAGAATATTTGATGGTGTTTGATACACTAGATTGTAAGATATTAAATTATTATGGTATAAGTGTAAGCAGTGGAACATTAATTGTATTTTTAATATCTTGTCTTTTTAGTGCAACTTTTGGTATGCTTGTAGTGTTTGTACTAACATTTATGTTATTCTTAGTTTTTGTCTTATCTTTTAAGGTATTTTATATATATATTACAAATATTATGATGATTACATTATTAATTTTTGTTTCACCTTTTATTTTTCCATTTTTGTTAATAGCAAAATATAAAGGTATTTTTGATAATTGGCTCTCCAACTTAATGGGTGCTTGTTTTCAGATGATATTATTAATGGGTTTTATAGGTTTTGCATTATTAACAATAGATGATGTAGTACTTGGTGATGGTAGATATTATGGCCATGATCCTTATACTGGTAGATTACCATCTGTAACTTGTGATGATAATGGTTTAAGTTTTTTATGTTTTATTGCAAATAATCCTAATAGCCCAGCAGAAGGTGAAAAGGCTTTTGGTGAAAAAATATTAAATTTTTTTGGTTTGGATGCCCTTTTTTATTCGGTTAGTCATATATATAAAAATCCATTGGCTATTTTTAGTTATTTATGTGGTGTATTAGTTGTTATATATATGATGGTAAAAGTGTTAGATGAAATACCAAATTTTTCAAAGAGAATATTTTCTGCACCAGATGATGCTGAAGGAAATATGAGCTTTGGAGGTACTGGTGAAAAATTCAGAAATAGAATTAAAGATGTTGCTAAAATTGCAAAGGGTACGGAAAAAGTTGCTGTTAATGCAGGTAAAAAATTTGGTAGATATGTTCGAGATGGATTTAAAGAATGGAATAGAGATGGCTTTACGGCAGGAGTTAAGAGAACTTGGGGTAATGTAGCTAAAAATTTCAAGAAAGAAACATGGCAACAAAGAGGAGAAAATATTAAAAATGCTGCTATTCAAAAAGCAAATGATATAAAGGATGGTGCTGTTAAGGCTTATACTACAGTAAAAGAAGCTCCTGGCAAAGCTTGGAATGGTATTAAAAGAGGTGCAAGTACTGCTTATAATTTTGCAAAAGAAGCTCCTGGTAAAGCTTGGAATGGTATCAAATCTGTACCTGGTAAAGTGGTTGCTAGTGTTAAAGATAAGATAAATAAATAATTGATTATGGAAATTATAAAAAAATATAATCTTATTACAAAAAAGAAATTTGGACAAAATTTTCTTACAAGTGATGTTATATTAAATAAAATTGTTGATGTTGCGGGCGATATTAAAAATAAAAATGTTTTAGAAGTTGGACCAGGGCCAGGTGGCTTAACTTCTGCAATATTAAAAAAAGAACCTAAAAAACTTATTTCTATTGAAATAGATAATGATTTATTTGAAATTTTAAAAATTGAATTTAAACAATATAATAATTTTCAAGTAATAAATGAAGATGCTTTAAAAATTCATGAGAATGAATATTTTGACAATAATATTAATATTATTGCCAATCTCCCATATAATGTTGGAACTAATTTATTGATTAAGTGGTTAAATAATATTAATTTATTTGAAAGTTTTACTTTGTTATTACAAAAGGAAGTTGTAGAGAGAATTATTGCGAAACCTTGCACAAAAGATTATGGTAGGTTATCGATTATTACTCAGGCTTTATGTGATGCTAAAAAAATGTTTGATATAAAGCCGGAGTCTTTTATTCCTCCTCCTAAAGTTATGTCCTCTGTTGTTTATATTAAACCTAAACAGAATATTAATAATATTAATATTAAAAAATTAGGTATCATCACACAGAATCTATTTAGTCAAAGAAGGAAAAAGATTAAAAATGCTGTTGAATCATTATTAAAACAACAAATACTAACTCCATCTTCCATAAACAATATTGATTTAAATAAGAGAGCTGAGGAGTTAACTGTTGAAGAATATATTAATATGGCTAATTAATATTAAGATAAATAAAATATTAAAAATAAGAATGATGCAATTAATGCAGGACCAAATGGGAAATATTCATTCTTTTTAATTTTTTGCCATGCTAAACCAAATACTATACCAAATAAACCTGAGAATAAAAAGAATAAAGGTAAAGCCAGAATACCTAAAACTAGACCACAAATGGTTATTAATTTAAGATCTGCACCACCTATTGCATCTTTTTTCTTCCATTTTGATACTATTAAACTTGAAACAAATATCATTGCAAAATAAATTAATGCAGAAAATGTTGAATATAATAAATCAAAATCATTATATAAATTAAATATTATAGCTGTAATTAATAAAGCAAGTTGTGTGGAATCCGGTATTGTATATGTTTCTAAGTCAGAAACTATCATTATCATACCAATAACCATAAAAGCATCAACTATTATTGTATTAAAATTATAGCCAAATTTTAAGTATGATAATAAAAATAAAATGGCTGTTATAATTTCTGTCAATGGATATCTTATAGAAATTTTTTCACCACAATTTAAACATCTTCCTTTTTGAAATAACCATGAAAATATTGGTATTAATGAAATTGGCTTTAATATTTTGTTGCATTTAGGACAATGTGATCTAGTCCACATTGTCTCATTTCGCGGTAAACGATAACTAGCTGCCGTAATAAAACTTCCAAATACTGAACCAAATATTAAAGATGTTATAATATAAAAAATATTTTCCATATTCTCTCCTATTTTATATAAAAATTATTAATCATGGCAAATGTTAAAGATATTGCTATTCCTAAACCTGCTAAAATTAAATCTTTAAAAATTAATTTTCTAGCACGTTTGTATCTTTCTTTTAATGTTAACACACCATCATTTTCTAATTGTGCTATACACCACTCTCTGCCGGCTAATATTCCAATAAAAACCCATGTGGTTGCCATAGGTGCATTACTAACTTTATTTAATAATAAAATGACGAATGCAAAAGATATGTTTATTATAGATGTTGATCTAATATTTGTAATATCTTTTTTTTCACTAACAATTTTTTGAATAGGTCCGCCATGATTGTAAAAAGTAAAACCAATAAAAAGAATACCTAATATTAAAAACAATATTAAATCATGTACTGAAAATGCTCGTGGCAAATAAACAACTATATTAGATGTATTATTTGTTAACCAAGAAACCCACAAAATTCCTGTTGATAACCATTGTAGCTTTTTCCATATTCTTAACCTTTTTTCAGTTCCTTCATTAGATAGAAGAATCTTAAAAAATTTTAATATTATTCTCCATAACAAATAACTAATTCCAAAGCCAATAGTATAACCAATTAATGTTTTTAGTAAAACAATGCTAATTGCTCTTTGTGATGCAAATACTGATAAAATTAAAAATGTAGAACTTACAGGTATTTTATAATAAGTTAAGATTATCAATAAAATTGGTGGAACATAATGCATAAAATCGTTATCATTATGATACGGAATTAAAACTAACTTATTAAAATCTAATCTATAATCATTAAGAAACCATGCTAATAATAAAGTTATTATAAATAGTATAGCAATATATAGCCACATTTTTAGCCATGATGTTTTTGAATTTGAGGTTATAAAAGTTCCAAGTGTTTGCACTGAATCGTTGCTCATTGTGCTAAACATTGTAAAAAATACTCCAAGCCAGTCAAGTTTATTTGATGGACAAAACATTAACATGAATAATAATAATAAAATTAAAAATAAAACATTATTTCTAGATATTATATTATCTGAAGATCCACCATTTAATATTCTCTCTTTAATATTTTCAAGCATAAATAATGTTTAATAAATATATTTAAAAAAATAAATATTTAAATAAATATTGCAAGAAATATCGTACAAGTATTATAATATTTTTCTTCTTGACAATAAAAAAATAATATATATTATGATTTTGATAATCATTATCAAAATATATTTACATTGAAATTATTAAAATACACACTATACATTATTTATGGGGGAAATTTTATGACAGAAAATATTTTAGATTGTTTTACAAAGATAATAAAAGATAATAACATTACTTTAACAAAACCTAGATTAGCTGTATTAAAAGTTTTAAGTGAAAACAATTGTCATCTTAATGTTGACGATATTTATGATAGAACTAAGAAGATGGATGAGAATATTGGCATGGCTACTATTTACAGAACATTAAATTTATTCTGTGATATTGGTTTAATTGAGAGACATGATTTT
Organism: uncultured Rickettsiales bacterium; assembly: GCA_944391075.1. GTDB lineage: Bacteria > Pseudomonadota > Alphaproteobacteria > Rickettsiales > UBA1997 > CALXSC01. The sequence goes on along the minus strand of CALXSG010000004.1, from coordinate 27,319 downwards.
AAAGGTTGTAAAACTTTTTATGAAAAATCAGATAAATTTTCGTTTCACCATCATCATATAATTGATACAGCTAGCGGTGATATTATTGAATTTCCTGATGGTGAAATAGATAAATTATTAAATCAAATATGCGATAAATATGGTTATAAAATGCTAAATCACAAAGTGGAAATTTATGCTGAAAAGAAATAAAAATATTTTTATTATAAATATTGTTATGAAATTTTATTAAAATAAATAATTAATAATTTATAGTATATATTTATGATAAAAATTATAAAATATTTTTTTCTTGATAATAAGAATTAAATGTGTTATAAGAAGATTTATGAATTTTATTAACAAAAATGGAGTAAATATGAACTTTAAAGGTGAATATTGGAAAGATGAAATTGATGTTAGAGATTTTATACAAGAAAATTATAAACCATATACTGGTGATGATAAATTTTTAAAACCAGCAACAGAAAAAACAAAAAAAGTTTGGGATAAACTTACAGAAATGTTTAAAGTTGAAAGAGAAAAAGGAGTTTATGATGCTGAAACTAAACTCCCACAAAGTCTTGAAACTTATGGTGCAGGTTATATTGATAAAGACAACGAAACTATTGTTGGACTTCAAACAGATAAACCATTAAAAAGAGGTATTTTTCCAAAAGGTGGTTTAAGAATGGTTGAAACAGCTTTAAAATCTTATGGTTATGAACTTGACCCATTAACAAAAGAAATCTTTACAAAATACAGAAAAACACATAATGATGGTGTATTTTCAGCATACGATCAAGATATTAGAGCTTGCAGACATGCTCACATAATTACAGGTTTACCTGATGCTTATGGTAGAGGTAGAATTATTGGTGATTATAGAAGAGTTGCTTTATATGGTGTTGATAGATTGATTGAGGAAAAGCAAAAAGATTTCAAAAATATGGGTGGTGAAGAATATACTGAAGATATTATTAGAAAGAGAGAAGAACTTACAGAACAAATCAATGCCTTAAAATCATTCAAAAAAATGTGTGCTAATTACGGCTTTGATGTATCAAAACCTGCTACAAATGCAAAAGAAGCAGTACAATGGGTATACTTTGCATATTTAGGAGCTGTAAAAGATCAAGATGGTGCTGCTATGTCTCTTGGTAGAGTTTCAACTTTCCTTGATATTTATATTGAAAAAGATATTGAAGAAGGAAAATTAACAGAAGAAGAAGCACAAGAGTTAGTAGATCAAATGATTATTAAATTAAGAATTGTTAGATTCTTAAGAACTCCTGAATATAATTCATTATTTACTGGCGATCCTACTTGGGTTACAGAATCACTTGGTGGTATGGGTGTTGATGGAAGAACACTTGTTACAAAAACATCTTTTAGATTCTTAAATACATTATATAATTTAGGTCCTGCACCAGAACCAAACTTAACAGTTTTATGGTCTGAAAATCTTCCTGAAAATTGGAAAAAATTCTGTGCAAAAGTTTCTATTGATACATCTGCTATTCAATATGAAAACGATGATTTAATGAGACCAATTTATGGTGATGATTATGGTATTGCTTGTTGTGTTTCATCAATGAAAATTGGTAAACAAATGCAATTCTTCGGCGCAAGAGCTAATTTAGTAAAATGTTTACTTTATGCTATAAACGGCGGTAAAGATGAAATTCATGGCGATCAAGTTGGTCCTATGTTTGAACCTATTACAAGTGAATATTTAGATTATGATGAAGTTATGGCAAAATTTAATCAAATGATGAAATGGCTTGCTAAAACATATTGTAATGCTTTAAAAATTATTCACTACATGCATGACAAATATGATTATGAAGCATATGAAATGGCTTTACACGATACAGATGTAGAAAGATTTGAAGCATCAGGTATTGCAGGACTTTCTATTGTTGCTGATTCATTAAATGCTATTAAAAATTGCAAAGTAAAAGTTATTAGAAACGAACAAGGTTTAGCTGTTGATTTTGAAAGAGAAGGTGATTATGTTCCTTTTGGAAATAATGATGAAGAAGCAGATAAAATTGCTTGTGATTTAGTAAAAACATTTATGGGTTATATGGCTAGCCATGAGACATATAGAGGAGCATTAGCAACTCAATCACTTTTAACAATTACATCAAATGTTGTTTATGGAAAGAATACAGGTGCTACACCTTGTGGAAGAAAAGCTGGTACTCCATTTGCTCCTGGTGCTAACCCTATGAATGGTAGAGATACAAAAGGTGCTATTGCAGCTTTATCTTCTGTTGCTAAACTTCCATTTGCTTATTCAAGAGATGGTATTTCATACACATTTGCAATTACTCCACAAGCATTAGGTAAAGACAAAGATTCGCAAATCACTAACCTTGTATCTTTACTTGATGGTTACTTTACACCAAAAGGTGGTCAACATCTTAATGTAAATGTATTTGTTAGAGAATTACTTGAAGATGCTATGAACCATCCTGAAAAATATCCACAACTCACAATTAGAGTTTCTGGTTATGCTGTTAATTTCATTAAATTAACAAAAGAACAACAATTAGATGTTATTAGCAGAACTATTAATAGTTGCATGTAATTAATTAATAATAGCATCAAGTAATCTTGATGCTATTTTAATATCAAAAAGTGTAAATATATGAGTAGTATTAGTATTATGGAAAAAGTAAATTTAATTAAAAATCCATTAGTTGAACATAATTTATCTATTATTAGAAATAAAAATACAAATAGCAAAGATTTTAGAGAAGCAATTTCAAAATTAGCTGATATTTTAGCAATTAATGCTACTCAAAATCTTCCATTAAAAGAAATTGAAACTGAAACACCAATTATTAAAACAACAACAAAAGTTATTGATGATAATAATGAAATATATGTTGTTCCAATTTTAAGGGCAGGGCTTGCTATATCTAATAATGTTTGTAATTTCTTGCCATTTTTTAAAGTTCAACATTTAGGTATGTATAGAAATGAAAAAACATTGGAACCGGTATGGTATTATAATAAATTGCCAGAAACATTTAAAAAACCTAAAAATACTTATGTTTATATATGCGATCCAATGTTAGCAACAGGCGGTTCTATTATTGAAGCTATAAAATTATATATTAGTAAAGGTGTCCCTGAAAGTAATATTACATTGTTAAATATAATTTCTGCACCAGAAGGAATTAATAAAGTAAAAAATCTTTATCCTAACATAAATATGTATACAACGGCTATTGATGAAAAATTAAATGATAATGGTTATATTGTTCCTGGTTTAGGTGATGCGGGTGATAGATTCTTTAATACATTTTATTAATTAAATATGAGAATACTAGTAAAATTATTTAGTATTCTTATCAACTTTTGCTAATATACTATTATTTTATTTTGAAGTTTGAGTAACTATCGCATTATCTATTATATTTAATAGATCAATGTCTAAACTCTTTAAAATTTTATAAGCTGTATAGATATATACATTCTGCCCTTGTTCCGTTCTGTAAAGAGTTGTATAGTCTATTTCTGCTTTGAAATACTTAAATTTTTGATTGAATTTATATGAATAATTTATAATAGTTATTAATAATAATATATTATTTATAATAAGTTATGATGATTAAAAAATATATAGATAATTTTCTAAATATTAATGATATAAAAAATAAGGAAGAAGGTAGATATTATTCTTGGAATATTATATTTGATGATTTTAATAAAGCATTAAAATCAAGACAAAGTTATGATGATGATTTTTTAGCACGAAGTTTAGCTTTATATTTGGGCAGTTGGGGGATGATGAGAGGATCTTCAAAATTGTTAACAGATTATAATTATTTAATTCATAAGCCTATAATAAAAATTTTACTTGAAGATTTAATAGAATTAAAAAAATATCCTAAAAATATTAACGAAATAGATGCATATACTGATATAGTATATAAGACTATTAAAAAATTAAAGAAATATTATGAGCATAGGGAAATATCAACAACAGACACATTGATTACTAAAATTTTATTAGGCACTTCTGCATCAACACCAGCATATGATACCAATTTTAAATTATTTTTAAGAGAAAATAAAATAACACAGACCTTATCGCAAAAATCTTTAAAAGAAATTTGGTGTTTTTATTTTGAACAAGAATCACTTTGCTATGATTATCCGCCTATGAAACTTATTGATATGGTTGGTTTTCAATTTGGTAAAGAAAAAAGAGAAAATTATAAATAAATTTTTAATATAAATACATATAATTATTATTATAATTAATTGATTTTTAAACTATGTGTTGTATATTTAAAACATTATTATAACTGACATATAATGAAAAAACCGTATAAATATCAAGAAGATGTTATAAAGTGTATTGTTGAATATTTTAAAGAAAATGATAGGGGAAAAATTATTTTACCTTGTGGTTCTGGAAAGACTTTGATTTCTTTATGGACACATGAAGCTTTGAAGTCAAAGTTAACTATTGTATTGGTTCCATCTATTAGCCTAATTAAACAAACTAAAGATAATTGGAAAGAAGAAAAAAATATTGATTTTAATTATCTTTGTGTTTGTTCAAGCCAAGATGTAGATGAGGATGATGAAGAGGAATATGATGAAGAATTTATTGAGGAACCTGTATTTAAGGTTACAACTGATAGTAATATAATAAAAAGTTTTTTATTAGCTAATACCTGTAAAAATAAAGTTATTTTTTCTACATATCAATCCTTAGATAAGGTGATTAAAGCTATTAAGGATGAAGAGTTAGTGTTTGACTTGGCGATTTGTGATGAAGCACATAGAACAGCCGGAGAGATCATTAATTCAAAAATAACACATTTTAAAAAAATACATAGTAATGATTATATAAAAGTTAAAAAAAGATTATATATGACTGCTACACCTAGAGTGGTTAATACAGATTATTATAATACTGATGATGATAACAAGAATTATGATAATAATTATAATAGCCAGTTCAATCAAGTTTATAAATATATAAATGAAAATGTTTTTAATATGGATGACATAAAAACTTTTGGAGATGTTATATATCAAATGAGTTTTCAAAAGGCTATTGATGAAAATATTTTAGTTGATTATAAAATAATAGGTGTTGGTATTACTGATTTGGAGATAGAGAACTATATAAAATCAGGAAAAATAATTGATAAAAATATATCATATCAAGATATTGCTGATAATTATGCATGTAATTTAATCATGGAAAAGTATAATTTAAAACATGCTATAACATTTCATTCAAAAATTAAAAAGGCCGAAAATTTTGCTGATAGGCATAAACAATTTTTTAAAAATTTTGATTCTTATTGTATAAGTAGTAAAATAGATGCTGATAAAAGAAATGAAATAATGTTAAATTTTAAGAATTCTGAAAAATCATTAATTTCAAATGCTAGGTGTTTGTCAGAAGGAGTTGATATTCCAAAAGTTGATATGATTTTTTATTCAAATATTAAAAAATCCACTATTGATATTGTGCAGTCAGCCGGAAGAGCATTGAGAAAATATAAAGATAAAGATGGAAAAGAAAAAGAATTCGGTTACATAGTAATACCAATATATTATCAAGAAAAGTTATCAGATAATAATTTTGACACAGCATTAGATAATAATTTTGAAAATGTTGAATATGAAGAAGAAGGCACAAACAAAAAAATAAAGATTAGAAAGAAAGATCTTAATGAAATGATTAACATTATTAAGAAAATTGGAGATGAAGATGAAAGAATAGAAAGCTATATCAATTTGTCTTTTTTGGATTTTAAAAAGAAGAATAATAAGATAAATAAAAAAGAAAATGAGGAAGAACATGAAGAAGATAAAAAAGATTCTATAATATTAGAAAATTTTAATAATAAACAAATAGAAGAGGCTATTCTTGAAAAAATAATAAAAAGAAGTTATGGGAGTTGGAGTGTAAATTTTATAGAATTAAAACAATTTATAGAAAATAGAGATAGATTACCAGAAGAAACAGGAAATAATTCAGAACAAAGATTATATGAATGGTTAGAAAAACAAAAAAAATTATTTATTAATAACGAATTGAATTCATATAAAATTTCAAAATTACAGAGTGTTGAAAAAATCTCATTTTTGTTTTGTTCTGAAATAGATTTATATAATAAATTTTGGGATTATTCTTTTAAAAAATTAAAAGAATATATAATAAATAATGCAAATGACATTCACAATAAGTTTTTTAATATAAATTCTTTAGATAAAAATTTGATAATAGTCAGTTATTTACTTAAATTTTTAGATTTACAAAATAGTTATTATAACTTAAATGAACTAGAATATTTAAAACTTAGAGAGTTTTTAGATGAAAAATATTTATCTACATTGTTGACTAATAAAAAATATCTCTTACACAAAAGGGAAATTATTAAATACAAAATTAAATTAAAGCTATTTCATTATAAATTGAATATAAATAAATATCATTTTATTATATTAAAAATCAATCAAAATAAATTTAATATTCAAACTTTTGTAAAACTTAACACAATATTTAATGAAACTGTAATTATTTTTAAAGAATTAAGCAAATTAAAACAAAAATTACATAATATAAGAGAAGAATATATACAATATAACATTGAAAATATACATATTCTAGAATTATTTTTATATAATGATAATTATTTTATTTTAAAAAATGCAAAAATAATTATAGATCTTTACAATAAAAGTTATGATTTTTTAATTAATATTAAAAAAATTAAGCAAACAATAAGAAAAAACTTGAATCAATATATTAAAGAATTTGATAATATAGAATCAAAATACAGTGTTTTAAAAGATATTGATAAAAAACTCAATTATATCAATAAAGAAATTAATATATTAAAACATTTTAATAAAAAACATGCTATTCGCAAATACAATTATTATGTTGCGAAAAATAGAATATATTATAAAGAACTCTATACGGAATATAAAAGATATTGCGATTTAAATTTTCTTTTAACATTAAACGAATATGATATAAAACAATTGCTAATTTTTGAGGAAAAATTATTAATTTTAAAGCTAAAAGAAGAACAAAAACAATATAACATCAATATAAATAAGTATAAAATTAAAAATTTAATTAATAATTGGAAATTAAATCAAAATATTGTAATAGCAAAATATTCACAACTTATAAAAGAATATAAGCAAATCAAAGTTATATACGATACAGAAATCAAATTCATTAAAAATAAATTAGACAAATTTTTAAATAATAGAAATATTGTTGAATTAAATGATATTATTACATTAAAAAAAGATAATGGAAAAATGTTTAAAATAAAAATTGTAGATTCTAATAGTTGTATAGATAATGATATAGCCATTGTTAATAAACATACACTTTATGGTGAAGCTTTAATTGGCGTTGCTTTAAATGAAATTGTTGATATTGAAAAGAAAAATGGTATTGAAAGTATAGAAATATTAAAAATAGAGAAAAGTAAATAATTTTAGTAATAATAATATTCTATTTAATAGAATCAATGTATAGCGATGCTCTTGTAAAAACAATTATTTTTATGAATAAATAAGATTATTTATCAGTAAAATTAGTGAATAAAAAAAGAATTGTTAACATATGGTAATATTATGCATAGTAAATTCTTGATTTTAAAATATTTGTAAATATATTAAAATTAGAAGTATGATAACATGATTTGAATATAAATATGGGAAATAATAAAAAAGTAGTTAAAATTGTAGGGGGGGGGGTGCTTTTTATAAACGATTTAACAAAATAGTTAATTCAAACAATAATACTGATTGTATACATAAAAATTTCATTAAATTCAAAATAAATAATATTCTTGCTTTTTCTTTGATTGAATTATCAATTGTACTTATAATAATAGGACTTCTTATAGCTGGTGTTACAGGTGGTGCTAGTCTCATTGAAAGTACTAAAATTAAAGCATTAGGTGATGAAATTAATAGTTATAAACAAGCATATTTTACTTTTAAGGCATTAAATGGTAGAGCTCCTGGTGATTTAAATGGTTCTGGCTCTATTGGACTTTTTAGTGGTCAAACTTATAATTCAAATAGTTTTCCAGCCCCATATAATCAAAATGGAGGAAGTGGATATGGTATACCTAATGAAATATCTGCCCCATTTGTTGATTTATATTTAGCTAAAATTATTGATTTTGTGCCTAAAGAAGCTAATTTATCAACATATGGAAAAAAAGGTGATAAAGCCAAACCTAACTCAAAAATATTAAAGAATTGTCAATATTATTATGAACATAGAAGAGAAGATTTAAATAACCCAATGCATTATAAGTATAAGATAAAACCTGGAAATCAAATAACAATATATACCACACAAGAAATTGATCCTAAATATTTGAGAAATTATGATTTAAAATATGATGATGGTATTTATAATATTGGTAGTATTAGAAGTAGTTGCGGTGATGGTTATACAGATTATAATACATCTATTTTAAATAATATTGCATGTAATATATCTATGACATTAATAGATTATTAATAAAATATTAATAAGTTTAATTTATAATAATATCATTTTTTATTTTATTGGTGTAATTATTATATAATTACTATATTAGTAGTAGATTAATTTTATTACTAATAGAATTGGTATATATTTATAATTAGAAAAATTTTATTGACTTTCACATCAAACAATATATTATAAGTACAAAGGTTGTAATAATAATATTAAAATAATATAAATATGAAAATAATAAAAATATTATCAAAAGTTTGTGGGGGGGGGGTCGCTTTTTATAAACAATTTAACAAAATAGTTAATTCAAACAATAATACTGATTGTATAAATCAAAATTTCATTAAATCTCAAATAAATAATATTCTTGCTTTTTCTTTAATTGAATTATCAATAGTATTAATTATTATTGGTCTTTTGGTATCCGGCATAATTGGTGGTCAAAGTTTGATTGAGAGTGCTAAAGTAAGAAATTTTATTAATGAAGTAAATTCGTGGAAACAAGCTTTATATACATTTAAAGTAAAATATGGTAGATTGCCAGGAGATTTAAATAATGATGGTTTTTTAGGTGGTTGGTGTGGTGGTAATGCTTGTCCTAACGGAACAGGAAAAGCTGGAGAAAGTTATTCAATTAATAGTTTTCCAGAACCATATAATAATAAAGTACAACCAAGTGATGCTGGAGCATATATTGAATTATATTTAAATGGTATTATAGATTTCAAGCCAGATCCAGAAAATTTTGTTAAGCCTCATATTATAGTATTTCCTGAATTATCATGGAAATTTCATCAATTTGTAGAATATAAATATAGTTCAAATCCTAATGCTATAATGTTTGTAGATAATATAAAAAATTTGAGTGTGTGGTTGGTTTCGGATGTTGCTTATATATCTAAAAGTAGTTATGACCGAATATGTAAAAAAATAGATAGGAAATTGGATGGTCATATTATGGATGAGGAGTGGGATTTGACAGGTAATTTTAGATATCAGCCACATACTCATAAATATGGTAATAGAGTAGGTGTAAATTTAATGGATTTATAATAAATATTTTAATAATTTATTGCTTTTTTAAAATATCAATAGTTATATTAAAAATAGAAATGTCATAATAATAATTTAACAATATATGAATATTATAAATAATAAAAATATTATCAAAAGTTTGTGGGGGGGGGGGCGCTTTTTATAAACAATTTAACAAAATAGTTAATTCAAACAATAATACTGATTGTATACATAAAAATTTCATTAAATTCAAAATAAATAATATTCTTGCTTTTTCTTTGATTGAGTTGTCAATAGTTCTTATAATAATAGGACTTCTTGTAGCTGGTATAACTGGTGGTGCTAGTTTGATTGAGAGTGCAAAAATGAGAAATTTTATTAATGAAGTAAATTCGTGGAAACAAGCTTTATATACATTTAAAGTAAAATATGGTAGATTGCCAGGAGATTTAAATAATGATGGTTTTAATGGTGCTTGGTGTGGTGGTGATTCTTGTCCTAATGGAACAGGAAAAGCTGGAGAAAGTTATTCAATTAATAGTTTTTCAAGTCCATACAATAATAAAGCTCAGAAAAGTGATGCTGGAGCATATATTGAATTATATTTAAATGGTATTATAGATTTTGAACCTACACCAGATGATTTTCATGCTCCAACTACCAAGTTTTTTTCTGATTTACCTTGGACTTTTCATCAAATTATTGGATATAGTAAAAATAATGATTGGTTTTATAATATAATGAAGCATAGTATATGGATGGTATCGGAAGATCAAATTTCTTTTAAGCAAAGTTATGATGATATATTAAAAAAACTTGATACAAAAATTGATGGTATAGATGTAGATGGTCATGGTGATATGAATGGTATTTTTAGATATAAAAAATCAGATCATAGAGAAGGTAATAGATTTGCTATTCATCTTATAGATATATAATCTAAAATTATTCTTATAAATAATTAAAATTTTTGTCGTATTTTTTTCATAAATTGTGTAAATTTGCTAAAAAATGTAATTTAAGCTTGATTTTTAAAATATTGGTTCTATAATATAAACTACATTTGCCAATAGATTGTTGTAAATGTAGGGACGAAGTCCATTATATGGACCTCTCGTTGTAGTTATATTTTATTAAAATTAAATTTTTTGAAATGAAAAAGAAAGAAAGTATTAAAATAACTTTGAAGGCTTTTGATAGTCAAATATTAGATCAAGCTGTTCAAGATATTATTGGTACTGTTAAAAGAACAGGAGCTGTTGTAAAAGGCCCTATTCCTTTACCTACTAATATTAAAAAATTTACAGTTATCAGATCTCCTCATATTTATAAGAGAAGTATGGAACAGTTTGAAATTAGATCTATTAAAAGATTATTAATTATTATTCCTACACCACAAACAGTTAATGCTCTTATGAGTCTTAACTTATCAGCTGGTGTTGATATTAAAATTGCACTTAATGGGGTAAATGAATAATGTTAGGTATAGTTGGTAAAAAAATAGGAATGAGTAGAATATACGACAGCAATGGTGCTGTTACTCCTGTTACACTTATTCAACTCTATGAGTGTTGTGTAAGTGATATTAAAGAAATTGAAGGTAAAGATTACTTAAATGTTACTTTATCTTATGATAAACCAAAGAATCCAGAAAAAAAATTAAATAAATCAATTCTTGGTATTTACAAAAAGAAGAACTTAGAACCATATTCAAAAATGACAACTGTTAAAATGTCAAAAGATAAACCAGTTAATATTGGCGACATTTTAAATGCTGCTCTTTTAGATGGTGTTGTTCTTGTTGATATTACTGGAATCAGTAAAGGTAAAGGTTTTGCTGGTGGTATGAAGAGATGGAATTTTAGAGGACTTGAAGCTTCTCATGGTGTTTCAGTTACACATAGATCTATTGGTTCTACCGGTAATAGAATGAGTCCAGCAAAAGTATTTAAAGGTAAAAAAATGCCTGGTCAATTAGGTGATGAACAAGTTACTGTAAAGAATTTGAAAGTTGTTGATATTGATACAGCTGACAATATTATTTGTGTAAAAGGTGCTATCCCTGGTTTTAAAGGTAGAGATGTTATTATCAAAACAGCTAAGAGAGGATAGGAAATGAAGATAAAATTTTTAAATTTAAGTAATTCTCAAATATCCGAACAAGATTTAGATTTAGTTGCTGAAAGTATTAATGAAAATGCAGATTTAATTGCTTCAATCATTAAATGGCAACTTGCTAATAGAAGAGGACTTTCATCCGCTAAAACAAAAACCGTTTCTGAAATTGCTTATACAGGAAAGAAACCTTTTGGTCAAAAAGGTAGAGGTTCTGCTAGACAAGGTAGTTTAAAAGGTGCTCAATTTGTTGGTGGTGCTAAGGCTCATGGTCCAAAACCTAGAGATTACTCATATACAATGCCTAAGAAAATGGTTAAAAAAGCTTTATCAATCGTATTGAAAGATAAATTAGCTAATGGAAAAGTTATTATTTTACAAGGTTTACAAGAACTTCCAATTAGTACAAAAGAAGTTAATGCTAAATTAGTTCAAAATGCTATTGTAAATCCTTTAATAGCTTATCAAGAAGTTGTAGAAAACTTCAACAAATCAGTTAGAAATATTAAAGGTGTTAAACTTTTAAATTCTAATGCATTAAATGTTTATGATTTAATGAATCATGACTTCTTATTACTTGATGAGCTTTCTTATGAAAAAGTTAAAAAAGAGGTATTATAATGAGTTTAGGTAAAAATTTTGATATTATAGTACGAACACTTACAACAGAAAAAACTGCAAGAGCAGCTGAAAATAATCAATTTTATTTTGAAGTTGTAGCTTCTGCAAATAAAGACGATGTTAAAAAAGCTATTCAAGATATTTTTGATGTTATTGTTGAAGGTGTTAATATAATTAATACAGAAGGTAAAGTAAAAAGATTTAAAGGAACTAAGGGAAAGAGAAGTTCAGTTAAAAAAGCTGTCGTTACCGTTAAAAAAGGACAGGATATTAATTTAAGTATATTGGAGTAAGAAATGGCTATAAAAAATTATAATCCTATTACACCTGCACAAAGAAGTTTGATTACAATTGATAGATCAGACCTTTGGAAGGGTTCTCCTGTTAAAATGTTGGTTGAACCTTTAAATAGTAAAGCTGGAAGAAATAATAAAGGCCAAATTACTGTTAGAAGAAGAGGTGGTGGACATAAACAAGCTTATAGATTAGTTGATTTTAAGAGAAATAAATTCGATGTTCCAGCAGTAGTTGAAAGAATCGAATATGATCCTAATAGAACTGCTTTTATAGCTTTAATTAAATATGAAGACGGCATTTTATCTTACATAATTGCACCTAATAAATTAGCAGTTGGTGATAAAATTATGTCATCAAAAAAGTTATTAGATATAAAACCAGGTAATACAATGCCTATGGCAATTATACCAGTTGGTACTTTAATACATAATATTGAGACAAAAGTTGGTGCTGGTGCCACATTAGCTAGAAGTGCTGGTTCATTTGCTCAATTAGCTGGTAAAGATAATGGCTATGCTATATTAAAATTACAATCTGGTGAAATTAAAAAATTCCCATTAGATTGTTTAGCTACAATAGGTACTGTTTCTAATGCTGATAACAAAAACATAGTAATTGGTAAAGCAGGTAGATCTAGATGGTTAGGAATTAGACCTCACGTTAGAGGTGAATCTATGAACCCTGTTGATCATCCACTTGGTGGTAGAACAAGAGGTGGTAGAATTCCAGTTTCTCCAACCGGTGTATGTGCTAGAGGTGGTAGAACTAGAAAGAAGAATAAAGTTTCTAACAAGTTAATTATTAAAAGTCGTCATAAAAAATAGAAGAGGTTAGAATATGTCAAGATCAGTTTGGAAGGTTCCATTTGTGGATGGTTATTTATTAAAGAAAGCTAAAGCCATGAATGAATCTACAAAAAAAGGTATTATAAAAACATGGTCAAGAAGATCAACTATTGTTCCACAATTTGTTGGTTTGACATTTAGTGTTTATAATGGAAAGAAATTTGTTTCTGTGCTAGTAACTGAAGGTATGGTTGGACACAAGTTTGGCGAGTTTGCTCCTACTAGAACTTTCTTTGGACATGCAGGAAATAAGAAAGTTGCTGCTAAAAAATAATGGAGAGAAAAATGAAAAAAGAAAATGAAAATAAAATTCAAAAAACTGCAGAAGCTCATTTGAGATCCATTAGAATTAGTCCTATAAAGTTATCTGCTATAGCTAGAAGCATTATGGGTATGCCAGCTAATAAAGCTGTTGTTGCATTAAATTTTTCAAAGAAAGCTGCTGCAAAAGATGTTAGTAAACTTTTAAAATCAGCTATGGCTAATGCAGAAAATAACCACGGCTTAGATATAGACAATTTATATGTTTATAGAGTTGATGTTGGTAAGGCTATGGTTATGAAAAGATTTAAGGCTAGAGCAAAAGGTAGAGGTGTTAGAATACTTAAACCTTTTAGTAATTTAAGAATAGTTTTAATTGAAAAAGGAGAATAAATGGGACAAAAAGTTAATCCAGTGGGTTTTAGAATCCTTAATAATAATCAATGGTCTTCTGTATGGTATGACGATAAAAAGTATGCCGAAAATCTTATTAAAGATTTAAAGATCAGAGATTACATAATGAATAATTATAGTGATTCTGCTATTAGTAAAGTAGTTATTGAAAGAGCTGGAAATAAAGTAAATGTTATAATTAAAACAGCTAAACCTGGTGTTTTAATTGGTAAGAAAGGTGCTGATATTGAAAAGATTAAAGCACAAGTTAAAAAGATGGGTGAAGCCGATGTTAATATTAAGATTTCTGAGGTTGATAAACCTGATATGGACAGCCAAGTTGTAGCAACAAGTATTGCAAAACAAATTGAAAACCGTGCTTCTTATAGAAGAGTTATCAAAAAAGTTATGCAAACCGCTATGAGATATGGTATTAAAGGAATCAAGATTAAGATTGGTGGAAGATTGAATGGCGCTGAGATTGCAAGGGCTGAAACTTATAAAGAAGGTTCTATTCCTTTGCATACCTTAAAAGCTGATGTTGATTATGCAACAGCTAATGCACATACAATTTATGGAATAATTGGAATTAAAGTATGGATTTGCAAGAAATAGTTAAATTTCTTGTTTAAACCTATTGACTTTAATTTATTAAGATATAATTTTATTATACTAGTAAAAATGAGGAAATAAGAAAATGTTGTTGCCTAATAAGACAAAATATAGAAAAGCGCAAAAAGGTGGAAAGAAAATTACAGGTGTTGCAAGCTCTGGATCTTCTTTGGCCTTCGGTATGTTTGGTCTTAAATCTTTAAGTTCGGGAAGATTAAAAGCTAACCAAATTGAAGCTGCTAGAAGATGTATTTCTAGATATTTAAAAAGAGAAGGTAAAATCTGGATTAGAGTATTTCCACAAATACCAGTATCTAGCAAACCTGCCGAAGTTAGAATGGGTAGTGGTAAAGGTTCTGTTAGTTATTGGATGTGCAGGGTAAAACCTGGTTTGGTATTATTTGAGGTTGATGGTGTATCCGAAGATGTAGCTATGACAGCTTTATCTAAAGCTTCCGCAAAGTTACCTTTTATAACTAAGATTGTTAAAAGAGTTTAATTATAGAGAGAAAAGATATGAAAGAAATTAAAGATAAAATATTAGAATTGAAAAAGAAACTTTTAAGTCTTAGAATTAAGAATGCTAATGGTGATTTAAAGAATGTCTCTGAAATTAAGAAGACAAAAAAGGAAATAGCTAGGTTATTCACTAAATTAAAAAAAGCAGGAGAATAAAATGTCAGGAAAAATTTTACAAGTTAAAGTAGTTAGCATAGCTGGAGATAAGACTGTTGTTGGTTTACATACTTTTTTGGTTAAACACCCAATATATGAAAAGTATGTTAAAAAACAAAAGAAATATATGATTCATGACGAAAATAATACGGCTAAGATCGGTGATGAAATTTATATTCAAGAGACAAGACCTTTGTCAAAAAGAAAGTCTTGGGTTATTATTAACAAAGATGAAACTGGAGAAAAGTAAATGATTCAGATGGAAACTTTATTGAATGTTGCTGATAATTCTGGTGCCAAGACTGCAAAATGTATAAAAGTTCTTGGTGGCTCTAAAAGAATGTCAAGTAACGTTGGAGATATTATTGTATTAGCTGTACAAAGTATCATTCCTGGTGCTAAAGTAAAGAAAGGTGAAGTTGTTAGAGGAGTGATTGTTAGAACAAAAAAAGAAATCACAAGACCGGACGGCAGTACTATTAGATTTGACGATAATGCTGTTGTTTTAATTTCTAAGGACGGAATGCCTATTGGAACTCGTGTTTCTGGACCTATTGCTAGGGAATTAAGAGCTGGAAACTTTTTAAAAATATTATCTTTAGCAGAGGAGGTGTTATAATGGCTAGTAAATTAAAAAAAGGTGATACAGTTATTGTTATTACCGGAAAGGATAAAGGCAAGACAGGAGAAATCGTTAAAGTTCTTGCATCCGAAAACAAAGTATTAGTTTCTGGAGTTAATTTAGCTACCGTTCATAAGAAACCTACAGCTCAAACTCCTGGACAAAGAGTACAAGAAGAGAAACCTATACACGTTTCAAATGTATCTTATGTAGAAGATAATAAACCTGTTAAGGTTGGTTTTGAAATTGTAGATGGTAAAAAGGTTAGAGTATCTAAAAAGAGTAAAAACAAAATAGGTTAGAATTATGTCATTAATTAAAGATAAATATTATAATGAAGTTGCTAAAAAGCTAAAAGAAAAATTTGGCTATAAGAATGAACTTGAAATTCCAAGATTGGAGAAAGTTTCTTTAAACGTAGCTTTCAAGACTAGTGATATAGACAGCAATTTTTTAACCTATGTTGTTAATCAATTAAGTCTAATTGCTGGACAAAAAGCTGTTTTAGTTAAAGCTAAAAAATCTATTTCTACCTTTAAATTAAGAGAAGGTATGTCAATAGCAGCAAAAGTAACTTTAAGAAAAGATAAAATGTATGAATTCTTGGATAGATTGTTGTTTATTGCATTACCTAGGGTTAAAGATTTTAGAGGTTTACCTGGAAATGCATTCAATCAAAGCAATCATTATAGCTTTGGTATTAAAGAACATACAATATTTCCAGAAATTGAATTAGATAAAGCTTATAAGATATTCGGTTTGGATGTCAATGTTGTTACAACAGCTAAAAATAAAGAAGAGGCTAAGGCTTTATTGAGTGAATTATATTTTCCAATTAAATAAAAGAGAAAGGATATGGCAAAAGTAAGTGCAATAGAAAAAAATAATAAAAGAAAAAAAATGTCTGCTAATCAAGCAAATGCTAGAAAAGAGCTTAAAAAGATAGCAGAAGATATTAATAGACCTTTTGAAGAAAGAATTGAAGCTATGATTAAATTATCTCAAAAGCCTAGAAATTCTTCTAAGGTTAGAATTAAAAATAGATGTGCTTTGACAGGAAGACCAAGAGCTTATCATGGTTATTTTGGTATGTCAAGGATTATGTTAAGAGAATTAGCTTTGGCTGGATTAATTCCTGGGTTAAAAAAATCAAGTTGGTAGTTATATGACAATGAATCACGCAGTATCAGAGTTAGTTTGTTTATTAAAAAATGGACAGTTAGCTAAAAAAAATAAGGTTGTTTCTAGTTTTTCTAAGATGAAACAATCTATATTGGAAATTCTTAAAAAAGAAGGTTATATTAAAGATTTTGAAATAGTTAATGATAAATCTTATGATATTTTAGAAATTGAGCTTGCTTATTATAATGGTAAGCCTGTTATCAAAGAAATTGAAGTTATGTCAAAACCTGGACAAAGAAAATATTCTAATGTAAAGGATATTCCTGTTGTTTATAATGGGTTAGGCATGGTTATTTTATCAACACCTAAGGGTATTTTATGCGATTATGATGCAAAGAATGCTAATGTTGGTGGTGAACTTTTATTAAAAATATTCTAGGAGAGAAAATGTCAAGAGTAGGTAAGTTGCCGATTACAGTTCCTAATGATATAAAAGTTAGCATTGAAGGTGAAACTATTAAAATAACCAAGGGTGCTGTTACAAAAGAATATGACTTTGGAGATAAAGTTTCTGTATCTTTTGCAGATAATGCTATACACGTTTCTATCAAAGAGGGCTTAGATAAAAAAGACGTTAATAATTTCTACGGTTTACATAGAAATAATATAGCAAATATTGTTAAAGGTTTGATTGAACATTTTAAAATTGTTTTAGAAATTAATGGTGTTGGTTTTAAAGCAGCTGTTGTTAAAAATATGTTAATTTTAACATTGGGTTACAGTCATGATATAGCTTTTGCTTTACCAAAAGAAGTTACAGCTAAGGTTGAAGGTAATCAAATAGCTTTAGAGTCAGATGATAAACAACTTTTAGGTCAAGTTGCAGCTGAAATTATAGCTTTAAGAAAACCAGAACCATATAAAGGTAAAGGTGTTAAAATATTAGATAAGCCTATTTTAAGAAAAGAAGGTAAGAAAAAATAATTAAAGGGAAAAAATATGACTTGTTATAAAGGTGCTGAAAAAAGAAAAGTTAGAACTACTTTGCAAGTAAAGAAAAATAATAAAAGCAAAAGAGATATTTTAGTTGTATTTAGAAGTAACAAAAATATCAGTGCGCAAATTATTGGTTTAGATGGTAATGTTTTAGTTTCCGCTACTTCTAGTTCTAAGGCAATGAAAGATTCTTTAAAAGGAAAAAGCGGAATTGAAATTGGAGCTTGTGTTGGAGCAGAAATTGCAAAAAAAGCAGTTGAAAAAGGAATTAAAGAAGTTGTTTTCAACAAAGGTCCTTATATGTATACTGGTAGAGTTAAAGCTTTAGCTGATGCTGCTAGAGAAAATGGTTTAATTTTTTAATAAATGAGTAGTTCAAATGTTAAATAAAGATAAAGATAATTCATTAGTTGAGAAACTTATTGCAGTTAATAAGACAACAAAAGTTGTTCAAGGTGGTAAAAATTTATCATTTACAGTTTTAGTTGTTGTGGGAGATAAAAAAGGTAAGGTTAATTTTGGAATTGGAAAAGCTAGAGAAGTTGCTGATGCAAGAACAAAAGCTTTTACTAATGCTAAAAAAACATTAATTAAAGTACCTTTAAAAGAAGGAAGAACAGTTCATCATGATATTGAAAGCAGTTATGGTGCATGTAAAGTTATTATTAGAACAGCTCCATCTGGTACAGGTATTATTTCTGGTGGTATCATGAGAAGTATTTTTGAAGCTCTTGGTATTAAAGATGTTGTTGCTAAATCAGTTGGAAGCAATAACCCATACAATGTTGTTAGAGCTACATTTAATGCATTACAAAGTATAAATTCTCCAAAGAGTGTTGCTGATAGAAGAGGTAAAAATATCAATGAAATCATTAAAAGGAGAAATTCACTTATTAATTTTAATGCTAATAATGAGGAAGAGGTTAAGTAATTATGTTAATGAAATTTGAAGAATTAGATGGCAAAACTATATTAGTTAGTCAAGTTAAGAGTGAACTTGGTTATGCTGAAGATCAAAAACAGACTTTAAAAGCATTAGGATTAAAGGGTGTTAATACAACTTCTGAATTAAAATGCACAAAATCTGTTTATGGTATGTTAAACAAGGTAAAACATTTAATAGATATTAAAATCAAATAGGAGAAGAAATGAAATTAAATGAAGTAGTATCTGTTGCCAATAAAGATAAGAAAATATTAGGTAGAGGTATTGGTTCTGGAAAAGGAAAAACATCCGGTAGAGGACATAAAGGACAAAAAGCTAGAACAAGTGGTGGTGTTAAAGGTTTTGAAGGTGGACAAACACCTATTTACAGAAGATTACCTAAACACGGTTTCAAACATCATGTAGATAATGAAGTAGTAACATTAACTACCGATTATATTTTAAATCTTATTGAATCTAAGAAATTAGGAACAGAAATTTCTAAAAAAGATTTAATAGATAATGGTGTTATTTCTGCTGGCGATACTGTTAAATTAATTGCTGGTAAAAAAGAAGTTAATACTACTTTTAAGATTGAAGTTGATAAAGCTTCTGAATCAGTTAAAAAATATGTAAAGTAATATGACAACAGAATTAAAAAATAAAATTTTTTATACAATATTTTTATTATTTCTGTATAGGGTAGGTACTTTTATATTTATACCTGGCATTAATGGAGATGTAATAAATGAATTCTTTAATAGTGACACTGGTTCTATATTTAATTTGTTAAATATGTTTTCTGGTGGTGCTTTTTCTAGAATGAGTATATTTGCTCTAAATATAATGCCATATATTACTGCATCTATTATTATTCAATTGTTAAGTTCAGCATATAAAGGACTTGAAGAACTTAAAAAAGAAGGTGAATATGGTAGAAAAAAGCTGAATCAATATACAAAATATTTGACATTGATTTTAGCTATTTTTCAAGCATTAGGTATATATTATGCTTTTTCTAATCTAGAACAATCAGCATTTATAAGCAATTCATCAATGTTCTTATGGACTACTGTATTTACGCTAGTTGCTGGCACAATGATATTGATGTGGTTAGGTGATAAAATTACAAAAAATGGAATAGGTAATGGTATTTCATTGCTTATTTTTGTTGGTATTGTTGCGGAACTTCCATCAAGTTTTATTCAAATGTTTGATTTATCTAAAAGGGGAGCATTTTCATTCTTATTCTTGCTTTTAGTTTTATCAATATTTGTAGGACTTGTATTATTTATAGTATTTATGGAAAAAGGAAGTAGACAAATTAAAATACAATATCCTAACAGGGGAATGATGAAATCTAATGGTATAAAAGATGATAATTCATATATTCCTATTAAATTAAATATGTCAGGTGTTATTCCTCCTATTTTTGCAAGCTCTGTTTTGATGTTCCCATTTGCTATTTCAAAAATGTTTGAAGGAGAAATTGGACAAAAGATGTCAGCAATGCTTGCAAGGGGAAATTTATTATATGTGATTTTATTTTCATTGTTAATAATTTTCTTTTGTTATTTTTATTCATCAGTAGTATTCAATACTGGTGATGTAGCAGATAATTTAAAGAAGAGTAATTGCTTTATATCCGGTATTAGACCTGGTAATGCAACAAAAGATTATTTAAATTATGTTGTAAATAGAATAACATTTGTTGGTGCAATATATTTATGTATTGTATGTTTATTACCTGAAATACTTGTTACAAAGTATAGTCTTCCTATTAGTATAGGTGGTACAGGTTTGTTAATTATTATTAATGTTGTGATTGACTTAATTGGACAAATACAATCATATATGTTTAGTAATAAATACAATACAATTAATAAACAAAGAAGAATTAGGGTACGATAATGAAAAATATAATAATATTTTTAGGTTTGCCAGCATCAGGTAAAGGTACCCAAGCTGCTTTGTTGAAAGAGAAATTAAAGTATGAAAGTTTATCCACAGGTTATTTACTTAGAAAAGAAGTTGAGAAAAAAACTGAATTAGGTAATAAGATTGCCGAAATTATTAATGCTGGTAATTTAGTTTCTGATGAACTTATTTTTGAGATTTTAAAAAGTAATATGAAGGATATGAAAACTAATGGCTTTATTTTAGATGGTTTTCCAAGAACTTTAAAACAAGCTGAAATGTTGTCTAATTATTTGGATAATAATAAAGAATTAAAGCTGCAAAAAGTTTTTTTAATAAATATAGATGATAAAGTCGTTATAGAAAGAATTTGCGACAGAATTAGTTGCAACAAATGTGGAGCTACTTATAATCACACTTCAAAAAAACCGAAAGTTGAAGGTGTTTGTGATATTTGTGGTTCTACTGAGTTGGTTGACAGAAGTGATGATCTCGACGCTGAGGCTGTAAAAAAGAGAATTAATATTTTTAAAGAAAATATAAATGATATCACTTCGTTTTATGCAAAAAAAAGCTTGATTTTTTCGTTGGATGGTTTAAAAGATATAGATACTATAAACCTTACAATAATGAAAGCTTTAAGTGATTAATAACATGAAAGAGGTAGTAAATTGGCTAGAATAGCGGGTGTTAATATACCAACAAATAAAAGATTTGTTATAGCCTTGACTTATATTTATGGTATAGGAAGGTCAAGAGCTGAAAAGATATGTAAAGATTTAAATATAAATACTTTATTGAGAACTCCTGAAATTGATGAAGAAACTTTGAAAAAAGTTAGAGACTACATCACTGCTCAAGGTGAACAAGATGCTGAATCTGACGGTTCTGAAGTTTTATTGATTGAGGGTGATTTAAGAAGAAAGGTTCAAACCTCTATAAAAAGATTAATAGATTTAGGTTGTTATAGAGGAATTAGACATGTTAAAAAATTACCAGTTAGAGGACAAAGAACTCACACAAATGCTAGAACAAAAAGAGGAAAAGCTATTGCTGTGGCTGGTAAGAAAATTTCTACTGCTAAGAAATAATAGGTAAAGAAAATGGTTATGAAAAAAAATGTAAGTAATAAAAAAGTTGCAACTAGTAAAAAGAAAAGAAATATATTGATGGGTTTGATTTCAATACAAGCTACTTTTAATAATACTATTATTTCAGTTTCTGATTTACAAGGTAATGTTATTTCTTGGTCTTCAGCTGGAAAAATGGGTTTTAAAGGTTCTAAGAAATCAACTCCTTATGCTGCACAAGTAGCTACTACTGATGCTGTTGAAAAAGCAAAAGAGTATGGTTTACAAACAGCAAAAGTTAATTTATTTGGTCCAGGTGTTGGAAGAGAAGCTTCATTAAGAGTATTGCAAGGTAGCAATATTGTTGTTACAGGTATTGAAGATAAAACTTATCATCCACACAATGGTTGCAGACCACCAAAGAGAAGAAGACAGTAATTTATTTGTTTATTATTAAAATATATAAGTAGAAGAATATGGCTATTTTACAGGAAAATTGGAAAGATTTAATTAAGAGCTCCAATGTAGAAATAATAAAAAAAGATGATAAAGAAGCTACATTTGTTGTACAACCACTTGAACAAGGCTATGGTATAACACTTGGTAATGCTTTAAGAAGGGTTTTACTCACATCTATTAGAGGTTTTGCCGTAACATCTGTTAAAATTGATGGAGTATTTCATGAATATGACTCTATTAGTGGTGTAAGAGAAGATGTTTACGATATAATAATGAATATTAAATCATTATTATTTACAAAGGAAAATTCTTCTCCATCTAAATTATATTTAAGGTCAAATAAGAAAGGACAGGTTTTAGCTGGAGATATTAAAGTTGAAAATGGTGGTGAGATATTAAATAAAGATTTAGTTATTTGTAATATTGAGAAAGATGGTGTAGAATTCAACATGGAAATGACTGTTGAATATGGTGTTGGTTATGCACCTGCTGTTTTCCATGATGAAAAGAAAGCGTTAGGAACAATTTATGTAGATGCCGTATTTAGTCCAGTTAAAAGAGTTATTTATAAAGTTAGCAATGCCAGAGTTGGTCAAAAAGTTGACTATGATAAATTAACTTTAACAGTTGAAACAAATGGCACATTAGATCCTGCTGATGCTGTTGCTTTAGCTGCTAAGATTTTACAAACTCAATTAAATATCTTTATAAATTTTGATTTTGTTGAAGAAGAAACAACAGAACATACAGATGCTAAGAATGAAATAAATCCAGCATTCTTAAAGAAGATTGATGAGATGGAACTTTCCGTTAGATCATATAATTGTTTGAAAATGGAAAATATTAATTTAATTGGTGATTTAGTACAAAAGACTGAAACAGAAATGTTAAAGTTACCAAATTTTGGCAGAAAATCACTTAATGAATTAAAAGACAATTTAAAAGCTATGGGGCTAAGTTTTGGTATGCAAATTGATAACTGGCCACCAGTTGATGCTAAGGAAAATTCAAAAAAGAAAAAAAAGTAATATAAATAAAGGGGATTTTGAAAATGAGACACGGAATGAGTGGAAGAAAATTGAATAGAACAAGTTCACATAGAAAAGCTTTACTTATGAACTTGGCTAATTCATTAATAAAACATGAACAAATTAAAACAACTTTGCCTAAGGCAAAAGAGCTTAAACCATATGTTGAAAAACTTATTACTCTTGGTAAAAAAGGAGAATTAAGCAACAGAAAACAAGCTATTTCTATATTACATGATTTAGAAGTTGTTGATAAGTTATTTTCTGATATAGCAAAAAGATGTGCTAACAGAAATGGTGGCTATATTAGAATTATGAAATATGGTTTTAGAACTGGTGATGCAGCTCCTATGGCAATTATTGAGTTAGTTGATAGAGTAGAAGTTGTTAATGAAGAAAATAATAAATAATAGCAGGTAAATAAGATGACAAATTTATTGGAAAAATTTAATAAGGCTAAAACCGCAGAAACATCAAAAAATAAGAAAAAATATACTGAATTTGATGTTGGTGATACAATTATAGTAGCTTACAGAATTACAGAAGGAAACAACACCAGGGTACAAAACTTTGAAGGTATTGTTATTGCTAAAAACAAAGATGTTAACAACTATGATGCAAGTTTTGTTGTTAGAAAGATTAGTCATGAAATTGGTGTTGAAAGAAAATTTATGTTCCATTCTCCTTTGGTTGAAGAAATTACATTCGTTAGAAAAGGTACTGTAAAAAGAGCTAAATTGTATTTCTTAAGAAATTTAAGAGGTAAGGCTGCTAGAATTAAAGAAGATATTAAATTTAGAAAAAAGAATTCAGAACAAACAGCTGAATAGTTTAAAATATTTTAATTATATTATAAGGAGCTAAAATAGCTCCTTATTTTTATGAAATTTACAGGATATAATTTAATCTTATAAAAATTATTATAATAATTTCATTTTTAAAATATACTATTTTATTTTAATCATTTTGACTCATAAGCAGTCTAATTTAAATATGTTAAATTGTTCAATATTGGGGTCTATTGTTTTTTCAGTAAACTGTTGCATGACTTGCCAAATATCAGTGTAAATACTATATTGTCCAACATCTGGTCTTTGTTGTGCTTTTTCAGCAAACTGCACCCGTAAGTCATTGTATTCGTGCAAATATGGTGTTTTAAAATTAAAGTTTATTGTGTCATTCTCAAATTATAATATAAATCATTGTATTTGTTTAAATATAATGATTCATGGTTTATTATTTTAGTAACTTTTAGTATCAATTATTTAATTCAAATACTTTAATTTTTGACATTTGTATTTATTTATTATATATACATATATAATAAAGCTTATTGTATATATAAATAATTTTATTACTTTTATGAGTATTATAATTTTTATAAAAGTTATTAAAATTTAATAAAAAATCTTGACAATTAAAAAGTTTGATAATATAATATTTCTGTGGGGACTTAGCTCAGTTGGCTAGAGCATCTGCTTTGCACGCAGAGGGTCGAGAGTTCGAATCTCTTAGTCTCCACCATTTTTGTTTAAATAGTTTGTATTTTTATTGGACAGCCTGTTTAATTTTACATAGTTTGGTATTAAATGTATTTTTCTGTTGACAATAAAAAAAATTATTTTTACAATGACAAAAATTGACCCCTTAGTCTAGTGGTTAGGACACTAGGTTTTCATCCTGGCAACACGGGTTCGAATCCCGTAGGGGTCACCATATCATAAATATATATTTTACATATTTTATATTTAATATATATACCATTTTGTACTTATATATAGTATTAATATATTTCTTTGTTATAATGTTATTTTAAGTTGTCTTTAATAAATATTTTGTTGCAATTTAAAAAAATTTTATTAGTATTCTAATTGTTTAATAAAAAATGGTTATATAAAATGAAAAAATTATTAATGTTATTTTCCGTTTTAGCTTTAGTTTCAGCTTGTGCTTCTAAGAATGTTGGTGAAGAAGAATACGAAGTTATTGTTACACAAGAAGAAGCAGATGCAATGAATACTAATGTTGTTGTTGAAGAAGTTGAAGTACCTGATAGAGTATACTTTGCTCTTAACAAATATAATCTCACACCAGCTTCAGTTCAAGTTTTAAATCTTCAAGCTGAATGGTTAAATGCTGATCCTAATGTTTCTATAGTTGTAGAAGGTCATTGTGATGAAAGAGGAACTAGAGAATACAACTTAGCTTTAGGTGAAAAGAGAGCTATGGCTGTTAAAAATTATTTAGTTAACAAAGGTATTGCTCCATCAAGAATTCAAACAATCAGCTATGGTAAAGAAAGACCAGTAGTTTTAGGTACAGGTGAAGCAATCTGGGCTAAAAATAGAACAGCTATTACAGTAATTGCTCAATAATTTTTAAGTAATTATTATTAAGATATAGTCCATTTTTATGGACTATATTTTTTATAGTAAAAAATTTATGGAAGTATAAAATTTTAATATTTTTGTATTTATAATTTAAATTTTCTCAACCCCCTGCGATTTTGTTGCTTTCGCCTTTACGAAGGGAGGTGGGGAAAAAAGAATTTCGTCGCTCCCCCTTACGAAGAGAAGTAAAGAGAAGAGGGTTTTGTCGTTCCCAATTATAAATGGGGCAAAGGATGTAAATTCTTTTTTTTGTAAAAGGATGAACTACTGGTTATTTGTGGATTGCTACAGGCCTTCGGCCTTCGCAATGACAGCACACACAAACTCATCATTGCGAGGCTTTGAAAAAGCCGTGGCAATCTCAGTATGAGACACCGGGACAGTCAAACAAAACTCGTCATTGCGAGAGTTGCTTGCAACTCGTGGCAATCTGTAAGAAATTGAAAATTGAAAATTGAAAATTAATATTACATTAAAAATTAATTTTTTAACTTGATAAAAAACAGTGAATTCTTTTTCTTTTTTGTTTTTTGTATTAACTTTTTGTGGTTTGTGGATTGCCACGACTTCTACGAAGTCTCGCAATGACGAAGGGGGCAAGGGGTGGTATTCACAAACTCGTCATTGCGAGAGTTGCTTGCAACTCGTGGCAATCTCAGTATGGGGTACAATAATTAATATTTCATTTAAAATTAATTATTTAATGTAGCGATTAGTGTTTAGTTTTTTATTTTTTTGTTGTTCTGTAACTATTTGCATGATTTTGTAAATTGATAACGAATATATGCTTATTTAATTATATTTACATATTATACAATAGTATAATATTATAAAAATAATATAAAAATAAAGAACCCTACTAATTCCCATTAGTAGGGTTTGTGCGATTACAATTATAATTAATTATTATGATATTTTATACCAATATGTATCTGCCTTGCAGAAAGCATTGCATATTAGTATCTTCATCTTTTACTTCATCGAATTCTTTTTATTAAATTAATTATTTATATTTATTTATAATTAATTTACTTTATACCAATCTGCATTGCCTTCTTTATCAACCATACACTGCATTCTGTTATTACCATCTACATCTTCTACAATTGCTGTATTTGTTACTTCAAAGTCATAATCACCCCAATCTATATTATTATTAACTGCAAAAGGTTGTTTACATTTAGGAAGTTCTTTACATTCATAAATCATTTTAATACTTCCGTCAGTATTACTTTCCCATTGTCCAGCAGTTCCACAATTAATAGCAGGTCTATTATCAATTATAGTACCATCAATTTCTCTAAATGTTGACATTGTATAATAATCACTTATGCTTGCTATATGAGTTGAAGCGTTTACAATATTATATGGACAAATTGAATCAGCAAATGATAATTCTCCATATTTAGCTTGTGGAAATTTCATTGTATGTGTAACAGTTCCACCTTTTGA
>CALXSG010000003.1 GCA_944391075.1 uncultured Rickettsiales bacterium | reverse complement strand
GATTTAGATGAAGAATGCCAAGGTATTGACTTAGTCCCATTAAAAGCAAAAGAAAAAAATATTGAATATGCTTTATCAAATTCATTTGGTTTCGGTGGAACTAATGCAAGTTTAATATTTAAGAAAATATAATTAATTTAATTAATTAAATTATTTTAAATAATTAAGATAATTAAATTTAATTTAAATAATTTAAAGTTAAATGATTTAAATTAAAAAATATTAAATTAAAAAATAAATAATTTTAAATTAAAAAATATTAAATTAAAAAAATATTAAATTAAAAAATATTAAAATAAAAAATATTAAAATAAAAAAATATTAAAATAAAAAATAAATAATTTTAAATTAAATCATAAAAATAACCCTTGAAAATAAGGGTTGTTTTTATTGTTCTTTACTTTTTACACCAGCGGAAATTAACATATTTCTAGTTTCATAGAGTGGCAAACCTAATATATTAGAATAACTACCAACAATTTTTATAACAAATGAGTCAGCTAATGATTCTATTGCTAGCCCCCCTGCTTTGCCTCTACCATAGCCACCATTGACATATTCATCAATATCTCTTTGATTTAAAGTTTTAAATTTAATTTTTGTTTCAACGGTTTTTTGAACTTCTTTATTGTCAGCTGTAATCATAAAAACAGAGGTTATTGTTTTCACATTTCTATTAGAATAATGTTTTAAAAACTTTTTGATTTCCTCATCGTCTTTTGGTTTTTGAATAATTCTTGACTCTGTGCTAGCTATCGTATCAGCGCATAAAATTACTTCACCAAAGTATTTACTATGCAAAGCATAAGCCTTAGACTTTGCTATTCTCTTAACATAATCTATTGGCTTTTCTTTTTTTAATGGTGTTTCATCAATATTAGCTGGTTCTATAATGTCAGGACAAAAATTAATTTTCTCTAATAATTCTAACCTCACTTGTGAACCTGAACCGAGAACAAATTTAGACATTTTAATTTTATTTTTTGTATCTTAAAGTAATTCTACCTTTTGTTAAATCATAAGGTGTCATTTCAACTTCAACTCTATCACCTTTTAAAATTTTAATTTTATTTTTTCTAATTTTTCCAGATGCATGTGCAATAATTATTGATTTATTCATTTCTTCTAATTCAACTTTAAATATTGTATTAGGCAATACTTCAACAACTGTACCATTCATCACAATTAAATCTTCTTTTGACATATAAAAATTTTTGTTAATAAAATAATTTACTTGAAAAATATAAACAAGTTTTTTTAAAAATCAAATATTAAATTATTTAGTACAATTATATATCTAAAAAAGCTTTTTTATTTTTTTCATTTTTTTTATGTATTTTATTAACAGTTTTATCAATCAAAGGAACAACCGAAGCAACAACACCTATTGCAAGAACTGAAAAAACTGCGACGCCAATAGCGCCACTATTATTAACACCAGCTTGGCTTAATTTTTCAAAGAAAGATGTATCTTCTAATTTTTCAGATATTTTTGAAAAACCATAATTAAAATCTAAGTCATCAGTATTTGCCTGAGTGAATGCATTTTGTACTTTTTCTAAAAATTCATCATAAGTTTTGATTTCACTAACATCCATATCTTTTACAATTTGACTCATTCTTTTTGCTAAATCAATATCGAGATCTAAATTATTCTCAGTAGCATATTTCTCAATATCATTAAGCTGTTCTACAAGATTATTTTTTGCTAATTGTATATTATCTACTAAGACACCATTTTGTGTATCAAATTCAACATTATAAATAGTTTGATCTATTATAGAAGAATTATATACTCTTTCAAATACAATATTATTATCACCATAAATAAAACCTCCTGATACAGGAGTTAAATAACCAACATAATCACTTTTTATAACATTATTATTATCATCTAATAAACTTAAAGTATGTGGCTTCAATACCGTAACAGAACCTGGTGTCAAATTATAAACTTCATCATCCACAATCATGGAACTTTTATCAGTTTGTGTTGAAATAATATGGCCATCTACATACTTATATTGTAATGTATGACTAATACCATTTACATTAATCACAAATTCTCCATAATTATTAATATCTTGTATTTGATAACCATAACCGTTAATAAATAAAATATTTTCTGAACTGCTCCAATAACCAACAGTATCACCAGCAGAATTTGTAATAAGTTCAACATTATCTAGCGTATATGTTTCAACGGTTAACTTAGCAGTACAATTAAATCTAGTATGTCCTGAAATAAATTGCGTATCTTTTATCATGGTTATATGTTTGGTCGACTCATCATTGTTTTGTATATTCCATTCAAAATCAAGATTATTGATGACATCGCCATACTTATCTATTATTTGTTTAGAATTATTTAATAAAGAATTATTTTGTTTTACAAAATCAACTAATTTATTTATTTCCTCATCAATAGCTTTTTCACCAATATTATCAGTAATAGCATACATTACACCAACGGCAGCGGCTGCTGGTATCAAAGCTTCTGCACTATATCTTGCTACTGTTTTTATTTTATTATTTTTTGTATCTTCCATAACTATTAAAAAATATTATATACTATTTGTAGTATAACATATTTTTTTAATTTATCAATAGTATATATATTAAAATTTTATTTCAGGGTGTTTTATCTTCATAAACTCCATATATTCTTGCTCTATGTATTTCCATAATATTTTTCTGTTTTCAATTTTTTTCATATTTAATTTTATACCACTAATTTTCTCATATTCTTCGAGAATAGCTATAAAAAAATCTTCACTAGTTCGACAAGATATTCTAGATAATTCAGTATAAATATCACATATTCCAGAAAAAGCATAATCTATAATAGCTGTAATATTTTGTTTATCATCTAATAAAATATTTCCAATATTTAAATCACCATGAATAAAAACTTGCTTTTCTTTTTCAATATCATATAACATTTCATCAAATAATGAAAAATCATATGGTTTGCTATCTAATTTTGGAAGTTTTGTAATAAAATCATAAAATCTATTTTTTGCGACATCAGGAATTGTATTAATATCTATTTTATGAAAATTATAAAAAATATTAGCTAAACTTTTTGCTATCTTATTTTTTTCATCTTTATTTAAGTTATCAAACTGAGTAGTTAATGTATTGCCATCTATTTTTTTATAAACCATAAATGGTCTATTATTATCATAATATATTTTTGCTTTAGGAGTGCAAAAAGTATTAAAAGTAGAACCAATAAAATTAGAAATAATAGCATCCTTCTCTATGCAATCACTCCAAAATTGATCTCTTGGAAATTTTACAATAAAATTTTCATCATTAATTAACACATCAAGTACAATATTAGTCCAACCGCTTGATATAACAGAAAAATTTTGATTAACATTTTGAATTTTTTTTGACAAAATATCGTATAAATTCTCATCAACAGTAAAGAATGTAGAGTTCGTTACTTGCATATTTACCTTATTATAATTAATAACATAAATATGATAGATATATTTATTTTATTTGCAATAGATATATTACAATTTTCTCTCAGTGCCTTGATTATTAAGTCTCTCTTTATACATCTCAACAAATGTCTTTTTTGCAGGTTTACTATGTTGAGAAACAAAATATGTAGCAGTAGAATTTAAATAAGCTTCTTCTTTTTCTTCCTCTGTCTTATTCTTGTTATCTTTATAAAAATTTCCCGTAGCAACTAATGCACTATGAATTCCAAAAGTTTTTGCTCCTTTTACATCTGTGGCAATTGTGTCGCCAATCATAATCATCTTATCTTTTGCATTTTTTAATCTTTGATTTTCAACTTTTAAAGCAAGACCACATGATTTTAAATAAGATAAAGATTTATCTTTGTGTGCTAATTTCTCAACAGCATATTCATATGTGCTTAAATTAGGTTTTCCACATTCAAAAACTTGTCCACCGTTTTCTCTATAATACGCTGTTAATTGTCCATTTCTAACTACATCATTTATGATAACTGGCTCAGTCCCTCTTTCTTTCTCTGGTGCACTAGCATCAGGATTAGCATTTAAAATAGGTACTTGTCTTTCTAAACATTTATCTAAAAATGGTTTAAAAATATCAAAATTAACAGAGTCCCACCTCTCTGGTTGGCCTGCTTTTGTTAAATTTGATTTTTTTAGATATTTCTTATTATCCTCTGTATTTAAACCTAATTCTTCCAATTCTTGCTGTGTATATTGTGGAATACTTAAATAAACAGCATCAGCTTCATCTAGATTTTTAGTAATTTCAAAATTTGAACCCTCAAAAAGTGCAGCATTTGGTGCACCATGAACATAAATTTTAGGGTTATCTCTTAAAGTTTTGTTTGTAGATGAATTAGCAATAAATTTTTTAACACTTCCATCTAAAACCTTGCTTTTAAATACATCACCTGATGTAACAAATAAATCATAATGTTTACCTTGTAAAAGCCCCCTTTTAGCATAAGATGCTTCAGCTTTATCGTGTAATTGTGTTGTATTTGAAAGAATAACAACTTTTTTGCCTTGTTTTTTTAATTCTTCCATTTCATCAATAACATTTGTCATAATTTTAGAACCATCCCAAAAAACACCATATGCATCAAAAAAATAATAATCGTAATTTTTTGAAATGTCTAAAATATTGTTTATTTTTTTTGTTTTTACATTTTGATTTATATTAGTATTAGAAACAAATAAAGCATTATTATTTTGTAGTTTATTTTTTAAATCGCTAATGACAGAGATTGGCATTACCATAACTGACATAAAATTCTCTGTATACATATTATATTATTTTTTACAACGTAACCATATTATATCAAATTTTTATGTTTTGTCAAATATTTTTATAAAAATCACAATAAAATTATATTATTGACTTTTTTTAAAAAATATGATATAATATGTTCATTACTTGAAAAATAATGGTTTAATTTTGAGTAAAAATAAAAATTTAAATGGACACTATGAAGAAAAGACAGTTTTTATAATACCTTGGGGTTTAATGGTTTGCTTAGCAGCTTTTGCTGTTGGTCCTTATTTTATAGGGAGTGGTTTACTATTTCTTATATGTCCAGCTCAAGTAGCATCTTTATTTTTAATACCAGCTTTCAAAAAAATAAAGGCACCAGTTTTTATACCGGATAAACCAAAACCTAAAACAAAAATTAGTAAAGCAAAAGAAGAAACACAATTAAAAAAACAAGAACAAGGACAAGCGCAAATACAAGAAACTCCTAAAAAACAAACATTTGTGGAAAAAATACAAGCAAAGCAAACAACACAAAATATCAAAGTGGCTTAAATAATTTTTTCAACAATATTTCTCCACAATATAGTAGGAAGAGTTCCGCCGGTTGTTTTATTCATGCTTGTATTATCATCATTTCCAATCCATACACCAATTACCATATCACCCACATAACCAATAAACCATGCATCAGCATAGTTTTGACTAGTACCTGTCTTGCCACCAACATATTTATAGCCTTTATTCATAACCTCATAAATATATGCATTTTTACCAGTACCACTTAAAATAGTTTCATACATCATTTCTTTAATATAATCAATATCTAAATCGTCTAATATTTTAGATTTTCCACTTGAAGTTCTATAATAAACAATATTATTTGTATCTTCATCAACAATTTTGGTAATTGAATAAGGAATAACAACATAGCCATCATTAATAACAACAGAATAAGCTGAAACTAATTCAAGTAAACTAAGTTCAGTTGTACCTAATGCAATAGTTGGATCATCTTTATCTATTTTAGACTTAATACCCATTTGTTTAGCTAATTTTGCAACATTATTTAAACCTGAGTATTCAGAAACTTGAATAGCTACTGAATTTAAAGACTTTGCAAAAGCAGTTTTCATGTCAACTTCGCCATAATATTTGCCTGCATAATTGTCTGGAAACCAATTTCCAACTGCCACTGGTTCATCTTTAAACTTTGTATAAGGTGTAAAACCTTTTTCTCTAATTCCTGTTAAAAATACAAATAATTTAAAAGCCGAACCAGGTTGTCGATAAGCATATACTGCTCTATTAAATTCACTTTTATTGTAATTAATACCACCTGTCATACCTAAAATAGCTCCATCATTAGACATGGCTACAACAGCTATTTGCGCCTTTCCTAACTTATTTTTATTTGTATTAATAAATTCAATTATACTATTTTCTATACTTGTTTGAATTTTTTGATTTAATGTAGTAATAACTCGTAAATTTGTTTTGTTAGTATAATCCGTAACACGATTTCTAACATAATCACCAAAATATAACTCTTCATTCATATTTTCAGTAGTATTAGTTGTTGCTTCAACAATATCATATAAGAAATCATTAACATATTTATTATATTCTTCTGCAGAAATAAAACCTGCATCATACATATTTTTAAGAATTTGTCTTGTTCTTTCTTTTGATAAAACAGGATTATTTTGTGGAGAATACTTTGATGGTGCTTTTAAAAGTCCCACAATCATAGCAGATTCTTCCAAATCTAATTCATAAACTTCTTTATTAAAATAAAATTTAGATGCACTCTTAATACCATATTTACCTGCGCCGAAATATGCTTTATTAAGATACATCATTAAAATTTCTTCTTTTGTAAATTTTGTTTCTAAATAAATAGACAACAATAATTCTTGCACTTTTCTTTTTAGAGTTTTTTGAGAATTTTGTAAAAGCATTTTTGATAATTGTTGAGTAATTGTTGAACCGCCTTGCTTAATATAGCCTACTCTAATATTGGTAATCATAGCCCTTAAAATACCGACAATATCAAAACCATGATGACTAAAAAATCTCCTATCCTCTGTTGCTACAAGTCCATCAACTAAGTATAAAGGAAGTTCTGCATAATTAGTAATGTCAGAATTTGCACTACCATATAGTTTTATAGGTTCATCATTAGAATATAAAATTTCTATGTTTATATCTTTATTAGTTTCTTTTTCAAAATCTATATTAGGTAAGTCTTTACCATAATATATACATATAATAATACCACATATGAATAACCATATAAAAAGAACAAAGCCCCACTTAATAAAAAATTTAAAAACTTTTTTATTAAAAATTTTTGACAATAACTTCTTTACATGTTTTTTCATATTAAAAACTTTTATCTAAAATAAACATATAAAATTGAAATATTTATTCTGCAAAATATTTCAAAACGTAGTCTTTTAAATCACTAACATTTACTCTAACTTGTTCCATTGTATCTCTATCTCTAATTGTAACACTTTCAGGTTCTTTTTCAAATGTTTCAAAATCAACTGTAATACATATTGGAGTACCTATTTCATCATTTCTTCTATAAGCTTTTCCAACATTTCCTGTATCTTCATATCTAATTCTACCAATTCCCAATTTTTGCAACATTTCTTTAATTTCATGACATTTTGCAACGATTTTTTCGTTATTTTTAGCTAATGGAATAACTGCAACTTTAACAGGTGCTAGATGTTTTTTGAATTTCATAACAATTCTATCTTTTCCATCACCTAAGTCTTCATGAGTATAAGCTTCGACTAAAATAGCTAATAAACCTCTATCAAGTCCTGCGGAAGGTTCAATCACAAATGGAATATAAGATTTTTTATTTACAACATCTTGATAATTTAATTTAGTATTAGAATCTTTATTTTCTAAAACTTTTGCATTTAAATTAAATTCTTCTTGATTTTTTGTATGAGAACCTAAATCAAAATCCTGTCTGTCAGCAACACCTTCAATTTCATCAAAACCATGTGGAAATTTATACAAAATATCGGTTGTAGCTTTTGCATAATGTGCTAACTCTTCTTTTGTTTGTGCTTGAAGTTTTAAATTTTCAGCACTTAATCCTTGTGCAAGCCACCATTTGTATCTAGTATCTAACCAATATTTATGCCAATCTTCATCAGTTCCTGGTTCAACAAAAAATTCCATCTCCATTTGTTCAAATTCTCTAACTCTAAATAAGAAATTTTTAGGTGTAATTTCATTTCTAAAAGATTTTCCTGTTTGTGCAATACCAAAGGGAATACTTTTTGAAGTAGTATCTAAAACATTTTTAAAATTTACAAATATACCTTGTGCAGTTTCCGGTCTTAAATATGCAAAACTACTTCCATCATCAACTGGCCCAACATTAGTTTTAAACATTAAATTAAAAGCTCTTGGCTCTGTTAAATTTTTAGAGCCACAATAATCACATTGTCCTGGTTTAGCTAATTTATCAGCTCTCATTCTTTTTTTGCAATCTTTACAATCAACTAATGGATCTGTAAATGTATCTTCATGTCCTGAATGTTTTAAGGTTAATGGATTAGTAAGAATAGCAGAATCTAAACCCTCAATATCATCTCTTTCATAAACCATAGATTTCCACCAGGCATTTCTTAAATTATTTTTTAATTCAACACCTAATGGTCCAAAATCGTAAACACCTTGCAAACCACCATAAATACTAGAACTAGGAAATATAAAACCTCTTTTTTTACATAGTGAAACTATATCTTCCATTTTTTTCTCAAAGGACATATTTTAAAATTTATTAACTACTGTGAAAAAAATATATATTATTTAAATAAAAGTAAAGTAAATAATTCAAAAAAAACTTGCAATATAATAATTATTTATTATATTTCTTGTATATTATTAACAAAATAAAGAATAAGAAATGGCAGCAGTTACAGTACAAGATTGCTTAAAAATAGTACCTAATAGATTTGAATTGGCATTAATAGCTAGTTATAGAGCTAAACAATTAATGAATGGCGCACCTATGCTTTATACGCCTAAAAAGAAAGAAAAAAATACAGTTATTGCTTTAAGAGAAATTGCAGCTGGTTTATTAGATATAGAAGCTATTAAAAAAGAGATTCAAACTAATATTAAGAACCACATGTTATTCAAAAATTTTGATGATAATGTTGCTTATGATGATAAAAAAGAAGATGATACAGATTTAGAAAATTCACTTGATACCAATAAGGTTTTAGATGAACTTGATGATTTGAGTGATGATGATAATGATATAACTGTAGATGATGAAGATGATGAAGAATATTATGATTCTCTTAATAACGACTCATTGGATGATGATTTAGATAATGATTTAGATAAATAATTTATGATAATTAGTGCTTTAGATTTTTTAGAGATAATAAAAAAGAATACAAAAGTAACCAATAAAGATTTACTTATAAAGGCTTTTGAGTTCGCAAAAGAAGCACATAAAAATCAAAAAAGAGATTCTGGAGCACCATATATCATACATCCAATCGAAGTTGCAATATTAGTTTCTGAATATAAATTAGATGAAAAAAGTGTCATTGCCGCTTTGCTTCACGATACCGTAGAAGACACAGATACTACAATAGAAGACATAAATAAGAATTTTGGGCAAGAAATTGCCTATCTTGTTGATGGACTTACAAAAATCAGTAATGCCAATTTTACTTCTAGAACCGAAAAAAATGCAGAAAATTTTAGAAAATTAATTCTTTCAACATCTAAAGATATTAGAATATTAATAATAAAATTATTCGATAGATTAAACAATATTAGAACAATAGATGGTATAAAAGATCAAAGTAGAAAAGAAAGATTTGCAAATGAAACTCTCATGATATATGTTCCATTAGCAGAAAGAATTGGTATGTATAAATTAAAATTAGAATTGGAAGATTTATGTTTTGAAATTATATTACCAGAAGAAAGAAAAAAAATTATCAAGGAAACAAAAGAAGCAACAAAAAATCAAAAAAATATAATTGATGATATTCTTAAAAAATTAACAACAAAAATAACTTTTGAAAATAAAATAAAATGTAGAATTTTTGGCCGAACAAAAAGACCATATTCTATATGGAAAAAAATGAAAAGAAAATCAGTATCATTTGAAAAATTATTAGATATTATTGCTTTTAGAGTAATTGTAGAAGATGTGCAAGAATGTTATAAAGTTCTTGGTTGTGTTAGTACAAACTACATTGTTGTTCCTGACACATTTAAAGATTATATTAGTAGACCAAAAGCAAACGGCTATCAATCAATTCATATTGTTATTATTGGACCGAAGAATGTAAAAATAGAAATTCAAATACGAACAGAGGATATGAACAAGGTGGCTGAATACGGTATTGCTTCGCATTGGTTATACAAGCAAAATCTAAAAAGCGACAAATATTTAGAAGAATATAATTATTTAAAACAATTAGTACAAAATCTTGAAAACAATGATTATTCAATAGAAAATTTTGAAGATTTAAAATATGAAATTTATGAAGATGAAATCTTCTGCTATACACCACTTGGTGATATAATTAATTTACCTATTGGTTCAACAGGTTTGGACTTTGCTTATGCTATTCATAGAGAAGTTGGTAATAATTGCTCAGGTGTAAAAATTAATGGAATATTAAGCCAATATAAAACTCCATTAAAGAGTGGTGATGAAATAGAAATCTTAACATCAAAAACTCCACAGGTACGTGAAGAATGGTTATCATTAGTTAAAACAACAAAAGCAAAAGCTGAAATCAAAGCATTTATTAGAAATTCAAGACAAAAAGAATTTGAAGAGTTAGGACGACATGAAGTTGAAAATTTAGCAAAGGAGTTTAATTTAAATATCAATGATGATTTAATAGAAAAAAATTTACAAAAATTTAATAAAGGAAAAAATGTTACAGAAATATATGCTTTAATAGCACAAGACAAAATAAAAAAGAAAGACTTTATAAAAACATTATTCCCAGAATTTGAAAAAACAAAAACAAAAGAAGAAGCCTTTGATAATAAAAGAATAATGAAAATTAGAATGCATACCACAAACAATCAGCAAGGTATTGCAGGTCTAGACAAAAATATTGCATATAAATACGCAAAATGTTGCTATCCTGTTCCACCAGAAGAAATTGTTGGTGTTGTAAATAATGGAATTGGTATCACGGTACACAGAAAGAATTGTCAAACATTAAAAACCATACAAGCAGATAGAATTATTGATCTTGAATGGAATATATCAAATGATACTAAATACGTAGCAAAAATTAATCTTATATTAGACAGTAAACCAGGAATTTTAGCAAAAGTTGTTAACCTTTGTGCTGAGAAAAAAATCAATATAATTGGTATATCTACAATCAATGAGTCTGATGTATATCAAGAAATAGAATTAAAAATTGAAGTGAAAGATGTAGACGAACTAAATAATTTTAAAGCTTCATCAAGAAGTATTCAAGGCGTAATAGATATCAAATAAATAATATTTTTACAAAAATTTTTATAAGAATTTAATAACAAAATTAAAATTAATAGAATTACTTTTTTCTGTTTCAGTTAAAGGATTAGAATTGCTATAAACAAGCTCCCACATAGTACAACCACCATCATAAATTAAACCAACTTCACTCTCCAATAATCTATTATCATGTTCAAGATCCAAAACACCAGACAATTTTATTTTCCAATTATCATATAAAGATAAAGATAAATTTGATTTTATTTGTTTTTGTTTATTTATACCATTTAATGTAGGTCTTATATTTACATAAGTTAAATATAAATTTAAAATTTTATAATTAAAATTAGCAGTTAATTCTTCACCTTTTAAATCTAAATTTTCTCTATCTAATAAAAATTTATAATAAATATCTAAATTATTATTTAGCATATAAGATGCATAACCAACATAATCAGAAACATTATCATCAAAACCAATTAAATATTCATCATCTAGTAAATTATCTTTATAGCCTTGTGCCATACCAAAGGTTAAATTATTAAATATAATACTTTCAAAACCATATGTAATCCTATTTCCAACTTCTCTTCTATCATAACCATAATATCTATTATTTGAAAAAATATTTTCAAAACTCAAAAGATGAGTTTGTACATCTTCATTAGGAATTTCGTTTGAAAAGTCAGTACTATGTGGACTAACAGAATATTTTATTATTGGCTGTATTAAAATATTATTAAATATAAAAGATTTTCTCCACTCTAAATTAAATTGAGGTGTAAGTAT
This sequence comes from uncultured Rickettsiales bacterium, assembly GCA_944391075.1. Taxonomy (GTDB): domain Bacteria; phylum Pseudomonadota; class Alphaproteobacteria; order Rickettsiales; family UBA1997; genus CALXSC01. Next base: position 84,552 of record CALXSG010000003.1, on the reverse strand, counting down.
ATTTTCATTTTTTCCATACTCTCTTTTATCGCGAATAATATCGCTATTGTTTATAAAATATGAGTCACCAATTAATTGAAAACTTGAATTTATAGTTCCAAAAACACCATTTTGCATGTAATTTAAACTAGGCATTAAGGTAAATCTATTATATTGCAAACCGTGTACTCTAAACAAATTTGTAGTATTAGTTTGAACTTTGTAAATTAAATTACTATTATCTTTTTTTATAATATAGTCTTGAAGATTCAAGTTTGTAACCGGTGCATATCGAGGATTGTTAATACCATTATATTCTAATAAATCTTGATAAAATAAATTTATAAATTGGAACGTATTAAAGTCATACAAATCATTTGTATTAACTCTTGTTAAATTAATATAACTTTGTATATATTCATTACTATCATTATAATAATCTCTTAAATAATATCTATCACTAACAATTTTTCCGTTATAATCAATTTTCCATAAATTATTGATATCAAAAAAACCATTAGATGCAAAATAACCTCTCCATCTTTTATAATCGCCTTCTGCTTCTTCTGTTACTCCATAGGCATTAGTTAAATCTTTTGATTGTCCATTATCATTAGCTATATCTCCATCAAAATTTAAGGACCATCTATTATTATTAGAATTAATACCATATTTTATGTTAGTTAAAAAATTATCCTTAGTATACACTTTTGGTGTAATTCTAAAATTTTGATTATCAGTAATTATTTTATAAGGAATACTGATACCATAACCATAACGACTGTTTTTTTCTAATTTTGGACTACCAAAACCATTTAGATTAACATTATAATCATAACTGGTCTTTAAATATGGCATAAAAAAGAACGGAATTTTCCAGAACCAGAAAGAAGTACCAACTAACTTTAACGTTTTTTCATCGGTATCAGCTGTAGCTTTATAACTTTTTAATGAAAATAATGGAATTCTTTGATTATTTAGTTCTTCAATAGCTTTTTCATATGTTAAATCTTCATCATATAAATCAGTAGGACATACTCTGTATTCTGTATCTTGCATATTAATAATTTTTTCATCACTTCTACTCATATGCGGACTTAAAATACTAGAACCATCATTGAATATCATTAAACCGTTATAAAAATCAGCATTAATTAAATCATCATTTATTAATGCAGTTTCCGAAAAAAATATACTTTTATCTTTAGTGTTATATATTCTAACACTTGAGTTTGTTTTTATTTGTTTTGTTTCTTGGTTATATTCTACTTCTTCAGCATTTAAAATATGTTCACCCCTTTTTATTTCAACATCACCAATGGCTGTTATAATATTGTCTTCCTTTTTATTTATTTTATTAGATTTGATAGTCGTAGTTTCCTCAGCAAATAATATTTTTACAACAAATAAAGAAAATATGATGAATTTTGCAATAAATTGCAAATAGACAAAAAAAATATTTTTAATAAAATAATCCATACATTTTTCTTTAATAAATAACACATAATAAAATATTGTAAAATAATTAAAAAACAAGAAATTATTTATAAATAATAAAAAAAATTAGTACCCATTTAAGAGTACTAATTTTATTTGTAAAAATATACTTCTAATTATTTTGTATAACTTCTTTCTTTTTGCTTAGCTCTTTTAGCTTTTAATCTCTTTTTATAGAAGTACATACCTACTTTTGTTTTTCTAAGCATTCTATTAAAATCTTCAATTATAGCATAAGCAGCAGGTATCCAAATTAATGAAACTATTGTTCCACTGGTAAGCCCCCAAGCCATAGCTAATGTCATAGGTACTAAGTCATCATCAGTTCCACCAATACCATAAGCAGTAGGCAACAAACCACAAATAGTAGTCAATGTAGAAACTGTAACGGCTCTAAGTCTCATTCTAGAAGATTTTGCAAGTATTTCTTCTAGTGGCATTGTACTATGCTTTCTCATTTCATCAATAAAGCTAATCAACACAATACCAACATTTACAACAATACCAGCAAGTCCAACAATACCAATCATTGCCAAGAAACTTACAGGTTTAGCATGTAAATAGAAAGCAACAGCAAAACCTAATAAGCCTAATGGAATTGATGTCATGATAAGTAATGGCTTTGCATATGAATTTGTCATAAATACCAATATAGCAAATATAGCAACTAATGCAAACTGCATAGCTATAGCTAAACTTTCAAATGATTCATCTGTTGATTCTTTTTCACCTGTAAATACAATATTTACATTAGGATTATCATCTTTAATTTCATTAAAGAATTTTTGAATCAAATTATTAGCTTCTATTGCTGTAATTTTAGTTTCATCAACATTTGCCTTAAATGTTATAGATCTTTTAAAATTATATCTATTAATCATTCTAGGACCTTCTTTTCTCTCAACTTTTGCAACTTTATATAAAGGTATTAAGTTGCCTTTTGCATCCCTAATTTTAAGGTTCTTGATATCTTCTTCTGTTTGTTTGTATTCATCAGCATATCTAACCTTGATATCAAACTCTCTATTATTTAATGTAATAGAAGTAATAGGAATACCTTCAAGAGAGGCTCTAATTGTATTTCCAACATCTGTACTTGTAAGTCCAAGTCTAGCTAATACTTCATAATCAGGCTTTATAGCTATTTCATCATCATTTTGATAATCATCATATTCAATATCTATAATACCATCAACTTTGCTAGCCTTTTCTTTTACAACATTTATTGCTTTATAAATATCTTCAAACTCATTTCCTCTAAAAGAAACTTCAACAGCTTTTCCAGAAGGAGGGCCAGCAGATTCTGTAACAAATGATACTTTTTCTAGATAGCTTGTATCCATATTTCTTAATTTTTCTAAAACTTCATAGTGATTCAATCTTCTAGAAGCATCATATGTAACTTCAATAATCATTTCAGCAGAGTGATTGTTTTGTTGTAAAGTATCAGTTAAATTTAAGTTTCCACTTCTTCCCGTAAATGCTGTAATATATTTTACATCATCTCCTAATGTATTCATAATATCATTAGCTAATCTAATAGAATTTTCATTCATTTTTTCTAATGAATCACCTAATTTTCCATAATATGTAACTTGATATCTTTCAACATGTTCAGCAGGGAATAAAATAAATTTATTCATACTTATAAATATACCAGATAAAACAATACATATTATAAATAATACTAATGTAAAATATCTATGTCTAATAAAATATAAAGTTAATTTTTCAAACTTATCAGCAACTTTATCAAACCAATCTGTATTACTTTCTCTAGCTTTATTAGCTGATTTTTTCTTTAAAACACTACCACCAACAGCTACAAGTCTAGTAGGTAATAAGAATAGTGCTTCTAAAATACTAATAGCTAATGTTAAACTAACTATTATAGGTATAGAAGTAATAAATTTACCAATAACACCTTTTGTTAATAACATAGGCAAAAAAGCAAAAATTGTAGTAAGAGCAGTCGCTGTAACAGGGAGCCATACTTGATATGTAGATTCAAGTGCAGCTTCTTTTGATGTAAAGCCTTCTTTTCTTAATCTAACAAAGTTCTCACTAATAACAATACTATTATCAACAAGCATACCTAAGGCAATAACCATAGCAAGCATACTTATTGAGTGTAAATTTATTCCCAAAGATGGCATTAAACCCAACATAACTAAGAAACAGAATGGCATTGACATTGTAGCCATAATACCAACTTTTCCAGGCAAGAATATTAACATAAAGAATAAAACTATCAAAACACCACTTATAACATTTGATTTAATAACATCAAATTTTTGTTGTACTTTAATAGCTTCATCATAATATCTTACAACTTCAAATTTATTGCCATATCTTTTTTCGGCATCATCTATTTTCTTATTAATTTGTTCAACAAGTTTAATACTATCATAACCACCTTTTTTCTTAACTTCTAAGAAAGTAGCATCTTGTCCATTATATGTAGTTATAACATCTAATTCTTTCTTTCCATCAAGAACAGTTGCAATATCTTTTAAATAGATTTTTTGTCCATTGAAGTTTGATCTAATTAAAGTATTTTCAAGTTCCTCAGCATTTAATGCTTTTGAATCAAGTCTAACAATACCTTGATTTTCATGGCTTTTTAAATTTCCAGCAGGGAAATTTACATTTCTTTTTGATAATGCATCAACAACTTCAGAGACACCAACATAAAGTTCTTCCATTTTTGGTGCATTTAACATAACAGAAAATTCCCTTTCTGCATAACCAGTTTCTTCAACTTCTAAAACACCATTTACATCTTCAATTTCGTCAACCAAATATTCAGCAAATGCATCCCTTTGTCTATTGTCATTATTACCTAAAATTGCTAATTTCATAACAGCAAATTCTTCGGTATTAATTTCAATAACTTCTGGTAAGTCATCAATATTTGCCGGCAAATCAGTTACTCTATCAACAGCTGTTTGTATATCATCTGTAACATCGTCTTGATCATAATTATCAATATCAATTCTAATTGTGATCATTGATTGATTACTTTGACTTACAGATTTAACATCTTTGAGCCCTTTAATTCCCCTTAATTCATCTTCAATTTTCTTTGTGATTTCACTTTCAATTTCTTCCGCAGTAGCTCCATAATAAAATGTGTTAATTTTTACAGTACCTAAATCAACGGTAGGAGTTCTTTCTCTAAGAATTAAAGAAAAACCCGCAACACCAGCTAGAACTGTAATGAGTGTTAAAATCCAAGTCAACTTATAATTATCAATAAAAAATTTAATTATTTTTTTCATAAAATTAAAATAAATTTATTAACATAACAAATAAGTATATAATATCTTGAAAAATAAAATCAAGTGTTTTTTTATTATAGTATTAATTTAAAAAAATTATACAACAATGGAGAATTTAATACTACAAAATAAAGAACAATTAGAAAATTATATTAAATTTTTATTAGAATATAATAACAAAATTAATTTAATTGGAAAATCTACAATAGAAGATATATGGAATAGACATATTATTGACAGTTTACAATTAATAAATATAATAAAAAATAAAGATATAAAAGTTGCCGATTTAGGAAGTGGTGCTGGCTTACCAGGTATACCATTATCGATAGTTGGTATAAAAGAAATACATTTATTTGAAAAGTCTATAAGAAAATGTGAATTTTTAGAAAAAGCAAAAAATTTTTCTAAAAATAAAATTATTGTTAGAAATGAAAACTTATATAATGTGAAAGATAAAACTTTTGATATTATAGTATCAAGAGCATTGGCTAATATAAATTTATTATTAGAATTTTCGCAAAATTTAAGTAATCAAAATACAAAATTAATTTTTTTAAAAGGCAAAAAAATTTATGAAGAAATTGATGAAGCAAAAAAATATTGGAAATTTAATTATGAATTAATTGATAGCATTACATCAAGTGAAGGAAAAATAATAATAATTAATAATTTTAAAAAACTTGACTTGTTTTAAAAATGGTATATATTTTTTTAGCAATATTAAATATTTAGAATTTATGAAAAAATTTTTATTAATATCTTTTTTGTGTGGCATAATAGTTTTGTGTGGATTTACTTATTATACATATAATTTATTTACTACACCATCAGTAGAAGAAGATACATTTTTTATTGTAAAAAAAGGTAGTTCTTTTAGAACTATTGTTAAAAATTTAAGAGAACAAAAATTAATTCCAGAAAATTCAAAATTTATATTTAAAAATGTATCAAGACTTATATATAAAAATCAACTAACAATAAAAGCCGGAGAATATGAATTTTTAAAAGGCAGTTCACCATATGATATATTAAAGCAATTAGAAGATGGCGATGTATATATTAGAAAGATCACTTTTGCAGAAGGTTTAACAAATGATACAATATTAAAAATGATAGACTCCACATATGGACTATTTGGTGATTTGCCTAATGAAAAAATAGAAGAAGGAACTTTATTGCCAGAGACATATACATATACATATGGCGATTCAAAATCTAGTATAGTAAAGAGAATGCAAAAAGCTATGAAAGATTTTTTAGATCAAGAATGGCTAAAAAGAGCATATGATTTACCTTTTGAAACAAAAGAAGAAGCTATTAGTCTTGCTTCAATAGTTGAAAAAGAAACTGGTATACCAGAAGAAAGGGGTAAAGTTGCATCTGTTTTTGTTAATAGATTAAGAAAAGGTATGAGATTACAATCAGACCCTACTGTTATTTATTCTTTCACAATGGGCAATAAAGATTTAGAAAGAGAAATTAGACAAAGTGATTTAGCTAGAATGTCCGAATATAATACATATAGAATAAATGGTATTCCTAAAAAAGCTATTGCTAATCCCGGAAGAGATGCAATTAAGGCTGTTTTAAATCCTGAAAAAACAAATTATTTATATTTTGTAGCTACTGGCGATGGTGGACATAATTTTTCAAGTACATTAGACGAACATAATACATTTGTTTATCAATATAGACAAAAATTAAAAAATAAAGCACAAACAGAAAATGCTAAAACAAATTAAAATTGGAAATATTACCACAAAAAATAATTTATTTTTATGTCCTTTATGCGGTATAACTGATGCCCCTTTTAGAGAAACAATAGCAAGTTTTGGTGGGGTTGGTATGATGTATACAGAAATGATACCTAGTAGATCAATTCACCATAAAGATTATTTAAAAAAAATAAAAAATACTTTTGAAATAAATGCTGTTCAAATTTCTGGAAATGATACATATTATACAGCAGAAGCAGCAAAACTAAATGAAGATTTAGGAGCTGATTTAATAGATATAAATTTTGGCTGTCCTGTTAAAAAAGTTGTAAAAGGTTTTGCAGGTTCCGCAATAATGAAAGATGAAAAATTAGCAAGAGATATTATTCATGCAGTTGTTAATGCTGTAAAAGTTCCTGTTACTGTTAAAATGAGAATGGGGTGGGACTTTGATAATTTAAATGCCCCAACCATTGCAAAAATAGCAGAAGAAGAAGGAGTAAAATTAATTACAGTTCACGGTAGGACTAGAAATCAAATGTATGAAGGTGTGGCTGATTGGAAGTTTGTGTCAAAAGTAAAAGAAAGTGTTAAAATTCCCGTTATGGTTAATGGTGATATAAAAACAACAAAAGATGTTATTGAAGCTTTAAAACAAAGCAATGCTGATGGTGTTATGATTGGTAGGGGTGTATATGGTAAACCTTGGCTATTTAAACAAATAGAAACAGAGTTGCAAGGCGGTGTTTTTAAAGAACCAACAAAACAAGAAAAAGGAAAAATACTTTTAGAACATTTTAATAAAATAATAGATCATTATGGTGAAAAATATGGTATTCCTATTGCTAGAAAACATATTGGTTGGTATAGTGCTGGACTTACTGGTTCAAACGAGTTTAGAAATAACATAAATCAACTAAAAGATATTAAACAAATTAAAGATGAAATTAATAAATTTTTCAATAAATAAAAAGGAGGAAAAATTCCTCCATTCTATAAGACTATTTATATAAATTAATCTTTCCAATAAATATCTTCTTTAACAATTTTAGCAGGATTTCCGGCTAAAACACAATTTTTGTAATTAGAATAATCTTTTGTCAACATAGAAGAATTTCCTAAGATACAACCATCACCAATAGCCCCACCTTTTAATATAGTACTTCCCCTACACATCCATACATGATTACCAATTGAAACACTTTTATTAGGATTAATTCTTTCTTTATTTTTATTATATATAGGATGTCCATCGGTAGCCCATATAAATAAATCAAAAGAGAACAAACAATCATTACCTATTTTGATTTCAGTGTCTCCATACAAATAAAAATTACATTTACCACAATAAAAGTCTTTACCAACAATAAGTTTTGAATTGTTATTTCTAATATTCAATTCAATATTGTGAATGCCTTTATGTGTAGAATCAAAAAATACATAATTATTATCACCATTAATAAAAAATGTAATATTTTTAAACATATTTGCAGCATCTTCATGTATTTCTACTATATTATTATTACCACTAAATTCTATAAATAGAAAATGATAAAAATAAATTCTTTTTTATTGTTATTTTTATCAATAATAAAAACTTTATTATTTTTACCTTTTCTATTTTTTATATTTATAATAATCATATATAGCTTATAGCAAGGATGTTTAAATATTTTTTCTATTTTTTTTAAAAATTTTTTCATATCCCATCCAATAAAATATATTATAAACTCCTTTTTTCTTCTGTGATTCTAAAGCTTTCTATTATATCTTTTTCCTTTATATCATCATAGTTATCAATGGAAATACCACATTCATAACCTGATTTAACTTCTTTTACATCATCTTTAAACCTTTTTAAAGCTTTTAAATCACCACTATAAATTACAATACCATCTCTAATTAATCTAACTTTGTCGTTTCTGGAAATTTCACCATCAAGAACAAAGCTTCCTGCAACTTTTCCAACACCTGTAATCTTAAATACTTGTCTAACTTCTGCATGTCCCATAATTTCTTCTTTCTTTACAGGTTCAAGCATACCACTTAAAATATTTTTAATATCATCAACTATATTATAAATAATTGAATAATACCTAATATCTATATCTTTTTCTTTTGCTAAATCAACAGCATTAGGGTTAGCTCTAACATTAAAGCCTAAAATCAAAGCATTAGATACAGAAGCTAAATTTACATCTGTTTCATTAATAGCACCAGTTGCTGAATGTACTACATCAATTTCAACTTCTGGAGTATTTAATTTAGTCAAAGTACCAATAATAGCTTCAATAGAACCATTAACATCAGCTTTAATAATAACTGGTAAAAGTTTAGCAGATTTTCCACCAACGGTTTTAAGCATGGAATCTAAACTTTTTACACTTCTTTTAGCTACTTTATTTTCTAAGGCTTTTCTTTCTCTATATGCTATAATATCTCTAACTTCTTTTTCTTCTTCAAGAACATAAAATTGATCACCAGCAGTAGGTACAGAATCAAAACCAAGAATTTCAACAGCCATTGATGGTGAAGCTTCTTTCTGTGGTTTATGTTTATCATCTACCATCTTTCTAATTTTACCATAAGATGTACCAGCTAAAACTAAATCACCAACTTTTAAAATACCCTTTTGAACTAATAAACTAGCAATAGGACCTCTTTTTTGATCCATCTTAGCTTCTATAATAGCACCAGCAGGTTTAACATCTATTGGAGCTTTTAATTCCATAATTTCAGCTTGCAATAAAATAGCTTCTCTTAATTTTTCTAAACCTATTTTTTGTTTAGCAGAAACTTCAACGGCCATTACTTCACCACCAAAGTCTTCTGTAACAATATCGTATTGTAATAATTCTTGTTTAACTCTCATAGGATCGGCACCTGGCTTATCAATTTTATTTATAGCAAGAATTATAGGAACACCCGCAGCTTTTGAGTGATTAATAGCTTCAATAGTTTGATCTTTAACACCATCATCAGCAGCAACAACTAATACAACTATATCAGTAATACTAGCACCCCTCATTCTCATTTCTGTAAATGCTTCATGTCCTGGTGTATCAATAAAAGTAATAAATTTACCATTTTCAACTTCAACTCTTGAAGCACCAATATGTTGTGTAATACCACCAGATTCACCTTCGGCAACATGTGTTGTTCTAATAGCATCAAGTAAAGAAGTTTTACCATGATCAACGTGTCCCATAATTGTAACAACAGGAGCTCTTGAAACAAATTTACTTCCTTGTTCTTCGCCTAATTTATCTTCAATATCATGTTCAGTAGTTCTCTTCACAACATTATGGCCGAACTCAACAACAACCAACTCAGCTGTATCAGCATCTATTGTTTGATTAACAGTACAAGGCATACCCATTGAAATTAATTTTTTAACAACATCAGCCTTTTTTTCATTCATTTTTTCAGCTAAATCAGCAACAGTAATAAATTCTGGCAATTCAATATCTTGAATAATTTTTTGATGTACTACTTCTTCTGTTTTTTCTTTGTTTTTGAAGAAACTTTTATTACTTTTTCTTCTTCTACCAAAACCATTATCATCGTCATCATCATCATTTAAAATGTATGTGTGTATATTTTTGTTTTTTGTATAATGTGCAGTTTGAATTGCTTTTTTATTATTTTGTTTATTTTTATTATTACCATTGTCATCATCGTCATCATCATCATATTTTTTATTAAATTTCTTATGATTATCTTTTTTGAATGAAATTTTAGAAGAATTTTCATTATTTACATTGCTAAATTTATTATTGTCTGCCTTCTTATCTTCATAAGATTTTTCTTCATTATTATCAATCTTATTTTTGTTAGCTTTTGCATTGAATTTTTTAAGTTCTTCTTCTTGTTTCTTTTTTTGTTCAGCTTCTCTTTTAGCTCTTTCTTCTTCTTTTTTAATTCTTTCTTCTTCCTTTTGTTTTTGTGCATATGAACTTAAAATTTTATGCGCATCTATATTAACCACAGCCTTTTCTTGAATATTAGAATTAGAACTAGAATTATTATTAGTTTCAAGTGGTTTTACTTCTTCTTTCTTAGAAACATCATTTTCAATATTTTTATTTTTATTAATATTGAATTTTGTATCTAAATTCTTAAATGATTTATGTTCTTGTCTTTGTCTTATTAAATCATTATTCATAAAAGAGCTATTACCCTTAACAGACTTTAAAAATTCAGTAGCATTCTTACTATCAAGAGAAGTATCTTTCTTAATATTTTCAGTTTTATTTAAAATCTTACTACCCTTAGTGAAAGACTCAATATTCTTTTGAATATCATTATTTATTTTTCCTAATTTAAGAGTCTTTCTTTTATTTTCATTATCGTTACTCAACTCAATTTCCTTTATAATTTATAAAAATTATTCTTCCCCATTATCATCTTCATCACTCTCGCTATCATTTTCATCATCTTCATCTTCATAATTTTCATTAACATACTCAATAGCTCTATCTTGAATTTCTTTTGCTATTTCATCATCAAAACCTTCAATATTTTTTAATGATTCAATTGGACTTTCAGCTATGGTTTTAATATTATCAAAACCTTCAACAACCAATAATTGTGCAATAACTTCTTCAACATTTAATATATCCATTAATTCTTTTGTGGATTCTTGGAACTCTGTAAGTCTTCTTTCTTTTTCTTCTTCTTCTGTCATTACATCAATCTTTATACCTGTAATTTTAGATGCTAATTTAACATTTTGTCCACCTCTACCAATAGCTAAACTTAATTGATCTTGCGCTAAAACAACATCAGCTGTATTTTTTTCTTCATTATATATAACCTTAATTGGTTTTGCAGGTGCAATAGCATTAACAATATATTCAACAGGATTTTCAGCCCATCTAATAACATCAATTTTTTCACCTCTTAATTCATTTGTAACAGCTTGAACTCTAACACCTCTAATACCAACAGTGGCACCTATAATATCCGAAGTTTCGTTTCTAGAATAAACAGCAACTTTTGCTTTTGAACCTGGATCTCTAGCAATTCCTCTAATTTCAATTATACCATCATATATTTCAGGAACTTCTTGTCTAAATAATTCAGCTAAGAACATATTATCAGTTCTAGATAAGAATATTTGTGCTCCTTTTTGTTCTTTAACAACTTCTTTAATATAAGCTCTAACTCTATCACCAACTCTAAATCTTTCACCTGGAATCATACCATCATTGGTTAATAAAGCTTCATAACCATCAACTTCAACAACGATGTTTTTAACACCAATTTTTTTAATTGAGCCATTAACAATAGTACCAACTCTATCAATAAATTCATTATATTCTTTATCTCTTTCAGCTTCTTTAATTTTTTTAATAATTTCATTTCTTGCTATTTGAACAGCAACTCTATTTAAATCAATATTAGGTAGTTCAAGTCTAACAAAATTACCAATTTTAACATCACCTTCAATTTCTACTTTACCTTTCTTAACATCATTTTTTGCTTTTGATAAAGAAATTTGTCTTTTTGGATCAAATTCTGTTTCGTTTTCACTAGAATCACTAACTATTTCTAATTTATTATAAAGTCCTAATTTACCTGTTTTTTTATCTAATTTACATTCAACTAATAAATCATGTCCATATTTTCTTCTAGCTGCTAATTTTAAACCTTCTTGCATAGCCTCAATAACGCTGTCAACAGGAATATCTTTTTCTTGTGCTATGGTTTCAATAACATATAATATTTCTTTATTTGAATTACTATCTTGACTTTTGCTCATTTTATTTACCATTTTTTGTCAATAAAAAAACCCATTTATTTTCTAATAAAGGGGTTTATGTTAATTAATACTAAACAGTATGATAAAGTATTATTTTTAAAATGCAACTTTTTATTTTACACATAGGAATAATATTTTTGTAATATTTTGTAATAAAAATATTATTGTATATAAAAAAATCAATGTATATAATATTCACAGCAAAAAAAATATAAAAATATGTTAAATTACGCGACAACAAAAAAGACTATTATAATCAATGATATTATCAATAATGATAATATTGGTACAAATTGTGAAATTCACCCAACTGCAATAATTGAAGATGGTGCAATTATAGGTAATAATGTTAAAATTGGTGCATATTCTGTAATTGGCCCTAATGTTAAAATTGGTGATAATTGCGTAATTAAACCACATGTAGTTATCGATGGTTTTACAACAATAGGAAAAGGTAATACAATTTATCCATTTGCTGCAATTGGACAAAATCCACAAGATCTTAAATATCACGGCGAAAAATCTGAAATCGTAATTGGTGATAACAACAGTATTAGAGAACACTGCACAATTCATCCAGGAACAGAAGGCGATCATTTAATTACAAAAGTTGGAAACAATAATTTATTAATGGTTAATACACATATTGCTCACGATTGTCAAGTTGGTGATGGTTGTGTATTTGCTAATAATGCAACATTGGCTGGCCACGTTCATATTGGAAATCATGTTGTTATTGGTGGTCTAAGTGCTATACATCAATTTGTAAAAGTTGGTGATGGTGCAATGTTAGGTGGTTTATCTGGTCTTGGTGAAGATTTAATCCCATATGGTATGGCTTATGCTGATAATGGCAGAAAAAGCGATCTTCAAGGTCTTAATTTAGTTGGTTTAAAAAGAGCTAATTACGATAAAAAAGATATACAAGAAGCAATGCATTTTTATAAAGATGTATTTGAATCAAATGAAGCAGGCTCCGTTATTGATAGAGCTAATACAGAAGGACAAAAGTATCCTAATAATAAAATAATACAAGATATTGTTACTTTTTTAAATACAGATACTAGCAGAAGATTTTGTACACCAAAAATAAAATAAAACTTTAACCACCAATTTTTTATGGTGGTTTTTTGATATATTTAATATACTGATTGTGATTTTATGTATATTGTTAAAATATATTGCACATCAGTATTTTATTTTTTAATTAATACTTAATTTAAATTTTTATATTCTATTTATATCAATAAAATAAATACCTAAATATATTTATTTGCAAAAATACGCATATATATCTTTAAAAATTAATAAAAAATGTTGCAAATATATAAATAAAGTTTTAATATTTTATTTGTGAATTAATAACAAAGGTACTATAATATGGGTATAATTTCACTTATTTATATGGTTGCATTCTTTATTTTAACCTTGGTATTGTTAGTATCAATTTCTGTTTTAAAAAACGAAAGAACAATAGATAAAATTCTTGAACAAAACCCTTTAAAAATTAAAAAAAATGATAAAAGTAAATAATAAAATATTTTTGATATCTAAGAATATATTAGCGTTATTATTTATATTTAATCTTTTTAATATCAATCATGTATATGCCACACAAACACTGGATGGTATTTATTATGATTGGTCTGTTTTTACTTTAACGGACTTAGGAGAAGAGCAAAAGTGTTATGTTGTTTCTTTTCCTAAAAAAAGTATAGGAAATTATAAAAACGCTAGAGAACCATATATACTAATCACAAAATTTAAAGACAAAGGTGTTGAAGAGGTTAGTATATATTCTGGCTTTGAATACAAGATAGGAAGTGATATACATATTTCCATAGATGGAAAACAATATACCATGTTTACAAAAAATGATATAGCCTGGGCAAAAAATAAACAACAAGATAAAGAAATTATTAGTAATTTATTAAGTGGTTATTTATTAAAAGTTCGGGCTGAATCATCAAAATCAGAATATATAGTTGACGAATATTCATTAAAAGGCTTAACAAGAGCCTATAAAAGAATGAGAGAACTTTGTAAATAAATTTATTTTATATTTTTATTTTTTATATTCTTCAATTGTTTTATTTATTTTTATTGCATCTTGTTTTTTATCTTCATCTGTCATTTTAGCCCAACTTGAAATTCCTGTTAAACCTAATTTTGTAAAAAAATTCCTATAACTAAATAAATTTACGTTATTTCTTACATTATCATTTATTTTAACTATATACATCTTTTTATCTTCAAAATAAAAATATTCATGATATGTATTGTAAAATGTTTGCAATTCATCAAAGTTATTAATATCCACTAATTCAAAATCAATATTATTTTTTGCATTTAATAATATACTATTAAGTATGTCTATATTTTGATAACCATTTCCTGTTTTAGGAATAAAATGTAAATGTGCATGAAAAACTGATTGTGCATAACCACCATATTCAACTAAAAATGGTTCACTAAAATTTTTAGAAATTTTCTTGTAAACCTTTTCTTTTAATGTTAAATATTCATTAATTAGGTCTGATTTGATTGCGCCCATGGCCTTATAATGATATTTAGGAATAACCATCACATGACCAGCAGTGACTATACCTATACCAACTTTAACATAAAAATTATCAGTTTCCTCTAATATATTCTCAACAGAATCACAAAATACACAAGATGGTTTCATATTAGAAACCCATTCTTAAACTTATATATATATCATTAGAATGCATATCGACTTTTCTTGAATCTAATAATTCAATATCGCCCATATCAAAATATCTGTAACCAATATCAAAAGAAGTTGTGTCAGCTAATGTTAATGTAACACCTGCGCCCGCACTATATGAAAATGTAGGTGAATTTGTTACATAATTTGTACTATATTTTGTTGTACCAATTCCACCATTTATATATAATCTAATAAATGGCAATTCGAGAAAATTATAATACAAATTACCCATAATAGAATCATTTGATAAATCTTTTGTGTTTCCATCATTTAAAGTTAATGTCTGCATGTGATATCTTTTTGTATATTCAAGTTCAGCTCTTAACCTAAATAATCTAGCACCAGCACTTACACTAAAAAAAGCAGGATTATCACTGTCGCTCAATGATAAAATTTCGTCTATTGATATTGATGAAAGTCCAGAAGAATACGAACCCTTAAAACCAATATAAGCTCCTAATGGCAAGCCTGCATTTGCATTATTAATAAGAAATAAACAACATAATGCAAAAAGTATAAAAATTCTTTTCATTTTCGACCTTAATTATTAATATTTATTTTATAATTTCCTTTTCCAAATAATCAGGAATATCAGTTTCCCAACCTAATTCTTTTTTAATTCTCTGCGCAAGTGCCTCGCTAGCTTCTAATTCACCATGAGTTATAAAAACTTTTTTAGGTTTACCTGGCATACTTTTTAACCACTCAATAATTTCATTAGCATCAGCATGATCAGACATATTTGACAATTTTTCAACTTTTGCTCGTATTTTTACAATTTGTCCATGCATTTTAATTTCTTTTTTACCATCTATTAAATCTCTACCTCTTGTTCCTTCAGCTTGATAACCTGCAAATAAAATAGTACAATTCGGTTTTGGACCATAGTTAGCTATATGATGTAAAACTCTTCCACCTGTAGCCATACCACTAGCAGAAATTATAATTGCTGGTTGTGGATAATTAAATATCTTTTTAGATTGATCCCTTGTCACGCAGAATTTCACGGATTTATAAATATCCTCATATTCATCTCTTTTTAATTTTTCTTCATCTTCATAATCTTCGACTAAACTTGTAACTTTAATAGACATAGGACTATCTAAGAATACTTGCAAATCCGGAATTCTTCCTTGATTCTTTAATTTATTAATATAATAAAGTATTTTTTGAGTTCTTCCAACAGAGAAAGCAGGAATAATAATTTTTCCGCCTTTTGCTACTGTTTTATTAATAATTTCATCCAATTCTTCAATTGGATCTTTTTCTGAATGTAATCTATCACCATATGTTGATTCTGTAATAATATAATCAACGAGTGGTATTTTATCAGGTTCAGCAACTATTGGAGAGTTAGGTCTTCCTAAATCACCAGAGAATAAGATTTTTTTATCTTTTGCCTTAACAATAATACTTCCAGCACCAATGATGTGCCCAGCATGTATAACACTAAAACTAATATCATCACTAATTTTTATATCTTCATCAAAATTAATTAATTTAAAATATCTAAATGTAGCAACAGCATCTTTTTGAGTATACAATGGTTTAGGATTTTTATGTTTTGAATAATGATGTTTTTTAGCATATCTAGCATCTTCTTCTTGTAAAAAACCCGAATCAGGTAATAAAATTTTACATAAATCATAAGTAGATGATGTGCAATAAATTTTTCCTCTAAAACCATTTTTAACCAATAGTGGCAAATAACCACTATGATCTAAATGAGCATGAGTCAATATAACAGCATCAATATTCTTAGGGTTAATAGGTAAAGGATTCCAATTTCTTCTTCTAAGCTCATATAAACCCTGAAATAAACCACAATCAACTAAAACTTTCGTTTTACCAACCTCTAATAAATATTTAGAACCAGTAACACTCTTAGCTGCACCTAAAAAGGTAATTTGTAAATCGTTAACTGGTTTTTTAGATTTTATACTATTAAATAAATTACTTGATAAATTGTATTTTAACTTCTCAAGCATAGAAAGATTATGATATTCTTTTAAGTATTTTGCTTCTTTTTTTGTCATAAATAATTTAAAAATGTGTTTAAATCATATAATAAAAACAAAAATCTTATTTGTAAACAATTAATATTATTATTTTTAACTTGCAAAAAAAAATTTTTTTGATATAATAATATATTATAATTTTGATGAGTGCTTAATGTTAGAAGAAATAAGAGTTAGACAAAAAATTTATAATGAAAGTTTTTTGGAATCAGTTACTGGTTCAATGTCTAATATTTTAACAGGTAATGATACTGCAAACTTTTCTCCAACCATTTTAGAACAAACTAGAAATTTTTTAGAAGAGTCTAATTTTAAATATAAAAAAACAGCAGATTATGAACAAGAAAAGAATTTTTTAGGTTTATTGTCAATGACAATGTCGTTAAATGGCAATAAGCTAAAAGATGCTTTTATGGTAGATGGAAATAATGAAATTAATTTAAATTATAGGGCTTTGAAAGATAAATCAGCTAGTGATATATTTGTTGATTTAACACAAAAGAATTTTATGTATAATAAAAAAATACTGAATCTTATTCCAATTAGACATTTAATCATCAATAAAAGCAAACTCAAAGAGTTAGAAACATATAAAGATTTATTTGAAAAATGTTTTGATTCTTTACAAATACATAAATCAGAAACATATGATGTAAATGAAATCATAAATAATCTCAAAAAGGGTGAAGAGTTAAAACTTAGAGTGCTTGGCACAAATCATATATTTTTAAAAACAGAATTTAATGCAGTTAAAAAATTCTTAGATAAAGTACCAGAAAATTTACGTTCGCAAATAACAGTAGAATTATTATCAAAAACTGGTACAAATAGAAGTTTTAGAGAAGATGATAAACCAGAAATTGAAATTATGAAAAAAATGGCTAAGAAACATCTTAGTAAATATAATGTAGCAATTCAACCGGTTACTTTTGGAAAACATGCAAATACATTAGGTACGATTGTTGCAGCTGATAAATTAGATTCATTAAATGACCCCGAAAAAACAAGTACATTATATTTCTTATGCCCTAATGCATTAAATAGACAAATATATGATATTGAATTACATAATTTAAAGAATGGCTATGGCACAAGACACTCAGCAACATCAAAAAAAATATATTTTGATGGTTGTGGTGGTTATGTGCAATTAGAAAAAGATATTAAAGGTATGGTTGATAAAAATAATTGCTTAGCTAATTGTATCAATAATTATAATAAAGATCCTTCAATCAAAAATTTAGAAAATTTTGTATTAATTAACAAAAATTATGATTATTTATTAAGAGCAAAAAAACAAGCTGAATTAAGTAAAGATTTTAAGAGAATGTATTTAAATTTTAGAATAAGACAAGAAATGTATGATATAAAAAGAAAAAAATTAAAACATCATAAAGTTATGAATTATTTTCTTAAAGATGGAGTAAAAATAAGTAATGCTCTTTGTGAAACAGCAAAACAATCTTTTGTTTCAAGAGAAATAGCAAGAAGACAACAGCAAGAAAGCGTCTTGAATAAATAGTTATTATTTCTTGATTTTTTTGTAATTTTTTTTATTTTTTTAATGTAACAAAAAAATATATTATGTATCCTGAATCTTTTATAAAAGAGTTGGAAAATACAGTTCAACTCTCCGATTTGATTGGAAGAAAAATAACTCTTAAAAAAAGAGGAAGGGATTTTGTTGCATGCTGTCCATTTCATCATGAAAAAACACCATCTTTTTCTGTTAGCGATATTAAAGGAATTTATCATTGTTTTGGTTGTGGAAAAAGTGGAAATATTTTTACATTTATTATGGAAATGGAAAGATTAAATTTTAAAGAAGCTATTGAATACATCGCAAATTTATATGGTATACCTTTACCGAAAATCGAAAAGAAAAAAATAGAAAAAAAAGAAGAAATTGATGAAATAGATTTAATTTATAAAATTAATGAAGAATCTTGTAAATTTTTTGAAAAAAATTTATTTGAATTTTATGGAAAACCAGCACTAACTTATGCACAAAAAAGAGGACTTAAAATAAGTAATATTAAGCAATTTAGACTTGGTTATGCAAAAGATGATTATTCATCTCTTTTAAATCATTTAAAAAGTTTAGGTTATGATGAAAAAATTATAGAAAAAAGTGGTGTTATTGCAAAAGGTGATAATAATAATTACTATGATAAATTTAGAAATAGATTAATGTTTCCTGTTCTTGATAAAAAAGGAAGAGTAATAGCTTTTACGGGCAGAATTTTAGATGATGGCATGCCAAAATATATGAATTCACCTGAAACAAAAATTTATAAAAAGGGTTATACTTTATTTAATTATTTTTTTGCACGAAAAGCAATTTTTAGTGAAGATTATGCTGTATTAGTTGAAGGAAATATGGACGCAATTTCATTATTTATTAATGGAGTTGAAAATGTTGTCGCACCTATGGGAACTGGAATTACGGAAAATCAAATACAAGAATTATGGAAAGCAACTAGTACTATTTTTGTTTGTTTAGATGGTGATTCAGCAGGACAAAAAGCTTCTATTAGATTATCAAGATTAGTTCTTCCATTAATTAAAATTGGTAAAAATATTAAATTTGTTTTTTTACCGCAAAATATTGATCCAGATGATTTTATAAAACAACACGGAAAAAATGAGTTTGATAATTTATTAAAAAATTCTATTTCACTTTCTGATTATTTATGGGATACTGAATTAAAAAATTTAAAAATTGATGAAGAAAAAGAAATTATACCAGAAAAAAAAGCAGAATTAGAAAATAATATTTTTAAATTATTAGACACTGTTAAAGATTTAAAATTAAAAAGCCATTTTGAACAATTTTATAGAAATAAGTTATGGAAATTAAATAGAATATCAAATAATATTAATAATAAATCAAATATTAAAACTGAAACATTAAAAAATATTAAAAATACCATTAATATTGATGTAATGGAAAAAATAGAAAAAAAGATTTGTTTTTTATTAATAAATTTTCCAGACATAATAAAAGATATTTTTGAAAAATATAAAATAGATATTTTTTCAATAAATTTTTTAAATGATAAATGTAATTCGATTATTTTATTAATTGAAGAGTGTATGGCTCTGGATGATAAAAATGAATTTCAAAAAAAATTAAAAAATTTACTTGTAAAAAATGATTTAGATACCTATATTAGTAATTGTGATATTTTTTTTAATAACTCCTGTATTGGTAGCTTAACAGAAGGTAAAAGCCTTGAAATGATTAATATACTGTTGCTAGAAAAAGAAGTAATGTTAGTGGAGTTCGATTTAAAAGAAGCATCTGAAATAGGTGATATTATAAAAACAAAAAAACTAAATGAAGAACTACTAAATTTAAAAGATAAAATTGGTAGACTTCTTTCTAATAGTAGTTTTGTTTGAAGGGGTTAATAATTTTTTTAAAAAAATGACTAGTATTAAAGAAAAAAGTGTCAAAAATTTAGATAATGAAAATCTTAATCAAAAGTTATCAAATACTTCAAAAAATGTAAATAAAATTTTAAAAAATGGGCTTTCTAATTTAAATGATTTAGAAAATAAGTCTTTCTTAAAAGATGCAAAAGTTAAAAAATTAATTTTGTTAGGTAAAGAAAAAGGATTTTTGCTTTATGATGAAATTAATAATACTTTAAAAGATAGTATTATAAAAATAGATAAAATAGAAGAATTATATTCTGTTTTAGATGAATTAGACATTAAATTACTTAATAGTACAGAAGAATATAAAATCTATCAAAATGAAGATAGTCATAATGTCGACTTGAAAGAAGAAACTATTAGTAGACATACAAACGATCCTGTAAAATCATATCTTAGATTAATGAGCAATATTCCATTGTTAAGTAGAGAGGATGAGGTAAATATTGCTATTAAAATTGAAAATGGAAGAAATAAAGTTTTACAAAATATTTATTCTGCACCTTTTGTTATGAGGTATATAATTGACTGGTATAATGGTTTATCTAATGGAACAATGTTATTAAGAGATATTGTAAGAATTGATGAAACATATAGCAGTGAATTAGATGAAGCAATTTCAAAAGCTGATAAAGAAAATGATTTAGAATCTATTAATTCAAATGACATAAGCTCTATTTTTAGTGATGATGATGGTGATAATTATGATGATTATGATGATGTTGATGATTTGGATGATTCAAAAGATTTGGATGCTGATGTTGAAGAATTAGATGATGAAGAAAGTATTACACCATTTTCAACAATGGAAAGAAGTTTATTACCTAAGGTTTTAAAAGTTTTAGAACAAGCTGTTGATATTGTAAAGGTTATTTTATCAAATATAAAAGATAATAATAATATTTCAAATTTAGAAAATAACGAAAAATTAGCAGAATTACAAAATAAACTTATTAACGTAATGCTTGATATTCCATTAAATGATGGTTTAATTCAATTAATATTAAAAGAAATTGAAAAGGCAAAAGCTAGAATTGAAAGCATCGAAAAAGAATTAGTTACAATGTGTGATGATGAAGGTATAACTAAAAAAGAAGTTTTAAAAATTTATGGTTATCCTGAATACAATGCAAATTGGTATGAAGATATACTTAATTCAAAAGAACAGCAATGGCAAGAATTATGTAAAAATAAACCAGAAGAATTAAAAGATTTACATAATAAAATGTCAAAAGTTGAAAAAGTTGTTGGTTTAACTATTCCTGATTTTAAAAAATTTATAAAAAATGTTTATGAAGGTAAAGATGAAGAGAGTAAAGCAAAAAAAGACATGATACAAGCCAACCTTAGACTTGTTGTTTCTATTGCTAAAAAATATGCTAATAGAGGTTTACAATTCTTAGATTTAATACAAGAAGGTAATATTGGTTTAATGAGAGCTGTTGATAAGTTTGAATATAAAAGGGGTTATAAATTTTCAACTTATGCAACATGGTGGATTAGACAAGGTATTACAAGAGCAATAGCAGATCAATCTAGAACAATTAGAGTTCCTATTCATATGGTTGAAACAATCAATAAGATTTCAAAAGCTTCTAGACAATTAACACAAGAATTAGGAAGAAACCCTACTGCACAAGAAATAGCGGACAAACTTTTAGTTCCTGTTGAAAAAGTTAGAAAAGTTTTAAGAACAGCTAGAGACCCAGTAAGTCTAGAATCGCCTATTGGAAATGATGATGACGAAAGTATGGTTGGGGAACTTATTGAAGATAAGTCAGCAGTTTCACCACTTAAAGCTACAATGTATAGTAATTTAAAAGAAATTACAAATAATTTATTATCAGGCTTAACTTCAAGAGAAGAAAGAGTTTTAAGAATGAGATTTGGTATTGGTATGGAAAGTGATAACACACTTGAAGATGTTGGAAAACAATTCTCAGTTACAAGAGAAAGAATTAGACAAATTGAAGCAAAAGCTTTAAGAAAATTAAAACATCCAAAAAGAGCAGGAAAATTAAAAATTTTCTTAGAAGAAAATTAAAATATATTTTTAATAAATAAAATTAACCACCAATTTTCTGGTGGTTTTTTATTTTTACATAAGTAAGTACTTTATAAAAAATACTAAATTATTTATAAAATTTTAATTATTTTTATTATTTAATTTTTTTCTTAATGTTTCCCAATAATCAATTCTTTTTTTAATTTCTCTTTC
Organism: uncultured Rickettsiales bacterium; assembly: GCA_944391075.1. Classification (GTDB taxonomy): domain Bacteria; phylum Pseudomonadota; class Alphaproteobacteria; order Rickettsiales; family UBA1997; genus CALXSC01. The sequence continues at coordinate 61,902 of CALXSG010000003.1, read as the reverse complement.
AAAACCCCTTTCATTAGGAGTATAAAAAGTTCTTCTAGGAAATTCTGTTGGAAAATAATTCTGCCCTGAAAAGCAATTAGGAGTATCGTGATCATAAATATAACCATCACTATAACCTAATTCTTTCATAACTTTTGTAGGGGCATTTAATATATGTTTTGGTGGATTATAAGAATGTCCTTTAACAGCATTCATTACATCCATAAATGCAATTTCACCAGAATTAGATTTGGGACAATTAGCTAAATATATTACAAGATTAGTGATGGCAATATCACCTTCTGGACTTCCTAATAAATCATATGCTTGTCTAGCATTAATTGCTTGAACCAATGCATTAGGATCTGCCATACCTATATCTTCCATAGCCATTCTTGTAAGTCTTCTAAAAAGATAATGTGGATCTTCGCCGGCAATCATCATTCTAGCACACCAATATAATGAAGCTTGCACATCAGAACCCCTAACAGATTTATGTAAGGCACTAATTAAATTATAATGTCCGTCCCTTGATTTATCATAATTTGCAGTTTTTCTTTGTAAAAAATTTAATAATTCATCACTATTTAATTCTTTTTTTAAATTAGAATTAAATAATTCTTCACACATATTTAATAAATATCGTCCATCAGAACCAGAAATATCACATAAAGTTTTTCTAGCATCTTCTGTAATATTTAATTTTTTACCTTCTTTTTCTTCTGCTCTTGTAATTAATTTTAATAAAGCTTCTTGATCTAATGAATTAAAAATTATTAAACGACATCTTGATAATAATGCAGCATTTAATTCAAATGAAGGGTTTTCAGTTGTTGCACCAATTAATGTAATTGTTCCATTTTCAATATATGGCAAAAATAAATCTTGTTGATTTCTTTTAAAACAATGTATTTCATCAACTAATAAAATTGTAGCTCTGCCATCTTTTTTTAATTTTTCAGCTTTTTCAAAAACATTTCTTAAATCACTAGCACCACTATTTGTAGCAGATAATATTTCAACTTGTAAACCGCTCTTTTTTGCTAATATTTTTGCAGTTGTAGTTTTACCGCAACCTGCTGGCCCCCATAATATCATAGATGGAATTTTACCACTATTAACTATTCTAGTAATAATACCATTTTCGTTAAATAAATGATCTTGTCCGGTGATCAAACTAAAATCATCCGGCCTAATTCTATCAGCAAGTGGTTGTGTTTTATTATCCTCAAAAAGCATTTTAAAATTTAAAAGTGTATAAAAATATACTATTTTTATATTATTATTTTGCAATAGTAAAATATACTAAAAAGTATACTTTACTATTATTTAATTATGATAATTTTGATTTAATTTTAGCAACTATATCATCAACTATATTATTCATAAGTTTTTCATCTGTACTTTCAACCATAACTCTAATTAAAGGTTGAGTTCCCGACTTTCTAATTAATAATCGACCATTTCCTTTTAATTTCTCTTCGCAAGAAGAAATAAAATCTTTTACTTCTTGATTTTCTAGTGGATTAGCTTGTGTTTTATCATATTCAACATTTTTCATTAATTGTGGAACAGATTTATATAATTCTACTAATTCACTAATTTTTTTCTTTTCATAAGCTAAAATACTTAACACTTGCAAAGCAACAAGCACACCATCACCAGTTGTTGAATAATCGCCTAAAATAATATGTCCGGATTGTTCACCACCTATATTATAACCATTCTTTCTCATTTCTTCTGCAACATACCTATCACCAACTTGTGTTCTAACAACATCAAGTCCTAATGAATTCAAATATTTTTCAAGTCCTAAATTAGACATTTGAGTAACAACAACAGTATTTCCCATTAATTCACCTGTTGATAACATCTTTTGAGCAATTAAAGCAATAATTTTATCACCGTCAATTTCTTGTCCTTTTTCATCCACAATAATAATTCTATCAGCATCACCATCAAGTGCAATACCTAAATTGGCTCCCTTCTCAACCACTAATTCTTGTAGTTTCCTAATATCAGTTGAACCACACTCTTGATTGATATTTGTACCATTAGGTTGATTGCCTATAATAAACAATTCTGCTCCTAATTCACTAAGTACAGTTGGAGCAATTTTGTAAGATGCACCATTAGCACAATCTAAGGCAATTTTTATACCATCAAGAGTTAGACTTCGTGGAAATGTACTTTTTAAAAATTGTATATATCTTTGTTGATATAAACCATGTTCAGAAACAGTTCTTCTACCTATTTTATCATCACTAGCTAAGTATTTTTCATATTCTCCATTTTCTAAACATTCTTCGATTTCTTTTTCAATATCATCAGGAAATTTTATACCACTAGCATTAAATAATTTAATACCATTATCATAATATGGATTATGAGAAGCAGAAATAACAATACCAATATCTGCTTTCATTGATTTTGTAAGCATAGCAACACCAGGTGTTGGTATAGGTCCCAATAATAATACATCAATACCAACAGCATTTAAACCAGCGGCTAAAGCATCTTCAATCATATAGCCAGATAGTCTAGTATCTTTTCCAATAACAATATTATTTCTATGACCTTCGTGTTTTAAAACAGCACCAATAGCCATACCAATTTTTGAAATCATATCAACAGTTAAAGGGTATTTATTTGCTCTTCCTCTAATACCATCAGTACCAAATAATTTCTTACTCATATTATAAAAATAAAATTAAAACTGCTAAAAAGTTTACTATATAATATTTATAAAAGTAAATAATTAAATTATTTCAATATATGACAAAATATATTGAAATTGATTATTAATGATTTTTATATATTTTAACTTATTACTCTTAATAATAAAAATTATATCATCATTGCGAGAGTTCATAGAACTCGTGGCAATCTTAGTATGATAACACCACACACAACACACATCGTCATTGCGAGAACCAAAGGTTCGTGGCAATCTCAGTATGGGACACCGGGACAGTCAAACAAAACTCGTCATTGCGAGGCTTTGAAAAAGCCGTGGCAATCTCAGTATGGGGCACAATTATTCATTCATAGAATTCTTTTTCTTTTTGGTTTTGTATTTTTATGGATAGTGAATTCTTTTATTTTTCTGTGAATAAATAAAATAATGGTGGTTGTGGATTGCCACAGGCCTTTGGCCTTCGCAATGACGAAGAGTGGTGAGCTGTGGTTTATGGATTGCTTCGTCATTTCACTCCTCGCAATGACGAAGAGCAGTGAGTAGTGATTTATGGGGTTTGCCTCCCTTTGTAAGGGGGGAGGTTGCGAAGCAACAGGGGGGTTGAGAGAAAAATTAAAAATTGAAAATTGAAAATTAATACATAAGAAATTAAAAATTGAAGCACAAAGTGGGAAAATGATAAGCTTGCTTAATCATTTTAGCTTGTCGTCCCACAAAGTGCGAAACGAACGAAGCATAAGAAATTGAAAATTGAAAATTGAAAATTGAAAATTAATTCTTTGGTTTATTAAACAATAGTGATTTCTTTTTCTTTTTTATTTTTGTATTGACTATTAGTGGTTTATGAATTGCCACGACTTCTACGAAGTCTCGCAATGACAGCACACACAAACTCGTCATTGCGAGAGTTGCTTGCAACTCGTGGCAATCTCGTTATGACAACCGCCACACTCAACCCACACCGTCATTGCGAGGCTTTGAAAAAACCGTGGCAATCTCAGTATGGGACACCGGGACAGTCAAACAAAACTCGTCATTGCGAGGCTTTGAAAAAGCCGTGGCAATCTCAGTATGGGGCACAATTATTCATTCATAGAATTCTTTTTCTTTTTGGTTTTGTATTTTTATGGATAGTGAATTCTTTTATTTTTCTGTGAATAAATAAAATAATGGTGGTTGTGGATTGCCACAGGCCTTTGGCCTTCGCAATGACGAAGAGTGCTGAGTTGTGGTTTATGGATTGTTTCGTCATTTCACTCCTCGCAATGACGAAAAAAGAGCTGTCATTGCAAAAGTAACCTACCAGCTTAGCTGGTGGTTCTTCATTTTCCTTCGGCAAACTGCGGTGGGACGACAGGCTCGTGATTGCAGATGCCTTGCTTCGCAAGTCGCCTGCATCCCGCCCACCTTGTTATTCCTTCGGCAAACTGCGCCCAGTCTAACTGGTGGTTTTAGATTGCAAAAAAATAACCCATCAAATACCTGATGAGTTATTTTTCTTTATATTTTATTAAAACTATTAAAACATTTTATCATTAACTTGAATAAAATAACCTTGTGGGTGTCCACATGCAGGACATACTTTTGGAGCTGTTTTTGATGTAATGTGATAACCACAGTTTTGACATTTCCATACAACTAAATCATTTTGTTCTAATAATTTCTTTGTTTCAACTTCTTGTAATAATTGAGAAAATCTTTCTTCGTGGTAAACTTCTGCTTTACCAATGTTTTCCATAGCAGCAGCAATTTCAGGGAAACCTTCTTCTTTTGCAATTTTAGCAAATTCAGGATACATTACTGTATTTTCTTCATGTTCACCATTCATTGCTTCCATTAAGTTTTCAGCAGTTGTACCAATTTTACCTGCAGGGTATGTAGCTGTGATTTCTAATTCACCACCTTCTTCTAAGAATTTAAATAATCTTTTTGCATGTGCTTTTTCATGATTAGCTGTTTCTTCAAAAACCATAGCTATTGCTTCATAACCTTCTTTTTTAGCAATTTCTGCAGCAAATGTATATCTATTTCTAGCTTGTGATTCACCTGCAAAAGCTTTAAGTAAGTTTTCTCTTGTTTTTGTACCAATTAATGATTTCATTTTTCTCTCCTTTATTTATTTAAAATCGCTATAAATATAGTTTTATTTTTTCAAAAAATCAACTAAATAAGTTTGACTTTAAAAAATAATTTTCTTACAATTCTTGTAGATTAATTTTAGTGTGTTTTTATGTATACAGAAAATCAAACAACTATTTTAAATGAAATTTCTTTTTTTGGAAAACCAGAAAATATGGAAAAAGTAGTTAATGTCAAAATACTTCCAGCAGAAGCTGATACAGGTATTATCTTTAAAAGAGTTGATTTTAAAGAAAATAATTCAATCAAAGTTGATTATAATAATGTATATGTAGAAAATGATAAATTAATTTTAAAAAATGATAGTGGTATTACTATAAATAATATTGAAATTATACTAGCATCAATATGGGCTGCAAAAATCGATAATGCAATCATTGAATTAGATGGTGCATATCTTCCTTATATTGATGGAACCAGTGAACCTCTATCTTTTATGCTTACGATAGGAAATAAAAAAGAATTAGATAAAAAAAGAAAAATATTTACATTAAATCAAGATATTGCAATTAGAGTGAACGAACATGAAATAGATGCAAAACCTAGTCAATCTTTCATTATCAATATGCAAGATATGGCTTACAATTCTTTTTCATACGATGCAATGATATTACCATATAAGGATTGGTTATCAAAAGTTCCTATGAATTCAACGGATAAAGTAAAAAGTGATATAATTTCTTGTATAGCAATTATTTTTATTAGTAATTTATTTTGCTTATTTGAAATTAATATTAAAGAGTTTGATAAATTAACAACTTATAACTTTTTTAAAAATTTATTTACAAATGCATATAATAATAAGTAGGTTGTTAAGTGTTAATTGAACCATATAAAAATAAAAAGTTATTATATTTAGATAAAATAAAAAATGAATTATTTAATAATTTCTTAGATTGTAAATTACATCATTCATTATTGTTTGTTGGTGAAAAAGGCATTGGAAAATCTACCTTATGTTATCATTTAGCTAATAAAATTTTAGATAATTCTTCTACATTAAAAAGCAATGAACCAGTATCTCTATTTGGCGATATAGAAGTTGTTAATGAAAACGAATTATCAGAAAAAAACCCTACATTTAATTTAATAGTAAATAAAAAACATCCAGATCTTTTAGTTATAGAAAAAGAAAAAGATGAAAAAACTAATAAAATTGATAAAGAAATTAAAGTTGCATCTGCTAGAAAAATTAATGATTTTATTACATTAGCACCTTTTGCTTCTAGTAGTAAAGTTATTATTATTGATAGCATTGATGAAATGAATACTTCTGCACAAAATGCAATTTTAAAAGTTTTAGAAGAACCATTAAAAAATACTTATATATTTTTAGTTTGCCATAATATCAATAAAATATTAGATACAATTAGATCTAGATGTAGAGAAATAAATATTAATAAATACAACTTTGAAGAATGGAAAGAAATTTTATTATATGTTTATAATGAAAAAGTTAAATTATTAAATGATGAACAATTATTAAATTTATTTGATTTATCAAATGGTTCAATTTCTTATGCAATAGATATTATAGATGAAGATGGAATATTTTTATATAATAATATTGAAAGTATTTTAGCACAAAAAAACTTAAATATAGAAGAAGTACAAAATTTAGCCGAAAAATTAAACAATAATGAAACTTTGTATAATTTATTTCAAGAATTTATATTATTATTTTTATATAAGTCTTTAAAATATTATTCTAATGGTGAATCAAAAAATAATTTTAAAGAAAATAATACACAATTTTTATTAAAAAATAATGAAAAAAAATTATTAGATAAAATTGCATTTACAAAAAATGTATTTTTTGATACAAATACATATAATTTAAGCAAAAAACATGCAATAATAGTCTTATTTAATAATATTTTTAATTAAATATATCTCTATTAAAAGTCTCATCATAATTAAACATTTTTAATAATATTTTAATAGATTCACTATTTAATAAACTTTTATCTTTTACTATTTGTTTAGCTATTTTTGATGCTTGCAATAATAATGTGTAATGACTAGATAGATTTGCAATTAAATATTCTTGATAACCACTTTGTTTTACTCCCAACATCTCACCAGAACCCCTTAATTTTAAATCTTCTTCTGCAATATAAAAACCATCAGAGCTATTTTTTAAAATTTCCATTCTTTTTTTTAAAGAATTTGTTAGTTTTTCATAAAATAAAATACAATAAGATTGTTTATCCCCCCTTCCTACTCTGCCCCTTAATTGATGAATTTGTGATAAGCCAAACCTTTCGGGACTTTCAATAATTATAATTGTAGCATCAGGCACATCAACACCAACCTCAACAACCGTTGTAGATACTAGTATTTTTGTTAACCCATTTTTATCACTAAAATCAGCCATTATTTTATCTTTTTCTTCTTCTGCCATTTTACCATGCAACAACCCTAATTCTTCTTCTTTAAAAAATTTTTTAAATTCTTCATATCTTTGAAATACTGGTGTAGCTGGTAAATTTTCACTTTCATCAATTAAAGGACATATCCAATAAATTTTTTCATTTTCTTTAATTTTTTCTTTTATTCTTGCAATTAAATCATTAAATCTTTCTTTTTGTAATGATGTTGTAATAATTTCTTTTCTGTTTTTAGGTTTTTCTTTGATTGTGGAAATATCCATATCACCATATATTGTTAAAGCTAATGTTCTAGGAATTGGTGTTGCTGTCATAATTAAAGTATCAGTATTCTTTCCTTTTTCTATTAAATTTAATCTTTGAGCTACACCAAACTTGTGTTGCTCATCTATTACAACATATTCTAAATTTTTAAATTCAACATTTTCTTGAAATATTGCATGTGTACCAATCAATATATCAATTTCACCATTTTTTAATGCATTTAATATTTTTTCTCTCTTTTTTCCTTTGATTTTTCCAGTTAATAAAGCAATCTTTATTTTTATATTTTTTTCATTTTTGTCAAAATATAATAATGAATTTTCTAGATTCTTTTTGCTTGAAGCTAATTCATTATAATCAATTATTTCAATGTTATTTGATTTAGTGCAAATATTTTTTAGCCATTCAAAATGTTGAGTAGCTAAAATAGAAGTAGGCACCATAAATGCTATTTGTTTATGATTTTCTAAAAATGGCAACATACTCAAAAAAGCAACAACGGTTTTTCCACTTCCAACATCACCTTGCACTAATCTAAGCATTCTTTTTTGAGAATATAAATCATCTTCAATTTCCTTAATAACTTTTTTTTGATCATTTGTAAGTTCAAAAGGTAATAATTCTAAAAAATATTTTTTTAAAGAATTATTTTTATTTGCAAAAATATCTTTTTGATTTTCTAATTTTATTTTTTCTTTTACTAAATTAAAACTAATCTGGTTTGCTAATAATTCATCAAAAGCTAATCGTTCAATATAGGGGCTATTATCTAATAATTCGTTATCATTTTTTGCATTATGCATACTTAATATACTTTCTTTCCAACTTTTCCAACCATTTTCAAACAATAAATCATTAGGTAGCCATTCTGGTAAATCTGGTATTTTTTGCAAAATTTTTTGTATATTTTGTCTTAAATTTTTATTTATCAAGCCAGCAGTTAAAGGATATATTTGTTCATAATTAGGTATATTTTGATTATTTACATAGTCAGGATGAGTCATTTGTAATTCATTATTAAATTTTTCAACCTTTCCGCTAATAACAATTTCATTTCCTTCCTTAAACATTGGTTTCATATAATCAAGCATTTTAAAATATACAACTGTAATGAAACCGGTTTGATTATGACATAAAATTTTGTGTGGTTGATAATTTTTATAAGGAATTTTATAATCATCAACCACAACTTTTACTGTGATTAAATCACCATCTTGCACTGTTCTTAAATCAGGATTTTCTTTTCTAAAAAGCACCTTTTCTGGTTTGTGATAAAGTAAATCAATAACTTTTAATTCTCTTTCAAAATCAAGTGATCTTTTTAAAAGTAATCTTTCATATATTTTCATACTTCTATCAGTAAAGCCACTTAAATTTCTTAATGGAGTAAGTAAAAATCCTAATTTATCTAACATATTAATTATTCAATAACATAATTGCTTTTATCAGCAAAAATAGCTTTTAAAATTTCATTATTTAATGTATGTCCTGGTTTATTTGCTGTAATTTTACCTTTTAAAAAATAACCACTTGTGTACATATCGCCAACACAATCCAGTAATTTATGTTTTACAACTTCGCTATCACATCTAAAACCATTTTCGTTTAATATAGTTGTGTCATTAAATACCATAGCATTATCTAAACTTCCACCTAATGCAAGGCCGTGTTGCCTCATAAATTCTATTTCTTTTTCATTACAGAAAGTTCTAGCCTTTGCTATTTCATTTGCAAAATTATTTGCATCACCATTAAATTCAAAGGTTTGTTTTCCAATGCCACCATAATTATATTCAACTGCAATATTTATTTTATATTCATTAGATGGTTCAATTTTTACATAACTATCTTTGTCTTGAACTTGAACTTCTTTAAGAATTTTTAAGAATTTTTTTTCTTTATTTAATTCTTGAATACCAGCCTTTTTAATTTCTTTTATAAAAATTTCAGCACTTCCGTCCATAATAGGAACTTCTTGATTATCTATTTCTATAATAGCATTATCAATATTACAAGCCCACATTGCAGCCATAAAATGTTCAATAGTTTGTACAACAACTTGATCTTGATTAGCAATTGTTGTTCCTAATTGTGTATTAACTACATTTTTATATAAAGCTTGAATTTCATTATTTTTGTCTTTTACATCAATTCGTTTAAAAATAATGCCAGTATCTTCTAATGCAGGTTTAATATTTATATTAACTTTTACACCACTATGTAAACCTATTCCACTAAACGAAATATTATCTTTAATAGTATTTTGCTTCATTTTCTTTTATTATTATTTATTTGTTATAAAATAAAATATATTTTTATAAATGTAAATATAAAATAAAAATATTGATTTATATTTTATATAGTTTAAATTTAATACTATGATTAATTATAAATATGTGGTCTTATGAAATTAAACTATTTAGTAAAAGAGATTATCGAGAATAATGTTATTACAAAACAAACTGACATTACCGATATCTTAGAAAAGAAATATAAGATTAGTGTTACTCAATCCAATATTTCTAGAATATTAAAACAAATCAAAGCCATTAAAGTTGTTGATACTAATGGCAATGTAGTTTATGAAATACAACAAAAATTAGAAGAGCAGTGTGATTGGGCTAAGAAATTGATAAGTAAAATTGAAGACAATGGTCAATTGATTTCTATTGTTTCTTATCCAGGTTCAGCTAATATTATAGGACAACTCCTTGATGAAAGAAGTATAGATAATTTAATGTCTACTTTATCAGGTGATTGTACTACATTAGTTATACCAAAAGACCCTTCAAAAACAAAAGAGTTAAAGAAAGAAATAGAAAAAATTTTATTATAAATAGTTGATGATAAAACATAGTAAATATTTTGTTATATTCTATATTTTATTAGTTTGTTCTTGTAGTAATGTCATTAATGACAGAAAGGCTACTAAAACTATTTATATGGAAGTGATGGATAAAAATTATCAAGAAGCATTAGAAATAGTAAATAATGATGATTTTTATTCAAAGGATACTTCTAAATTATTAAAATTTCTTGAATTAGGAACGATAAATTATCTTAACAATAATTATTATCAAGCACTAAAAAATTTTGAAGAAGCAAAAAAAATTAGTGATGAATTATACACAATTAGTATTTCAAAAAAAACTTTATCAATGTGGGACGCTAATCTTGACAACTATTATGGGGAAGTTTATGAAGTGTCCCTTATTAGATTTTATATATCATTAATTAATTACAATTTATATCAACAAGGTTTTTATGAAGAATATATAGATGAAAATGGTAATATAATACCTAAAAGAGAACTTACAGAAAAAGAAAAAATTTTTCATTTAAATTATGCAAAAACCTCTCTTGTTGAATGGGAATCATTTTTAAAAAGTATGCAAAATTCCAATTATGAAGATATAACATATAAAAATGATATATTAGCAAAATTATGGGGTGCTTTTATTTATGAACAATTTAATTTAAAAAATGATGATAATACAGCATTAATATTGTATGATAATGCTAGTGATATTTTGTTAAAAAATTATAATATGTATTCTATATATAATGAGAAAAGTGATGAATTTAAAAAAGATTATAAAAAATTACCAACTTTATCTTATCAGGAATTATATAAAAATTATATAAAAGATACAAAATATTCAAAAGATTTACAAAATTATATAAAAAGAAATAAGAAAAATTTAGAAAAACAACAAAAAGATAATTTAGTTGTTTTAATTAAAGATAATTTAATAGCGCCTAAGAAAGCTAAGGTATTAGAAATGCCACTGCCAGTTACTTCTCTTGGTTTAAGCTTTAATGATACATATGAAATGGCAAGTGTAATGACTACAATAAATGGCGTTCCGTATATATTAATTGAATTTCCTGAAATAGAAATTAATAAAGAACCTAATAAATATACAGTTAATGTATATGATATGCAAGACAATTATATAGCAACTGTTGATTTAACACTCATTGAACCATTATCATATATAGCGCAGCAAGAATTAAATAATAATTTATTATCAATTCAAAGTAAAATTATTTCTAGAATTGTGGCTAAATATTTAGCTGCATTATCATCATCATACGCCTTGTACAATAAAGAAGATAATTTGTCTAAGATTACGGCTTTGTTGTCTTTTAAAGCATCTTCTGAAATTATAAATAAAACCTCTATGGCTGATTTAAGATATTGGATTACGTTAGCATCCTATATTCAAATGGGTGGGATAAAATTAAATAATGGACAATATAAAATAGAGATTATTTCAAATGATAAAGAAAAAGTATATGATAAAATTATTGAAATAGACAATAATACAAAATTTATAGATTTAAATATTTAAACAATATCTAGAATATAAAAAATACTACTAATATTGGTAGTATTTAGAAATATCATAAAATTATTATAATTAAACTTCAAGATAACTTGTCATATCAACAACCCTAATTAATTCATCAAGAGTTGTAACACCATTAATAACTTTATAAACACCATCAACTTGCATTGTTACATAACCTTTACTATCAAGATACGCAAGCATTTCTTTTTTTGTAGCACCTTCAACAATCATATTATCTATTTCCTTATCAACATCTAATACTTCGCAGACAGCAACTCGTTTTCCATAACCTCTGCCTTTGCATTTCTCACAACCTTTTCCTCTAAATAAATGAGTAACTTTTGAAGCTTTTTCTTCACCAATAACTTTTGCAATAATTCTTTTTTCCTCGGCTGTAATAGGATATTGATATTTGCAATGAGGACAAATTGTTCTAGTCAACCTTTGTGCAATAATAGCTATAAGTGCACCTGATAATAAGAATGGTTGCACGCCAATTTGCAAAAGTCTAGGGATAGCTGAGAAAGCGTCGTTTGTGTGTAAAGATGAATACACTTGGTGACCTGTCATAGCTGCTTGAACAGCAGCACTAGCTGTTTCTTCGTCTCTAATTTCACCCACAAGAATCACATCAGGGTCTTGTCTTAAAAGTGTTCTAATACCTTCAGCGAATGTTACACCAATTTCAGGATTAATATTGGATTGTCTAATTAATGGAATACGATATTCTACTGGGTTTTCAAGTGTCATAATGTTGATATCAACGTTATTTATCATACTTAAAAGAGTATAAAGCGTTGTTGTTTTACCGGAACCAGTAGGACCTGTAAGAATCGTAATACCATAAGGTCTTTTGATACATTTTTTAATTAAAGCGATGTTAGCATTACTATAACCTAATTTATCCAAAGAGGATATAGCTTGCTTTTCATCCAAAATTCTCATAACAATATTTTCACCGGATACAGTAGGTTGTGAAGAAACCCTGAAATCAATACTTCTTCCAAGAATAATACTTTGAATTCTTCCGTCTTGTGGTTTTCTGGTTTCAGCAATGTTCATACCTGACATAATTTTGATACGAACAGCAATTGATGACCAATATTTATTATGGAATGTTCTAATTTGTTCCATTTTACCATTAATTCTGTATCTAAGTCTTAAAAAGAAATCTTCAGGTTCAAAGTGTAAGTCTGATGCGCCACTTCTAACAGCATCAGTCAATAATGCATCAACAAGACGCACCATAGGACTCTTATAGTCGCCAGACATACTTTCTTGTTCGTCAAATTCACCTTCATCAATACCTTCAATTTCTCTTAAAATACCATCAATAGACATTTCATAATCATAGTATTTATCAATTGCCGCAAGAATATCATTTGCTGTGGCAAAGATAGGTACTATTTTAAAATGAGGTGGAAAGAATCTCTTTAATTGATCCAATGTAATAATATCATATAAATCAGATATTGCTACTGTAATTGTATTTTTTGTAAATGAAATTGGAATAACTTTGTTTTGAATAGCAAAACCTTTTGGTATTTTTCTAACTAATCTTTGATCAATAATTGATGTTTTTAAATTAAAATCTTTATTTCCGGTTTGTTCATTAATAATACCAGTAAGCATGGAATCTGTAATAAAGCCCATGTTTACAAGAATAGTTCCAATATTTTCAGAAAGATTTTTTTCTTGTTTTTCTTTTAAAGCAACATCGAGTTGGTCTTTTGTGATAATTTTCTTTTCAAGTAATAGGTCAGCAATATCTTTTCTGGTTGAAGCTACTTCTTCAACTGTCTCAAGAGTTTTTTGTTCTGGCTTTTGCTCTTGTAAACTTTTTTGTTCTTGATTTTCTTGTTTATTACTTTCCATATTCTTTTACTATTAATAATTATCTATTAAAATTTAACTAAAATATTTTAGTTGTCAATAATATTTAAAATTCTTTGAAATTGAAAAAATATTACTAAAACATCAACCCATTCTACGATTCTGTACATAGGCATAGAATCCCATGGCTCTAATAATAATAATTTTTTAACTGTTTTTATTTTTTTATCTTTTTTAATTTGCTTAATTTCTTCAGGTGTTTTATTGGCGTAAAGTTCTTTTTTTGTTATTTTTTTAACTACATATTGAGGTTGTACTTTTAATGTTTTTTTAACTACATAGATGTGCCAAATAAAGTATATCATCATCAATAGTGAAGTTAATATAACAACGTAATTATTTAAATTTATAGAATAATTTTTTTTTGATATAAAAAATATTAATAGGGCAGGTAATACGCTATAAACATAAAGCATTGTATAAAAATGTGGATACTCACCTTTTGATAAAGTAACAAATTGATTTTTAAAGAAAATTAGAATTTTTTTTATAATATTCAAAATTTTATTCATTATATTTTTGAGTAGTGCATTATTAACTATTAGAAAATATATAATATATTTTTTAAAATACAAGTTGTATTTGTAATAATGCAATATTTTGAAATAAAAAATTATTTGAATATTCTTATTTATAATGTACAAATTCTAGCAGTTTTAATAAAAATAAATTTTATGTGTGGAATTTTTGGAATAGTTAGTAGCAATAATAATGCTACAAATAAACTTATCAATGGTTTAAAATGCCTTGAATACAGAGGTTATGATTCAGCTGGTATGGCTATAATAAAAAACAACAAAATAGACTTAATAAAAAAAGTTGGTAAAGTTAGCGAGTTAGAAAAATCTTTTAATGATAACTTTAATTCCAATGTAGGTATAGCACATTCAAGATGGGCTACTCATGGTAAACCAACAGAAGCTAATGCTCATCCTCATAATAGTTGTGATAATTTAGTATCCGTAGTTCATAATGGTATAATTGAAAACTATATAGAATTAAAACAAGGATTAAATAAATTAGGCTATAATTTTAAAAGTGAAACAGATACAGAAGTTATTTCTAATTTAATTTCATACTGTTTAAAAACAGAAAAAAATAATTTAGAAGCTTTTAGAAAAGCATTAAAAAGATTAAAGGGTTCTTTTGGTATCGCTGTATTATTTGCTAATGATAACGAGCATATTTATTGCGCAAAAATGTCTTCACCTTTATTATTAGGTATTGGCAAAAATGAAAATTATATTTCTTCAGGCTTATCAGCTTTCAGCGGCTTAACAAATAAAGTTATTTCATTTGAAGATGGTGAATATGCTGTTGTTTCAAAAGATACTTATGAAATATTTAATAAAGATGACAAAAAAATTAATAAGGAAGTTGAAACAATTAATATTGATAATATTAATGTTGATAAAGGAAATTTTGATCATTTTATGCTAAAAGAAATTTTTGAAGCTCCAAAAGTTTTAAAACAAACGATTAGTGAATATATAGATATAAAAAATAAAAAAATCTTATTTCCGCATTTTGATTTTAATTTAAAAGATGTAAAAGAAATCAATATTATATCTTGTGGAACTTCCTATTATGCAAGTTTTATCGCAAAATATTTTATTGAAGATATTGCAAAAATTAAAGTAAATATAGATATAGCATCAGAATTTAGATATAGAAATATAAACCTTAAAAAAGATGAAATTTCTATGTTTATTTCACAATCTGGTGAAACAGCTGACACCATTGGTGCACTAAAATTATGTAAAGAAAAAGGACAGAAAATTATTTCTATTGTAAATGTTTTACAAAGTAATATTGCTTACAATTCTGACATAGTTTTAAAAACTCTTGCTGGAACAGAAGTTGGAGTTGCAAGTACAAAAGCATTAGTAGGGCAATTAGCTGTATTATATATTTTTGCAGTAGAATTAGCTTTTTTAAATCACTCAATATCTAAAAATGAATATGAAAAATATATTGATAATTTATTAGAATTACCAAAAATTATTGATGAATTTTTATCAAATAAAAATAATATTGATAATATAAAAAATATTGCAAAAAATGTAAAAAATAATTCTTTCTTTATGTTTATTGGAAGAAATATTTACTATCCATTGGCACTGGAAGGAGCTTTGAAATTAAAAGAAATTAATTATGTTCCTTGTGAAGGTATTGGTGCAGGCGAATTAAAACATGGTCCTATTGCTTTAATAGATAAAAATGTATATGTATTTGCAATCAACCCTACAAGTGATTTATTTGATAAAACATCATCAAATATTGAAGAAATAGTTGCAAGAGAAGGAAAAATTGTTTTAATCAGCGATGAAAAAGGTATTAAAGAATTATCAAATAAAACCACTTATAATATTGAAGTAAAATATAATGACAATAAATTAATGTCTGTTATAGAATGTTTAATTCCTATTCAACTAATTGCATACTATATAGCATTAGAAAAAGGAAATAACATAGATAAACCTAGAAATTTAGCAAAATCTGTAACAGTTGAATAAAGATAATTAATATAATTAAATAACTACCATTTTGTTTGGTAGTTATTTAATTGTTGTCATCTAAAACCCCCAGTTAGACTGGGGGTTCAGTTTAGCTTTAGCGATGAAACATTATGACATAGTCCTCCGCTTCGTTTTGGCAAACATCGCCCTGACGACAGGCTTGCGATTGTGAGCAAGCTCCCATCGCACAGGGCTTGTTTTCGCATTCCATTTGTTTTGTTTTATTCTTGTAAAAATACTCCATTTGTTTAACTATACTTAAGGATTTGCTGTATAGTTTATTTTATTACTTTATAAACAAATGGAGACCATTATTATGATAAATAATAACGATATTAAAAGTTTAGCACATACAAAGTGGAATTGCAAGTATCATATAGTATTTGCACCAAAATTTAGAAGAAAAGTTTTTTATGAGAGTAAAAGACTTGAAAACAAGGGCTTGATGTTGTAAAAGTCCAAGCTTGGTTGAGACTTTGACAACTCATGCCCGCAGTTTGCCGAAGGAATAACAAGCCCTAAATGTCGGGGCATTGTGCTTGCACAAATGCAACGACTTATGGGCGCAGTTTGCCGAAGGAATAACAAGGTGGGCGGGATGCAGGCGACTTGCGAAGCAAGGCATCTGCAATCACGAGCCTGTCGTCCCACCGAAGTTTGCTGAAAGAAAATGAAGAACCACCAGCTAAGCTGGTGGGTTACTTTTTCATTTTCATAATTTTAAATTATTATTATATATTAGTTTATATTATTATCGATAATGATAATTAAATTGTTTTGTATAAAAATGTCAAGGTGTTATTGTATATTATTTTAGAATATATCAATAATAGTAGTCATATTATATTTATTATTCTATTATTGTACTATTACTATTAATATTATAAATTTATGGATTGCCACAAACCTTCGGTTCTCGCAATGACGAGTTTTGTTTGATTGTCATAGTACTCCATACTGAGATTGCCACGGGCTTTTCAAGCCCTCGCAATGACGGTGTGGGTTGTGTGTGGTTGTCTCTATAACGAGATTCTCACTCCTTCTGCAAAGTCTCGCAATGACAGTTTCATAATCGCAATGACGGTGTGGGGGGTACTGTCTCTTGTTTCCTTTGTCATTGCGAGGAGTGAAACGACGAAGCAATCCATAAACCACTGATATTTATTCATTCACAAAAAAACAAAAAAATTCACTACCATTCACCCCCTTCGTTATTGCGAGCAAAGCGAAGCAATCCATAAACAACTATTCTTTTATTTATTAACAGAAAAATAAAAGAATTCACTATCCTTCGTCTCATTTGTCATTGCAAAGGCCAAAGGCCTGTGGCAATCCATAAACCACAAAACCATCACAAAAAAACAGAAAATAAAAAGAAATCACCATCAATACAAAAACAGAAAATAAAAAGAAAAAGAAATCACTATATATAAATAAATTAAAACAAAAACTAAATTAAGAAAAATAAAAGAATTTATAATATAAGAATAATAAAAAAAATATACAATAAATCATTGATTTTAAAATTAATAAAATTATCTTATAACTATAACACTAATATTTTAATTCAATATATGAATAATAATAAAGAAATCAAAATAATAATTAAAAGTTTGTGGGGGGGGGGTCGCTTTTTATAAACAATTTGACAAAATAGTCAATTTAAACAATACTATTAATTGTAAAAATCAAAAATTCATTAAATCTCAAATAAATAGTATTTTAGCTTTTTCTTTGATTGAATTGTCAATAGTACTTATAATAATTGGTTTGCTTGTGGCTGGTGTTACAGGTGGGGCTAGTTTAATTGAAAGTGCTAGAAGAAGAGCGCTAATCAATGAAATAACTGGTTACAAACAAGCATTTTTAGCATTTTATGCAAAAAATGGAAGATATCCTGGTGATGTAAATAATATTGGTTTTGTAGGCTATAATTCTGGACAAACATATAATGCAAATTCTTTTCCTTTTCCTTATGATGGGACTGATACAAGTAATAATCATTATTCACCAAATTTAATATTTGCTCCATTTGTTGATATGTATTTAGATAAAACGCTTGAATTTGAACCAAAAGGTACAATTGCAACTACTAATCCAAGTTTGTATGAAAAAAATATAACAATTCTACCATCTTCAAATATAATGAAAGATATGTTCTACTTTTATGAATTAGGTAGTGATGATGGAAATAAAGATTTGAGTTATGCAAGAGTAAATTTAAATTATAAACAATTATTATCTTTAAAGTATTATAATGATGTAGAACAAAAACTTAATTTACCAACAATTATGAAAGATATAGATACAAAAATTGATGATGGAAAATATAATAATGGTGTATTTAGAGCAAGTTGTTCTGGTGATAAGAATTTTGGTTTTAATAGCTATGATGATGCAGTAAATGCTAAAAAATCTTGTAGAACTGTTTATTTACAAATACTGTAATATTGTAATAAAACATAAATATAAAGACTCTTAATTTTAAGAGTCTTTAATAATAAAAAATTACTCTCTTGCTAATAATTCTTTTTTATAAGCTTCCCAATCGGTAATTTTCTTTTTAGCAACACCACTCTTAACAGCAGCTTTTGCAACAGCCATTGAAACTTCAACATATAATCTAGGATCAAATGGTGTAGGAACTATATATTCTTTGCCGAATTTTAAATCTTTTCCATAGATTTTCTTAACTTCTTCTGGAACTTCTTTTGTAGCTAATTCAGCAAGAGCATATGTAGCAGCTAATTTCATTTCTTCATTTATTTGACTTGCTCTTGTGTCAAGTGTTCCTCTAAAAATATAAGGGAAACCCATAACATTATTTATTTGGTTAGGATAGTCAGATCTACCGGTAGCCATTATAACATCACTTCTAGTTGAATTTGCTAATTCCCAAGTAATTTCAGGGTTAGGGTTAGCTAATGCAAATACTATTGGATCTTTTGCCATTGTTTTTAGCATTTCAGGTTTCAAAGCATCAGCAACAGATAAACCAAAGAATACATCAGCACCATTTAATGCCTCTGCAAGAGTTCTAAGTTCTGTTTCTTTTGCCATCATTTCTTTCCATTTATTCATACCAGCTGTTCTGCCTTTGTAAATAACACCTTTACTATCACACATAATAATATTTTCGTGTTTTACACCTAATGCTTCAACTAATTTAGCACAAGAAATAGATGCAGCACCTGCTCCATTAAATACAACTTTAATGTCTTCAATTTTTTTGCCATTAATTTTTAATGCATTTAATAACCCTGCTCCACTAATCACAGCTGTTCCATGTTGATCGTCATGGAAAACAGGAATTGACATTAATTCTTTTAATCTTGTTTCAATTTCAAAACATTCTGGAGCTTTAATATCTTCAAGATTAATACCACCCCAAGTATCACCTAATAATTTTACACAATTGATAAATTCTTCTACATCTTTTGTACCAACTTCAATATCAACAGCATCAATTTTACCAAATTTTTTGAATAAAGCACATTTGCCTTCCATAACAGGTTTTGAAGCACCAGCACCTAAATCACCAAGTCCTAAAATAGCTGTACCATTACTAATAATAGCAATGTAATTACCTTTTGCTGTGTAATCATAAATTTTATCATAATCTTTTGAAATTTCTGTACAGCATTCTGCAACACCCGGAGAATAAGCCATAGCTAAATCATGTTGAGTTTCTAGTGGTTTTGTTAATTGTAAAGCAACTTTTCCAGGCTTGCCATTTTTATGGAAGTCCAAAGCTTCCTCAAATATAGTTTTATTTGTCATATGAAATTTTGTTGTTTTCTATAAGCGGTATTATTCAATATAAAATATAAAAAATCAAATACTATTTTATTACTTAAATAATACATTAAATTTATAACAAATAAACCTTTATTTTACAATACTTAAACAAGTATTTTTATTCAAAACTTGACTTTTTAATTATTATGTTTATAATTTTTCTATCTATTGGAAAGATGGCCGAGTGGCTTAAGGTACTCGCTTGGAAAGCGAGCGTATGTGAAAGCATACCGCGGGTTCGAATCCCGCTCTTTCCGCCAGTGAATTAAGATATTAATATTTATAAAAATTTAAAATAACTTCGTATTTAATAAATATATTTATTTACAAAAGTTAAGTAAGATTTATCTTATATCTAGTGTAAATATCATAGTTTGGCATTTTTCTTTTTTATTTATGGTATTGTAATTATCATATTCTCCACATTCTGTTCTAACAGAACCAGAATTCATTTTTCCATCATCTGTTTTGATATCTATTTTTTGAGCTAATTGACTATCTAATCTTTTGTAATGTTTGCTACCATTTAAAATTAATGCATTACTAGTAATATCTTTATAATTTTTATCATTTTTTATAACATAGGTTCCTAGCATACCAGGCACATAAGCATAATAATAATAAATTTCGTCTTTTAATACTTGTGATTCAGGTAAACCATTATCACTAAATATATTATCTATTTGCATAGTACCTCTATTACTTGTTGGTTTAAAGTCAGTTATTTTTGCTAAATATAAATCAACAAATGGACCGCTAACACCATTCCATATTTGATATTTCTCACCATTTACTGCTTGTCCGTTATATGGTGGTGGAAAATAATGATCTAAATGACCTTCATTGCTTCCATAACCAATTTTTCCATCATTATTTGCATCACTAGGTAATCTTCCTTTGGCTACATAAAATGTATTTACAGCTTGCTTCCAATCTCGTATTTCTCTGGTAAAACTTAACACTTTTACATTTTCTATAAGACTTTGCCCACCCACTACGCCAGCAATTAAGAGTCCAATAATTATAAGTACTATTGATAATTCAATTAATGAAAAAGCTAAAATATTTTGAATATTTTTTGAATATATATTGGTTAATTCTTTAAAATTAGTTTGATTCAAAGAATTAGAAGTTAAGAATTTGAGGGGGGGGGGAGTACTTTTTTAGTAAAATTTTTAGATTGTAATTTTTGCAAAAATAATTTCATTAATATGTATAAAAATTTATTGATATAATTTTATTATATTATGATAAATAAAAATATCAAGAAAAATATATTTTGATTGTCGCAAAAACATTGCAAGATAAAAAATAGTTTGTAATATTTTTTTGTTTATATAAAAAAATAATATGGATATAATCAAAGAATATACAGTTTCTGAAATAGTAAAAGATTTAAAAAATACAATAGAAGGAAAGTATTTTTATATTAAATTAAAGGGTGAAATTACAGGTTTTAAAAAACACCCTAGTGGACATTTATATTTTTCTTTGAAAGATGATTCTGCAATGATAAATGTTGTTATGTTTAAAAGTTATGCAGAATTTTGTAATATTGATTTACAAGATGGTTTAGAGGTAATTTTAAGCGGAAAATTAACAATTTATAAAGAAAGATCAAATTATCAATTATTAGCAGAAACAGCACAAATTAGTGGAGTTGGAGCTTTATTAAAAATAATTGAAGAACGTAAAAAAAATCTTGAAAAAGAAGGGCTATTTGATATTGAAAGAAAGAAATCTGTACCTAAATTACCTAAAAATATAGGGCTAATAACAGCGGAGAGTGGGGCGGCTATTCATGATATTTTATCAAGATTAAAAAATAGAACTCCAATATCAATTTTTTTATATTCTGTATTAATGCAAGGCAAAAATTCTCCTAAGGAAATCATTAAGGCTATAAATTATTTTAATTCTCTTCCTAATAATGAACAGCCACAAGTTCTTGTTATTACAAGGGGTGGTGGTTCTGTTGAAGATTTAATGTCATTTAACGATGAAGATTTAGTTAGAGCTGTTGCAAATTCTAAAATTCCTATAATTTCTGCTGTTGGACATGAAATTGATTGGACTTTAATAGATTATGTTAGTGATTTAAGATTACCAACTCCTACATCTGTTGCTGAATATTTAACAATTAGCAAAGAACAAGCTTATATAAATTTAAATTATCTTATAGTAAGATTGTATAAAATAATATTAAATAATAATATTAAAAAAACTGAGCTATTAAATAATATATTTTTTAATTTTTTATTACATAAAACAAATAAATTTAATAATAATTTAAATGATATTAACTATATTGAAATTAAATTAAATAATTTTTTTAAGATAATCGTACAAAAATATAAAAATAATAAATTATTACTTTCAAAAATAAATATAAATAGATTGATTAATAATAAATTAAATAAATTAAATAATAAAATAAATATTTTAAGTCTTAAAATATCAAAATTTGAGAGGAAATATCCAATTTTAAAAGATAATTTTGGTAAAATAATTAAATTAAAAAAAGATTTAAAAAATGACGAAATATATACTTTAAAATTTGCTGATGGTGATGTTAAAATTAAAATTATAAAAATATAATTTAAAAGTATAACTTTTAAAACTATTAAAATTTTAATATTAATGATTATTTTTAAATGGTGGGTTTGGGTGGACTTGAACCACCGACCTCTGCTTTATCAGAGCAGCGCTCTAACCACCTGAGCTACAAACCCTAACGTATTTCGTTTCAAGTGTACTCAACTATAATAATTTTTGAAAAAATAAAAGTCAACATAATTTTTAATTGATTTTAAATTTTATGTAATTATATTATTAATTACTTGATTTTTTGTGTAATTATATGAAAAAAAAGACAGTTTTTAAAGTAATTTTTTATTCAGGTTTATCTTTATTTATTATAGGCTTAATTACTATTTTTGCCATTATAATGCATTACAGTAAAGATTTGCCAGACTTTGAAAAATTAAAAGACTATAAACCACCTGTTATGACTAGATTATATAGTAATGACGGTAAACTTTTAGGTGAATATGCTAAAGAGAGAAGATTGTTTGTTCCTATTGAACAAATACCAGATTTAGTTAAAAATGCCTTTATTTCAGCGGAAGATGCTGCTTTTTATAAACATGTAGGTATTAATCCAAAAGCTATTCTTAGCGCTTTAATAGATAATATAAAAAGTAAATATTACGGAATCAATAAAGTTAGGGGTGGTTCAACAATTACACAACAAGTTGCTAAAAACTTTTTATTAACCAATGAAAAAACATTAGATAGAAAAATAAAAGAAGCTATTTTATCTATTAGAATGGATCAAAATTTCACAAAAGATGAAATACTTGAATTATATTTAAATCAAATATTTTTAGGTAATAGATCTTATGGTGTAGCTTCTGCTGCTTTAAATTATTTTAATAAATCTTTAGATGAATTAACGATTGAAGAAGCTGCATTATTAGCTTCGTTGCCTAAGGCACCAGCTAAATTGGATCCAACAAAAGGTGATCAAAGTGATATTTTAGATAGAAGAAATTGGGTTTTATCAAGAATGAATGAACTTGGTTATATTACTAATGAAGAATATATAAAAGCGGTAGATACTCCAATAGTTTTAAGTGAGAAAAATCTTGAGCAAATATCTATTGGTAAAGCATTTGATGAAGAGGTTAGAAAAGAGATAGTTAGAAAATATGGTGAAGATCAACTTTTAGAGGGCGGAAATGTAGTTATTACAACTTTAAATCCTAAACTTCAAGCTATGGCTGATAAATACTTAAAAATGGGTATTGAAAACTACGATAGAAGACATGGTTTTAGGGGTGCTATTGATAATTTGTATACAAAAGATAATTTTAAAAATAAATGGGGAGAATTAATAGATAATTATGAACTAAAAGATAAAATTAGAGATGAATGGCAAAAGGCTATTGTGTTAGAGATAGATAAAGAAAATGAAAGAGTTGTTATAGGTTTAGGACAAATAGATATTGACGAAGAAATTACAGAAAATATAGAAGATAATGAATTTATCACAATATCTAGCGATGATAAATTACTCATTACAGGATATATTCCATTGAAAAATTTAACTTGGGCTAAGGAATATATTAATGTTAATGAACTTGGACCCGACATTAAAAGTGTTAGTGATGTAAAATTAAATGTTGGCGATGTTATAGTTGTGCAACAAGATGCTAAAAATAAAAATGAATATCTTTTAAAACAAATACCAACTGTTAATGGTGCATTAGTTGCTATGAATCCCCATAATGGTGAAATATTAGCCATGATGGGTGGTTATATTGATTCACAAACTGATTTTAATAGGGCAACACAAGCTGAAAGACAGCCGGGTTCTATTATGAAAACTTTTGCTTATATTGCTGCACTTGAAAATGGTTATACCCCCGCTAGTATTGTAATGGATGAAGAAATTGAGTTAGATCAAGGTTTAAATAGACCGCCATATAAACCTAAAAATGATGAAGGAACATTTTTTGGCCCTACAACATTAAGAGTTGCTCTTGAAAAATCAAGAAATGTTGCAACCGTGAGATTAGCTTCTGATGTTGGTTTAAGTAAGGTAGCTGAGGTTATTAAAAGATTTGGTATTAATCAAAGACCTAGAAGAATATATTCTATTGTTTTAGGTTCTATAGAAACCAATTTAATAAAAGTTGTAAGAGCTTATTCTATGATAGTTAATGGTGGAAAAGAGATTCAGCCAACATTTATTGAAAAAATACAAGATAGAGAAGGTAAAACAATTTTTGCTACCGACAAGAGAGAATGTAAAAATTGTAAAGTTGATAGAGATACGAATATTGAAGAATTAATTATACCTACAATTATCGATAATAGAAAAGAAATAATTGATTCTGCTACAGCTTATCAAATAACAAATATGCTACAAGGCGTTGTTCAAAGAGGAACAGCATGGAGAGCAAAAGCTATCAAAAAGCCTATTGGTGCAAAAACAGGAACTACAAATGATTCTAATGATGCATGGTTTGTTGGTTTTACACCTGATTTAGTTGTTGGGGTTTATGTTGGTTTTGATAAACCTTCAACTCTGGGAAAAAATCAAACCGGTTCTTCTGTTGCAGCACCTATTTTTGTAAATTTTATGATAAATGCTTTAAAGGATGTACCATCTACTCCATTTAGAGTTCCTGCTACAATAAATTTAATAAGAATAGATACAAAAACAGGTTATTATCCAACTCCTTATTCAAATAATAGTGATATTGTTTTAGAAGCTTTTAAGGAAGGCGATAAAATAGTTAAGTTTGAAGAAGAAATTACTGATGAAGATATTGAAGAATTTATCTATGAACAAGAACAAGTTGAAATGATAAATAGACCAATTATCATAAATAATATTCAATCATCTATTATTGAAGAAGATAATTTAGAAGAAAATAACAATATTGACGTTAATGAAAGTATTTATAATGACGAGAGTATTGTTAATGAAGAAAATATTGATGGAGAGAATAATAATGAATATAATGTTGAGGAAAATATTATTGAAGAAAATATTGCAGAAGATGATAATATTGATAATAATATCAAACTCAATGAAGTCGTTACTCAGGAGAATATAGAATGATAATTATTGGTATAGATCCCGGACTTATAAAAACAGGGTGGGGTGTTATTAATAAAATAGATAATCAAATTAAGTATGTTGCCAGCGGAACAATATTTACAGATTCTAAACTTCCTATGAGTGAAAGATTGCTAAATATTTATAAAAATGTTGATGAATTAATTAAAAAATACCAACCTGAGAATTTTTCAATAGAAGAAACATTTGTAAATAATAATCCTGTTTCATCTTTAAAGTTAGGACATGCCAGAGGTGTAGCTATTTTAGCTGCCTCAATGAATAACGTTCCCGTATTTGAATATTCACCTAATTTAGTTAAAAAAACTTTAACAGGTGCAGGAAAAGCAGAAAAACAACAAATGGTCGCTATGGTAAAATATATATTTCCAGGTATAACAATAAAAACAGAGGATGAAGCTGATTCACTCTGTATAGCAATATGTCATTGCAATCATATTTTAAAATATTAAGATATTTGTTTAATAATTGTTGATGGTGGAAGATTTATCATAATTTTATCTTTTGATATATCTTTATTAAACCACTCCAAAGGAACTTTTATGGATATATTTTTGCCTTTTTTGTTTAATTGTGAGTTTAGAGTATGGGTGATTTCATCTAAAACAACCTTATATTTTTGATTATTAATTGGTGATAAAAATTCAATTTCTGCACCTTCTTTGATTCTTTTATTAATTTTAATATTTATGTAATCATTTCCCCAACTTTCAACACAACCTTGTATATCAAAATTATTTTTAGGTGTTATAACTTTACTTGTATAATTTAAAATTAATTTATTTTTTGTAATTTCTAATAATTCATCTATATATTTTTGAGAATTATAATTGTTTAAATTTTTTGTAATATCATCAATAGCTTTTTTATATATTTGTGTAATTTTTCCAACATAATATTGGTCTTGATTAATTGAATTAATTGCAATGTAATTCATATTCATATTAATTAATTCTGGTAATATCATAATTGATGAAATATCGTTAAAATGTTTCGTATTGTGAATTATGGTACATAAATTAGAATTTTTGCATTTATTTCTAATTTCCTTAATTTCCTCTAAACTTAATTGTTCATTTAAAGTGCACATATAAGCCGAATAATCTTCCCACATTCGAACAGCTAACCATGATTTAATATTAGTTTTATTTGATAATATTAAATTTAATTTAGGTAATTCTTTTTTGATATACATAAAAATAATTGGATCAGCAAGGATTAAACCTTCTATTTTTACTTGTTTTAATATTTTTAAATATTTTGGAAAAACTTGTATATCTTCATTTTTAGCTATTATATCAGTTGATAAAAACAAATGTTTTTCTTTTGAATAAACATAGTCTGACGCATTTGATAATTCTTCGATAATAAAATCAATATTTCTTGTATATAATAATTTTGTAATATCATAAGATAAATAATCAGCACCATATAAAGTAGCTGTTTTAAGATTATCAAAATTATCTACTATATTTATTACTTTCATATATTTTTAAATTATTAGCTATAAAAGTTATAATTTTTTATAATATATTTTTCAATAAATATTATGAAATATTTATTTTTTAGTTTTATTCATACCAACTTGTAATACGAATGCATTATCTCTAAAGAAATTATCCATATTAAATTCTCCAGTAGTATCATTATAACATCGTTTAAAAGATGCAGATAAATCATTTTTAAAACTATTTTTTGAAGATTTATTTGAAGAATGATATGTATTTTGTAGAATATCATATATAGTTTCAGTATTTCCTTCAGAATCTGTAAAAGTTGATTGTTTTATTGTATCCATTGGATTTGATTTACCATCAATTTTATTTGGAACCATACTTTGCATAAATAAATCAAAATCATTTTTTTCTTTGACTGTTTTTTGCATTGTGGCTTGAAATAATTTTTTATTATCAGATACTAATGCCTCTGTATTGAGAGTATCACTATTGCTATCATATGATTTTTGTATTAAATTTGTTAAAGCATTTTCTAATTTGCTCTGTTCCATATTGTCTTTTTTATTTAAATAAATATCTTGTAAAACATTATATAAACTATCGCTACTATTATTTTCTTTATCAACAATTTGCGTGTTTTTGATTGTATTTAGAAGTGATTGTGAACCTTTTTCTGTCATAGCTATTGTTAAAGCTGTTTCATTTATAAATGAAGCAAAATCATTTTTTGTTTCAGAAGCTTTTGTAGCTGTTTCATAACCATCTATATATTTTGCACAATATTCTTCCATTTTCTTTATTTTTTCCTCTTGTAGTTTTATAATTTCTTCTTTGTATTCTATAGTAGTTTTTTTATTTTCTACAGTTTCACGTTGTTGTGATTTTAATAACTCCTTTTCTGCTACTTCAACAGCTTCTTTCTGCTTATTTTGTTCATAAGAATTTATTAAAGTATTAATAGAAGATTTTATTCTATCTCCAGTATTTTTAAATTCTTTCTTTTTCAAATCAAAATTTTGAGTTGCTTGCTCCACTGGAGTTCCATATTTTTGTAGAGAACCTTGTTGTTTATAAATAGCTGTTTGCTCTACTTTTAATCTTTCTTTTTCGAGTTCAAATTTTTCTTTTTCTTGTTGTAATTCTGCTTCTTTTTCTTTTTGTTGCAATAAATTTTGATGTGCTAATATATAACTATTATTAGTTTGATGTTCGTCAATAAAAAATTTAGAATCATATTTTCCTTCTAAAAAATGTCGTTGTTCATCAAATTCTTTTTGTTTATTTTCAAAAAATAATTTATCATTATAATATCCATTACATTTTTCTACATATTGTTGACATTGTTGATCAAGATTTTTTTGTTTTAATTTTAAATCATCCAAAGAAATATCTTTATATATCATAGATTCTTGGCCATTCTTTCGTCTATGAATTTCGCTATTAACAATTTCTCTTTGTCTTTTTAAATTTTCTAGCTGTTTATTTGCTTCTTGCCATTTTTCAGCTTGTTTTGCATTTGCCCTATTAATATATTCTTTAACTTTTTCTTCTTTTTGTTTTAATTTTAAATATTTTAAATCTAATTCAATCTCATTTTTTTCTGCTAATAAATCTTTATTATTTGTTATTCGTAACTCTTTTTTAATAGTTGCAAGCTTTAATTGTTTATCTTTAATTAACTCATAAGTTGTTTTTTCTTTTATTTCTTCATTTTCTTTTTGTTTTTCCTTGACAATAAATTCTTCATTAATTCCTTTTTCTGCTGAGATTAATATTTTTCTTAATTCTTCTTCATGTTGTTTTTTTTGTCTTTCTTCTTCTTTTTTAAACATTGACCTCTGAGCTTCTAAAAATTTTTGTTCATCTTGATAATATTTAATATATGCATCGTAATCATTAATCAATTGTTTTAATCTTTTTTCTTCTTTTTCATTTTTTTCTTCTTGAGCTTTTTTTAAACTCATTTCCATATATGCCTTATTTTTCTCAATACTTTCTAATGCAGCTTTATTCGTTCGTTCTTTTTGTAAAAAACGACTATTAATTCTATCTTTTTCCTTTTTTAAATTCTCATCTTGAATTTTATATTTTTTAGAATAATTAAATGATAACTCATTTTGTTGAATTATTCTCTTATTTAAAACTTTATTTTCTTGCTGTATTTTTTTATTTTCTTCTATTAATTTAGCTTTTTCTTTATCACTTAATTCAGGTGATAATAATTTGACTTTATTTTTTGCTATTAAATTTTCATTTTTCTTAATTATATGTCTATATTTATCAATTCTATAATTAGTGAGTTCTATTTGTTTTTTTGTATCAAGCAATTTCTGTCTATCTTCTTTTATTTTTTCTGTTTCTGCTTTTTCTTGTTGTATATTAATTTCTTCCATTTTTTGATATCTTTGTAATGTTTTTTTTGATTTTTCTAAATTTTCGAGTTCTTGTTTTGACTTTTCTAGCTCAGAATTTTTATTTCGTAAATCAAGTTTACGTTTAGCAGTATCAAGCCATTTTTCATTACTACTTTTGCTTGATAATTCTTTTATTTGTTTTTCTTGATTTTGAATACTTTCGGTTATGGCATTTATTCCAGAATTCACAATATTAATATTTCTATTTTGATATTTTGTATATTCTTCAATATGTTTTTTGTGCATATTTTCTAAATCAATTTTTTCTTTTTCGTATTTTTGCTCTTCTTCCTCTTTTGATTTACTTAAACTCTTACCTACTTTTTTAACAGACTCTTTTGTAGTATTTATTTTTATTTTTTCTTCTTCTGTAACTATATTATTAAATCTTTCTATCTCTTCATCATTTAAATTAGATACGTTATATCTATTTTTTAACTCTTTCATAAGTAATTCTCTCGAGTTTTCAATATCTAATTTTTTATACTCTGAATTATCAGAATCTTTGGACTTTTCTGTTAAATTTTCTAAAGCATCAAGCAAAGCGGTATTATTTGAAACATCATAAACTCTTTTTTGCGCAAGCGACCTTTGTGATATTAAAGAATTAATTTCTTCTTCGATTTCTTTATTTTTTATATCTCTTTCGCGTGACACAAAAGTACCTTGCGTTAAGTCTTTAAATTGTTTCCTTTTTTCATTGATTTTAGTTGTCAATAATGAAACAAGACTATTGTTCATTTGGAAGGTATTAACATCTTTCATATGTAATATCTTTTGTTTATCGCTATCATTATCTTTATCATCATTTGTATCATCTTTTTGAAATAATTGTATACCCATACCAGATGATATATTGGCAGCACCATTATTGAAACCAAGAAATGATGATGCATTAATTCCAGCTATTGCTGTAAAATTTTTAGCTCCAGATAAACCAAATCTATCTAAATCTATACCACTCATTAAGAAATCTACACTATTATTTCCTTGGCCGGATTTTAACATTATTAACTCCTCAAGATCATTTCTAAATCTTTGTAATTCTTCAAGATCTTTTCTTAATTTTTCAGCTTCTTCATCTGTTGCTTTATCTGGATCAAAGCTTGCTAACCTATTTGCTAGTTCTTTTGTTCTATCATAATAATCAAAATCTGTATTTAAATTTATTTGTGTTATAATAGAATCAGCAAGCATCTCTCTATCTTCTTGTGATAATTCAGGATGATCCTTTAAAAATGAAGCAAAATCTATTTTTTCATCGCGGATATATTTACCAAAATTTTCTTCATTTTTCATTAGGATATAATATTTTCTAAGTTCATGAAATTTACGATTTTCTTCTTTATCATCTGAAAATTTTACATTTTTTTCATTATTATATATAGAATTGACTAAAGCATCCATTTTATCTTTATCTTTGAATAAATCTTTGAAATTACTACCTTCTACTTTTGATGATGCAGCATATAGTTTGTCGTTAATATAAGTTTTTTCATTATTTTCCTTTCTTTCTTTTCTATTTTTAAAATTGTTAATTGTTTCTTCAAATGAATCACCAAAAAGCTTTTTTCCCAGTTTATAAACTCCAGTCATAGCACCAGTAACTGAACTATAACTCTCTAAATAACTAAGATATGGTGTACCGCGTTTACTTCTGAGTGCATCACTAATAGCTATATCTGTAGTTTGAAATAATGATGTATTACCAACAATATCTTTCATTTTTCCACCTTTTCCACCTTTAATATCAACTAGAGAATCTACAACAGAAGGTAAGTGCTTTGTAATTACTCCAAATAACTGTAAAATGACATTTATACCAAGAACTTTACCAGATAATGTCCAAAATGTATTAGTTGCTGTACCGGTATAATCTGGCACATAAACTACGAAATCCCACAACTTTAATAATGCTGGTCCTATACCAAAAGTAAGAATACCAAAAATAATTAATAAAACTTTAAAAAATAGAAGTTCCCAACCATCTGTTTTATATATAGAATATGAAAATACATCTATATATTGACCTTTTATAAGTTCTGTAAATACTAGAAGAATAGTAACTGTAAAGAATATATTTAAACATCTTGATCCCAAAAAAGAAAGCCAATTCATACAAATACTTTCTGTTGTTTTGAACAAATAAAAACTAATAAAAACAGGACCTAACATTAAAGCTAAAACTAACTCCATATAAGATATTATTATAGGAAATGCAGCATTTGTTATTTTAATGATAGTATTTAATATTGTTAAAACCATAAATATAACTATAATAAAACCCCAACCATGTCCAAAAAGTAAAGCTTCAAGTCTATTAGCAAGAACTTCACTAAATAGATAAAAGATAGTGGAATCTATATTGATAAATATAGATGATAAAGATGTTCCATTTGGAATATAAATATATGCGAATGGATCAAATATTTTATTCATTATATTTATAATGGTTGTAGTAGTGTACATTAAAGCATATAAAAAGAAATCAACAACATATTTATTATAAAAATCCCATCCAGCTGGCATTGTAAATACTAAAACAAATGTTAATCTTAATAATAAGTTCATAGCATCTTTTACGCTATATTGAATATTACCCATAGCTAAATTTAAGCCAAAAAATGATATATATAAAGCTAAAAGTATTCTTATAGCATTTGTAAAGACACTATCACGAACTATATAATTATAGAAAGTTCCTATTAAGTTAACTTTATCTCTATATAATGACTCTTCTGTAGTATTATTTTCTGCATAGGCATTACTAAATAAGCTTATATTTATATTATTGTAGTTATTAAAATTAATCGTTGATAAAATTATTTTAGTATTATTAAACAAATATTTATCCGATAAAGAAACTCCAAAAAAACTTTTTACCTTGTCTTTTATTTTTTGTATAATACTCTGTCTTTTTTCTTCGATAGAATCTAAAATGATTTCGCCTGCATTATTTTTATCTTCTGTAGAAATTGAAAACATAGATTCAATACTTTTCATAATTTTTTCAAATACACCTTCTTTTTGTTCTGTGGAAGCTCCTTTATAAAATTTTATATTATATTCCCCAACATTGTCAGAATAATATGAATCATATATAGTAAATTTGATAACTTCATTTTTTGGTACTCTTGTTTTTTTTGAGTCTTTATATAAATATGGAGCTCTAAAAGTAAAAATAGCTCTATTTATAAGTTGTTCATTTATTTCTTCTAAACAATCTGATACGCGTATTTTATTAATATCAGCACCTGGTTTTTGTTTAAAAGATGTTAAATCACATCGAACTCCTCCTGTTATATATTCGGATTTATATGGTACATAATAAGCCTGGTTATTTCTTTCTGGATCGCTTGGATCATAGCATTCATCTATTGTAAAAATTCCATCTCCATTTTTATCTGTACTATATTGAGCATCACAAGCAATATCGGCCATTTTAAGGTGTGTAGCAAGATCTGGTGTCATATAACCAGTTTCTCCAAAAAAAGCTATGTATAAGCCACTACCAGCTGTTAACCAACATTTTTTTTGTGCATCAGATGCTCTTGGTGTTAGGTCAAAAGTTGTAGTATCGGGTGGAAGAATATATGAAGATGTTATATAATCAAATTCTCCATTAACTTCAATTTCTGGAGAATTTTTATTGACTGTTGCCACAGCACATAAATCACTAGTAGTATTATAATTTCCACCCCAAGGATTCCAGCCACCTGTGATTTCCATATAAAAACCTTCTACATTTCCATCAGTTTTATAAGCTGTATCTACCCAAGTTGCTATTTGAGAACTTTTAGAATCTAAATATGTAGTACCAGACACAATAACATCGGGTTTAGCTTTTATTGTTATGTATTTTGTTTCTCCAGTTTCTTCTGCAGGTATATACCCATCAGATAAAGCATAGCTTATAAAAATTATAATTGATATAAAAAGATATGTAAAGACATGTAAAAGTTTACGCATTACAATTATATTTTCGTTAACGTTAATGGTACCCGCGGCCGGACTTGAACCGGCAAGGACCGAAGTCCCACAGATTTTAAGTCTGTTATGTCTACCATTCCATCACGCGGGCGTCGACATAGATATATTATCACACTAATAAATTAAAATGCAAGAAAAAAATAAAAAATTTTAAAAAAACTTTACAATAATATTTTTAGTACTAATATTTATTTGTGTTTATTGTATTATATTATCAATTAAAAAATAGAAAATGATAGATTTAAAATGGATAGTTGAGAACCCAGAAGCTTTTAATAAAGCTATGGAAAAAAGAGGCTATAATATGACAGCCGAAAAAATTATAGAATTAAACGATAAAAGAAAAGCAAGTATAGCAGAATTACAAAATTTACAATCTCAACGAAATTCCATATCTAAAGAAATTGGTATTTTAAAATCTCAAAAGAAAGATGCTAGTGAACTTATGGCAAAAGCTGACGAGATTGCTAAACAAATGGATGAATTAAAACAAGCACAAGATGATAAAAATTCTGATGAACTTTATCAAATATTAATTAGAATACCTAATATATTAGAAGATATTGTTCCAGATGGTCCAGAAGAAAATAATAAAATTATTGCAAAATATTTAGAACCTACAAAATTTGATTTTACACCAAAAGCACACTATGAATTAGGTGAAGAATTAGGTATGATGGATTTTGAACAAGCAGCTTATATACACGGTAGCCGTTCAACAATTTTATTAGATGATTTAGCAAAATTAGAGAGAGCTTTATCAAATTTCTTTTTAGATTTTTTAGCAAAATATGGTTATATTGAAACTTCTATGCCACCATTAGTTAAAGAAATTGCTTTATTTGGTACAGGACAATTACCTAAATTTGCAGAAGATTCTTTTCATACAACAGATAACTTTTGGTTAATTGCAACTTCTGAAATTACTATGTCTAATTGGGTTGCAAATAAAATAATTACAGAAGAAGAATTACCTCTAAGGCTTACAGCTTGTACATCATGTTTTAGAAGTGAAGCAGGTTCTGCTGGAAAAGATACAAGGGGTATGCTAAGACAATTCCATTTTAAGAAAGTTGAAATGGTTTCCATTACAACACCTGATAAATCAAAAGAAGAACACGAAAGAATGAATCAAATTGAAAATGAGATTTTACAAGCTTTAAAAATTCCTTATCAAATAGTAATGTTAGCCGCTGGTGATACAGGTTTTGGTTCTATGAAGACATATGATCACGAAGTATGGTTGCCAGGACAAGATAAATACAGAGAAATATCTAGCTGTTCTAATTGTGGTGATTTCCAGGCTAGAAGAATGAATGCTAGATATAGAGATAAAGAAGGAAAAGTTAAATTCTTACACACATTAAATGGTTCTGCTTTACCACTTGGCAGAAGTATCATTGCTATTATGGAAAATTATCAACAAAAAGATGGTTCTATTAAAATTCCAGAAGTTTTAGTTCCATATATGGGTGGACAAGAAATTATTAAAAAGAAATAATATTATATTATTGATTACTATCAAAAATATATTAATTTATTTAAGTAATTTTTGAATATAATATAGAAAAAATTGTATTATTGTATACTATTGAACATATTGTTTTTATGAACTATAAAATATTTTTTATAAAATTAGTGGTGTATATAACAATATAATATTATTTTATTTGTTTAATTAAATTAAAATTATTAAATTAATAATATTTTTATTCTAAATATTATATTTTTTGGTATAATATTTAGAATAAGATATAATAAGAATTATATATAAAATATACTTTATTTTAGTAATTTGATTATGAAATTATGTATAAAATAAATAAAATTAAATAAAACTTGTAAAAAATAAAAATATTTATTATTTTATAAAAAGTTAATATATTATTTATTTGTATGTCAAACAAAAAAATAGCAAGTCAAAAAATAGATAAAGAAAAAGATGCTTCAAATCTTTCAAAAAATGAAACAAATAAAAATGATGATAAAATAAAAAGTCATCAAAAAATTTTAGATGACTTAAAAAAAGAGAAAGAAAATTCAAATAATAGTGAAAAAAATAATAATAAAAATAATAAAGAAAAAAACATTAGCTTTTTCACTTATAATGCAAAAATAGCACTAATAGCTACTGTTATAATAGTTTTAATAATTATTATTTTTAAATTATATGCATATAACGAAAAATCTATAAAAAATACAAAAAATAATAATGTTAATACAGTCAAAATACAAACTAATAATAAAAAAACAAATACCAATGCAAAAATTATTGATAATTCTTCAAAAATAAAAGATTTACAGGAAAATATTAATGATTTAGAAAAAAAATTATCTTATAATGATGAATATATTAAAACATTAGAAGATAAAATTGTTGAATTAGAAAATATTATAGAAATTCAAAAAAATCATTTAGATTCTAGCAATATAAATAAAATTCAAATATTATTAGATATACAGAAAGATATACAAAATGGAAAAAGTTATTCTTATAATTTAAGTAAACTAGAAACAATTGATACAGATGGCACTATGAAAGATAATATTGCTATATTAAAACAATATGAAGATAATTATGTAAATAAAAAAATAATTAATGATGATTTTAATCAAGAGTCAAAAATTTTCTTAAATGAAAATAATATATTAAAAAATAGTAATAGTACATTTGCTAAGTTTTTATCTAATTTTGTAGTTGTTAGAAAAATTAATAAAACTAATGAAAATTCTGCTGATAACTTTTTATTAAAATTAGAAGATTATTTGCAAAAAGATGAATATTTAAATGTTATAAATTTATTAGAAAATAATAGTGAATATAATAAATATTTTAATAATACATTAAATAATTTAAAAGAATATACTTTGCTAGATAGTACAGTAGAAAAAATGATTAATAATTTTACAAATAAATAATATGATTAAGAAAATACTATTTATAATTTTTATAGTTTTTATATCAATACTTATTGATAAAGTTTTAAGTCATGAAGGCGATATAATTATTCAAGCTTTTAATTATGAAATATCAACCACTGCTGGTTTTTTGATGTTTTTAGCAACAGCTCTTATTTTACTTTGTTATCTTTCTTTTTACTTGTTAACAATAATTTTTTATCCTAATTTAAAAAAATATAAAAAAATAGAAAAGAAAAATAATCAAAAATTTCAAGATTATATAGAATTAATGACAGAAGGTTTTATTTTGAAAAGTACTAAAAATATTAAAGAAGCACTTAAAAAATTAAAACAAGCTAATAAATTATTTAATAATACAAATCTTGCTAAATTATTGGAATCACAAATATATTATACCACTGGAGATTTTGATAAATCAGAAATGAAATTCAAAGAAATAAAAAGTGTTAATATAAATGTTGATTTATTGTCTTTGTCTAATAAATTAAGAGTAGCAAAACAAGAGCATAATATTCAAGATATAGAAAAATGTGCTGAAAAAATTATAAAAATAGAACCTATAAATCGTGAAGCTTTACAATCTTTATATGATGTATATTTATGGCAAAAAAAATGGGAACAAGCAAATAAAATTTTAAATATTCTACTATCAACGGGTATATATACTGAAAGTAAAAATAAAGAAAATATATTGTTTTTATATTCTGCGTTAGGAAAATATTATTATGATAATCAAGATTTTTGTAATGCAAAAAAGGTTTTAAGAAAAGCTTATAAACTTGATTCAACTAATATTCAAAGTATAATTTTGTTAGTTGAAACATATATAGCTTTAGGTAAAAAAGTTAAAGCTATAGATATTATTAAAAAAACATGGAAGTATAATTCTAATCCAAGACTTGCTGAATTGTATTTATCTTTAATGTCTGTAAAAGAATTAAATACAATAAAACCATATAAAACATTATATAATTTAAATACAAAGAGTTTTGAAAGTAATTTATTGATGGCTAAAATATATTTAAAACAAAAAATTTATTCAAAAGCCAGAAAATATGCAAAATTAGCAGAAGAGGTTAATGAAACAAAAGAACTATATGAAGTTATATTACAAATAGAAAAAGAAGATAATGGAAGTTCTGCACTCATAAATAATTTAAAACAAAGAATTTTAACTTTAAAAAATCCTTGTTGGAAATGTAATATTTGTAATAGAGAGTATTTAAAATGGCAACCCGAGTGTAATAATTGCGGTAGTTTAGACTCTCTTAAATGGAAGGAATAGATTATGAATAAGTTTGATGAATTTTTTGTTAAGAATCCTCCAACTTTTAAAATTGGAGCACTTAGCGAGAGAGATTTGCCGATTAATAATATAAAAGAAGTTGCATTTATTGGACGTTCTAATGTTGGAAAATCAAGTTTAATAAATGCTATTACTAACTCTAAAATTGCAATAGTATCAAAAACTCCTGGAAGGACAAAACAATTAAATTTTTTTCAAATAAAAGATAGATTAACAATAGTTGATATGCCAGGTTATGGTTATGCAAAGGCAGGGCGCAATGAGGTTGAGAATTGGAACAATTTAATTTTTAGTTATTTATTAAGTAGAAAAAATTTAGAAAGAGTTTTTTTATTGATAGATAGTAGGCATGGCATTAAAGACAACGATAATGAAATGATGAATATTCTTGATAAAAGAGGTGTTTTATATCAAATTATTCTAACAAAAATCGATGAAATCAAACAAAATGAATTAGAAAAAAGGATTAGCGAAATTAATAATATTCTCAAACAACATACTGCTTTATACAGTGAAGTTCTTTATGCAAGTAGTAGAGACAATATTGGAATTAGTAATATAAGAAAAACTATTTTTGATATTGTAAGATAAATATATACTAATTTGATGTAGTAGTACTTATTAAACCCTTTAAACGGTCTGTTAAGCTTTTTAAATTCTCTCTAGTTTTATCAATAATAGTTGTTTCTTGTGTTTGTATATTTTGTGTCTTCTTTAATTCTTCTGCTCTCAACTTAGCAATTTCCATTTGTCTAGCTATTTCTTGATTAATTAAGTATAAATAATCATATGCTTCTTGTAATTCTATATTATTGATTTCATTAAAATCTTTTTGTCCTAAATTATAGTATTGGAAATCATCATCTGGTATAATAATATCATCAAATATATTGTTTTCTAAGACTTTATATGGTCCTGTATTATAAGTTAAATATTCAACTTTATTATTAAACTGACTCTGTTTTGTATTGATTTTTTGAAATGGATTGTTTTTTGCATTTTGCTCTATAAAATCTCTTTCTGCTTGTAATAATTTTCCATAAGCCGTTTTATTAAAATCAACTTCTCCATTATAATTTGCTGCGGCTAAACTTTTGTAATATTTTCTTTTTGCACGCTGAACTTCTCTTCCATATTCAAGTAAAAATTCATCATCTATTCTTGCTATTGGTTCTATTGGCATAAAGAAATAGCATGATGATAAAAAAAATAATAATATTAATAATAAACTACTTCTTTTCTGTAATATAAACATCATAATGTCCTGTTTTTATTACTTTCTCTAAGTCTTTCTCAGCTGTATTTTTATTAGAATATGGACCTAATAAAACTTTATATTTAACT
Source organism: uncultured Rickettsiales bacterium (assembly GCA_944391075.1). GTDB lineage: Bacteria > Pseudomonadota > Alphaproteobacteria > Rickettsiales > UBA1997 > CALXSC01. Next base: position 22,784 of record CALXSG010000003.1, on the reverse strand, counting down.
TTGCTGTTTGAAATATATTCATCTATTCCACCTTTGTGTATAGAAGAATATTTTTTATATGAATTTTCAGCATTAGTTTTTTCATTAAAAATTCCTATTTGAATATAAAAACCCTTTGCATCTATATTATTTTTATTTACAGTCTTTTTTGTGGTGTTATTTTTATTATTTGATGATTTATTATTAGTTGATTTATTATTAGCTGTTTTATTGTTTGTTTGCACAGTATTATCTACTTTATTTTTATTATTAGATTTTATTTCATTTTTATTTGTTGAAGTTTCAATAACTTTATTTAAGTTATTTTTAGATTCGTCAATTGTAATAACTTTATTGTTTAAATTATTATTTTTGTCAATAACTTGTATATTTTTATTGCTATCTAAATATTTATAATTTGTAATTCTATCAGCAAATATATCTTCTGGATATTTTTTTCTATTTGATGGTTTAATTATATTTGTATCATTGTCCATAGTATCATTATTTACTGTATTTACATTTTGTATTTCATTTATTTCGTTGAAATTTTGTCTAAATTTATTAACTTCTGTGATGCTATTGTTAAAAGCTTCTTTTTGTTTTATCATTTGTTGTTCATTAAAAGCAGGAACAATTTTATTTATTTTTGCCGGATTACCATTTGAGTCAACAATTCTAACTTGATTCAAACCTGATTGAATACAAGATGTTAATATAACAAGTAATAATAAAAGATTTATTTTTCTCACAATTATTTAATGTTGACTCCACTAATAATATATAATATTATAAAATAAATAAAAATCAACTTTATTGTTTTAAGATTTAATATTATATATTATTTTAATTATAAATGTTGAAAAATAAAATATTTATGCTATAATTGTGTTGTCCTTGTGACTATGATAATAAAAGTTATACGTAATAGATGATATGGACCCGAGGGCGGTACTCGGCACCTCCACCATTTATAGAATACGGGGGTGAACAAGTTTCGACATACATTAAAAGGTATAATGTTTATCCGGCAAGATACGACCGTGACAGTTCAAAAACATAAATGCAGACAATAATACTGCTGAGCTCAAAATGGCTGCTTAACCTTTAAGGTGGTTCCAATAGGAACTTAGTCATAGAGCAACGGTCTGGGGAGAACCGTTTTAAATAATCTCCCCGCTCGCTTTTCGTCATAATTTAAATATTAAATAAAATAAATATTGTTATTATATATTTAAATAAATTATAAAATATAGAAATTATATTTATAAAATTCTAATAAACATCAAATTTGAAGTTTAGATAAAATTTTAAAACAATAAAATAGTCTACGATTTGTAGACTATTAAAAGATTTATAAAATATAATTTAATTTTTTGTAGGAGCTACAATAAAAAATAATCTTTTACCTTCCATTTTAGGAGCTTCTTCTATTGTGCCAACGCCTTCTAGTGAAGACATGATTTTGTCAATAATAAGTTGTGCCGTGTCAGAATATGTGATTTCTCTTCCCTTAAACATAAAATTAAACTTAACTTTGTTTCCTTTTTCAAGAAATTTTGATGCTTGTTTGACTTTTGTATTAAAATCACCATCTCCAATATTCAAAGACATCTTAATTTCTTTTGTTTCCATAATTTTTTGTTTTTTCTTATTGGAATTAGACTTTTTCTGTTCTTCGTATTTCATTTTGCTATAACTAGCAATTTTACATACAGGCGGTTCTACATTTGGTGATACTTCAACTAAATCCAATTCAGCTTCAAAAGCTAATTTTAAAGCTTCGGTAATTGGTAGAACACCAATCATTTTACCATTTTCATCTATAACCCTAACTTCTTGGGCTTTTATTCTTTTATTAATTCTTAATTCGTTTTTTTCGCTCAAAGTATATACAATAATAGTTAAACCAATACTAATAATAAATAATAATTATTTTATTTTCAATAATATTTTTTAAAAATTAGAATTTTACATTAAATTCTTTACTATCTATAAATTTAATATTATTAACATTGCAAACATTTTTTAGATCTTCTACAATAAAATCTATTTTTTTAGTTGCATCAGTATATATAAAAATTTCTTCAATAACTTCCTTTATTGAAATATTTTTTTCCGATTTATATTTTCTAACTTCTGCTAAAACTTTTACAGCTATATTGCCAATTTCTAGTGAATTATGACTTTCAGCAAAATCTTCAACTTTTGGCCATGTTCCTCTAGAAGAAATTGATTTTGTCATATTAAATTCTTCTTCATATAAACATGAATAAATTTCATCACAAATAGCAGGTACAAAAGGAGCGAACATTTTTAATATAGCATTAAATACATAGTATGTAGCTCTAATTGCACTTTGTTGTCCTTTTTCTATTTTATTAAATTCTTCTTGTGATAACACTTTATCCTGATATTTAAATGCTTTTGTACCATAACATCTAACTTTTGCTATTTCTAAATAGTTATCACAAAAATCATTCCAGAATAAACTTTCTATTGTTTCTAAGGCTTTATTGTATTCATAATTTTCAAATAATTTAGTAGCCTTTTCTATTGTTGCTTTTGTTTTTGAAACTATCCATTTATCCATTGTTTCAAAAATTAATTCTTTTTCAACATCTTCTTTAGCGGTTGAAATGCCACCTTCTAAATTTTCGATGTTCATTTCAACAAATTTTGCACTATTAAATAATTTTGTAATTAATTTTTGACCAACGGCGATTAATTCTTCAGAATAAGCTGTATCTAAACCTAATGTAGCGTTTCCAGCCCAATATCTAACAGCGTCAGAACCTTTACTTTGAATCAAACCAATAGGACTAATCACATTTCCAGCTGATTTAGACATTTTGCTTTTATCAGGTGCTAAACACCAGCCTGAAATAGCTAAACTTTTCCAAGGTGTTGTATTATTATGATAATAAGCTTTTACCAACGTACAGAAAGCCCACGTCCTAATAATTTCATGTGCTTGTGGTCTTAAATCAAAAGGTAATTTTAAAGCTTCATATCTATTTTTATCTATATATAAATTATCATTCAAACCCCATGCAGATAATTGAGGAGAAATTGAAGATGTAGCCCATGTATCTAAAACATCGGTATCAGCTTGAACTTCATCTCTTGTATAACCTTCCGGTAAATCTACCATAGGATCGATAGGCAAGTCTTCAAATTTTGGAACTATAACCTTTCCTTCTTCGCCAGCTCTTTTTGAATACCATACAGGAATTGGTATACCAGAGAATCTTTGTCTAGAAATAGTCCAGTCCCAACTTAAACCATCTATCCAGTCATGTATTCTATTTTCCATCCAAGTAGGGTACCAATTACATTCGTTTGCTTTATTATGTAATTCAGTTTTAATATCTAAAACTTTAACGTTCCATTGTTTTGTAACTAAAAATTCTATTGGAAATTTAGATCTCTCACCGACTTTTACAGGGTGTATAATTTTTTCAGGAGCTTTTGTTATTTTGTTATCACTTTGTAAAATGTCTAAAATAGTGCTTCTGGCTTCTGTAATTTTAAGTCCATCTAAAATTAAATATTTTTTATCTATTAAATTTTCTACATTTTTAAGTGTAATTTGTCCTTTTTCATTTATGATAAGTCTTAAATCTAGCTTGTATTTTTTCCACCAATCAATATCAGTTTGATCACCAAAAGTACAACACATAACCATACCTGTACCTTTTTCTTTACTAACTTTATCATCAGCTACAATAGGAACTTTAACACCTAATGGAGTAATTGCTGATTTCCATTTATATTTATCATAGTTATCAGGATGACACATAACAGCAACACAAGCTGGTAATAATTCAGGTCTTGTTGTCATAATTTCTAAAGTTTCACCATCATCAGTCATGAATTTAAGATAATTCATTTGACTTTCCATATCTTTGTCTTCAAGTTCTGTTTGAGCTAATGCTGTTTGATCTACTACATCCCATATTGATGGTTCGTCTTTTCTGTATAATAAACCTTTATTATATAAGTCTAAGAAAGACATTTGTGATAATTTTTTTGAAACTTCTGAAATTGTTTGATACTTTAAACTCCAATCATATGAATGGCTAACTGACTTGAAAAGACTTTGAAATTGATCTTCGGCAATATGAACATTTTCTTGACAGATTTTTATAAATTCATCTCTTGGCATTTCTTTTCCTTTAATGCCTTTTAATTTCTCAATATATCTTTCAGTAGGTAAACCATTATCATCAAAACCTATTGGGTAAAATACATTTTTACCACTCATTCTTTTATATCTAGCAGTAATATCTGTTTGTGTATATGAAAAAATATGTCCCATATGTAAAGTTCCAGAAACTGTTGGCGGTGGTGTATCTATTGAAAATATATGATCTCTCTCTGTATCATTCCAATCAAAATGATAAATACCATTTTCTTCCCAGTAGTCTTGCCATTTTTTTTCTGATTCTGCAAAATTATATTTCTTTTCTAATTTTTTCATATAGTCTCAATTAATTATTCTAGCTAAAAAATAATAAATTATTAATAAAAATCAAGAAAATAATTTAAAAATTAATTATTGATTTTGTAAAAAAAATATGTTATAATATTTAGCAGTTAAGTATTTTTTAAATTATGAGCGATAATAAAATTTTTAGTATGGGTGTGGAAGCTTATCGTGGGAGATATCGTAACTATCAAGACATGCTAAATAAACTAAAAGAACAAAGAACTGCACTTCTCGACCATGATTTAGCTGCGAATCTTAAAATGCTTCCTGCTGAAGTTCGAGAAGAGGCTATTAAAGGTTTGTATTTAAACGAAAAAAATGTACAAAAACAACAAGAACGTGTTGCAAAAATACGACAAGATAGATATAACATTAGAGAAGGAAGAAAGAAAAATAAACAAAAAGAAGCTGCATTTTATGGAAAAGTAAAGGATTTTGGTGAAAAAAGTTATGGTTGGATGTCGACGATCTCAGCTGTTGTAGTTGCTTCTTTTGTTTTCATAGCAATTTGCGCTGCTACACCAGGATTGGTAAATGCTATTTTGGGCATTAAGGCAACTACTGAAGTTACAACAACATTTGCAGCAGCAATTTCTGGTTGGGTAAAAACTGCTATTATTGGTGGTAGTTTGTTAGGTATATTAACATACGGATCTAAGAAAGTATTTGAAATTGGTGATAGAGAAAAATCAAAGAGAGGTGCAGCAATAGATAAAATGCAACGCGAGGAACTTGAAGAATCGGTAGATAAAACCACAGGAAGATATACAACTGATATAAAAAAGAAGATTGTTGTTTATCCTGATGAAACAGGACCAGAACCTACATCTATACTTACTTATTCTAAGCTTAAATAAATTAATAATATAATAAAGAATATATTTTACCTTCAATATTATGAAGGTAAAATTTTATGTTAATAATAGTAATTATATTAATTTAATTAATTTAGCTAATACAATTAACTGTTTTTTAATATTGACTTTAAAATATAAATAAATATATTAAAATTAGAACTGTGATAACATGATTATAATATAAATATGGGAAATAATAAAAAAGTAGCTAAAATTGTGGGGGGGGGGGATACTTTTTATAAACAATTTAAAAAAGTAGTTAATTTAAATAATACTATTCATTGTAAAAATCAAAAATTCGTTAAATCTCAAATAAATAATATTTTAGCTTTTTCTTTAATTGAATTATCAATTGTTCTTATAATAATTGGTTTACTTGTTGCTGGTGTTACAGGTGGACAAAGTCTTATTCAAAATGCAAAACAAAGATCTTTTATAACCGAATTAAGAAATTGGGATGTTGCCGTTAATACATTTTATGCTGCAAAAGGCAGATTACCAGGTGATACTAATAATGATGGGAAGTTTGGACAATATGTAGATGACAATTATAATGGTTATTTTCCAGCACCATATGATGGCACTAAATATAGTATTCCAAACTATTTTACAGCTCCATTTGTTGATTTATATTTAAATGAAATTATAGATTTCAAGCCTGAATATACTAGTGGTAGCCAATATGAAGGTTTACCAACATCTAATGCCTTAAAAAGTAAATCAATATATTATTTTGTATCATTAGCAAATAGGATAAACTATTTTACTTATTTAAAAAATATAAAAGACAATATTTTATTATTAAGTTTTGGATATTCTAATGCAAGATATAATACAACTTTTGCTTCTGGTGTTGATAATAAAATAGATGATAATAATCCACATGGTGGAAAATTTAGAGTTCATTTAGTTTTACCAGATAAAGATAATATTGATGCACCAGCAGAAAATAATTACAATCTTCTTGATAAAAATTATAAAATACTTTACATTGGCTATGATATAATACACTAAAAATTGTATACAATTATTATATTTATATTGATTTTTTAAATATGATAATATAGATTATAAATGTGTGAAATTATAATAATTATTATTTATATGTATCTAATAAATAAACAATTAAAGTTGCAGAATTCTTCAAATAATAATAGATATATATCTATTCTAAAAAAATACGTAAAGCATTTTTCAAATATTTTTATTTATAAAAGCAATATTTTAGCTTTCTCTTTAATTGAATTATCAATAGTGCTTATAATAATTGGTTTACTTGTTGCTGGTGTTACAGGTGGGGCTAGTTTAATTGATAGCGCAAAAGTTAGAAACTTAATAAATGAATTTCAAGGGATAGAAAGATCGGTATATGCTTTTAGAATTGCAAAAGATAGAATGCCAGGTGACATAAATAACGATGGTTTGATTGATAATTATGACTATGTTAATAGTTATAAAGTTTATCCAAATAATACTTTTAAATTTCCTTATGATGGAAGTGATACAGCTAACAATCATTATTCACCGGATATATTATCCGCTCCATTTGTCGAAATGTATTTAGAAGGAGTATATGATTTTGAACCTACGGGGACTTATGGACAGTATAGTAGTTTAGGAAGGGAAACTGCAAAGGCAGGCGGTATGCCATTCTCAAAGGCTTTCACCTCTAATTTTTTAGGAATAAAGCAATATAATGTAGTAGATGGAAGAAAATTTACAAGAGATTTTAATATTGATAAACAAATGATTTATCTACAAAGTTATAATGATGATTATGCATTACCAGCTAAGACAGCTGAAATAATAGATTTTAAAGTTGACGATGGAATTTATGATACTGGTAAAATTAGAAGTTTTTGTGTAGCACCTGATGGCAGTAATGGTGGTGATGTATCTTATAAAGAATCGCAAATAAGTAAAGCAACAAGTGCAAGAGGTGGTAAATGCGCCGCAATAGTTTATACTTTTTAATTTAATATATTTTATTTATAATTATTGTATTGTAATATAATAAAAATAATTAAGATTTTATATGTACTTTATTTATTAATACTGTATATATTTTAATAAGTAAAAATTTTTTGTTAAACAAATACATTAAATATAAAGAATTGATAGTTTATATTGACTTTAAAATATCTATCCTTATATTAAAATATAAGTATTTAACAATAATTAATTACAATATAAATATGAAAAACAATAAAACTGTAATCAAAAATTTGTGGGGGGGGGGGTCGCTTTTTATAAACAATTTAAAAAAGTAGTTAATTTAAATAATACTATTAATTGTAAAAATCAAAAATTCATCAAATCTCAAATAAATAATATTTTAGCTTTTTCTTTAATTGAATTATCAATTGTACTGATTATAATTGGACTTTTAGTTGCAGGTATTACAGGTGGGGCTAGTTTAATTGAAAGTGCAAAAGTTAAAGCTTTTTACGATAGTTTAAATCAATACAAACAAGCACTATATACATTTTATAGTACACATGATAGATTGCCCGGTGATTTTAATTTAGATGGAAAAAATGGTTATAACTCTGGTGAAATAATTAAAAAAGAATATTTTAAACCACCTTATGATGGTACGGATACAAGTAATAGATACGCTATACCAAATGAAATATCAGCTCCATTTGTTGAATTATATCAAGAAAAAATAATTAATCAAGAATTTACTGGTAAAGAAGGAGTAAATACTACATTACCAAATGTTAATGGGTTACCAAGAACTTTTTGTTATTTTTCCAGTATGACTAATAGCAATCATTTAGATAGTCATTATTTATATGGTATAAAAAGTAATATGATTTTTTTACAGTGTCAAACTTCGTATAATGGCTTAGGTACAAAAGGTTCAAAATTTGCTTATCAAGTTGATAGAAAATATGATGATAATTTATATGATAGTGGAGATTTTAGAGCATCATGTGGTAATGGTGGTTGGGGCTATGATTATGATTTAGCAATAGCAAATAAAGATTCGTGTATTAGATATTCTTATATAGTATGGGAAAATTAATAAATCTTACTATTATTTTAGTAAAATTATTAATATTTAAACCGCTATTAATGTTTATTTTTTAAAAACATTATTTCTAAATATTTTTTTATATTAGGCAATATAACCCACTCAGGTTCACCCCTTGAATTATATGGATAACCAAGACAAAGATCGTCAGTATTCTTTTTTCTTACTTTTTCACCACTTGTAATATTCCACCTAAAAGCTAAACATTCATTTGTTCCATCAACATCAGTATAATCAACTTTTGCTATTGTATATGTATCTCTATCGTTGGGATTTTCAAACAATACTTCCTTTACAAATATTTTTCGTTTTTTGGGATAAGTACAAAAAATTGGGTTGCAGTATTTATATTTATTTCCCTTTCCATCAATATATGTTCTAACTGTATTATTTTCTTCAGACATTTTTCTTTATTTTTCAATTATCTATTACTATAATAATTTATGAAACAATTTTTTATTTGCAATTAAAATTTAATGCTTTATAAGTAAAATTACTATTATAATATGAATAAAATATGGAAATTAATAAAATAGATACACTTGAAGATTTTTTAAAAATTGTTGGCAAGAACATTAGAGAAGAAAGAAAAAAGAAAGGTAAAACACAAAGCGAACTTGCATTTTCAGCCAATATGGATCTTAATACAATTTCTAATATAGAAAATGGTAAATCACCAGCTAGACTTGACAGTATTTGCAAAATAGCAGAAGTACTTCAAGTAAGGCCATATTTATTATTACAAACATCCAAAATAAGCAAGGAAGAAATTATTGAAATCAAGAAACAAGTCAATAATATTAATAATAAATTAGACAAAGTTATAAAATTCACATTTTATTAAGAATTAATATTTTTAAGACTTGAAAAAAGGTTTTTAGTATTATTACATTTTATCATACTTTAATAATTTATGTCTTTATGAGTGATAAAATTGAACAGTTGGATAAATTAAATAATCTAAAAGAAAAAGGTATTATATCAGAAATAGAGTTTGAAAAATCTAAACAAGATCTTTTAAATTCTTTATCTCTTGAAAATACAAGTTTTAATACTTCTAATAAATCTAAAATTACAACTCTTATACTTTGTATATTTTTAGGTTTTTTAGGTATTCATCGTTTTTATACTGGAAATTTTCTTTTAGGTATTATTTACTTTTTTACTTTTGGTCTTTTTGGTATTGGAGTACTTATAGATTTTATACTTATTCTTTGTGATTCTTATAAGGATAGCAATGGAAAGATTTTAGCAAAATAGGAGCAAATATGAATACAGAAGAAATAAAAAAACTTGTGGAAAATTTAGAAAAATTAAATTTACAAGAAATATCCACTAAAAAAGAAAACTTTTTTGATATTTGTGGTTATCCACATTATGAAAATGTTGTATCTAATGTAATAGTTTATTTTTTAAATGAATCAAGTTATAAACAATTATTTTTAGAATCAATTTTAAAATGTTTAAATATTGAAAGTAATGAAATACTTGTTAATGAAGCAGAAAGAGAAGTAGTAGTAGATGAAAACAAAAGAATTGACATATTAATGGAAACTCAAAAATATGCAATAGCTATTGAAAACAAAATATATGCTGGTGATCAAGGACAACCATATGAAAAATATAAAAAATATTTAGAAAATAATTTTAAAGATAAAGAAAAGAAAATGGTTTTATTATCTATCTTTAAAAAAGATGAAAATTCAAAAGATAAACATTTAGATCATTGTATAACTTATAGAGAATTATTAGAAAAAATAAAATCTAAAATAGGAGATTATATAAATGATGTAAAAATTGAAGAAACAATATTACTTAAAAGTTTTATTAATAATTTGGAGAATATTATGGGAAATAGCAATCGCAATATAAACGATACAAATTGCAATATATTATTTAAAAATACAAACTTAATGGTTAAAGCTATGAAAGAATTGAATGAGTATGGTTGGCTTATTTTGGAAGATTTTAAAAGTAAATTATTATCAAAAAATATAGAAATAGAAGAAGATTTATCTTTTATTTATCCATCAAAAAGTTATTTAAAAACTATTGATTATATGGAAAATAATTTAGTTTTAAAAGATTTTTTAGAATATGGTAAAATATGTTTAAGTTTATGGTTAGGAAGCTATAAAGACAATACTTCTTATACTTTGTCTATTTCTGTATTAAATGGTTATTTAAATAAAAATTGTAAAATAAGAAAATCAATAACAGAAAAAAGTAGTTGGAAAACTTTGGAAAAAAAATCATACAAATATGAAGATGGTATTGATTTAGATCAACTAATAGAAGATGCAAAAATTTTAATTAAACAAGTTAAAGATAATGCTAACGATTATTTTGAATTACAAAACTAAAAATATGTTATAACTATTTTTAAAAATACTAAGTTTAAACTTAGTATTTTTATTGCGATCTAAAATCCCCAGTTAGACTGGGGGTTCAGTTTAGCTTTAGCGATGAGACATTATGACATAGTCCTCCGCTTCGTTTTGGCAAACATCGCCCTGATGACAGGCTTGCGATTGTGAGCAAGCTCCCATCGCACAGGGCTTGTTTTCACATTCCATTTGTTTTGTTTTATTCTTGTAAAAATACTCCATTTTCTTCGACAAACTTCGCCCATAAGTCGTCCAATTCAAACAAGTTTGATTGTCCGACATTTAGGGCTTGTTGTTGAGTTGAATTAAATTTTAAATTATAAAGTCCAAGCTTGCTTGAGACTTTGACAACTCATGCCAGAAGTTTGCCGAAGGAACAACAAGCCCTAAATGTCGGGGCATTGTGCTTGCACAAATGCAACGACTTATGGGCGCAGTTTGCCGAAGGAATAACAAGGTGGGCGGGATGCAGGCGACTTGCGAAGCAAGGCATCTGCAATCACGAGCCTGTCGTCCCACCGAAGTTTGCTGAAAGAAAATGAAGAACCACCAGTTAAGCTGGTGGGTTAATGTTTTAAATAAAATAATAATTAAATTTTATAAATCGAAACCATTACTTTTATTTTTAATCTTTTCATTTAATTTGTCAACAAAATCATCAACTTTCATTGAAATTTGTTTTTCACTTCCCAATGTTCTTAAAGTAATTGTATTATTTTCTTTTTCTTTATCGCCAACTATAATCAAGAAAGGCACTTTTTCAAGTGAATGTTGCCTAATTTTATAATTTAAAGTTTCATTTGAAGAATCCAAATTAATTCTAAAATTATTTTCTTTAAATTTTTTATGCAATTCTTCACAATAATCAAGTACATTTTCATTAACATTTAAAATAACACCTTGTAGTGGATTTAACCATAATGGGAATTTTCCTTCTGTATCTTCAATTAAAATACCCATAAATCTCTCAATAGAACCTAATAAAGCTCTGTGAATCATAACTGGCTCGTGTTTTTCACCATCTTGCCCTATATAAGACATATTAAATCTTTTCGGCAAATTCATATCTAATTGAATTGTTCCAACTTGCCAATCTCTTCCTAATGCGTCTTTTAAAACAAACTCTAATTTAGGACCATAGAAAGCACCTTCACCAGGAAATATAATAAAATCAAGATTTAATTTATGTAAAGCATCACCTAATGCTTTTTCTGAAATGTCCCATATTTTTTCATCACCAATTCTTTTTTCAGGTCTTGTTGATAACTTAATAACAACATCTTTGAAACCAAAGTCTTTATAAATACTTAGACAGAATTTTGTTGTTTCAATAATTTGTTGTTCAACTTGTTCTGGAGTACAGAAAATATGAGCATCATCTTGTGTAAATTCTCTAACTCTCAAAAAGCCATTTAAAGCCCCACTAGCTTCATATCTATTTACTCTACCGAATTCTGCCATTTTAATAGGTAAATCTTTATATGATTTCATGCCATGATTATAAATTAAAATACCACCAGGACAATTCATAGGCTTTACACAAAATTGTGTGTCATCTTCCATTTTTCCAGAATAGTTATGCTCTCCATATTTTTCCCAATGTCCTGATGTTTCCCATAAACATCTATTCATAATTCTAGGAGTTGAAACCTCAATATAACCAGCATCTTCTTGTTTTTTTCTCATATGAGAGACAAGAGAGTTGAATATAAAAAGTCCTTTTGGATGATAAAAAGGAGCACCAGGGGCATATTCTGGTTCAAAATGTGCTAAGTCCATAGCTTTCATAATTTTTTTATGATCTCTTTTTTCTGCTTCTTGTAATAAAGTAAAATATTTTTCTAAATCTTCTTTATTAGCCCAAGCTGTTCCATAAATTCTTTGTAGCATTTTATTATTGCTATCACCTTTCCAATAAGCACCAGCAACTTTTGTCAATTTAAAATGTTTTAAATATCTTGTAGAAGGAACATGTGGGCCTCTGCATAAATCTTTTATATTACCTAATTGATAAACTGTAATTTTTTCACCATCAGGAATTTCATTAATTAATTCAACTTTATAATCTTCACCAATATTTTTAAAATATTTAATAGCATCTTCTTTTGACATTTCTTCATAGGAAAATTTAGCATCTTCCTTAACCAATTCTTTCATTTTGTTTTCAATTTTCTCAAACTCACCTTCTGAAAATGGAGTATCTTTGTCAAAATCATAATAAAAACCATTTTCAATAGCAGGGCCAATAGCTAATTTTACATCAGGATATAAAGCTTTGATTGCAACAGACATTAAATGAGCTGTTGAGTGTCTAATAATTTCTAAACCTTCTTGTGAATTTTTGTCAATAAATTCAATATCACAATTATCTTCAATTTTATCAGCTAAATTACTTAATTTGCCATTAATTTTCATTGCAACTGAATTTTTTACACTCTCATCATTTAATAATTTTATCAATTGAAAACCATTAATAGAATCATCATATTCTTTAATATTATTATTTACATTTATCTTAATCATTTTATTTTTTATAATTGTTTTATAAGTTAATACATACACATGCGGTGGGGTCGGGTCGCTATTTAAAGACCCATTATAGTTATAAAAGTATTTGTTTGTAGTCTTCTAAACATAAAAAATAATTTTATTTCCAATAAAGTATAATATCATACATAATTTAAAAATCAATATTAAAATAAAATTAAACTAATAGCCATAATCATCATACCCGCAAAAAGTCCTATAACCGCTAAATGATGTTCACCATATTCTTCTGCTGTTGGCAATAATTCATCAAAAGATACATACACCATAATTCCTGCAACCATTGCAAAAACTACTCCAAATAGCGTATCTGATAAAAATGGTTTTAAAATCAAATAACCTAATATTGCACCAATTGGTTCCGCTAAACCAGAGGCAAAGGAATATAAGAATGCTTTTTTACGATTTCTTGTTGCATACAAGATTGGAACATAAACTGCAATGCCTTCTGGTATATTATGAATAGCTATTGCAAGAGCTATTGGATATGCAATACTTGGTTCATTTAGAGCAGAAATAAATGTTGCTAAACCTTCAGGAAGGTTATGTAATGCTAAGGCTAAGGCTGTTAATATTCCTATTCTAAATAAATGTCGCGGATTTTTACAGTTGTTTTGCATTTTCTTTAAGTCTTTTTTATCTTTATGAATCTCATGTGGGTTTTTCATATCGGGAACAAAATAATCTATTAAACCTATTAATAATACACCTGCAAAAAAAGAAATGACACTTATTATGTTTGCATAAGTATATTTTTCTTCTAAAATAGCTTGACTTTCAGGCAATAATTCTGTTAGTGATACATAAATCATTACACCCGCTGAAAAACCAAGTGTTGTTGATAAAAATTTTGCACTTACTTTTTTTGTAAAAAATGCTAATGCTGAACCAATGCCTGTTGATAAACCTGCTAAAAGTGTTAAGCTGAATGCAAATAATATGTGTTCCATAGCTAATTATTTTATTATTCTAAACTTATTACACATTTTTTTATATAAAAGTCAAGTTATTTTTAAGTTTGTTTAAATGTTTAATATTTAAAATTAATATTTATCAATAATATAAAAAAGTGTTGACAATTAAGCTAAAAGTAGTATAATTCTATGTTAGATAGTAATAATTTTTTATGTTCTATGGATAACAACAATTTCGATATTTCTAGCATAACCGACATACAAGGTGGTACTTATAATTTTGCAAATGGCACAATGACTCTTATTGATCAAGATGGAAATAGTATTGATTTCACAATAGAAAAATCATCAGATATAGCAGGATGTTACTTTATAAAACAAAATGGTGAAGAAGTTGGTACATTTAATGCTATTTCTACAGAACTATCATTAGGAGATAATATTTTTCCTGTAGTGTACTTTATGAATAATAGAGGTGATAACATTTTATTAAAAGCAGAAGATCTAAATATATCAAATATTGAGATGTCTATGCTATTGCCAGATTCGCAAAAGATGTATATATATGACAATCAAAATAACGAATTAGAAATATACTATAATCCAAACTTAAAAAATCCAGATGGTTCATATGATTTAAAAAATAATATGGGTAATTCTAATGCTATTGGAACCTATAATCCAGACACAAAAGAAATTAAAATCATGCATAGTGATGGTGTTGGCTATGATATACATAAAGAAATTGACGGAACATTTTATAAATTAACATCTCCTATATTATCAGGCTTGCAAAATATAAATTCAGTTACACTTAACATTGATAATAATGCAAATACAGGAACAATTACTATTGATGATACTCCATATAATCTTCAACCTGTCACAGAAGGTAGTAGTATATATTATATTCAAAGTAATGGTACAAATGTAGCAATTTATGATGACGGTACAAAACAAATCATTTCTGCTGGAAAAGATGCTACTGGACAAAATAACTCAATTGATCTTGATAATGATTCAAGATTTGTACAAACAACTGATGGTATGTTTAAAAATATCAATAGCATAACCGACATACAAGGTGGTACTTATAATTTTGCAAATGGCACAATGACTCTTATTGATCAAGATGGAAATAGTATTGATTTCACAATAGAAAAATCATCAGATATAGCAGGATGTTACTTTATAAAACAAAATGGTGAAGAAGTTGGTACATTTAATGCTATTTCTACAGAACTATCATTAGGAGATAATATTTTTCCTGTAGTGTACTTTATGAATAATAGAGGTGATAACATTTTATTAAAAGCAGAAGATCTAAATATATCAAATATTGAGATGTCTATGCTATTGCCAGATTCGCAAAAGATGTATATATATGACAATCAAAATAACGAATTAGAAATATACTATAATCCAAACTTAAAAAATCCAGATGGTTCATATGATTTAAAAAATAATATGGGTAATTCTAATGCTATTGGAACCTATAATCCAGACACAAAAGAAATTAAAATCATGCATAGTGATGGTGTTGGCTATGATATACATAAAGAAATTGACGGAACATTTTATAAATTAACATCTCCTACATTATCAGGCTTGCAAAATATAAAAGCCGCTACTATCAATGAAAATAGTATTTTTGTAACAACAGCCAATAATGAAATTTTAGATTGTACTCTTGTTCCTGTCACAACAGAAGAAGGTAATACTATATATTATATTCAAGATTCAAATGGTAATAATATAGCTATTTATAATTCATCAACAAATCAAATTATTTTTGCAGGACAAGATAATTATGTTGATTTAGCTCAAGCACCAGATAATAATTATTATCCTTTAACAGGCACACCATTAGAGACATCAAGTATAAATTCTGTTGCTTTAGATACACAAAATCAAACAATAAACATTAATGTAAACACTGATAGTGGTACTCAAAATTTAGAATGTACTCTTACAGAATTATATACTGATGGTGAAGGAAATATTGTATATGCTATTCAAGATAGTACAGGAAAAACTATTGCATTATATGATTCAAATACAAATCAAATCGTTTCTTCAGGACAAGATAATTATGTTGATTTAGATGAAAGTTTCGCAATGTCTAATAATCAATATTTTAAACTAACAGGTACACCATTAGAGACATCGAATATAAATTCTGTTGCTTTAGATACACAAAATCAAACTATAAACCTTAATATAACTAATGGAGATACTACTGAAAATTTACAATGTAATCTTACAGAATTATATACTGATAGTGAAGGCAATATTGTATATGCTATTAAAGATAATGAACAAAATATTATTGCATTATATGATTCAAATACAAATCAAATAATTTCTTCGGGACAAGATAATTCTATTCATTTAGCTCAAGCACCAGATAATAATTATTATCCTTTAACAGGCACACCAATAAATACATCTAATATAAATTCTGTTGCTTTAAATCTTGAAGGTGAAAACAAAACTATAAACCTTAATATAACTAATGGAGATACTACTGAAAATTTACAATGTAATCTTACAGAATTATATACTGATAGTGAAGGCAATATTGTATATGCTATTAAAGATAATGAACAAAATATTATTGCATTATATGATTCAAATACAAATCAAATAATTTCTTCGGGACAAGATAATTCTATTCATTTAGCTCAAGCACCAAATAATTATTATTATTATCCTTTAACAGGTACACCATTAAATACATCAGATATAAATTATGTTTATATCGATTTTAACGATATAGAAATTAATATAACTAATGGAGATACTACTCAAAATATAAAATATAATATTGTAACATATATTGATGAAAATACTGGAGAAATGGTATGTACTATTCAAGATGATGCAGGAAAAACTATTGCACTATATGATTCAAATACAAATCAAATTATTTCTGCTGGACAAGAAAATTCTGTTGATTTAGATAACTTTATGAGTTATGGTCTTAAACGTATAAAAATATCAGCAGATAATGCATTAACTACATCTGATATTAATTCTGTTGCTTTAAATCTTGAAGGTGAAAACAAAACTATAAACATTAATGTAAACACTGATAGTGGTACTCAAAATATACCATGTACTCTTGAAGGATTATATGTTGATGAAAATACTGGAAATATTGTATATGCTATTAAAGATAATGAACAAAACATTATTGCAATATATGATTCAAATACAAATAAAATCGTTTCTTCGGGACAAGATAATTCTATTAGTTTAAATGAAAGTTTTGCAATGTCTAATAATCAATATTTTAAACTAACAGGTACACCATTAGAGATAGGGATTGGTATGCATATTACTTTAGATTTTAATAATGATCGTATTACAATTGAAGATGCAGGTTATGATCTTATACCATTATATAGTGAAAATGAAAAAACATATATATATGGTGTTAAAAATTCAAATAATGAAATTATAGCAATGTATGATATACAAAATGGTAAATTTGTTTCTTCTAGTGATAATTCTACTTATTTAATACAGACATCAGATAATGATTATTATTCTTTAATACATGCACCATTAACCATATCTGATATTAATTATGTTTCTTTGGATTTTAATAATTCTTTTATTGAAATTAATAGCGGTATTGAAAATACACGATATGAGCTTGTACCATACATTACCCCTTCTGGAGTTAGAATACCATATTTATGTGTTAAAAATTCAAGCGATGAGTTTTTCGCATTATATGACATACAAAATGGTAAATTATTTTCTTCTGGTGAGAATAATTTTGCTCATTTAGCACAAGCACCAGATAATAATTACTATCTTTTAACAGGCACACCATTAGAGACATCAAGTATAAATTATGTTGTTTTAGATACACAAAGTCAAACAATAAATATTAATGTAAACACTGAAACTGGTACTCAAAATTTAGAATGTACTCTTACAGCATTATATACTGATGATGAAGGAAATATTGTATATGCTATTAAAGATGGTGCAGGAAAAACTATTGCATTATATGATTCAAATACAAATCAAATAATTTCTACTGGTGAAAGTAATTCTGTTGATTTAGGTGACTTTATGAGTTATGATGGTAGATATATAAATATGTCAACAGATAATGCATTAAGTACATCAAGTATAAATTATGTTAATTTAGATATTGATAATGAAAAAATATATATTGATAGTTCGGAATGTACTCTTACAACATTATATACTGATGATGAAGGAAATATTGTATATACTATTCAAGATAATACAGGAAAAACTATTGCAATATATGATTCAAATACAAATCGAATTATTTCTTCGGGACAAGATAATTATGTTGATTTAGGTAACTTTGCAGTTTATAATGGTAGATATATAAATATATCAACAGATAATGCATTAAATACATCTAATATAAATAGTATATATGTTGATTCTACAAATAATAAAATAATAATTAATGGCACACAGCCATATGACATTGAACAAATGAAAGATGATAGTGGTAATAATATTGATATGTGGGCTGTTAAAGATTCATCTGGAAATATTATAGCAGTGTATGATAATTCGGGAAATAGTCCAACTATTTTTGCAGGACAAGATAATTTTGTTAATTTAGATGAAAGTTTTAGACTAACAGATGCACTATTAGATACATCAAATATAAATTATGTTGTTTTAAATCTTGAAGGTGTAGAAAAAACCATAAACATTAATATAACTAATGGAGATAATACTGAAAATTTACAATGTACTCTTACAACATTATATACTGATGATGAAGGAAATATTGTATATGCTATTAAAGATAGTACAGAAAAAACTATTGCATTATATGATATACAAAATGGTAAATTATCTTCTTCTGGTGAGAATAATTTCACTCATTTAGCTCAAGCACCAGATAATAATTATTATCCTTTAACAGGTACACCATTAGATACATCAACCATAAATTCTGTTGCTTTAGATACACAAAATCAAACAATAAATATTAATGTAAATACTGAAACTGGTACTCAAAATATATCATGTACTCTTACAACATTATATACTGATGATGAAGGAAATATTGTATATGCTATTAAAGATAGTACAGAAAAAACTATTGCATTATATGATATACAAAATGGTAAATTATCTTCTTCTGGTGAGAATAATTTCACTCATTTAGCTCAAGCACCAGATAATAATTATTATCCTTTAATAGGTACACCATTAGATACATCAGCCATAAATTCTGTTGCTTTAGATACACAAAATCAAACAATAGATATTAATATAACTGTTAAAGGAGTTGGTACTCCAACTTTAAATTGTACTCTTGAAGAATTATATACTGATGATGAAGAAAATATTGTATATGCTATTAAAGATAGTACAGGAAAAACTATTGCAATATATGATTCAAATACAAATCAAATCATTTCTTCGGGACAAGATAATTCTATTAGTTTAAATGAAAGTTTCGCAATGTCCAATAATCAATATTTTAAACTAACAGGTACACCATTAGAGACATCAGATATAAATTCTGTTACTTTAAATACACAAAATAGAACAATAGATATTAATGTAAATACTGGAACTGGTACTCAAAATAAAATATGTGATCTTATAGCATTATATAATGATAAAGAAGGAAATACTGTATATGGTATTAGAGATAATGAACGAAACTTTATTGCAATATATGATTCAAATACAAAACAAATCATTTCTGCTGGACGAGATAATTCAATTAATCTTAATAATAGCTTTACATTAAGTAATGGTGTTTATACAAAAAACCCTCAAAATACTCCTGAACATACTCCTGCAACAACAGATATGAATGGTCCTGATGATGATGCAGGTGGTACACCTAATAGATTACTTAGTTCTGCTAGACCAAGTATAACAACATCAGTTACAGCTACACCTCCTAATATAACGCCTGATATGACTATTCAAGATAATAACGTTGTACCTAACACTGAATTAGAGAATCTAAATGTACAGAGTATGTCTATTGTATATGATGAGTTTAATTTACCTGTATCAATTAATTTAAATGATAATAACTATTCTCTTGAATTTAATCCTAATACGGGTAAATATTATATTGCTAATTCTACTACTAGTACATTAGATACATCTACTGGAACAGTAACATTATCAGAGAATAATGTATTTAAATATTTATCTATTGATAGTAATCAATATTATATATTATCAGCTAATGCATTAGATGCTAGTGAAATATTAACTTATAATGTTAGTGTTGATATTAATAGTGTTATGGTTACAAATATTAATGGTACAACTACACCATATAATTTAGTTGGTGAAGAGAATAATATTAAATATCTTGTTAATCCTAATAATCCTACTGAGAAATTAGCTGTATTTAATGTAAGTACTGGTGAAATTATATATGCAGGACAGAATTATATATCATTACCACAAGATATGATTATGCCTGATATGGCAGTATTACCATCAAATAATATGATTAATGGTAATAACAATGATAATAACATTATAAGTGATGATACTAAACAAGCATTATCTGACTTATTAAGAAATAATAATAATACAATAAAAGGTTATATTGCTGATGGAAATTTAGAAGGTTTAAAAGAATATCTTAACAATGAAATTCAAAATACATTACCAGGAGCAGAAAATCAAGAAATTGCATCATTAGCTCAACAAGTTATTAATGATATGCAACTTGAAGGCACTAAAACATATGAAGACTTTATTGAAAAATTAAATCAAAGTTTAGAACTAAATAATCTACCAACATTAGATGTAGGTTTAGAAGCCTTAGAGAACTTAACTGATTCTGGAACAATTAATATAAATGTTAATGGCATGAACACAGGTTCTATGGTAACATACATATTAATTGCAAGTGTTGCAACTGGACTTACTTCCTTAGCTGTTAACAGAATTAACAACAAACTACAAAAGAAAGACTTAGAAAAAGACTTAAAGAAAATGAACAAAAGATTAGAAGTTAGAAGAAGAGAAAGTTTAGCTAAAAATTCTAATGGTAAGAAGGTGAGGTAAAATTGCATAATTATTATTTTAAATTATCAGTGCAAATCTAAAATATACAAGTAAATAGTTTGGTATTTTTATCAAGCTATTTACTTATAATTATTATAAAAAATTATTGACAATAAAATAAAAATAGCATATACTATAATTGGTTTACTAAATTTTTTTTCTTATGACAGAGTCTAATTCTTTTAATTTCAACAATATTGTATCATATACATATACAGAAACTAGTATTACTTTTATAGATAAAGATGGTGAGACAATTACTGGTACATTAGATACATCTAAAAATATTACTGTTGGTGGACAAATAATAGGTCAACTAGCTGAAAATGGCAACTTAATTCCAGCGGGGCAAACTGCAGAAAATACAGATTTTTTACATTGTAAAAATGGACAATTTGTTAATATGGGAACAGCTGATATTCAAAGCTTAGTATATACATATGATAATGAAACAAAAACAGGAAGTATTACATATACCGATAGCAATGGTATTGAATATGAATTTGGTTTAGGAGAAGGTAGTGATGGTGGATGTTCAATTATTGATGCTAGAAATAATATAGTTGGTAATTTTAATCTATCGACACTGCAAACGCAATTTGGTACTTTACAATTAGATTTTATGAAAGATAGTAATGATAAGATTTGGTGTTTGAATAATATAGAAATTGCTTCAATATCGTATAGGGCAAATAATCTTAACCAACTTATTCTTACTATAACTGATACCAATGGAAATTCATATAGTGACAATTTATATCAGTTCAATGGTTTATATAATTCTTCAAATTATGCTATTCAATTAGATGTAAGTAATAAAAAACTTATTATGGGTGTTGGAGATAGTGCACAAGAAATTGAATATGATGGAGATAATTTTATTTCTTCTTCTAACAGTGATACTTTTTTACATAAAGATTATATACACGAATTACAGATTAAGTCTGTGTCATATAATTTAGAAGGTGATAATCCAACAGTTACAATTATTGATGCTAATAATATTGAATATACAATAGGTGTTGAATTTGATGAAGAAAAACAGATGTGGAATTTAGAAGGCGAAAGTGGTTTGTTAGATCTTAATAATCAAAAACTTATTTTGGGTTCTGGAGATAATACAACGACGGTTGATTTTAATAGTAATTATTTTATATCTTCTCCTGGTAACACAGATTTACAAGGAGCATATTTTGATGGTCGTTATTTAGAACCATCAATGATTAAGATATTCTCATATGAAATAGAGAATAATGTAGCAAGTGTTACCATTACAGATATGCAAAATAATGAATATGTTATAGAACTTAATGAAACAACGAGTCAAGGTGTATATAATAACGGTTTTTTTGGATTAACAACAAACAATAATCATTTGTATTATTATGATATTAACAATGATCAGGCAAAAGTGGATTGTTCACAATTTATTGATGTTGGTAATAATACATATTGGGACAAAGAAGCTTTACAAAAACATTTAAAAGAAATTGGTATCGATTCAAT
>CALXSG010000002.1 GCA_944391075.1 uncultured Rickettsiales bacterium | reverse complement strand
GCACTTGTAGACTTACAAAGTAATTCTAAAAAGAAAATAGCAAATACATATAGAATTAAAGCATTAATGTGGTTTAATTTAAAAAATGAAGAGTTTATTACTGTATGTAATTATGCAGGTTTAGATCCTAAATATGTATACGAAAAATCAAGAATTGTTAAAGAAAATAACAAATTCTTGATTTAAATATAAATTATTTAATGAAGCTTAATACATATTCAAAGGCTTCTTGTATATTTTTATCTGTTGTATCAATCAAAATTGCGTCATCAGCTTTTTTGAATGGGCTAGCTTCTCTATTCATATCTTGTTCATCTCTTTTTTTAATTTTTTCTAGAATTTCATCATAAGAAACTTCTTGTCCTTTTTCTTTCATTTCTTTATATCTTCTATTAGCTCTTTCTTCTGCTGATGCTGTAACAAAAAATTTATATGGAGCATCAGGGCAAATGACTGTTCCAATATCTCTTCCATCAAGAATAGCACCTTTTTCTTGATTAGCAAAATTTCTTTGATAATCAAATAAAATATCTCTAACGGCTTGTATTTTTGCAACTTTTGAAGCTAATGCTCCAACTTCTTCTGTAAAAATTATTGGGTTATTAATATCTTCTTCATTTAAGGTTTTTGCAACTTCAATTACAGCGTTTTTGTCATCTAAATTAATATTTTGTTGATGCGCTTTATATGCAACACCCCTATATAAACCACCAGTGTTTAAATGTGGAATATTAAATTTTTCAGATAATAATTTTGAAATTGTACCTTTACCGGAAGCGGAAGGACCATCAATAGCTATTAATAATTTTTTTTCCATTTTATAATCTTTTGTTAGTCAATTTATAATAAAAAAATAAAAAATAAAATCAATGATTTTATTACTATAATATATTTTCATATTGATTTTTAAATATTTAAAAATATTATATTAACATATTATAATAATTATTTATGTTACGTATGATGGTAAAAATTAAAAATTTGTGGGGGGGGGGTCGTTTTTTATCAACAATTTGACAAAGTAGTCAATTCAAATAATAATATTAATTGTAAAAATCAAAAATTCATTAAATCTCAAATAAATAATTTTTTTGCTTTCTCATTAATTGAATTATCAATAGTACTTATTATAATTGGTTTACTTGTTGCAGGTGTGACAGGGGGCGCTAGTTTAATTGAAAGTGCAAAAATTACAAATTTTATATCAACTACAAGAGATTGGCAGAATGATGTGTATACATTTTATTCTTTAAAAAATAGATTACCGGGAAATTTAGATAATTCATATTATTTAGGTCAATTTTATAATAGTAATTACGATGCTTCTGCTGAAAGAAAATATAAACTATCTGATTTTGGTATTAATAATTATGATGATTTAGGAGGTGATGCGGATGTTTCTTATTGTTCTGGTTTTTGGCTTGATTTA
This sequence comes from uncultured Rickettsiales bacterium, assembly GCA_944391075.1. Lineage (GTDB taxonomy): Bacteria > Pseudomonadota > Alphaproteobacteria > Rickettsiales > UBA1997 > CALXSC01. The sequence goes on along the minus strand of CALXSG010000002.1, from coordinate 114,483 downwards.
TATTTAGCAAAAGTAACAGATTTTAGACCTTTATCAACAGTATTAGGCAATGATCAATGTCCAAATGGTTCCGCTCCTTCCGTTTTTTCAGGTAATTTAAGAACAATTGGACCTAAAACAATAGTTTTTGGTGATAATAATGGAAGATGGCCACCATTTCGTAGTGCTATGAAAGGTATTTATTTTGCTTTTAATGGTAGTTTTAAAATTCAAGCTAAAATATTTTATAATATAGATAGAAAAGTTGATGATGGCCAATCTAATACTGGAATAATGAGGGGATTTTGTTATAGAGATTCAATGGTAGTCAATAGTTATCAAGAAGCTATATCTAATGGTTATAAATGTAATGATTTTTATTATAGATTATTGGATTATAATTTATTATAATTATATAGTTAATATTAAATTATCTATCAAAATATTGACTTTGAAATATTTAATAATAGTATGATGACTTGTTATTAGATAGAAAAAATATAGACAAAAATAGTTTACAAGAATAAATAAAAAAATAAAAAATGTTAAAATGTAAAAAATATATATTAGCTTTTTCATTGATTGAAGTATCAATAGTATTAATTATTATTGGTTTGCTTATTGCCAGTGTTACAGGTGGTGCTTCCTTAATTGAAAATGCAAAAATTACAAATTTTATATCAACTACACGAGATTGGCAAAATGATGTATATACATTTTATTCTTTAAAAAATAGATTACCAGGAAATCCAAAGAATTTAAGCTTTCTTGGACAAATGATTAATAAAAATTGGAATTTTAATGTTTCTGGTATTTTTAGCGAATATAAAATATCTGATTTTGGTATTAATGATTATGATGGTCTAGGAGCAAATACTTCCGTTTCTTATTGTGCTGCTTTTTGGTTAGATTTATATTTAGCAAAAATAAGCGATTATAAAGTTCCAAAAAATGGACTTGGTACTACTTCATGTTCAAAAGGCTCTGCTGCTATTCCTACTGTTTTTAATGGAGATTTTAAATCTATTGGACCACTAACTATATTATTTAATGATAATAAAGGTACTTGGCCACAATTTCATGAAGCTATGAAAGGCATTTATTTTAAATTTGAACCCAATAATACTCATATTAAACCTAAATTATATTATTATTTAGATTTAAAGATTGATGATGGAAAATATAATACTGGATTAATGAGGGGATTTTGTTATTCTAGCAGAGCATCAAACTCTCCACAAACATCTGTTGATTATCAAACGGCTATTTATAATGGTTATGCATGTTATGATTTTTTTTATAGGCTCCTTGACTATAATGTTTTATAATCTTACTCAACAACAATATAAGAATAAGTGCAAGAACCTGTATTTGTATTTATAAAATTTTTCCAATCAGCATGTCCGGCTTTGACTCCTGTATCTCTGCAATGACTTCTTATTCTTCCACTATTAAATTTATTGTCATCAATTTTATATTCAATAGCCTGTAAAGATTTTGCTTCATTAAAGAAACAGCCCTTTTCAGCTATACCACTATTAATTCCCTTAAAGACAGTCATAACATTTGTTTCACCCATATTGGAAGCAAAAGTTCCTGGTGATGTATTCCATTCGTTAGTTGGATCTCTATATTCAAAATAAAATGTACATGTATTATCAATAAAATATGGTGTAGATTTTCCAAATATTAATAAATTATTTGCACTATTGTCAGGTTTAAAATCGGTAATTTTTTCTAAATATAAATCAACAAAAGGAGCAATATTTTTATGTATAACTACATTTTTATAATCTCCACCAAAAGTGCCAGCGGGGTAAGATTGATTGCTATTAGCTCCTATATGATTATTATTTTTTAAATCACCTGGTAGTCTACCTTTTAAACTTTTAAATGAATAAATAGCTTGTTGCCAATTACGAGTTTCTGTAATTGCTTTTCTTATTTTTGCAGAAAAAATTAAGCTTTGTCCACCAACTATTCCAGCAACTAATAGACCAATAATAATTAATACTATTGATAACTCAATTAAAGAAAAAGCAAAAATATATGATTTTTTATTGGTTAATGTTTCAAAATCAGTTTGATTGAAAGAATTATAGTTAAGAATTTGTGGGGGGGGGGTCGTTTTTTTAGCTAAATTTTTATATTTTAAATTTTGTAAAAACATTTTATTAATTAATTATTCGCTTATTATATATTACTATTTTAAAATTAATAAAATGTCAATAAAAATATATTGATAACAAAAAACACCTATTTATTAATAGGTGTTTTTAAATTTAAAAAAATTAAAATTATTTTTTGTGTTTTGCTTTAATTTCTTCTTCAACATTAGCAGGAACTCTTTCATATTTTGAGAAAGTCATTGTGAATTGAGCTCTTCCTTGTGATAAAGATCTTAAAGTATTAACATAACCAAACATATTAGCTAATGGAACTAATGCGGTGATAACTTTTACACCATCTCTGTCATCTAAATTAGCTATTTGTCCTCTTCTTGAATTGATATCACCAATAATATCGCCCATGTAATCTTCTGGTGTAACAATTTCTACTGACATAATAGGTTCAAGAATTGCAGCACCTGCTTTTTCCATAGCATCTCTAAATGCATATCTAGCAGCAATTTCGAATGCTAAAACAGATGAGTCCACATCATGGAAAGCGCCATCATATAATTCAGCTTCAAAATCAACAACTGGATAACCTGCAAGAATACCTGTATTTTTAGCAGACATCAAACCTTTTTCAACACCAGGTATATATTCCTTAGGAACTCTACCACCAACAACAGTATTTAAGAATTTGAAATCGCTAGGATCTTCTTCTGTCTTTGGTTTAGGTCTAAATTTAATATTAACCTTAGCGAATTGTCCAGCACCACCAGATTGTTTTTTATGTAAATATTCAATATCAACTGGTTTTGTAATTGTTTCTCTATAAGCAACTTGTGGAGCACCAATATTAGCATCAACCTTGAATTCTCTTTTTAATCTATCAACAATAATTTCAAGGTGTAATTCACCCATACCTTTTAATATTGTTTGTCCACTTTCTTGATCTGATTCAACTCTTAATGATGGATCTTCTGCAACTAATTTTGATAATGCAACACCCATTTTTTCTTGATCGTCTTGTGTTTTTGGTTCAACAGAAACTTCAATAACAGGATCTGGGAAGTCCATTTTTTCAAGAACAACAGGGAATGAAGGATCAGTAAGTGTTTCACCAGTTGTTGTAACTTTTAAACCAGCTAATGCAACGATATCACCAGTGTAAGCTTCTTTAATATCTTCTCTGTTATTTGCATGCATTAAAAGAATTCTTCCAGCCCTTTCTTTTTTATCTTTAACTGTATTTAAAACAGTAGAACCAGCTTCAAGTGTTCCGGAATAAATTCTAATAAATGTAATATAACCAACAAATGGATCGTTAGCAACTTTGAAAGCTAATGCTGAGAATTTAGGATCGTCCCATTTTACCATAACTTCTTTGTCGTTTAAATGACCTTGGATACCAGGTAAATCAGCAGGGCTTGGTAAATAATCAACGATAGCATCAAGTAAAGGTTGAATACCTTTATTTTTGAAAGCTGTACCGCATAATACAGGAACGAATGCAAAATCAATTGTTCCTTTTCTGATACATTTTTTAATTTCTTCATTAGAAATTTCTTCACCACCAAGATATTTTTCCATTAAAACATCATCTTGTTCAACAGCTGTTTCGATTAATGATTCTCTGTATTCTTTTGCTTTATCTAACATGTTAGCAGGGATTTCATTTTCTGTGTAATGTGTGCCTTTTTCACCATCCCATACTAAAAATTTCATTTTAAGTAAATCAATAATACCTTCAAATGTTTCACCACTTCCAACAGGTAATTGTAATGGTAAAGGTGTAGCTTTTAATCTATTTTTAATCATATCTACACATCTGTAAAAGTTTGCACCAGTTCTGTCCATTTTATTACAGAAACAGATTCTGGCAACTTTGTATTTATTAGCTAATCTCCAATTGGTTTCAGATTGTGGTTCAACGCCAGCAACGCCATCAAAAACAGCAACTGCACCATCAAGAACTTTTAAAGATCTTTCAACTTCAACAGTGAAGTCAACGTGTCCTGGTGTATCAATAATGTTAATTCTGTGTTTATTCCAGAAACATGTGGTTGCAGCAGATGTAATTGTAATACCTCTTTCTTGTTCTTGTACCATCCAGTCCATTGTAGCAGCACCATCATGTACTTCACCAATTTTATGACTTTTTCCTGTATAGAATAAAATTCTTTCAGTTGTAGTTGTTTTTCCAGCATCAATATGTGCCATAATACCAATATTTCTATATTTTTCAATAGGATATTCCCTTGCCATTTTTTTCTTTATATTATTAATAAAATTGAATTAGTTAGTAATTTTTGTTAAAATTAACTATAATGTCTAGTATTTTATAATAAAAAATTTAAAAATAAAGTTTTTTGTTTAAAATATTAAATTTTTTTATATTTTTAAATATTTTATATAAAAAATATTGCAAAAAAATAACTATGTTTTACACTAATAGTAAGAAATCACTACATATATTATGAAAATAGCAACTTGGAATGTAAATTCAATTCGGGCGAGAATAGTTAACCTTCTTGATTTTATTAAAGAATTCAAGCCTGATGTTGTATTAATACAAGAATTAAAATGTGTAAATGATCAATTTCCTTTTTTAGAATTGGAAAGTATGAACTACAATATTGAGGTTTGTGGTGAAAAAGCTAGAAATGGTGTTGCTATTTTATCAAAATTTCCTTTATATGATGTAAAAAAAGAGTTGCCATTATATGGAATTACTGATAGTGATAATGAGGCTAGATATATAGAAGCAAATATTGATTATGATGGAAAAGTTATTAAACTTGCATCAATTTATGTTCCTAATGGTGGCCCCTCTGCTGATGATGTTAGAAATGGTATAAAGGATGAAACAACTACAAATAATTTTTATAAAAAAATGAAATTTCTTGATAGATTAAAAATAAAATTTCAAGAAACAATTGAAAATGAAGAAATTGCATTTTTTGGTGGTGATTACAATATTTGTCCTAATTTAAATATGGATGTTTATTCTGTTGAGAAAGATGGTGTTATTACATGTACTCAAAAAGAAAGAGATAAATTTGCTGAATTATTGAGTACAGGTATGATTGATATATGGAGAAAACTAAATCCTGATTTAAAAGAATATAGCTGGTGGGGTTATAGACCTTTTTACATGTGGGAAAAGAATTTAGGTTATAGGTTGGATGCTTTTTTAATTACACCAATTACTGAAAAACTTGTTAAGGATTGTACTATTTATGCTAAAGAAACAAGGCCGAAAGAAAAAGCTTCTGACCATGTTCCTATGATGTGTGAAATTTAATATTAATTGATTTATTATAAAATATGAAAAAAATTATTTTGTTATTTTTTATTTTGTTTTTACCATTTTCTATTTTTGCTAATGAGATAGATGATGATAAAGAAATTCAAGATAATTTTTATCAATGGTTAGAAAATTTTAAAAATTATGCAAAAGAACAGCATAATATAAATGATGAAACTTTAAGTAAGGCTTTTAAAGATGTAAAATATAAACATAAAGTTATAAAGCTAGACAGAAATCAACCAGAATTCAAAAGAACATTTTTTAATTATTATGATGACGCTATACATCCCTTAAGAATAAAAAGGGGAAAAGCTAAAATGGAAGAAAATAAGAGAGTTTTAGATCAAGTTTATAAAAAATATGGAGTACCACCACAAGTTGTTGTTGCATTATGGGGAATGGAAACTGATTATGGTAGAAATATGGGTAAAAAGCCAATTTTTCAATCCTTAGCTACATTATCATTTGACCATAGAAGATCTAAATTTTTTACAAATGAATTAATACAAGCTTTAAAAATCGTACAAGGAGGTCATACTGATGTTGATGATATGATTGGTTCATGGGCAGGCGCTTTTGGTAATTTTCAATTTATGCCTTCAACATATATGGCATATGCTGTTGATGGTGATGGTGACGGAAAAATAGATTTAAGAAATAGTACAGCAGATGCTTTATATTCAACGGCTAATTTTTTACATAAATTGGGTTGGAATGGAAAATATCGATGGGGTAGGCCAGTGTCTTTTAATAAAAAAAATAAAAAAATAGTAAATTTAGTTAATGCAAAAGGTTGGAAAACTGTTAATTATTTTTCAAACATTGGTGTTAAGACTTATGGTGGAAGGCCTTTACCTAAATCTGATATAGATGCAAGGTTAGTTGCGCCCGCAGGTATTGATGGTCCAGTGTTTATGGTTTATAGAAATTTTGACAGAATTAAATTGTGGAATAATAGTACAAGTTATGCTATTTCTGTTGGTATGCTGTCGGATGCATTAATATTTGAGAAACCTGTTGAATTAAAGAGAAAATAAAAATGATAAAAGAGTTTGATTTAGACAATACAGAAGAATTAATAGAAATATTAAATTATGAAGGGCAAGAACAAAATGAATTATGGCAAATAGCAAGAGATATTAGAAATCAAAATATTGGCAATAAAGTTTATTTAAGGGGTATAATTGAATTTTCTAATATTTGTAGGAAAAATTGTTTATATTGCGGTATTCGTTCCGGAAATTCTAATGTAAAAAGATATAGATTAAGTATTGAAGATATTATGGAATGTGTTGATTTTATAATGCAAAATAATATTCCTTCAATCGTTTTACAATCCGGCGAATTAGTTAATGATGAATTTAAAAAATATTTAATTAATATTATTAAGACTATAAAAAATAAATATCCTAAAATTATGATTACATTATCAAGTGGTGAGTTTGATTATGAATTTTATAAATTATTAAAAGATTTAGGAGTTGATAGATATTTATTAAGAATTGAAACAAGTAATCCAGAATTTTACTCAAAAATTCACCCACAAGATCATTATTATAAAGTTAGAGAGCAATGTTTATTTGATTTAAAGAAGACTAATTATCAAGTTGGTACAGGAAATATGATAGGTATTCCAGGACAAACAGATTTAGATATAATTAATGATTTAAGATTTTTTGTGAAAAATGATTTTGATATGTTTGGGTTGGGGCCTTATATTATTCATACAGAAACACCACTTGCAACAAAAGAGAATATAGAAAATTGGAATAAAAATAAATTTAAGATTTTAAATAAAACATTAAATTTTATATCATTACTAAGAATTTTTATGCCTAATGTTAATATTGCAACAGCAACTGCACTTGATGTAATATCAAATGATGGTAGGGTTGATGCTTTAAGGGCAGGGGCTAATGTAATAATGCCATCTATTACACCAATTTCAAATAAGCAAAATTATTTATTGTATCAAAATAAACCTAATGTTGATGATGAAAGAACTACAATTATAAAACAAATGGAAGAAAAAATTAAACAAGCGAATATGGTTCCTGCATATAATGAAGTTGGTAGTAGTTTACACTATAAAGAAAGAAATGGAGATTAATATGGGGCAATTTCAAGAAAAAACTATAATTAGTATTGTTGGATTAACAAATGTTGGAAAATCAACTTTATTTAATGCTATTACAGGACAAAAAAATAAAGCAATAGTTGATAGTAAAGCAGGAACAACTGCTGATAATGTTATTAGTTTAATGGAAATACATGGATTAGGAAAAGTAAAATTAATAGATACAGCAGGTATTGATGAAGAAGGAGAATTAGGAAATAAAAAAAGAGAAAAAACTAAACAAGTAATTACAGAAAGTGATTTAATTTTATTTGTTATAAAAAATGATGAAAAAGAATTAAATGATTATGAAAAGAATATTTTAAATTTTATTAAAGAAAAAAATAAAAATATTTTAATTATTTATAATAAATTTAATGATGAAAAAATAAATATTAAAATTGATGATATTAAATTTATTGAATTAAATTTAAATCAAGAAAATCAGCAATTAAAAATTACTGATTTTATTTTAGAAAATTATAAAAAAAATAATAATTCTGTTAATTTATTACCTGACTTAAAATTAAAAAATTCTTATGTTTTATTAGTTATTCCACTTGATGAAGAAAGTCCAGAATTAAGATTATTAAGACCACAAAGTCTTATGATTGAAAGATTATTACAAAATTATGCAATTCCAGTTTTATATAGACCTAATTTAAAAAATTTTGATAAAGATGATTTTATAAAAAATATTCAAAATTTAAAAAATACAGATCGGGGATTATCATTAATAATAACAGATAGTCAAGCTATAAATGTTATTTATGATTGTATACCACAAGATATAAATTTTACATCATTTTCTATTATTATGTCTAATTTTATGAGTAATGGAAAATTGATTAATTTTATAAATGGTGCAAAAGAATTAGATAATATAAAAGATAATGATAATATTTTAATTGTTGAAGCTTGCAATCATGATAGAAAATGTAATGATATTGCAACAGTGCAACTTCCTAATGCAATAAAAAAATATACACAAAAAAATATTAATTTTGATTTTAATTTTGGACAAACTTTTTTAACAGAAGAAGAAATTAAAAATAAAAATTATAAATTAGTTATAATATGTGGTGGTTGTATGATTGATAAACAAAAATATCAAACAAGATTGGAATTATTAGAAGAATTAAAAATACCTACCAGTAATTATGGAATTATTTTTTCTTATATTAAAAATAAAAAAATATTAGAAGATACTGCAAAAATTTTTAATTAAATTAAATTATTTTTTAATTAAATTTAAAATTTTAATTCTACTATATCACCAATTTTGTGATTTTTTAAAATTCCATTATGAAGTTTTACTGTTAAATAATTTTCTGTTCTTCCTGTTGTTTCATTTTCAATTAAAACTTTATGTGTGAATTTTGATTGTTCTTTTGTAAATTCTTCTAATTGAATTTGAGCTATTGCTCTTAATTCTTTTGCTCTTCTTCGTCTAGTTTCTACTGGTACTTGTTCCATTAATGCAGCGGGTGTATTTTCTCTAACTGAATATGGAAAAATATGACCAAATACTAAACCAATTTCTTCAATTAATTTATAAGAATTTTTATGCATAGCTTCTGTTTCTGTTGGAAAACCGGCAATTAAATCTGCTCCAATAGCTATATTTTTTCTGTATTTTTTAATTTCATTGCAAAAATCTATAACTTCTTCTCTTGTGTGTCGTCTAGCCATTCTTTTTAAAATTGTATTATCACCTGATTGCAAACTAATATGAATATGTGGCATAACTCTTTCTTCATTAAATAAAACATCTTTTAAATCATCATTTACATCAGCAATATCGATAGATGATAACCTTAATCGTGGCAAGTCTGTTTCTTTTAATATTTTTTTCATTAATTGACCTAGATTAATTTTTTCATCTAATCTTTTACCATAATCTGTAATATCTATTCCAGTTAAAACAATTTCATTATAACCATTTTCCACAAGTTTATTAATTTGATCTATAATTTTACTTGATGGAATTGATACACTTTTTCCCCTTGCTAATCTTGTAGCACAAAAAGTGCAATGATTATCACAACCACTTTGTATTTGAATAAACCCCCTGGTCTTCTCTTCAAATCCTGTAATTAATTGTGGGGCTAATTCATATGCTTCTAAAATATTGCTAACTACAATAACTTTTTCTTGTTTATCATTATCAAAATCAAGTTCTTTAATTAAAGTTTTTTTATTATTAATATTTTCTTCCAATTCCTCATCCAAATCATCGTCTTCACAATCACAATCGTCATCGTGATGATGGTGTCCACAATTACATTCTTCTTCATTATGATTATGGCAATGACACTCTTTCTCATGATTGTGGTCATGACAATGATATTCTTTACCATCTTCATGATGATGTCCGCAAGTACATTCTTCATCATCTTCATAATGGTGATTACATTTACATTTTCCACCGCACTTGCATTTATGTTTTTTTTCTAAATCTTTAATAATTGGTATTAATAATTCATAATTGTTTTTTTGCATTTTGTCTACATTTCCAAATACAAAATCAATTTCTTCCATATCTTCGTAAGTTTGAGTATTAGTTTGAGCAGCACAACCGACAACACCAATAATCGAATCTGGATTTTCTCTTCTTTCTTTTCTAATAGCTTGTCTTAATTGTTTTTCCGCTTCTGCTGTAACAGTACAACTATTAAAAATAACTATATTTTTATCTTTTAATTCATCTACTTCTTGAAGAAAAGTTTTTATAACTTCACTTTCATAAGTGTTTAATCTACAGCCAAATGTTATTAATTTTATTGCCATTTTTTATTATAAATTTATTAAATATTTTTCTAATTCATTATTCTCATAAATTGTTTTTAGTTTTTCTAATGTTATCATATTATCTTTGTTAAAAATACCAACTTCTGTTCTTCTAAGATAACTTACATAACCAACTGTATTTAAAGCTTTTGAAATGTCAACAGCTAAACTTCTAATATAAAAACCTTTTCCACATTTTACAGAAAATTTTGCTGTTTTTTCATTTTCAAAACCTAAAAAATTTAATTCAAAAACTTTTACCAATCTAGCTTGTAATTCTACATTTTGATTGTTTCTAGCTAAATCATAAGCTCTTTTTCCATTTACTTTTATTGCAGAATATATTGGTGGTGTTTGTTGAATTTCTCCAATAAATTTATTTAAAATATTTTTAATTTCATTTTCTGTTGGTATAGTATTACTTGTTTTTATAACTTCACCTTCCGCATCAGCTGTTGTTCTTTCTTCACCAAATGTGATATTAAAAAAATATTCTTTTGAAAAGTTCATTGTTTTTTCTGTTGTTTTTGTGGCTTTGTTTATGCATATTGGTAAAACACCACTTGCTAATGGATCCAATGTTCCACCATGTCCTACTTTTTTAGCTTTTAATAATCTTTTTACTATTGCAACAACTTTTGCCGATGAAAAACCATAAGGTTTATCTATATTTAGCCAACCATTAATTTCTATTGTTTCCATATTAGTATATTTTTTGTTCTAACTTATCTTTTTCTTGATAATTATCATTTAATTTTTCTAAAAAATCTAATTTTGCTTGTTTTTGATTTTTTCCACCTATTGTACCTAAAAATTCATAGCCTCTCATAAGTAAATTTCTAGATTTCCAGTCGTGATACTTAAACCCAATATAAACACAAATAACTAAATATAGTATAATAATTGTGTATATTGAAAATGATAAATAATATAAAAAATACAATACAACAAAAACTATTATTGTGGTTTTTGCTTGTACTTTTAATTTTTGATAAAATAAATAGAAAATTTGCAACAAAAAGGCTAAAAAATCAAAACCCTTATAAATTATTTGCAAATCTTCTATTGTTCCTTTTTTGGATTTTTTTAAAAAAATTTTATAAGTTCTCATCCTCGTAAGCTTTTATTACAGAATTTATTCTATCTTTTGTGTTTGAATCAATATCTTGTTTTAATAAATTATATAAAATTTCAAGCCCTTGTTCGTTATTTCCTTTTTGTAATTCAAACCATGCATTTTGTTCTTGAACTAAATATAACAAAGGATTTGAAGGATTGCTCATTTTTGTAATTAAATCTTCAATTTGAGTATAAGTATCTTGATTATTTTGACTTATTAAAATGTTTAATGCAGATAAACCAGCAAGATTTTTTAAAAATTTGTCATTATCTTTTAAATTATAAATTTCAAGATATATTTTTATAGCTTCATTATAATTTTCTTTTTCTGCTTGTAATGTAGCTAATTTAATACCTGATATTGTCCTAATTTCTTTATTACTAGTTGATGAATAAATATTTTGTAAAAGTTCTAAAGCTTCATTATTTTTACCTTCTGCTATATATGTTGCAGCTTGATAGAAAGTTGTAATTTCCTTATTTTTTGTTGTATTATTCCTATTAATTATAAAAATTACTATTAAAGAAATTAACAAAATAGCAACTACCATATACATTAATTGAAGTAAATATTTATTTACAAAGTCTCTAACACTATCAATCGTAATTTCTTCAAGCATATTTTTATTTATTTTTTTTATTGACATTTTCTTATTTTACTATCATTATATTCTATTGAATAGAATAATATTATATAATTTAAAATGCAAAAAAAATATGACGATAGTAATATTTTTTATAAAATAATTAATAAAGAACTTCCGGCAACTATTGTTTATGAAGATGAAATGGTATTAGCTTTTAATGACATTAATCCAAAAGCACCTATTCACATTTTAGTTGTTCCAAAGGGTGAATTTATTTGTTTCGATGATTTTGTTGAAAAATCTTCTAGTGATGATGTTGCTAATTTTTTTAAAACAATACAAAAAATAGCAAAAGATAATGGTTTATCTAATGCGTCTTATAGAATAGTTGGTAATTGTGGTGAGGAAGCAGGACAAGTAGTTCCACATTTCCATATTCATTTAATGGGCTATAAATAATTTTATAAATATTAAAAATGAAAAAGATTTTAAATAAAATAATTTTAAGTTGTTTATTATATATATTCATCATTAATTTAAGTTATTCTCTTGAATTAAATTCAAAACAAGCTATTTTAATAGATTATGAAACAGGTGAAATTTTATATAAACTAAATGAGAAGGAAAAAGTATATCCTTCTTCGTTAACAAAAATTATGACTGCATATTTAATTTTCGAGGATTTAGAAAATGGCGCTTTGCAATTACCATATAAATTTCAAGTCTCAAAAGAAGCATGGCAACAAGAAGGTTCTAGAATGTTTTTAAATATAGGAAGTAGAGTTAGTATTGATGACATGCTTAAAGGCTTGATAGTTCAATCTGGAAATGATGCTGCGTACGCTTTAGCTGAAGCAAGTGCTCCTAATGTTAATAGATTTGTAGAAAGAATGAATAAAAAAGCAAAAGAATTAAATTTAGAAAATACTAATTATACAAATCCAATAGGTTTTAGTGAAGAAGGACATTATATGTCCGTTGAGGATACGGCTTTATTAGCAAGAAAATTGATTGAAAAATACCCGCAATATTATCATAAATATTTTCCAATGAGAGAATATAAATATAATAATATATTACAACCTAATAGAAATACGTTATTAAAAACATATAATGGTGTTGATGGAATTAAGACGGGACATACAGAGGCTGGTGGCTATGCACTAGCAACATCTGCAGTTAGGAATAAGAAAAGATTAATTGCTGTTGTGAATGGCGCATCTTCAGAAAAAGATAGGGAAGAAGATTCTAAAAAATTATTAAATTATGGTTTTTTTACATTGAAGAAATATAAAGTACTTTATAAAGGTGAAATTATAGATTCTATACCTGTTGTATATGGTAAAGATATTTCAGTTAAAGTAAAAGTTGGACAAGCTATATATGCTACCGCTGAAAATTTGAAGCAAATTAGATATATAATAAATGCAGAAAAAGAATTACAGGCACCTATATATAAGAATGAAAAAATTGGTACAATTACAGTTAAGACTCCATATGATGAGGCGACATACAATATTTATGCCAATGAAGATGTAAAAGCAGTTAATATTTTTGAAAAAATGATATTGAAGATTTATGAAAAATTTAAAAAATATTAATTAAAAATATTTTATAGTGAAGAGTTTAAAAATTTTTTTGTTGTGTATAGTTTTTTTTATAATATCAAATAGTTCTTTTGCTAAGCAAAATAAGATTATTGACATAAGATTAAATACTGAGGATAATAATGAAAGAATAGTTATTGAAAGTAAAACAAAAGTTAATTTTAATGCTTTTCTTCTAAAAAATCCCTATAGATTAGTTGTTGATTTACAAAATACTAATATTGATGTGAAGGCACCAAGTTTTAAGGCTAATAGGGTAGTGGATCAAGTTAGAGTTGGTAAATTTTCAGAATATGATACTAGATTAGTTTTTGATTTAAATATAAAAGTAAATTTAAAAAATAGTTTTTATTTAGCTCCTACATCTAGCAATCCTTTGCATAGAATAGTTATTGATTTAACATTTGATAATGCTGATTTAGAAGTTGAAGATTTAATTGGTAAGTTAATAGAAGAAAATAATTTATATGATGTAGAACCAAATGAATTAAATATTCTAATAGATAAAATTTTAGCTGAAAATAATGATACAAAAGGTTTGAATAATTTAATAGATGAGATATTAACAGAAAATTATGAAGAAAAGAGTTTAGGAACCATCAAAGTTTCTAGCAATAATACTAAAAGCGTAGTAACAAAATCTAATACAGTAAACTACAATTTAGCAAAAAGCACCACAAGAAAACCAAGAATTATAATAGATGCAGGACATGGTGGAAAAGATCCTGGTACAATAGGCACAAGGGGTACAAAAGAAAAAATAATTACTTTGACTTATGCAAAATCTTTAAAAGAAGCATTGGATAAAACAAATAAATACAAAACATATATGACAAGAAATCAAGATTTTTATGTTGAATTAAGGGAAAGAGTTTCTATTGCAAGAAGATATAAGGGGGATTTATTTATTTCGATACATGCTGATTCTTCACCAAGTAAAAGCGCAAGAGGTATATCTATTTATACTCTATCACAAACTGCATCTGATACTAGAACAGCACAATTAGCACAAAAAGAAAATAAAGCTGATATAATAGGGGGTTTAAATCTTTATGGCGAATATCAAGATACAATAAATACATTAGTTGATATTTCAAGACATCAAGCAATGAATGATTCTAAAATATTTGCAAGAATTCTAAAAGAGCAATTTAGAAAACAAAATATACAAGGTTTAGGAGATATGATAAAACATGCAAACTTTGCGGTTTTAACAGCTGCCGATATGCCATCTGTTTTGTTGGAACTTGGCTTTTTGTCAAATAAAACTGATGAAAGAATGATTAGATCTTATGGCTATAAAACAAAAGTTGTTAATGCGATGGTTAATGCTATAAATTCATATTTTAAATCAAATCCTGTAAATTAATTATGTTCAATTTTTTCGCCTATCCAATGTCCCTGATGATCAAAATTTATTGATTCTTTTTCACCACAAGCATTCCATATCATATTAAAAGCCATTCTAATTATGGGTTTTAAATCATTATCATACCTTTTTAGTTCTAATTCCGGAATAGATAAAATATTTCTATCAATAGCATTTGTAATTTTTTCTTCATTATTATTTTTATATAAAATTCTATAACCCTTTGCATCTATTATAGAAATAAAAATATAAATTGGTGTTTGTACTTTTAATTTTTTTAAAATATTAATAAATTCATATGATTTTCTAATTAAATAATATTCAAAACCATTTTTTTCACCATAAATTATTTTTAGTTTTTCTGTTGCTAAATTATTAGCAATTACAAAAGGATTATTTATTATATCAAAAACTTTATTACTAGATGATAAAAATTCTATAACTCCATTTCTGTGTATTTGTGCATAAGAATTAATACCTTTATCATTCATTTGATAAGCAAGTAAACCATCAAAATTTATTCTTTGTTCCGGAAAGTTTATTTTTAAATTACTTTTTGCTAAATCTAAATATGTTTGTCTAGTAAAAGCATCAAAAGGAATAAAATTTATTAAAATTTTTGGTGCTTCTATTGTTGGTAAAATTGCATTTTTTTCTAATATATTATTTATTTTATCATGATTATATTTTCTAATTTCTTGCATAAAATTCTCCGATTTTAAAAATAAATTTCTAAGCTCGTAAACATCTAATAATAAATTTTTATCAGACTTTCTAATATAAAATTTATTAAATCTTTGAAATGAAACCATATGTGGAAATAAAGGGCTGTGTTCAATTCTAATAATCATAACAAATCTATGATTTCCTATGTGAATATATCTTACTTTAAAAGTATCTAATTTAGGTTCTAAACCATTCATAATTATTTGTTCAATTCTATTTTTCTCAACGGATATATTTGTAGTTGTAAAACCACATAAAGTTTTAGCTTGACTGTAATTATCTTCTTCTATACCAATAATTATTTCTCCACCACTTCCATTAGCGAAAGCAGAAACATCTTTAAGTAATTCTTTTTTATCTGTATCAGTTTTACCGTATAAATCTCTTTTAAAGTCTAAAAAAGAATCTTCTTGTTTATGATTTCTTACAAGATTTTCTAAGTCTTCTTTTGTTATATTTTTTATATCTTTGTCAATTGTAAATCTCATATAAAAAATAAAATTAACTATAATTATATTTATAATAAAATTTTTAATTGTCTAGAATATTTATATAATTATATTGACTTTCTATAAAAATATGGCATAATACAATTTTTATTAAAAGTTATATAAGATTATGCCAGATATACCACAAACAGAAAAAATAGTATTTTAAAAGGTACTAAAAAGAGTGATAAAAATAAAGCTACTGTAAGCGATTCTTTTATGGATAATTTTATGGAAGAAAATTCTAAAAAACAGCAAAATGTAATTGCAAAAGAACAAGGTAAAGAGGAATATTTAAATATTCTTATTGGATTTTTAAAAGGCATTTATGAAATGATTGTGGGGAAAAGTAAAAAAACACATAAAGTAAATGTTATAAAAACACAAGGTAATGAAATTAGTTCAAACATATAATACTACAAAGAATAGTAGAAATTTATAAACATTATTTTTATTATTAAAAACTTACTATATATTTTATAATAGTAAGTTTTTTTTATTGATTTTTATTTTAAAAATATTATAATAGTATTAGGATATTAATAACTTATATTGTTTATGGAAAAAAATACAGATGTAAAAACCGCAAGTGCTTTTAGTATAAAGAAACTTTTTCGAAAAAATAAAACAAAAACCAAGCCAGAAGGAGATTTGTATACACATCTTTTGAGTGAAACGGAACAAATGCCTATTGAACCTAAGGTTGAACCAGTTTCTCCTGTTGTTCAAGAACCTGAAATAAAACAACAAAATAAAGTAACTTTAAATCAAAATCAAGAAACTAAAATAGAAATCAAACCGCAAGAGAATTTATCTACGCCTGTTGCAGAAGAGAGAGAATCAAGAAAATCTGGTTTTTTTGTGGATCTTGTTAATAAAACTTCTGTTTTTGTAGATAAAATTAATGAGCCATATAGAAAAACGAAAGAAGAAAGAGAAAAAGCTGAAAATGGCGAGCTATCATACGGTAGTGTGAAGAATGGATTTATGAAGGAAATGTCGTATCGTATGAGCAATAAAGGATTAAAAGAACAAGCTCAGATTCTTATAAACAAACCTATGCCTAGACTTAATTTATCGCCGACAGGCATTGGATTAATTGATACTATACTTTTACCATTTTTACTAGCTAATTTTTGTATTAGAGGTGGTATAGCAATAACTCAAAAAATAATATCTGCTACAATTCTGTTTGCGTTTAGGGAAAAGATAAAAAGAGGAGAAGAATTAGAGGAATTAAAAACAAAGAGAAGAAATAGACTAAAAGCATATGGACTAATAAAAGATAAAGAAAACGAAGTACAAAATTCAGGTACATATGCTGATTTACCAGAAAATGTGAATGTAAAACAAAAAGAAATAGAACTAGAAAATGTGAATGTAAAACAAAAAGAAGTAAATAAAATTAAAGATAGTGAGTTACCACAAGAAATACCAGATGTTTCTGAATTTAGAAAAAATGCCGCCCAGATGGCTTTAAAAGTTTTAGTTGCTAAGTCTATTAAAGATAGGCTAAATGATCCTATACAAAGTGTTTCATCTAGAAATAGAGAACAAAGTGGAATTGTTAGGGACTAAGTTTTATATTTATAAATTTTATAATTATAAAACTTTAAAATTTTTAAAATTAAAAGCCCTGGTTAAGCCAGGGTTTTTATTTTGTAAATAAATATTAAATCATGAATTTAAATTAAATATTTTTTAATTATAATTTTTGATATTTGATGTATATTTTTTATCTTAAATTTATATTATTTATTTTTTATTTTAATTTATTATATAATAAGACAAATAACTAATATTATGTGCAATTATGCATAACAAGTTAAAAATAAATTGATATATTATAGAGATAAATAATATTAATTAAATATTTTTATCATTTATATTTGTAGCTTTATTTAATTCTTTTTCTAGTTTTTTATTTATTTCTTCACAATCATCGTTATCTTGTGGAACTATTAATTTGCCATAATCTATTATAATTGTATTAAATGGATATGGCATTTGAAAGGCATCCCAAGTATTAAATTGCTTTTTATATTTATATGATATAGATGCATAAGCTATTGCTGTTTTAGTTTTTTTTACTATTTCAGAAACTTTTGTATTCATTTTATATTTAGGACCCCTTGGAGCATCGGCAGCTAAAACACAAATATTGCCTTTTAATAATGATTTCATAATATGTCTAATCGATGTAAGACTGTTATTAATCTTTGTTTTATCTTTCTTTTTATTGATAGTAGATCCTTCTATAACTTCAACATTAAATGTTGACATTGTTTTTGAGGCGATTTTACCATCTCTATGTAAAGATGCTAAGACTGTTAGTTTTTTACCTTTTTTGAGTTCATTTTTAAATAATCTATTTAATTCTAACGGTGATATTAAAATTCTACCATGCCAAGTCATTAAAACTACACCTTTGCCAGATTTTACATAATCTAAAATATTTTGATAATCGCCTTTTATTATGATGGTTGATGTTTTATATACAAAATATATATAAATATGGCATATATAAGCCAATATTGTTCTTATAAAATTACTATCACCAAGATATTTAATAAAATCTTTAAAATTTTGTTTTATAGTATTCTGTTTCATTATATAGCCTTTTCAAATTGTTTTTTGTATAATTTAGCATATAAGCCATCTTTTGATAATAGCTCTTCATGATTACCGGTTTCTTTTAATTGTCCTTCTTGTAGTACAAATATTTTATCACAATTTTGAACGGTTGTTAATCTATGCGCAATAATTATTGTAGTTCTATCTTTCATCAATTTAGCTAATGCCTTTTGAATTAATTTCTCAGAAATTGGATCTAACGCTGATGTAGCCTCATCTAGTAGTAGAATAGGGGAATCTTGAATAATCGCTCTTGCAATAGCAATTCTTTGCTTTTGTCCACCAGATAAAAGACACCCATTAGGTCCTAAAATTGTATCATAACCATCTTCTAATTCATTAATAAATTCATCAGCATTTGCTTCTTTGCAAGCTTGAATTATTTGTTCATCCGTTATATCTTTGCGTCCATATCTTATATTTTCTTTAACTGATGTATTAAATATAAATACTTCTTGACTAACTATTGAAATATTTTTTCTTAGAGATTTTATGGTTAGATCTTTAATATTATGATTATCTAATAAAATTTCACCTTTTGTTGGATCGTAAAATCTTAAAATTAAATTAAATATAGTTGATTTTCCACTTCCAGAGTGTCCAACTAATGCAACACTTGTACCATGGTGTATATCTAAATTTATACCATTTAATGCAGGTTTTTCGGATAGTTTTGTATTTTCATCAAGCGAAACTAATTCTTCATTTTTATCATGAAATGGATAAGAAAAATGTACATCTATAAATTTTAAATCACCCTTTGCATTATTAAGTTCAATGGCATTTTCTTTGTCTTTTATTTTATTTTCTTTATCTAATACTATAAATAATCTTCTAGCAGAAACTAATGCTGTTTGCATTTGTACATTTAAACCAGCAAATGATTTTGCAGGTTTGTAAACACTAAGTAAAGCAGTTATAAATGTAAAGAAAGCACCAGTAGTCATTGTACCATTAATAACAGCCATGCCACCATACCATATAACACCAGCAAAACCAATACTACCAGCCATTTCCATCATAGGTGAAGTAATTAAAGATTTTCTAACTGTTTTCATAGCTAATTTATAATTTTTTTGAATTATATTATCAAATTTTGCCATCTCATATTCTTCTGCACTACTAGATTTTACTAACTTAATTAAGTTCATAGTTTCACCCATAGATGCACTAGTATTGGCAGATAATTCTCTTCCTTTTGAGGCTAGCCCCCTTAATTTTCGTCCTATATAATAAATTGGGTATATAATAATTGGAAAAGCAATAAAAGCTAATAAAGATAATGAAATACTTTGATAGAACATTAAACCAACTAAACCAATTATTGTAAAAAATTGTTTTATTAAATTATTTAAAACTAATGTCATTGCCGTCATCAACCCATTAATATCACCAAGTTGATCTAGAATTTTATGGGAAGATTTATTTTGAAAATAGTCCATATCGGCATATAAAAATTTTTTAAACAATTTTCTTTGATATGACCAATTAATATTTGTTGTTGTTTTACTCATTAAATAGTTATCTAAAAATGTAGTAAAACCAATTAAAATAGCGACGCCAATTAATTGCAATGGTATGAGTATTAAAGCTGTTGTATTTTTATCTGTAAAAACATCATCAATAGCTGGCTTAATTAAATAAGCTCTATAAGCAACAGATGCAGAACCAATAATCATTAATATGATTGCAATACTAAAAGGGACAATATTAGGTAAAATTGCCTCTTTTACAATTCTTTTTAAAATATAAAAATTATTATTATAATTAATCTTATTATTCATATAAACAAAAATATTAATAGTATAGAATATTATAATTCAATATTATTCTGTCAACACTTTTTTAATCTATTGAATAATAAAATGTAAAAATAATAAGTAAATATTTATTTATTTTTTTCTTCTGTTTTTATAGGCAAAATAGCTTTAACTAAACCTATTGCGGAAACTCCAATAAATGTACTTGCTACAATTGGTTGGTTTAAGTAGCTACAAATAACAGCACTAAAAATCATAATTAGACATACAATAAAGCCTTGCCATTGAGCTAATTTATCTATTTTAATTTTTGCATCTAATGATTTTTTTTGATATTCAACTTTATTGATGGACATTCTTTCGAAATCTTGTAATATTATTTTTGCAGCCTTTGGGTATAATGAATTATATTTTTCTAAATCTTTTGCTTTTATTGGAAAACTTTTATATTCCATAGAATTTTCTTCTAATTTTTTTTGAAGTTTTTTTATTATTTTATTTTCCATTTTTATAATTAAATAGATACTATTAATAATATTATGTTTAATGTATTTTAAAGGTAGTATAAAATAAATAATTTACTTCTTGAAAAAAAGATATTAATATTTTAAACTATCTATGAAAAACTAACAACTAAAAATAAAAGGAGATTACAAGACTATGCATTATATGGGAAAAACAATAGAATTTGATGACAATAAATGTATTAAATGTACAAAATGTGTTATGAAATGCAAATCTTGCAGTGTTAATTATCTTGAAATTAAACTTGATGATGAAGGTAAAAAACACTTAAGTGCTGTTGATGGTAAAAAATGTATCCATTGTGGACAATGTACCTTGGTTTGCCCAGTTGGTGCAATTAGAGCACAAGACAACTTAGAGGCTTTCAAAAAGGCTTTTGCTGATAAAAGTAAAATTTTTATAGTACAAGCAGCACCTTCTGTTAGAGCATCATTGGGTGAAGGTTGGAAAATGGAACATAGTTTAGATGTTGAAAAAAAGATGAATACAGCTTTTAGAAAATTAGGTTTTAATAAAATTTTTGACGTAAATTTTGGAGCTGATATTACAACTATGGTTGAAGCAGAAGAATTATTAGAAAGATTAAATGACCCTAATGCTAAATTACCAATGTTTACTTCTTGTTGTCATGCTTGGGTTGATTATGTTTTAGATTATCATCCAGAATTAAAAGAATATTTAACAACAGCTAGATCTCCACATTTACATGCTGCCGCAGCATATAAAACGTGGTGGGCTCAAAAAGAAGGTATTAATCCTGATGATATTGTGGTTGTTTCAGTTATGCCATGCACATCAAAAAAAGAAGAAATCTTAAAAGAAGGTTCTAAAATGAATGGTAAACAATTAGTTGATTATAGCTTAACTGTTAGAGATATGATACAATTACTTAAAGAAAATGAAATTGATTTACCAAGTCTTGAAGGTAGTGAAGCTGATAAATTAGGAGAATATAGTGGAGCAGCTGCTATTTATGGTGCTAGCGGTGGTGTTATGGAATCTGCTTTAAGAACAGCTTACAGAATGATTACAGGTAAAGATTTAAAGAACTTCAATTTAACAGAAGTTAGAACTGATATGAGTGGTTTTAAAACAGCAGAAATTGATATTGAAGGTAGAAAAATTAAAGTTGCTGTCGTTTCCACAGTACAAAATGTAGAAAAAATACTTGCAGAATTAAAAGAAAACCCTAATGCTTATCAATATGTTGAAGTTATGAGTTGTGCTGGTGGTTGTATAAATGGTGGTGGTATGCCATTACTTCCTATGAAACCAGCTGATCAAGTTGCATTAGTTGAAGAAAGAAGAAAGGTGTTATATGGCCTAGATGAAGAGAAAAAGAATGAAAGAGTTGCACATGGTAATCCAGTTGTAAAAGAATATATGCAATGGGTAAAAGATCAAAATGATCATGAATTGGAGCATGTACTTTATCATACTTATTTTTAATTATTATTAATAGAAAATGAATATAGAACAATTTAAAGGGAAAAAAATAGCTTTACTTGGTTTAGATATTGAAGGTAAAGGTCTTATTAATTTTTTAACTAAAAACGGTGCTGAAATATTAATTCTAGATGAAAAAGATATTGATTATTCGACTTTTCAAAATAAAGAATTAATTAAATCTACATCTAGAAAAAATATTAAATGGGATAAGTTAGAGTGTCTAATTATAAATTATGATGATAAATCATTAATTGAATTAGCACAAAAAAATAATTGTTCTGTATTATCTATTACTGATTTTTTAATAAAATATTTTTCCGATTTTAATTATATTGGTTTAATAGGAGAAAGTGGTATTTCTGTCACATGTTTCTTATTAAAATATTTCTTGTGTAAAAACGAATTAAATAAAGAAAATAATTTATCAAAAATCAATTGTTGTTTTGATTTAAATAATTTTGGTGAAAATAAAAATTATATAATTAAATTAGATCAAGAATTATTCAATATTATTCAAAATCCACATTTTAATAATTTAGTTGTATTTGACTTAGACTATGATAAATTATCCTTAGAAAAAATACAAAAAATGATATTAAATCAAGATGAAGATAATTTTACAATTTTGAATCTAGATAACAAAGATGTTAGAGAATTTTATAAAATACTTAAAGATGATGAAAGAGTTAAAACACAATTAATTCCAATATCGGCTAATAAAATTATGAGTGAAGGTATTTCTCTAATTAATAATGAATTTTATGTTAATATAGATGGTGAGAGTGAAGAATATTTAGCTGATAAATTTACAAATTTAGATGGTGAGCAAAATAAAATAAATATATTAGCTACACTTGTAATATTAATTAAATTAGGTTATAACCCACAAGAAGTTATAGAAACATTACATAATTATAAAAGTGTTAGTGAAGTATTTGAAATTATTTCACATAAAGAAAATTTTATATTTGTAAATGATATTAAAAATAAAAATAAATCACAATCATTAATTTCTTTTGATAATATTTATTGGTTATTATGTGTAGACGAAGCTGATTTTGAACTTGATGAATTTGTAGAATTAAAAAAATATTTTAACAAAATAAAATATATATTTTTAATTGGTAAATATAATGATACTATTTTAAATTTATTTAGAGATAATAATATTGATTATTCAATAATGTATGATATGGAAAGTACACTTGAAAAATTAAAAGAATTATTAAAAGAAGAAAAGAAAGAAGAAAAAATCACAATTTTATTATCTTCTATGAATAATTTAGAAGACAATGAATTTTATAAGATAAATGGAGAAATTTTTGATAAGATAATAAAAAAAGAAGATGATAATGGACTTTAATAAATTAAAAGGAAAATTTATTACTTTTGAAGGTGTTGAAGGTGCCGGAAAAAGTACTCAATCTAGAATGTTAGTTGATTATTTAAACAACATTGGTGTTGAATCTGTATGGACAAGAGAGCCAGGTGGTTCTGATAGTGCAGAAGAAATTAGAAAATTAATAATTAGTGGTGCTGTAAATAAATGGGATGGTATTACTGAATTGCTATTAATGTATGCAGCAAGAAGAGATCATACAGAAAAGAAAATCAAACCGCTTTTAAAAGAAGGAAAAGTTGTTATTTCTGATAGATATTTTGATTCTAGTTTTGCATATCAAGGTTATGGTTATGGCTTAGATTTAAATAAAATTGCAGAAATACAAAAAATTGTTTTAGATGATTTTAAACCTGATTTAACTTTAATTCTTGATTTAGATGTTGAAGAAGGACTTAAAAGAACGGATATTAGGGGTGAAAAAAATAGATTTGAAAGTATGGCAGTAGCTTTTCATAATAGAGTTAGAAATGGCTTTGCTGAGATTGCAAAAAATAACCCTGATAGAGTTAAATTAATTAATGTTGAAAATAAAACAATAGAAGATTTACAAAAAGATATTTTGAATATTATAGATAAAAATTTATGCAATTAAGTTTTTCATTTTCTATAAATAAAGACATATATGATGTAAGAAATTTCATTGTACATGATGGTAACAGAAATGTATTTGAATTTATTACATCTTCTTTTTTATTTAATAATAATATTTATTTATTAACTGGTGCTAAAAATAGTGGAAAAACTTATATTTGCAATATATGGCATAAATTACAAAAAGCTATTTTTTTAGATAAAAATATTTTTCAACAAAGCAAGAATAATTATGTGAATTTTTTAAAAAATGAAATTAAAACTAATCAAAAATATATTTTAGAAGATATAGAAAATATAAAAATAAATGAAGAATATTTTTTATTTTTAATCAATACAATTATTGAAAAAAATGCTATTTTATTAATTACAAGCAAAAAATGTATTGATGAATTTAATTTTGAAATTCCAGATTTAGAATCTAGATTTAAAAACACTTACAACTTTATTTTACAAGACTTAGATAATATTTCAAAAGAACAAATATTATTAAAATTATTGACTGATAAACAAATAAATATTGATTATAAAATACTAAATTATGTTTCACAAAAAATTAGCAATAATTATAATGCTATTATTGATTTTGTAAATAATTTAGAAAAAGAAATTGAACAAAATAATATTAAAAAAATTAATATAACAAATATTAATAAAATTATTAATTTATAATTTAATACCTATTATTAAAAAATAATAGGTATTAAAAATAATGATTTTTATTTAATTAAAGGAACAGTAATTTTTAATAAACCATCTTTTACGTCGTAAGTAACATCTTTTACTGTTGCTTTTGTTTCAGGAATTGAGAAGAATTTGTAAACTGAGAAAACATCATTTGACTTTGAATTGTCAGTTTCAACTTCCATTGCACCACTAAAACTTATACCAAGCATATTGTCTTGCAAATCAATAGAAACGTCTTCTTTTGTGAGTTCTTTTGGAATTCTCATTTCTATTGTATACAATTTGTTTTTTTCATCAACTGTTTCTTTTTCTACTGGCATTGGTGGTTGTTTAGGATGATGCCTTTTTAATAGCATATGTTTTATTCCTATATCTTGTCCAATTCTGTCAGCTTCCATTTTTAAAACATTAGCTTCTCTCTTTAAAGCCATATCAATATCACCACCGAACATAGCCATATTTGTAAGTTGCGAATTGTATGAAATTTCATTTAATTTTATACAATGTATCATTTGAAAACAAACAATTACAGCAAGTAAAACAATAACAATTATTTGAAAAGTATGATTTTCTTTGCTTTCTTGCTTTTCTTTATTTTGATTTTCTGCCATATTTTTTAATCTTTATTGCACATACTTTTTATATAGAATACTAATTTTAAATTACAATATTTTTTATTTAAAGTTGTATCAATTTTTTTATCTAAAAAATGCCATTGGTTATAAATAAATATTGACTTTAACTATTTTTTTTATACAATATAATTAGGTATATAAAATTAGGGATAGAGAATGGTAGATCAATCAAAAAAATATGAAAATGTATCAGGTACAAAATCTTGCGAAGAAGTAGCAGACTTGGTTTATAATACTATTTATAATTATTTAACGGATTGTCAGGAAAAGTATGCATATCCAGAGTTTTTGAATTTTTTTAATAAAGCAAAAAAGTATAACAAAATTGTAATTCCTTATTTCTGTTCAGAAGCATATGAATCAACAATAAGGCCTCCTATTGCAATTGATAATATAAATAAGTTTAAAATGTTACAATTAGCATATGCAGCTAAAACAAATTGTAATTTAAAAATAAAAGAAGGTGTTATTCAACATATAGAAGTAAATTCAAAAGGACATCCATCTTATGTGATGTATGAACCACTAAAATCTTTTAATGCTTTTGAAGGAAGTGTAAAAAATTTTTGTCGATTAAATCCTAATTCTAGTGGTACATATATTACTCCTATTTTTCAAAATAATAAATTTTATCTTGGTCTTGTTGATATAGAAAATGGACAATTTAATAAGGAAGACATGAAGATTTATGTGCCAAAAGATCAAGAAAGCACAGCAGAAACTGCAAAATCATGTATAGGGGCAATGGAAGATATATTTAAACATATTGATGTATCACAATCTAGCTTTTACAAGAATAATTTTCGCAAATTTTCAGATTTTCAAAAAGAAAATACACAAAGAGATTCTTCTGATGATGATGGTCCGATTGTAGAATTAGTTACTAATTCTAGTGATGAGTCTCAAGATATGCCACATACTCAACATGATGTACCTAATCATGATAATACTCAACATAATGAATTTAAATTTGATGAAGGAAATCATTTTTTCTGGAATATACCTAATAGTTATTTTTTAATTGATAGTGATATTGATCATTCAAATCAACGGGCATTAACAGAACATGACATAGATGCTCTTTCCAGTAGGATTGATAGTGATATAACGGTTCTTAGCCACAAAGAAAGCTTGTTATATACAGGAATAAAACCTATAAAAGAAAAACTTCAAAAAGGAGAAAACATAACATTTGAACAAGCGTGTCATGGATATTGTGGTATTTCAGGAGAAAGGTTAATTATAGGTGATGTGGAATTTTTGCAATTATTATGTGGTATTGAAAAAGGAGCAGATTTTGATTGGCTTGATGAAATATCTGCGGAGATGCATAAGCAGAATCAGCAAGGGGAGCTTATACATTTTTATACTTTACCCAAAGTATATCATTATAATGCATTTGGACAAACTATGCGGGATTTTCTAGATAAAAATCAAAATTTTTCAGGAATATTTGCTATAACATGCAGCACACGTGATGAAGATTATGAAATAGAGAACACAGAATTATGTTATTTTTTAACTACTGTTGAAATAAAAAATGGCAAAATAACTCAAATCAATACAAGTGGAGGCTCGTGGAATGGGGCGGATAGTGATTCTGGCGTTTTGGCTGCGGAACGTTTAGATGCATTATTAAGTAGTGTTTCGTATGAAGCATATCGATGCCAGTATTGTGATGATAAATATTTATCTTGGGTGGAGTCCAGTATAGGCGAAAAATATAAATCAAATTCATATAAACAAAGAGAGCAGCACCAAATGGAATTTAATCAACCTCAATTTAATATGCCAACATCACCATTACCACAATTTGACAATATGCCTTTAAGACCAAATACGCCACTATATAATCCAGATCCACAAGATATGCCACTGTATAATGGAGATCAACGAAATACATCTCGATATGTATATGGTACAAATCATACTAAACGTGATCCATCTAATTATTTGCCACCACTTTATGTTTGTGATGGATTTGATTTGGATTTTTTGAGTAATGGAGATAGAAAATATCTTTCTTCATGCTATCGTAATCATACAACAGAAGCAGGCATTGATGCTTTATCAAGAGAAGTGGGATGCGATATATTGAATTCTTTATTACAAGAGAGTTCGCAATATCATTCACGACAACGTAGAAAAAGAGAACAAGAAACCTGTGATTTGAGCTGGAAAGTATTTAAAGAAAAACTTAAAAAACAAACAACAGATTATTTTGATGTATCTTATTTTCAACATGGCTATTGGTTAAATTCTGAAGATCTTAAATTATTGCAACTATATTATGCTGAAAGATGTAGAAAGATAGAAAAATATCAGGTTAAATATCATTATGATAAGCCACAAAATAGTCTAACTAAAGATAATGATATAGAGGCATTTTGTCAAAGTATTGTTACAGAAATTCATAAAGATGATGAAGATTTATCGTATTTCATGATGCCATCTATGCGGATTGATAGTTTTAAAGATGAAGATATAATAAAAGAAAAGAAGTTTCAAAATATAGAATATATGGCTCAATATTTGTCCAGTAATCAGGTACAAGATGGTATATATCTTATACCAACTTGTGATAATCAGCATTGGGAATTAACTTGTGTAAAAAAACAAGGTGATGTATTAGAGTATTTTGTAACAAGTATTCCATCTGATGGTTCTAATTGTGGTTTAAATACTGTAAAGGCTATGATGAAGATAATTGAAGAAGGTTATGAAAATACTAAGAAGACTTATAAACATCGACTTGATAAACAACAGCCATTTATTAATAAAGAGATTGTTGTTGAAAATGAATATTATGATTCTTTTACAGAACAACCGCCAAGATCTGATGAATTTTATGGTTTAGATAGTGATGATGAACGTACAAATTTTGCAAATAATGGCCATAGAACAAATTTTTCATCA
The DNA here is from genome assembly GCA_944391075.1 of uncultured Rickettsiales bacterium. Lineage (GTDB taxonomy): Bacteria > Pseudomonadota > Alphaproteobacteria > Rickettsiales > UBA1997 > CALXSC01. The sequence goes on along the minus strand of CALXSG010000002.1, from coordinate 85,682 downwards.
GCTCAAACAATTAACAATGGAAAATCATCATTAAATGAATATGATCCTTTTGCACATTTGAGGATACAATGGGATCCGCAGAATAATTGGAAACCTTTGCCTATTAACGATGAGGAATTTGAAACTGAAAGAGATTGTCCTTTTCCATTTGAGTGGGATGATCCAGATCCTTTAACTTTAGATGATAGAATCAATAGAATGTTAGATGTTTTAAATGATAAAGATATTGGTGAACCAAATAATACTCCGTCATATACGCCAGAAAGAAGAATTATTGATAATGATAAACCTATTATTCATATTGAAGAACCATCAAAACCTCGTTATATTTTGTATAGTGATGATAACTATAAAAATACACGTTCTAGTGGCACTTATGTACCTCAACGTCCTGGACCTGGAAGAAAAATAGAACCTCCGTATTTTAATATATTTACAAAGTTTATAGAAAGTGGTACTAGTTGGACAAATTATTATTTTTCATTTGAAGATGCGCAATTAAATGATATTTTTCAAAATATAAAAGATAATGAAGCATGGAATAATGATATAATGCGAAGAAATCTTAGAGAAAGATTTGATCAAGTATCTAGTAGTAATGGAGGAAAGATAGCATTACAATATAACGACGATCAAGGAAGGCAAATTAAAGAAACTATAGATTTAAATCATATTGGGACTTATGTTGAATCTCATAATTACGAAGAATTAAAAGAAGAAGAAGAAAAAAAATTGACACAATTTTTATTTCACTGTGAAGTAGCTGAGATGATGAAGAAGGCACGAGATCGTTATGGTCATGAACGAATACCAGATATTAAATTAGATGATATTTTTAATAGCGGAGAAGCTTGTAATGTCCAAATTGGTCAAAAACAAATTGGTTTTGATATACGAGAACCTAAAGAAGATTTTCTTGCAACAGCAGCAGATATCTTGTGTACTGATGTTCGAAAAATTCAAGAGACTTTATCACATAATTATTTTCAAGATAAAGATAATTTAACTATAAGTGTAGATCGTAGTCAAGGAATAACATCAGCTTCAGAAGAAAAAGATATTCGAAAAATGTATTTTGATATAGCATTTAATAAGAAATCTTTTACATGTACAGTATTAGGAAAACAACGAAAATTTGATCATTTATTACCATGTGAAACGTTCGTTGATAGGGTTGCTAAATCATTTGAGTCAGCACACCTAGTTACAGGTTTTGATGCGTTGTCAACGGATATAGAAAAAAAACATGGAAAAATTACTTATAAAGTAAAAGACAGAGAGTCAGATAAAGAAAATTTTTTATTAGCGTTATATGAACAAGAACCTTGTACAATGTCGTATTATGTTAATGGGCAAGAGCGAAGAATACAATACGATACAAAAACAAGATGGCAAAAGGCAATTGAAACAATGCAAGAAGATGCCAAAGCAGATGGTCTTGAAGCATATAAACAACAAATACGCTCAAGTACTATTTTACAACAAATTAAAACAGATAATGGAAGAAAATTTGGTGGTGATGGTGCTTTCTCGTGTGAGATTGTATTAGCTAATGATGATTGTACAAATAAAAATTTATCTACTATTTTACCTAATTGTTTAAAAGAAGATGGCAGTGTAAATTTTGCATTTGAAGTTAATGGAAAAAGATATGAATTAGAACCAAAAACATGGTTACATGGACAAGGGGCAAAAGAGTTATCTAAGATATATGAACAACAAATTGCAAGTTGTTATATAGCAAGTTCTATATTTAATTCAGATGTAGACAAAATAAAAATTGGTGAAGAAGAAATTGGAATTGATAAAACTAATGGAAGTAATAGCTATCAAATAGTGCAGCAAATATTGCATACAGCATTACAAAATAAACAAGATATTGAATTATTTATTGGAGAAAAACAATCTACTATATCCACTAAAAGCAATGTAATAAGACACACTGATAATGCACTGACAGAGGTAAGATTAGGAGCAAAAGAAGTACAAAGAAGAGTAGATGCGTTTAAGAATGCGTTATTGACAACATATGATGATGATTCACAATGTTTTATAGAGGAATCAGGTAATAAGTTTTATTTTATAGATGAAAATGGAGTAAACTGTACGAAAGATATACATGACAAAGGTCGAAATTTAAAAGCACAAGATTTGCGTAATTGTAAAATTAGAGAACAACAATTCGATGAAGATGCATCATATGATATTGACTTTTATGATAATGTTTTAAGTGGTCGAATAGGTATAATAAAAAAAGATATAGAGTATGCGTATAAGAGGTTTTTTTTGTTGCATGATTTAGACGATTATCGGTCAAAAGGCCAGGAAGATAACACTGGATCTGAATATACTTATAAATTTTTGAAGGATGGTATAGAACAAACAAAACATGATGATGATACAAAGACTCAACTAATTTATAAACATAAATCAGGTGAAGAAATAACATATACATTACCTTCATTCAATGATGATGGATATGATGATATGTATGATAATGATCGTTATGCAGGAATTATAGTTGATTTTAAACTAGCAATTCAAGATGTTCAAGTATTTAATGATATGGATATTGATCAGATGGATGGGAATGGTAAAGTATATATTAAGGTAAATGGTGAACAGAAAGACGATTGTTATATAGAAGGTTTGTGGACAAATAATAAACTTAATACATTACAAGAAAAATTTAATTTTTTGACTACTGGTAATCCGTTATCAAATTATCAACCTATTAAATTACGTTACAAAAATGCAGATTATATATGTTCACATGAATTTCAAGATAATGGTAATCAGTATATTACTAGAGATAATTTTCAAAAAAATTTTGATAATTTTGCTACAATATTAGATATGCAAGAACAAGGCTTTATACAAGTTCAATATAGTGATGGTAGTCCATGTAATAATAATCAAGACTTATATAAAGCAATTTGTTATAAGAAGAATGTAGGTAGGGAAGAAAATAAAACTGTACAAATAGTGTATGGCGGTAAACCAACTGTTTTAGAACCAGATAAAGGTTATGATATAATTAGTGCAAAACTAACAGATATTAAGGAACAACAAAAACAAGATGTAGAAGAATTACAAAAGGCTTTAAAGGAAGCTGGTTTGGAATTAAATACTACTGAAGATAGTCATCAATTGTATATTGAAGATAAGACAAGTGGACAAACTTATTTCTTTGGTATTGAAGGTGTGGGTCGTTTAGCAATTAATGAAAAGGAAAATCTATATACTAAACTATTAAATACTAGAGAGAATGTATATATAGTTAAAGAAGACACGAGAAGGTCAATAGTAGAAGAAAGAGTAGCTATTAATAGTTTAGTTGCTTTTAAAGAATGTCTTAATCATATAGTACAAAATGAATTAAACGACACACTTAATAAATATGTAGATAATGTACAAAACGTAGATGATACATTTAGGCGTGAAGATGTGCCTGATGCAATTGATCCGAGAGAACATACAATAAAACTTTGTGGCAATCAAACAATTAAATATGATACTGCAAATGTAAAAAGTATGAGAGACGCACAAAAAAAAGTTGAGTGCGCTCCACATCCTTTGTTGGCTCAGGGTATCAGTGGTGGTTTTTTAGAAAATTCATTAATTGTTGATGATACAGGTTGTGTAAAAATAAAACCAAAACATTGTAATGAGGAATATCAATTATTTACTCGTCAAGGTGGACGTGACCAGCCTGTACAAGACGTTGCATTTAAAGGAAAAAACACAAAGGAAATATTAGATGTTATTTGTCAAAAATATAGTGACAAACCAAATATGCAAATATATGCTATAAATGGAGATGGAATTACCACATCTGCAATTCCATTATATGCAAGCGCAGCACGAGCTGGAGATAAAGACAGGTTTTTTGATTCTTTTTATCAATCTTTTGAAAAATTAAAACTTTATAACCGTTTAAAGAAAATAAGAGCAGATGGTGATGAAAGTAAAATACGAATTACGCGTGCTGATAATAGTAGTTTTTTAGTAGCAGGAGATAAAGATTTAGAAAGATACTTTAAAGCTGTAAATGCGCCTGTGTTAGCAACATGTCGATATGGCGAATCTAATGAACATTTTGAGCATTGGCTTAATACTAATTATGATAATCCTTTGAATGATCATACATTTGATAATGTTGATCAGTATATAAGAAATACTATAGATTCCAAACCAAGTAAAGAAGCAGAAGAAGTATTATCACGGATAAAATATAATACAGCCAGTCGTAAGACTACGATAAATGGAAGAGAAATAACTTTTTACAAGACACCTGATGGAGTGCATTTTAATCCAATAGGCTTAGTTGAAGATGATAAAAAACCAGGATTTATAGATTATAAAAAATTACATAAAAAAGTAAAATGTTTTAAAGATACAGATAAATTAATAGCTGTATATATAGCTTCAGATGGTGCAGAGATTATATCTAATGATATTGGTTTTGAAGATAGTTCATTAAAAAATTTTGTAGATCGTGTTGAGTTAGCTGATCAAATATATCAAATGCAGAATAGTAGAAAAATAAAAAATTTGGAAATTTTTGATGCTTCTACAAAAAATAACATAGATATAACTGGTAAGGATGCTGCACAAATATATAATTTAATAAAAAATAAAGATAATCTAAGTATTAAATTTAAAACTAGGGGTCAATCTATAAGAACTAAGATAAAATGTAATGCTGGCGGTTTAAGAAAATTGAAGAGAATTCAAAAAGTTACAACAAAAACTATAACAGACAATAAAGATTTAGTTGATGTTAAAGATTTTGATATGCCAGTTGAGGTTGATACTGATGTTGATAATGAAATAATTCAGGAAAGTGAGTCGCAATTAATAAATAAAAATTATGATCCATTTGAAGATATAGAAAATAATCCAGAACTACGTAAGTTAGTAGAATTATTTATAGAACAATCAGATCCTGATATGTTAGCTACTATCAAAAACAATGAATTAATAACATGTCTAAATAGTGGAACTATAATTCGAAATTTTAGAAATAGTGCAAAATATGAAAAGGATTATTTGGCTAATTCGCCTGATGCAACGAATACTATGGAATATATAAAAGAATTAGATGAAATTCTTAAGAAGGATGGTGATTTTTATGATAAGTGTAATTGCTATGATGATACTGGTATTAAATTATCTAAGACCAATCTTCATGAATTACAATTATTAGCTATCCAAGAATATTTACAAAGTCATGATACACAAAAAGCAAAGTATTTCACAAGTGATAAAGCAAATGGACCAAGTTATATATATTTAGAAGATAAGAAAATGTTGATTTCTTTATCACCAGAAAAATATGATGATAGTAAGTGTGATAACAAAGAATTAGAGGAACTTTTAAAAAATACAAGTATTACAAAAGTTACTACTAAAAAGGAAGGTGATGATTGGGTTTTAGATTGTTATCTTGATAAAGATAAAGAACATTTAATAGTTGATTCAAGAAATGATGGTAGGCAATATGATAATGTTTCTGGTGGTATATGGGCTGCGCGAGCAACTAATGAAATAATAGAACTTGGAGTAGAAAATTTTCAAATTTTAAATACTTATAGACAAACAGTTCAAGATTATCCTGAATTTTTAAAAGGGGAGACGGGTGAAGATTTAAATAGAATTAAATTGTCTATGAGAGAATTTAAAAGGTGTAAAGAGGAAGAACAGACAATTGAAAAGCTTAAAGATATTATAAAAGATGTAGCGAATAAAACGATAAAAGAAGTAAATTACGAATTAAAATATGTAGCGGAAAATAAAGATGCTGAGAAGAGAAAAAAAGATAAAGAAAAAAAAGAAAAAGAAGAAATAGAAACGCAGGAGAAAAAAGAAAAGCTTAAGATTGAAATGGAAGAGGAAATGCAAAAAATTCATAGAGATCAAAAAGATAAAAAATTCATTACTACTACTGCTTCATGTTCCGCTGCTTTAGGTTTTATTGTAGGCGGACCAATAGGTATTGTTGTAGCTATAGGGGTTGGTCTTATATCGTTATTGTCTAAAAAGGTTATTGAAAGAAATAAGCAAAAACATAAAGAAAAAGACGAAAATATTATGGATAAAAATAAAAATTTTGTTGAAAATAAACCTTTATTAGAAGCTCAACCTTCATTAGGTAATGAAGTATATAATGATAGTGAAAAATCTAAAAAAGATACTACAAAACTTCTTGCAGAGGATCTATCTAAAGTTTTTACAAAAGATCTTGATTTAAAAGCAAATAATATACTTGTTGATAATGTTAAAGTAAAGAAGACAGAACAAGTTCGTGAATCATCATAAATAAAAATAAATCGCTAATTAAATTAGCGATTTATTTTTGTCATTAATTAATTATGTAATTATAAACTTAAGCCTTTATTTTCATTAAGAACTATATTGAGATCTTCTCTGTTTTTTTGCAATATTCTTTTTATAGCCAATTTTTCTGTTTGCAATAAAGGAATATTTGCTTTTTGTTGTATTTTTCCCTTTTTGATTGATAGTGGAATACTTATTTCAGTACCAGGAGTTACACCATAATGACTTGCAACTTTTGGATCTAATATAATTGTATTATAACTTTCAATATGTTTATCTTTACCAAAACAATAGCTATTTACAACTCTTGTAATAGCAGTAGCTGGTAACAATGTAGCTTCTGTTGCTTCTTTACAATTTTTTAAACCAGCTTTTTGTTCGTCAGAAATTAATTTACCCATTTTTCTAGTTGCTGATAGTACTGTTTCAAAGTTTTGTTGTTCTAATGATTGAAATTCTTGATCTATTAAATGTGTTTTTTTACTTTTTATATTTTTAATTAATGATGCAAATATTTTCTTGTTATTTTTTGTTTTAATACTTTGAATTATTGGCAACATATTGTCATTATGTGCACCTATCATATAACCTTTTGCACCATCTATATTCATTGTATCTCTTATGCTTTGTCTTAATCTAGACGAATCAACAGCACCGCTCAAACCAAGAATATTTTTCATATTAGGGGCTGTTTGTCTAGCAATATGACACATTGTATCAACTTGATTTGTAACCATTAAATATAATGCATCTGGACAATATTTATTTAAATTTTTTGAAATACTTGCAATCATATCAGCATTTACAATAGATTGTGGTGATCTACCACTAGGATCTCTCTTTTTAAATATTGCTTTTTGCTCTGGTGTAGGCCATTTTCCAGCTGAACATATAGCAACTTTTGAACCCTCGGTTTTCGAATAATCATTTGTAATTGTAAATTTAATTTTTGATTTTCTGCCTAATAATTCTAAGCCACCTTTTACATCTTTAATAAGTCCTTCTAATCTAGTTAAACTCTCAGGATCGCCAGAACCAATTAAAACTAATTCAACCTTTTTGCCATTAGGCACTTGTGAACAAATCATATTTATAGCGCTTTTACCTATTTTACCACTGCCACCAATATATGTGATTTTTGTTACTTTTTTATCTAAACGTGCCTTTTTTGATTTTTGCATCAATTTAATAAAATCATTTTGACTATTAACATATCTAATTGTTTGAAGAGATCTCATTTTAGACAGTCTCTTCATATACTTCCATAAATTTTTCTTTTTTGCAGTTTTTTTATAAATTACAGGAATACAACCTGTTCTAAAAGAATTTTTAACCACATTGAAATTGTCTCCCATAAATAATACAGTATCTTTCTTTGTATCTATATTATTTTGTTTTAAATAAGAAGATAAAACTTTATCATCTACATTCTTATTATTTTGAGGTACAAGTATATCATCAAAATATTTTGTTAAATTTAATGCGTCTAAAAATTGTTTAGTTGCCTTATTATCTTTTTTTCCAACAATAGCAGTTTTAATGCCTTCTTTTCTACAATATTCAAGTGTTTTAAATATATTATCATTAAGTAATGGTAATTTTTTAATATTGTTTAGTAATATTTTTGCATCTTCTTTTTCATATATCTGTTTAAGGCTTTTTTTAAGTTTATAACTATTTTTATATTTTTTAGCATCCAATAAAATTGATGTATTATAATCCGATAAAATTTGATTAATAGTATCTAAATTAACTCTTTTATAATCAAGAATCATACTTCCAAGATCGAATAAAACCATTTTTGGTTTTTGTTGAAATAATTTATTATTTTTTGCCATAAACATACCATGTTTCTCAAAACCTACACATATTGTATCATATTTTTTGGCATTTGTCAACACTTTATAAAATCTTAAAAATCAATATATTATTTAAAATAATTAAAATTTTGTTTTTTATATATAATAATAAATAGGTTGTATATTTAAAAAAATATATATAAATAGTTGATTATTAAAAACTATACATTAAAATCAAAGTGATTGTAGTGGTAGTTAATGAAATAAACTCTAGAATTATTTCTGCATAATAACGAGACTTGATCCGAAAAGGGGGCTTAAAACCCCTTTTTGTTTTTATTCTTCAAATATAAATAAATTTCATAATTTTTTAACATTTTTTTTATTTTTAAGGGCAAAATTTAAATATTTCTATAAAAAATTTTTATTATATATCAATAAAATAATTATGGAAGTACAAAATTTATTTTTTATTTCTAATTTTTATAGATTGCCAGAACCTTTGATTTTACAATGACAATGTAGGGATACCGCCATTGCGAGAAGCAAGGTGACGAAGTAATCCACAAACACCACTCGCCCCCTTATTTTTGCAAGCAAAAAGCAATCCATAAACCACAAACCACCACCCCTTCGTCATTGCGAGCGAAGCGAAGCAATCCATAAACCACTAATATTTATTCATTCACAGAAAAGAAAAAGAATTTACTATTATTTATCAAATTAAAGAACTAATTTTTGATGAAATATTAATTTTCAATTTTCAATTTTCAATTTCTTATGCTTCGTTCGTTTCGCACTTCGTGGGACGACAAGCTAAAATGATTATGCAAGCTTATCATTTTCCCACTTTGTGCTTCAATTTTCAATTTTAATTTCTTATGGATTGCCACGAGTTGCAAGCAACTCTCGCAATGACGGTGTTGGGGTACTGTCATTGCGAGAAGCAAGGTGACGAAGCAATCCATAAACCACAAACCACCACCCCTTTGTCATTGCGAGCGAAGCGAAGCAATCCATAAACCACTAATATTTATTCATTCACAGAAAAGAAAAAGAATTTACTATTATTTATCAAATTAAAGAACTAATTTTTGATGAAATATTAATTTTCAATTTTTAATTTTCAATTTCTTATGCTTTGTTCGTTTCGCACTTCGTGGGACGACAAGCTAAAATGATTATGCAAGCATATCATTTTCCCACTTTGTGCTTCAATTTTCAATTTTAATTTCTTATGGATTGCCACAGGCCTTCGGCCTTCGCAATGACAGGCTTGGGGGTACTGTCATTGCGAGGAGTGAAACGACGAAGCAATCCATAAACCACAAAAAGTTAATGCGAAAACAAAAAAGAAAAAGAATTTACTATTATTTATCAAATTAAAAAACTAATTTTCAATTTTCAATTTTCAATTTCTCTCTCAACCCCCCTGTTGCTTCGCAACTTCCCCCCTTACAAAGGGAGGCAAATCCCCCACAAATCACTAATAGTCAATACAAAAACAGAAAAGAAAAAAAATTCCATGAATGATTAATTGTATCCCATACTGAGATTGCCACGAGTTGCAAGCAACTCTCGCAATGACGAGTTTGTGTGTGCTGTCATTGCGAGGAGTGAAACGACGAAGCAATCCACAAACCACTACTTCCTTATTCATTCATAGAAAAAATAAAAAAATTCACTACCCTTCATCCACTTGTCATTGCGAGCGAAGTGAAGCAATCCATAAACACACCCACCCCTTCGTCATTGCGAGCGAAGCGAAGCAATCCATAAACCACTACTTCCTTATTTATTCATAGAAAAATAAAAGAATTCACCATCGCTTGCCCCTTCGTCATTGCAAAGGCCGAAGGCCTGTGGCAATCCACAAATAACCAGTAGTTCATCCTTTTACAAAAAAAGAATTCACCATCCTTTGCCCCATTTATAATTGGGAACGACAAAACCCTCTTCTCTTTACTTCCCTTCGTAAGGGAGAGCGACGAAATTCTTTTTTCCTTACCTTCATTTATAAAGGCGAAAGCAACAAAATTGCAGGGAGTTGAGAAAATTTAAATTATAAATACAAAAATACTAAATTTATACTTCCATAAATTTTTTACTATACTAGAATAAATATTTTTATATTTATTTTTTAAATTATACTGTGGTATAGGGTCTCCTGAGTATATATCGAAGGCTTGTAAATGGTGAAGTTTTATAAAATCAATTTAAATTATAAATTCAATTTTTGATAGCATTGGGTGTTGGGTAAGATACCTAACACCACGAGAAGAAAATTTAAATTATAAATACAAAAATACTAAATTTATACTTCCATAAATTTTTTACTATACTAGAATAAATATTTTATATTTATTTTCTAAATTCTCAATCAATAAATACTCATTTGACAAACATTAATTTATCAACAAAAATATACAATATTATACTTAATATTTAGATAAATAACATCAAATGTTATCAATAAATATCATTACAAAAATTAATTTATACTAAAAATTATAAAAAAATCCACCATAACTTAGTTAATGCAATAAAACAAAGTTTTATAACATCCCCACAATATTACAAAATTATTAATACTTTACAAAATCGCCACATCACAGAACCACAGCACATTTATTATAACTCACAAACCCCAATTAGACATTTTACAACACAACAAAACAAACATACTACACACCCCACAAATAATATTATCAATACAATCAAATAATTATATTTTTAATATTATATCATTTACCACACAAAACTATAAATTATTATCAATACAAAATACAATTAACTAGCTATATCTTCATATTCAATATTTACCACAAAAGACTATAAATTATTATCAATATACCCAAAAGCCACATCTTCCCCATCTTCAATAGCAACCTCAACAGCCCCTTTCGCCACAGCCAACAAGTCAAGAGACTTTTGCCTGTCAAGAAAGGATTTGTGGAGTTTTGAAGAGATTGTGGATTGAATAGAGTCAGGCAAAATGGGAATGAGAAGATTTTTGATATCATCAATTAGCCAATGCGATATTAATGCTCCACCTGATTTTTGATCTATTTGCATTTTAGAAATAATAGAATTTAAAAACAAAGTTAAACACAATGGTTGTATTTTTGTATTAATTAATCTTACAATTCCACCACTACAAATCATTTTATCTGGTTCTTTATATAAACAATATGCAGTACCTAATGTTCCATCTTTTGACAATAAAATTTCATTTTTGTTTGGTTGATGTTCAATATTTTTATTATAAAATAATTCACTAACATATTGTTGATTATTTGAATTTATATCAAAAATACCTAAATTGCTAACTCTAATAAAAGGTATGCCATTTTCTTTATATTCAGAGCTTCCAGGTTCTATGCATTTTTTTATTTTACAAATATTATCAAGAATATTATATCCCCCCTTATATTCTTTTATTTTATTAATTAAATTTTCATATTTTGGTTGAAAATATTCAGCATCAATTCTACTAACTTTTTGAGTATCTGATAAATTTTTAACAAAATACTTTTGATTTTTTATTTGATAATCTTTAAAGCCTAATTCTTCAAGCAAAATATCTTCTGCTTCTTTGTATAGTGTATCGGCAGATTCTCGTAGTGTGTAAGATTTGTTGACAAGTGAAGCAATAGATTCTTGAAATAATCTAGATAAATCTATAATTTTTAAAAATTTAATATCATTCAATGTCAACTTTTCTTGAACTTGTCCAGTTACATTTTTTTTAATTTGATTTTGTCCATATTTTGAATTACAATAAGATAATAAAAATCCACTAATATTTTTATATTCTTGTTTTATTTTTATACCAATAACATTTTGACTAAAATTTATTTTATCTTTTTCAAAATTAATACCAAAGTTACCAATAGTTCCAACTTTCGATAGTACAAGATCATTTTTGTTTAATTCTGTTTTTATTTCTTTTTTATGCACTATTTGATTTATTTGAACCATATTATTATATGATAAAAAAATATTTTTTATATCTCCAGATCTAACAAATGGTATTCCATTGTGATTCGTATATTCTTTAGGGGAAATATCAAATATACCTTTTTTAATAAATTCAGTATAATAAAAAAAATCTTTACTTTTTTTATAATTTAATAATTTTACCAAATCGTAATATTCAGGTTTCCAATATTCAGCGTCAATTCTAAAATCTGAATTTTCTCTAACTTCGCTTAAATTAACTATTGAGTATTGCATTTTTTACCTCCATTTATAATTGGTTTTTTTACTTTTTCTTCAAAATTTTTCATTCTTTCAACATTTGTTTTAGCTAAAATACAGAATAATATTAGTTGATATGTATCATCATATAATTTTTCAAGATCTTCATTTTTTAGGTTAGCTATTAATTTTTTTTCTTCATTTCCGCTTTTATTATTGTGTCTTATATGACAATTATTTATTAAAAATATGGCCATATCAAGTTCTTTATTAAAACCTGCCAATTTACTATGTAAAAAACCATTATATTCATTAGCAATAGAAATTAGCAAATTTCTTTTGTCCTCAAGATTTCCTTTTAATGAGTAGTGATTATATTTTAGTATAGCATTTGCTATCTCTATATTTTTTGTTTGTTCTGCAACAACAATAGCTTCTGGATTCTTTGGAATTAATAAAATATTATCATTATCATTTATTTTTTGATAATTCAAATGCTCCAATAATATTTTTATATTTTCACTCATAATTTGAAAATCATTAGGATTAGAAATGAATAGATTAAATAATCTTAATGAATTAACAAAATGAGATATATTTATATAATATTCTAAATATATAATAATAATTTCTGGTTTATTATAATCAATTATATTAATACCATTTTTTTTGGTTGAATAACATTTTAAAATATATTGTTCTAATTTATTTTTATATTTTGAACAATTAATCATCGTATTTCTACCTTTCCATTTTGAAAAATTCTTATCCGCTAATTCTTCTATTGTATATAAGAAACCACAATAGTTTAATTTTATTTTATTAAATAAATTTCTTATTTCTAAAAATTCTTCTTTTATATCATAATTTTGTTTTATAATATCAAATATATGCATTTACTCTCCTTATTTATTACCACTCCACCACTCAAAACCTTCGGTTTTAGCCCACTTTATAAACTCGTTGGCTATTTCGTCTAAGTCGTGTTGCAAAACTCTTTTTCCATCGATTTCTTTGTAAATGTATTCTCCGCTGTTGTCTTTTCCGGATTTTTCACTTACTGCGAAAAAGATCGGGTAGTCTGCTTTTTGTGGGTTGGTGTTTTTGTCCCATTTTTGTAAAAATAATACACTTGTTTTTGTGCCTGTGTGTGGTTTGAATGTGTTGGTGTCAAGTCCTATAACTGCTATGATTCTGGCCTTGTTTGCCAAAAAGTCTCTGATGTATTTTTCACTGGTGTTGTTGAATACACCTTGTGGAAGGACAAGGGCTAGTCGTCCACCATCTTTGACAAAATTTAAGTTTCTTTCGATAAAAAGTAAGTGTCTTGAAATTTTTGTTTGTTTTTCTTTTACAACATTTGGATATTCTGCTAAAATACTTTTTTCTGTGACTTCACCGGCAAATGGTGGGTTGGCAAGTAATATGTCAAAATTGAAATATCTATAATTTTCATCTGCTAATTTTTCGTTGTTTAAATTTACTTTTATGTTGTCGCCCCAAGAAGAAGAATCTAATGAGTTTTCTTTGAAAATATGAGATTTTCCATCGCCAGCAATTAACATCATTGCTTTTGAAATTTTTGAACTTCTTTCGTCAAAATCTATCCCCCATAAATGTTTGGTGGCATAGGCTGAGAAATTTTTAGGGTTAACATATTTCATTGTGTGGATTAAAAAACCACCAGAACCACAAGCTGTGTCTATTACAAACTCGTCTTTTTTAGGATTTAGCATTTTGACACACATATCAATTACATGTCTAGGTGTGAAATATTGCCCTTTTTTACCTTTTGCTACATCTGGAATTAAGTATTCAAATGTATCGTCAATAACTTGTAAATTAGAACCTAATAATTTATATTCTTGTAATTCTGCAACAATACTTGATAAGTGAGTATCTTTTAATTTTATTTTGTCGTTATTGTCAAAAATATCTCGCCATTCATTTTTTGCTTTGTCAAATAATTTGTCTATGGCTTTTTTAGTAATATCAGCTTCTTTTCTGGCTCTGAATTCTAGAATATAATTATCGTCGTATTGACCTTGCATTTCATCATAAAGTTTTGCATAAATTATTTTAAAAATTTCGTCAAAAGTATCAAAACCTGAGTTTGCAAGTATTGCATCCTCTAAATTTTGTATTACTTGTTTTAATTGTTTTGGTTCTTTTAATTCATTGTATTTGAATTTTTTGCTATAAACATCTTCTGGTGATTCTTTATATTCTGGTATGTCTGGTAGTAATGAAAAATCTTTTGGATATGGTCTATATAATATTTCGTCAGTTTGCCCATTTATTACAATACCAATTTCAGCACCTTCTGCATTCAAATAACTTTTTAATTGTTTTACATCGTTTTTGACATTTGGAGCTTTAACTTCAACAATAATATAAGGAGTTATTTTATCGTCTTTATATATTACTATATCAGCTCTCTTTTTTTCTCTGCCAAAATTTACCATTGTTTCAATATCTATTAAATTTTTAGGATATTTATATTTATTGATTAATCTATTTAAGCAAAGTTGTCTAACAATTTCTTCTGGTGAAGATTTTTTTTCACTATAAATCATTTTTTCTTCTTCACCTTTTGAATTTGATTTTATATAATATTTACCATCATCTTTTTGATAAATTACATTATCTATATTACTAATTTCTTCATTACTAAATAAAGAAAGATCATTTTGAATATTTTTAAAAATTTTTTCTACTATCATATCTCTTACTATTTATTATTATACTACATTCTCTTATCCTAATCCCCCACCTTCAGCACTGCCAGGAATGCGCTTTGTGGAATCTCTACATTGCCGACACTTCGCATTCGTTTTTTACCTTTCTTTTGTTTTTCGAGGAGTTTTTTCTTTCGGGAGATGTCGCCTCCGTAGCATTTTGCAAGGACATCTTTTTTGTAGCCGGAGAGGTCTTCTCTTGCGATGATTTTGCCGTCCATAGAGGCTTGGATGGCGATTTTGAACATTTGTCGTGGTATTTCTTCTTTGAGTTTTTCTACGAGTTGTCGGCCTTTTTTGATGGCTTGTGATTGATGCATAATTAGGGAAAGGGCATCTACATTTTCGCCGTTTACGAGTATGCCGACTTTGACGAGTTTTGATTCTTCGTAGCTGTCAACTTGCCAATCAAAACTTGCATAGCCTTTTGTGTATGATTTAAGTTTGTCGTAAAAGTCGTAAACAATTTCGTTTAGTGGAAGTCTGTAAGTCAATACTGCTCTGTCGCCAATGTATGATAGATTTTTTTGTATACCCCTTCTGTCGGTGCAAAGTTTTAAGACATCACCTAAATACTCGTCGGGAGTCATGATTGTAGCGGTGATCCAAGGCTCTTCCATTTTTGAAATATATTGTGGTTCAGGCATGTCGGCTGGATTGTGAATTTCAAGGTAGTCTTTACCTTCTTCAAATTTGAAGCCTTTGGTGGTGTTTGTGTAGATTCTGTAAATTACTGATGGGGCGGTGGTTATTAAATCTAAATTGTATTCTCTGTCAAGTCTTTCTTGTATGATTTCAAGGTGTAGTAGTCCTAAAAAGCCACATCTAAAACCAAAGCCGAGGGCAGAAGATGTTTCGGGCTCGTATTCAAAGCTGGCATCGTTTAGGTGAAGTTTCGCAATGCTTTCTTTGAAGTTGTCGTAGTCGCTGGCATCAACAGGATACATTCCACAAAAAACAACTGGCATGTTGGGTTTAAAGCCGGGCAATGGCTGTGTGGTTATGTCGTCAGCATAAACAACTGTATCACCAACTTTACAGTCGCTTAAAGTTTTCATTTGAGCTGTGAAGTAGCCAATTTCACCGGCTCCTAATTCATCAACTTTAACCTTTTTAGGTGTAAAAATACCAACTTGATCAACTTGAAATGTGTTTTGAGTAGAGTGCATTTTAATTTTATCACCCCTTTTCAATTTTCCATCAATAACTCTAACAAGAATAACAATTCCAATGTAGCTATCGTACCAGCTGTCAACAATTAAAACTTTAAGTGGAGCATTTATATCACCTTTTGGTGGTGGTAATAAATGAACAATACTTTCAAGAATTTCATGAACACCAAGACCAGTTTTTGCAGAAGCTTCAACAGCACAAGAAGTTTCAATCCCAATAATTTCCTCAATTTGTTTTTTTGTTTTTTCAACATCAGCAGAAGGCAAATCAACCTTATTCAAAACAGGTATAATCTCATGATTATTATCAATAGCCTGATAAGCATTAGCAAGAGTTTGTGCCTCAACACCTTGTGTCGCATCCACAACAAGCAAACTTCCTTCACAAGATGATAAAGAACGACTAACTTCATAACCAAAATCAACATGTCCCGGTGTATCCATAAGATTCAAAACATAATCATTTCCATCATCCGCCTTATAATTCAACCTAACAGTTTGTGATTTAATCGTAATCCCCTTCTCCTTCTCAAGTTCCATACTATCAAGTATTCTGTCTTCCATTTCCCTTTTTTCCACACCACCGCAATACTCAATCAACCTATCAGCAAGTGTTGATTTTCCATGATCTATATGTGCAATAATTGCAAAATTTCTTATTTTGTTTAAATCCGTTGACATACCTTAATTTTTAATATTTAATTAGTAGAAATTTATTTAATTTAATTTAATTTTTCAAGCTAAATAAAGAGAAAGTATAATGAAAATATTTAATTCTATTATAATAAAAAAATTGTGGAAGTATAAAAATTAAAAAAATGAAAATTTATTAATTTAATCTTTTATATTAATGATTTTAATTTCATTGAAGCAACCATCTAACTTATCTTGAATATTTTTATTATTTTTATCTTGATTATCAAATATTACTTTATAATAACAAGAAATAGTGATTATAATTTTATTATTCTCTTCTTCTTCAAAATTAGTGCTTAAAGAATTCAAGTCAACATCCAATTCTTTAAAGAATTTCTTTGGTATTATAACTACTGGGTTTTCGAATTTTTCAAGGAAAGGTACGTCTCTAAAATTAAAATTATTAATTTTATTTACAAAAGCAATAAATTTATTAGAATCATAAAAATAATCAGTTGTTCTTTTAAAATCAAAAATTTTCTCGTTTAATATTTCCCATCTATATGCAAATATAAAATTTTCATTATCATTAAGGTATTCATCAATAAATTTTTTTAATGTAATATTTTGTGTATTTTTTGTATTTTCTACTTCTTTTATTTCATATAAAAGTTTTCTAATACATTCTATTGTAAAATTATCATAAAAATAGTAATTATAAACATCTAAATAATCATAATAAACATAATTATTCTCTAAAAAATTAGATTTTTTATCTTGAATATTAATACTAAAAAAATTTTCTTTAATTCTTTTAATACTTTTATTAAAATCTATTTTATTAAAAAAGCTTAAATAACTTGATATTTTATTTTTAAATTCTTCTTTAATATTATTTATAATATTATTAATTTTAGTCTCATTTATTTTACTATTTTTTATTCTCTTAAATTCCAGTTCATCTAATTTTTTAATAATATTCTCTAGTTTATCTAATAATTTTTGTTTATTATTATTAAAAATTTCTTCTGAAAAATTTTCAAAAACATTTTCTATATATTCTTTATAATTATTATATTTAATGTTGTTCAAAATATTTCTAAATGAAATAAAATTTTCTTTATAAACTACCATGTCGATATAATCATTAAATAAAAATAATAAAGTTTTTATTAAATTATCAGTATTTATATCTATTGAATAATACAATAAAAGTATTATACCAAATTCTAAATTATCGTAATAGGAGATAGGCATAACTTTTCCTACTCCAGAATAGCTATTTTTAAAAAAAATTTTTATTCTATCTTGATTGTTAATACGAATATTTGATAAAGGATATTGCTTATTAAAAATAAATAATCTTAATATTGAAAAAAATAAATTATTTCCATTATTAAAAATATTTATATTATATATTTGATAATTTTTTCTATTTTCTAATTGAAATTTAACTAATTTTTTAATTACATTCAAAATAAATATATCTTCATTTTTATTTTCTTCTAAATATTCAAAATATTTTGAACTAAAAATATTAAACATATCAAATATAGAATCCACAAATGTATTTCTCACTAAATAATCCATAATTTCAGAATCTTTATATAAAATACTTTTATTTACTATAATTTTTTTAATTGTATCTAATTTATATTTATAAAGTTTTAATATAAATAATTGTGATTTAATATCTTTTTTATTATTATAATTTTCTATTTCATTATTAGCACTTATCATATTTATATAATCAAAACAATCAAAATATTTTAAAGAATTTATAATACTTTGGTTATTAGGATCTATTATTAATTGAGTTCTTATATCCCAATATTCGTTTTTAGACAAGCTATTATTAATAAAAAATTTATCACAATAAAAAATTAAAGCTTCTATAAATTCATATATTGAATCTTTATTACCAGATATAAGACTTTGACAAATACAATAAATATAAATATTTAAAGATGGCAATTGAATAGCATAAAAAATTTTTATTAAATAATCAAAATCTTTATCTTTATATTTTTGTATTAAAAAATATTGAATTTCTATATATTCAATTATATTTTTGCAATTTTTGGTAAAAATATCTAATTGATATTGATTTTTTAAACTATTAGAAATTATATAATTGCTTTTAGTCTCAATATTTTGTTTCCACAATATATCATTTAATGATTGAAAACAATAAATAAAATGTTGATATAAAAAATCTTTTTTATGATTTTCTATTATAAAATTATAGGTATCTTGATTTAAATAAAATTTTAGTATATTATTAAAAAAATTTTCATTTTGATTAATCAATATAACTGATTGATCTGTTATTAGAGATTTAAAATTTTGATATTTATTAATTTGAGTATTTTCTACATAACTAAGATAAAATTCAATAGTATTAATATTAATAATATATTTTTTAAAATCTTTTAAATACGAATTAAAATTATCTATATTGTTATCTAAAATAAATTTATTTAAATCTTTTAAATATAAATATACTATTATTTTGTAATCTTTTTTATTTTCTTTAAAATTTTTGATAGAAAAATCATAAATTTCTTTTATAAGCAATCGTGATTCTTTTAATATAATTGCATTTAATAATTTATAAGTTATATAAATAATAGAAATTGTTAATATTGCATTTATAGATAAAGTTAATGAATGATAATATAAAATTTTAATATAATTTTGTAAAAATAAATGTACTATAAATAAAAAAATTAATATATAAAAAAGTTTAATGGAATATTTTTTCATTATTTCATCAAAAATAAAATCAGGATTAGCAGTATTGTTTTTTATTTTATCTTCAAAAACATTAA
Organism: uncultured Rickettsiales bacterium; assembly: GCA_944391075.1. GTDB lineage: Bacteria > Pseudomonadota > Alphaproteobacteria > Rickettsiales > UBA1997 > CALXSC01. The sequence continues at coordinate 65,967 of CALXSG010000002.1, read as the reverse complement.
AAAATAATGGCAAAAGAAATGCTGGAATAGCAACTATTATTGCTGTAATAACCGATATTGCATAGCTTAAATGCTCTGTTTTTTCAGTATTGTGTAAAAAATAATTATCTAGCCTTTTTATTAAGAGTAAAAAATAATCCAAAGTATTATAAAATATGTCTCTAATATAAAATACGTCTCTAATATAAGTATAAAATATAAAGACACTTAGAGTAATTCCTAAAATTAGCCATATAATGTATTTTTTATATATATTCATATAGTGTAATATTAAATATAATGCAATTAAAGATAGAGATATTTTATTTATTGTCAACTATAATTATAGTAAATAAAAAAATTTTAACTTTTTAAAAATAAATAATAATATTCTTATTTTAAAAATTGCTTTTTTGAAAATACTATAATATTATCTGTTTTCGAAAGATTAATAATATATAAAGTACAGAAAAATAATAAAGATTATGAATTTAGAAGAATTAAGAATTGAAGTTGATAATGCTAATAAAGACATTGTAAAATCAATATCTAAAAGATTTTTAGCAACAAGGGAAATTGGCAAATTAAAAGCTAAATCTAATTTATCATCTGTTGATAAAAATAGAGAAAATATTGTTATAGAAAATGTTAGATTAATGGCAAAAGAAAATAATTTAGATGAAGATATGATGGAGGAAATTTTTAGAATTATAATGACAGAAGTTGTTAAAGAACATAATAAATTAAAAGAAAATAATTAATGGGGTAAAGATGTTGGTAGAAAAGATAGAAAAAATAAATAATGTAAAACTTGAAATTCCTGGTTCAAAAAGTTATACAAATAGAGCTTTAATTATTGCAAGTTTGACAGATGGAAAAACTGTTTTACATAACCCACTTTATAGTGATGATACAAAATATATGATAGAATCATTAAAGAAATTAGGTATCAAAATTGAAGAAAATGAAAAAAATTTAGTGGTTTATGGTAAAGGTGGCAAATTTGATGTTAAAGATGGTACAGAATTATTCTGTGGACTTGCTGGAACTACAAGTAGATTCTTAACTGGACTTTTGGCATTAATGGATAAAGATGTTATAATTAATGGTGAAGGTAAAATTTTAGAAAGGCCAATTGGTGAATTGGTTGATGGTTTAAGACAAATTGGTGTTGAAATTGAATATCTTGGTAAGGAAGGTTCTTTGCCATTAAAAGGAAATGGTAAAAATGTCAATGGTAATGAAATTAGTATTAGTGGCAAAATTTCAAGTCAATATTTTACTGCATTAATGATGGTTGCACCACTTTTAAAAGATGGTTTAACAATAAATGTTTTGGATAAGCAAGTATCAAAATCATATATAGATATGACTGCTGATATTATGAAAACTTTTGGTGTTGAAGTTATAAATAATGATTATAAACAATATATAATTAAACATGCAAAATATAAAGCTATTGAATATAATATAGAAAGTGATTGGTCGTCAGCTTCTTATTTTATTTGTATGGGTTGTTTGCATGATGGAAGTTTAGAAATTTTGAATGTAAATAATAATTCCGTACAAGGTGATAAAGATTTTGTTAAGTTAATAGAGAAAGCTGGTGGTATTATTGAATATAAAGATAATGGTATTATTGTAAAAAAAGGCGAGCTAAAACCTATTGAGGTTGATATGGAAAGAATGCCAGATACAGCAATGTCGTTAGCTGTTTTATTATCATTTGCTAATGGCGATAGTAAGATTACAGGTTTATCCACATTAAAAAATAAAGAAACTGATAGACTTGCAGCTTTACATAATGAATTAAAAAAACTTTCAATAGATACAGAAATTGGTGAAGATTATATTATTATTCATGGTAATAATAATCATAAAATTTTAGGTCCTATTGAAACATATAACGATCATAGAATGGCTATGTCGTTTGCAATTGCCGGTACAAAATTAGGTAATTTAGAAATTTTAAAGCCAGAAGTTGTAAATAAATCATTTCCAGAATTTTGGCAATATTTGAAGAAGTTGGAGAAATAATGAATTTTAATAGAATTATAGTTATCGGTTTTAGATGTGTTGGAAAATCTATAATTTCCACAAAGCTTGCAAAATTACTAGATTTTGAATGTTTAAATATGGATACTATAATTGAAAGACAAGAAGGAAAAAGTATTGCTAAAATCACAAATGATGGCAAAAATTGGAGGGAATTTAGAGAAATTGAAACTCTAAAATTAAAAGAATTATTAAGCTTTAATAATATTGTTATATCGGCTGGTGGTGGAGTTGGGGTTAATAATATTAAATATAATGATATGTTAACTTATGGAGAAATTCAAAAGAAAATTATAAAAGATTCTACTGATACTCTTAAAATATTGTTATATTCCGATGCAAATGTTATTAGAAAGAGAATTAAAAATCGTAAGAAAATTAAGCCAGATTTAGAAGAAGAAACATTTAATGAAGAAGAATATGTTGAAGAAAATATTAGAATAATGAAAGAAAGGGAAAAAGACTATAAAGATATGGCTGATATAATGTTTAATACAAACAGCAAAGATGTAAATAAAAATGTTAATGAAATAATGAAATTGATTAATCAAAAAATTAAAAAATAAAGGAGAAAAAAATGACAGGAAATACTTTTGGAAAAATGTTTAAAGTTACAACTTTTGGCGAATCACATGGTACTGCAATAGGTTGTATCGTTGATGGTTGCCCTGCTAATGTTGAGTTAACAGAAGAAGATATTCAAAAAGAATTAGATAAAAGAAAACCAGGACAAAGTAGTATTACAACTCAAAGAAAAGAAGAGGATTTAGTACAAATATTATCGGGTGTTTTTGAAGGCAAAACAACAGGAACTCCTATTGCTATGCTTATTATGAATAAAGATCATAAATCAAGTGATTATTCAAATATCAAAGATATTTTTAGACCTTCACATGGTGATTGGACTTATTTTCAAAAATATGGTATTAGAGATTATAGGGGTGGTGGTAGATCTTCTGCCAGAGAAACAGCTTGTCGTGTAGCTGGTGGAGCTGTTGCTAAAAAATTCTTAACACAAAAAGGTATTAGCATGTTAGCATTTGTAGAACAAATAGCTGATATTAAAGCTGATTTAAATTCATTAGGTGAAATTACAGAAAGTATGGTTGAATCTAATATTGTTAGATGTCCAGATCAGGCACAAGCTGAAAAAATGATTCAATTAATACAAAATGCAAAAGAAGATGGTGATTCTGTTGCTGGTATTATTAAATGTATAATTAAAGGTTGTCCTATTGGTTTAGGCGAGCCTGTATTTGATAAACTTTCTGCTGATTTAGCAAAAGCTATGTTAAGTATTAATGCTTGTAAAGGTTTTGAATATGGCGAAGGTTTTAACTGTGTAAATTTCAAAGGTTCAACTCATAACGATGCTTTTGTTAGTGAAAATAATAAAGTAAGAACAAAAACTAATCATTCTGGTGGTATTCAAGCTGGTATTTCAAATGGTGAAGATATTGTATTTAGAACAGTATTTAAACCAACAGCAACAATATTTAAAGAACAAGATACTGTAAATATTCAAGGAGAAAATGTTAAATTTCAACCAAAAGGTAGACATGATCCTTGTATCGCCCCAAGAGCTGTGCCAGTAGTTGAAGCTATGGCTTGGTTGACACTTATGGATGCTTATTTAATCCATAAAGGAAAAGATAATAAATAATAATATTAATAAGGTGGGTATAATATGTCAGAAGAAAAAATTTTAAATTTAATTCGTCCAGAATATTTGAAATTAGAAAAATATTCTGAACCAAGAAGTGGAAAAAATGTAATATCTTTATCATCTAATGAAAATCCTTATAGTTTTAGAGATGATAAAGAATTTAATAGATATCCAACAGTAGAAAATATTGAGTTAAAAGAAAAATTAGCTAATCTTTACAATGTATCACTTAATAATATTGCATATGGTAAAGGTTCTACTGAACTTATACAAATGTTAATAAAATTATTTTGTATTCCCTATAAAGATAGTGTTATATTATGTCCGCCAACTTATATGTTGTATTCTCATGCTATCGAAATAGAATGTGCTAATTGTGTAAATGTTCCTTTAACTAATGATTATCAATTGGACGTTGATAAAATTATAGAAAATGGTAAAAAGCCAGATGTAAAATTAATGTTTATTCCGAACCCTAATGCTCCATTAGGTGTTTTAATGAATAAAAATGACATTTTAAAAATTGCTGATGCCTTAAAAGATGATTGTTATATTGTAATTGACGAAGCTTATATTGAGTGGGCTAATGAAGAAAGTTTTGTCAATTATGTAAAAGATTATCCTAATATTGGAGTTTTAAGAACTTTATCTAAATATTATGGGTTAGCTAATTTAAGAATTGGTGTTTTTATTGGAAATGAAAAAGTGAAGGATAATTTAGAAAAAATATTATTGCCCTTTGCTATACCAACAATGATTACTGATATAGCCATAGACGCATTAGAACATAAATATTTTGAATTTTATAAAAGAAATAAAGAAATTGTTTTATTATGGAAAGAAAAAATAATTAAAGAATTAAAAAAATTGGATTATATAGATAAAGTATTTCCATCTAAAACAAACTTTGTTTTAGCAATTTCTCCATATAGTGAAGAAATTATTGATTATTTAGATAAAAATAATGTTGTAATTCTTTCACAATCTGCACAAGTTCCAAATTCTTTAAGAATTTCTATTGGCACTCCACAAGAAAATGAAGTATTAATCGATTTATTAAAAAAATGGAAGAAAAATAATTAATATAATAGAATATAATAGATATTGAATTATTAATAAAACCCCAAGATAGGGGTTTTATTGCTTTATATTTTATTCTGTCTTATTTTTGATTTTACTTTTTAATTCTTTGATAAATCCATTATAACCATTTTTTGAAATAGAATTATTTACATCAGTTCTTTGACTACTTATAAAACTAATTCCTTCTGGTATGATGTCAATAATATATAATTCTCCATTTTTTTCTATAACTCTAAAATTAACATTAACCAATCTTCCATCTTTATCCTTTGTTGTTGTTTGAGCTATATAGACTTTATCTCTTAATTTTTCTATTTTATTAACAGTTAAATCTTGGTTATAGTCCTTTAACTTAGGTATATAATTTTCCATTAAATATTCTTTATAAAGAGTTTGAAATTCTTGTTGTTGCTCTACCGTTAATGTCCTCCAATTTGTTGCTAAAATAAATCTAGCTACATAATCAGAATCAACAATTTCTCCTGTGAAATTTTTATATTCTGTTTCTTTTTGTATATCTGTTGTTTCTGTATTGTTAAGAATACTATTTGACTTTATTGACATATTTGTAATAAATGTTTTAACATCGTTCTCTGTTATAACTTTATTTTCAGCATTAACATTTACAATAAATAAAGTTATAAAAAATAAAATCTTAAAAATATTATTTTTCATTTTTACCTCTCTAATTATTAATTTTGAAATTTTGTGATTGTCCGTATGCATCTCTCATCATTACATAAGGATCAAAAGAAGATTCAATTAAATCATAATAATTTACAACAGCATAACTTCCTTTATCTACAACATATAAGAATGAGTGAATATATAAAATCCAATCATTAAGTATTTCATCTCCGCCAATATCAAAAATATTGTAATCAAATGGATCTACAAAGAATTCAACACCCCATGATAATGTGCCCCTTAAATCATTAGGTCCTAAAAATGGTAAAACTATATATGGGCCAGCAGGTACTCCGTATTTACCTAGTGTAACACCTAAGTTAGTATCGGAAACATATACTTTTTGATAACCAGCAACATCATATATACCACCAATACCAAATATTGTATTCATTACAAAACTATATAAAGAAGCTGCCGCATTTCTAAAATCTAATTGCAAGACATAATTAGCAAATGTCATTGGCATTTTAAGATTTGTTACAAAATTACTAACACCTTTTCTCATATCGGCTGTTGTAATTTGTGTATATACATTATAATATAAAGGTTTTGCAAGATACCTTAATACCCATTCATTGAATTGATAAATTTTTCTATTAAATGGTTCCCATGGATCCCAAACACTTAAATTTGATGTTTCCATTCCATAGTCATCAAAATAATAATCATCAAGATATTCATCAGCATTGCTTTCATTATTATTTTTATAGTCTATTTCAATAGCAAATGCATTAAAATTATTAAAAAAGTAAAGACATAAAAGTAATAATAATTTTAATAAAAAATTATTCTGTTTTTTTATCATTTTATTTAGCTTTTTTGTTTATCATTATTCTCATTATCTTCTTGTATATTATTAGTGTCAATAATATGAAATTCTATTTTATATTCCTCAATAAATTCGTCAAGTCCATTGCAAGTATCTAATTTGTATAATAATTCCTCTGCTGGTTTGTAATCAGGATATTTTTTTAATATTTTATTTAATTTTTTAAAAGCTTTATAATCGTTATGCATTAAAATAAAACATATTGCATGATTGTATTTAATTTCAACTTTATTTGGCCAAAATAGTTCCATTAAAGTAAATCTAAAACTCGCATCTTTCATTCGACTAGATCTCATAAAACTAAATGTTAAATCATAATTTGTTTGATATAAATTTTCTAATTTTTCTTTATTATTTGCAATAAAATAAATAATAGTTTTAAAAAAATTATTTATCTTATTTTTACAATTAGCAAAAAAATCTTTTACACCATTTAGCATTTTTGTTTACTTTTATAATTCTAATTTTTAATATATATTCAAGAAAATATTTATCAAGAAATTTTTAATGAGTAGTGTATTAGTTATTGGTTTAGATGATTTAGCGATTAAAATTTTCGATAGAGCAAAGGAGTATGGTTTTCAAACTCTTGGTTTTGATTTTGATGTAGACAAGATATTTGCATATAAGAAAAAAAATATAATTATTAATTCACCAGAAACTTTATTAAATGACTTATTAAAAATAGCTGATATTATTATATTAAATGTTGAATTTGCAAAATATGAAATTATTGCAAAGCAAATACCTTTTACAAAAAATAATTGCTTAATTTTTAATACAAATATATATAAAAAAAATACTTTACATTTAAAGTCTTTATTTCAAAATAGGACAGAAAATTTTATGCCTTGTAATTTTTTATTATTTCCTGAAACGGTTGTAATGAATCAAGATGAGACTTATAGAATGAGCACAATATTACAAGCATCAAATTTTTTTAGAAGTATAGGTATTTATACTTCTGTATTATCACCAAATGATAATGATGATATTTTTTCTGCATTATATCAAATACCTTATTTATTACAAAAAACACTTTTTAAAAATACAGATTTATATTTATTAGAAGACGATTCTAAATATACTAATTATAGTTTTTTTTACAGTGATATTTTATTAAATAAAAAAGATATTATAGTAAAACTTGATATGTTTTTAAATAATTTGTTATCTATAAAAGATGAAGATTTATTTTTTAATTTAATGGATTCTTATAATATACAATCAAAACAAGTTAGTCAACGATATACAAGCGATAAAATTACTGAGGAAGTTGTTTTAAAAATATTAATAGAAAAAATATTTTTAAAAACATTTGTTAATAGAGATGTTGAAAATTTTTTAGATATTGAAAATATGAATTTTGATTATTTGCAATATAGATCAAGTGAAGTTAAAAAATATTTTTTATTACATAAATCTAATATTGAAATTTTAATGATGTTTGTAAAAGAAAAAATTATTAATTTATCTTCATTATTACAGTTTGATGATTTTCCAATAAATAAATTTATTAGATATTTAAATGGTTTTTAATAAAATATTAATAGAATATTGTTGCAAAAAATTTTTTTTCATATAATAATGTTTATTGTTAATAAATTTGCAAAATATGACCACAAAAATACAAATTTTTTTACTTTTTATTTTATCTTTATTTTTTATAAATTATTCTTATGCTAAAGATGTTGAAGTTTGTGATAAGAATGGAAAATGCTATAAGACAAAAGCTCAAACATATGCTAATGTAAAATTTATTAAATATAATATCACTAATGATACATTTATTATGCAAAAAGGTCATGCAAGCATGAATGTTAAAGCATCTAATATTAGATTAAATAATGTAAAATCAAAAGATATTAAGGAAAAAAATAAAGCCTTAAAAGAAAGAAAAAATATTCAAGCTTTATTAAAAGAAGCTAAGAAAATTGATTTAAAAAATTGTATATTCACAGGCTATTATTCTTGTGAAATTTATTTAGATAGTGAGGCTATGGAATATATGCAAGATCAAATCATTGATTAATAATTTGATTGTACATTATTTAATTTTTTCACAAATATCTTTAGGTATTCTAGTTGGTCTAAAATTTTTGTTTATGCAAACTAAATTTACGTTCATTTGAAATAGTAATTCATTATTCACTTCTCGCCCTTCCCTAGAAATTAAATAAATTTCTTGGAGCATTTTTATAATAACACCAGAATTTTCTAAAACTTTTGTTTCTATTTTTAATAAATCATCTAGTTTTGCGGACTTTTTAAATTCTAAACTAGCATTTTTTACAACAAAGCCAATACCAGCTTCTTCAAATAATTTTGATTGAATAATATTTTTACTTCTTAAAAATTCTGTTCTTGCTCTTTCGCAAAAGTCTAAATACTTTGAATGATATACAACACCACCAGCGTCTGTACTATCATAATAAACTCTAACATTATATGTAAAATTTTCCATAATCATTACTTTTTTATTAATTCATATTCATTATTTGGTTTATCTTTTATAATATAACCAAGTTCTAAAATTTTATCTCTAAAATTATCAGCAGAAGCCCAATCTTTATTTTGTTTAGCAATTTTTCTATTTTCTGCAATTTCTATAATTTCTTGTGGAATTTCTGCTTTTATAAAGTTTTCTTCATTATTTAATGATAAATTAAAAACTTTTTCTGTATGATTTATAAAATCTAATTTATATTTATTAGGTAAATTAGATTTTGATACTTCCCATATTATAGATAAAGCTTGTGGAGTCTTTAAATCATCAAATAAAAAATTATCAAATTTGCTTTTATATTCTTCCAATTGTTTTTTATATTCTTCTTCATTTTCTATATTATCTTCAATATTTTCTTTCCAATTCTTAATTTTTACTAATAAATTTTCATAAGCATTTTTTGCAGAATCTAAATTTTCATAAGAAAAAATTAATGGTGTTTTATAGTGTGCTGTTAAAGTAAAATATTTGTAATGTAATGGTTTATAGCCTTTTTCTTTTAATGTATCAAGTGTAATAAAATTACCAGAAGATTTTGACATTTTACCATCTTTTATTTGCAAAAATTCAGAGTGTACCCAATTATTTACCCATTGATGTCCTAAATATGCTTCACTCTGTGCTTTTTCATTTTCATGGTGTACTGTAATATGATCAATACCACCACAATGAATATCAATATTTTCACCTAAATATTTCATAGCCATAGCAGAACATTCAATATGCCAACCAGGATAACCAACACCCCAAGGAGAGTCCCATTGTAATATTTGATTTTTAAATTTAGATGAAACAAACCATAAAACAAAATCAGAAGGATTTTTCTTATTTTCATCTTTATCTACCCTAGCTCCATGTTTTAAATCTTTTCTGTCTTGTCCGGATAGTTTACCATAGTCTTTAAATTTTTCTGTATCAAAATATATATTTCCATTTTTAGCTTTATAAGCATAACCTAATTCTTCTAGTTTTGATATAAATTTAATCATGTCATCAATATGCTCCGATGCTCTTGCAATAATATTTGGTTTGCTTAAATTTAATTCTTTTGTATCTTCAAAAAATTTATTTTCATATTTTTTTGCAATATCAAAAACACTTTGTTTTTCTTTTTCGGCAGCAAGCAACATTTTGTCTTCACCTTCGTCAGCATCACTAGTAAGATGTCCTACGTCAGTAATATTCATTTCATGTTTTACATTATATCCCGCAAGTTTCAAAGTTTTATTTAAAATATCTTCAAAAATATAAGTTCTAAGATTTCCAATATGTGCATAATTATAAACAGTTGGTCCACAGCAGTACATTGTAATTTCATTATTTTTTGCTGGTATCAATTTATCAATTTTTCGTGTTAATGTATTATTCAAAAAAATATCTTTCATATTGTATTTAATATAAATAAACTATTGAATAGATTATAAAAAAGTACTTTTTTGTCAAGCGAAATTATATATAAGTTTCTATGAAAGCATTATTATAAAGGCTATCTAAATAATTTTTAATAGCTAAATTTAGTTTTTGTCCATATATATAATATTTTGCTCTAACAATATCATCTTGCCTTACAATTTTTTCTTCTTTTTTATCATTTAATTTTATAAGAAGATAAAAATTTCCATTATCAAAATATATAGGTTTTGTTGTATTACCAACCTTTAAATTTTTTATAGCAGAATATATTTTTTCATTAATTTCCATTTCATCAACCCAACCAACATAGCCAGCATTTTTTTTACTAGTTTCATCTTGTGAAAATTTTTCAGCTAATTTCTCAAAATTATTATTTGATTTTATTTCATTATATAATTTATTAACAATATTATTAGCATCACTATTTTGTCTATCATAAATAACTATTTGCGAAATATTGTATCTAGTTCTAATTGGATTATCTGCTAAATACTCTAGAGAATCATTAACTTCTGAATCATTAACACTTACAGAAGGTTTTATTTTTTGATCTATTAATTTTAACCATAAAAAATTAATTTTAACAGTATTTAAATATGATTCTTCATTATATTTGTGATCTTTAATATTATTTTTTTCTTCAAAGGTTTTTAAGAAATAATTAAATTCATCTTCATCTAAAATAATCTTTTCTTTTTCAATAGCTTCTTGTTTTAAAGTGTCATCAATTAATTGATTTAAAACTTCATTTTGTATATTTTTATAATTCATATTTTGAGATGTCTTAAAATATGTATTAAGCATATTTGTATAATTTTCTAAATCATATTGTGTAATTATTTTATCATTAACTTTTGCAACAACTTTAAAATCACTTGCTTGCAATGTGTTGATAAAAAGCAAAGAAATGATAAAAATAATTACACTTTTCATATACTATTTTGCTTTATTATTTTGATTATAAAAATTAATACCAAGTAATAAATCAAGAGCTCTTGCTAATTGATAATCCTTATTGTACATTGATTCATTATTGGTTTTTAATTGTTTTTTAATTTCTTTATGTACAATATCATCTTCAACTTTATCTTCATTTTCTAAATGACCTTTTAAATCATTCTCTTTTGTTGTCCATTTGCTTGTGTCTATTGTTTCTAATTTAGCTAAACCAACTTCTATATCAGGTTTAATACCTTCTGCTTGTATAGAAATATCATTAGGAGTATAGTATTTAGCAATTGTCAATTTGATACCACCACCATTTGTTAAAGGAATTATTGATTGAACTGAACCTTTACCAAATGATTGTTTACCAAGAATAATAGCACGACCATTGTCTTGTAAGGCACCAGCTACAATTTCAGAAGCGGAAGCTGAACCTTCGTTTATTAAAACAACCATAGGCAAACCAGGTATTAAATCTTGATCGTTTAATGCTGTATATTCTTTCATTAAAATGCCATTTTTACCTTTTATGCTGACAATCTTTTGTCCTTTATCTAAGAAGGCATCAGAAACAAATACAGAAGCATCTAAAAGTCCACCAGGGTTATTTCTTAAATCAAGAACTAAACCTTTAACATTTTCTTTGCCAATTTCATTTTCAACTTTATTGAATTCTTTAATCATATTAGCATAAGTTTGTCCAGTAAAGCTTGCAATACGTAAGTAAATTATATCACCTTCTGCTCTTGCTTTTACAGAGTCTGTTTTTATAACATCTCTTTTTATTTTAAATTCTAATGGTTCTTTTTCACCAGATCTTAAAATTGTTAATTTAACTGTTCCTTTATCTTTTTTATTTTTACCTCTCATCATTTTAACGGCTTCATTTAAGGTCATATTAATTACTGATTTTCCGTCGATTTCACTAATATAATCACCGGCTTTTATACCAGCTTTGTATGCGGGGCCATCATCTATTGGGGTAACAACTTTTACGAAAGAATTTTCAACTGTTACTTCAATTCCTAAGCCACTAAATTCACCTTGTGTGTCGTTGACTAATTGTTCATACTCTTCTGCTGAAAAATAAGCTGAATGTGGATCTAATGATGTTAGCATACCATTTAAAGATGCTTCAAAAAATTCATTTTCATCAACATCTTCAACATAAGTTGTTTGAATCATTTTTACTACATCATTATATAATGCACCATAATCTTCAATTTGAATTGCAGAATTTGAATCCAAACCTGTTTTTTGATTAATTTTATTGTCTTTGTTAGAAGATACTTCAAAAAAATTATTATTATCAGCTAAAAGTAATAATTTATTTGTATTAAAAATGTATTTTCCTAAATTACTATTTATGGTATATACACCCAAAAATACTACAAATAATAAAACATTAATTATTATTAATTTTTTCATTTTTCTTACTAAATTGTTCTATAATTAACTTAATTGACTTTGATTTAACCAAGTATTGATGAATCTTTTAGGACCACAAGGGCCATCTTCACCAGAAACACAAGGACTTTTAACTTCAATCACTCTATTTGCGGTACATGACTGTAAAGTTAAAAAAGTTAATAAAACTAATATATATTTTAACACTTTAAACCTCATTTACATTAATAAATATATTATAAAAAATAAAAAATAAAATATCAAGATTTATAAAAATTTTTATAATTCTATTGATTTTTTTATTTTCTAAACTTATTCTAGAGACAAGTTTAAAATATTATGGATTATATGAACGTAAATTCAATTAGTGTAGGAAACGTTATTATATATAACGGAAAATATTGTATGGTTACAAAAAGAGAGCATGTTAAACCAGGAAAGGGTGGTGCTTTCTTACAAGTTGAGATGAAAGATATTAAATCAGGAAATAAATTAATGAATAGATTTAATACTACTGATGATGTTGAAAAAGCTAATATGGAAGATAAGCCTTATCAATATCAATATATGGACGGTGATAATTTAGCTTTAATGGATATGGATACATATGAACAATTATCATTAAGTAAAGAATTGGTTGGTGAAGCTTTACCATTTTTACAAGATGGTATGGATGTTGTTGTTGAGTATTGTGATGGTGAAGCTATTAGAATTAGACTTCCAGAAAAAGTTGTTATGAAAATTCAATCAACAGAAGCAACAGTTAAGGGACAAACAGCTACTGCATCTTACAAACCAGCAATTTTAGAAAATGGTGTTAGAGTTATGGTTCCACCATTTATTACAAGTGATGATAAAATTGTTGTTAGAACAGAAGATGCTACTTATGTTGAAAGAGCTAAATAATTATTAAATATATTTTTACTTTTATAGCATATCGTATTTACGATATGCTTTTTCTATTTAATTTTTTCTTGATAAAATAAAATAATAATTTAGCATTTTATTATATGCATAAAAATTTTTGATATATGAAATTCACTCTTAAATGGTTAAAAGAATATTTGGACACACAAGCAAGTGCTTGTGAAATATGTGATAAATTAGATCAAATTGGTCTTGAAATTGAAGAAGTTATTGATAATAATAAAAATTTAAAAGACTTTTGTTGCGTATTAGTTGAGAATGTAGAAAATCACCCTAATTCTGATCATTTACATATTTGTAAAGTAAAAAAAGCAGATGGTGAAGTTTTGCAAATAGTTTGTGGTGCTCCTAATGTTAAGAGTGGAATGAAAGCTGTTTTGGCTCCTGTTGGTATTACAATGCCTAATAGTGATTTTAAAATCTCAAAAAGTAAGATTAGAGGTGTTGAAAGTTGTGGTATGCTTTGTTCTGAAAAAGAATTAGGTTTAGGTGAAGATCATACAGGTATTTTAGAATTACCACAAGATACAGAGCTTGGCAAAAGCATTGCTGAAATTAAAGGACTTGATGATATTACAATAGATATTAATATTACACCAAACAGAGGTGATTGTTTAGGTGTTTATGGTATTGCTAGAGATTTAAGTGCAACAAGCATTGGTACTTTAAAGGAGTTTAAGGACTATAAAATAAATGCTACAATTCCTAGTCCAATAAAAGTTGAAATGCAAGATAATAATTGTCCAGAATTTTTATGTAGATATATAAAAAATGTAAAGAATTGTGAATCACCAGATTGGATGAAAGAAAAATTAATTGCTATTGGTTTAAACCCTAAATCAGCCTTAGTTGATATTACTAATTATGTAATGTTTGTTTTAAATAGACCTATGCATTGTTATGATGCTGATAAAATCAATGGAAATATTGTGGTTAAAAAGTCTATTGGTGGTGAAAAGTTTAAAGCATTAGATCATAATGAATATATATTAAAACCAGGTACAACTTTAATTAATGATTCACATGATAATATTTTAGGGCTTGGTGGTGTTATTGGTGGTGAATTAAGTGGTTCTTCAAATGAAACACAAAATATTTTATTAGAATGTGCTATTTTTGAACCAATTTCAATAGCTACAACAGCCAGAGGTTTAAATATTAATACTGATGCAAAATTTAGATTTGAAAGGGGTGTTGACGCTTTAAGTGGTGAATTAGCTATAAATTATGCAACACATTTAATTACTACAATATGTGGTGGTGAAGTTAGTGAGATTACAAAAGGTACTCCATGTTCTGATAATCATTTTTGCGAGTGTGGTTCAGCAAAAGTTTTCAAAGAAAAGAAAATTGCTTTTAATATTGAAGATGTTGAATTAGTTTTAGGTATTAAAATTGAAAGACAAGATATTATTGATGTTTTAAATAAATTAGGTTATCAAGTTAAGGAAGAAACTAGTGATTTAGATATTTTAACTTTAACTGTTCCGTCATGGAGAAATGATGTTACAATTAAAGAAAATGTTATAGAAGATATTATTAGAATTTATGGTTATGATAATTTAAAAGAAGCAAAAATTGCTAGTGAAAAAATTGGTGAAGATAATGATAATATAGAAAATAAATTGTTTTATGATAAAATGCATGATGTTGTTTCTGTATTATCTAGCAATGGTATGATTGAAGTAATTAGTTGGAGTTTTATGAATGAAGTAATAGCTAGTGAGTTTTCTTTAATACATGATGATTTAAAAGTTCAAAATCCTATAAATAGCGAATTATCATACATGAGACCAAGTATTGTTCCTAATTTAATGACTATTGCAAAATATAATCAAGATAGGGCTATTGAAGATATTTGTATTTTTGAGCAAGGAAAAATATTTATAAATCAAACTCCACAAGGACAAAAAGAAATGGTTGCCGGAGTTAGAATTGGAAAAACAGCTAAGAAAGATGTATTTAATTCGGCTAGAAATTATGATATATATGATGTAAAAAAAGATTTATATGATGTATTAAAATTGTTTAATATAAATGCTGATAATTTAATTATTACACATGATGTTCCTGATTATTACCACCCTTACAGAAGTGGAGCAGTTAAAATGGGAAATGTTATTTTAGGTGTTTTTGGTGAAATACATCCATTAAAATCTAACAAAATTGGTTTAAAAGATAAAGTAAATGCTTTTGAAATTTATTTAGATAATTTACCAAAAATAAAAATTCAAAAAACAACTCAAAAGAAAAAATTTATTTTAAATGATTTACAACCAATTCACAGAGATTTTGCATTTATAGTTGATAAAGATTTAGAAATTGGCAAGATTGTAAATTCTGTAAAGAAGGTAAATAAAGAATTAATCAAAGAAGTACATATTTTTGATATTTACCAAGGCGATAACATTGAAGAAGATAAGAAATCGGTTGCTTTCTCAATTGTTATACAACCTTTAAATAAAACTTTAACAACAGAAGAAATCGATAAAATAAGTGATAAAATTATTTCCTCAATTACTAATGAATATAAAGGTATTTTAAGAGATAATTAATATATAAATGCTAGCAAGAAGATAAATTCTTTTTGCTAGCAAAATATCTACTTTTATATCCTGTTAATACATTATTATGTTCTTGTATCTAATAGTGCATATATTTCTTATTTAATATTACATTATGATTATTAGGATTGAAATTGGTGCGGCTAAGAAGACTTGAACTTCCACTCCTTGCGGAACAGCGACCTCAACACTGCGTGTCTACCAATTCCACCATAGCCGCATGAATAATATTTTAAAGTATTTTTTTACAATGTCAATAAGATATAAAAAAAATATATTAAAATTTTAAAAAAATCTATTGACTAATATACTTAATATGTATACCATATAGATGTAGGATTTTTAAAAATGTAAACTCTAAATTTAACTATGAAAATTAAAAAAGATTTTTTGAATAATGAAGTGGCTTTTTCGTTAATTGAAATGTCGATGGTTTTACTTATATTGGCTTTGCTTGGTGTATCTATTACTAGTATTGCTAGTTTGATTGAGACAGCAAAAGTTAGATCGTTTATTAGTGCTACTGATGATTGGAAAAAAAATATTAATGCTTTTTATTCTTTAAAAGGTAGATTGCCAAGTAATTTGAATAATTCATATTATATTGGTGAATTGTATTATAGAAATTGGGTTGTTTATGCTAAAAAGGTGTATACATTATCTAATTTTGGTCTTAGTAATTACGAAGGGCTTGATGGTGCTACTGCTCTTTCAACATGTGGTGCTTTTTGGCTTGATATGTATTTAGCAAAGACTAACGATTTTAAACCAAGTGCTAGTGGTATTAAGGTTTGTGGTACTAGTGGTGCAGCTCCTGAATTATTTAATGGGGATTTAAGAGCTATAGGTCCAAAGACTATAAATTTTAAAGATAATAATGGAACATGGCCACAATTTCGTAGTGCTATGAATGGTGTTTATTTTCAATTTGTGGATACTAATACACATATAAAACCAAGGGTATTTTATAAAATTGATCAAAAAGTTGATGATGGTGTTTATAATGAAGGAAAAATGAGATCATTTTGTTATTCAGATAGAACTAAACACGATGCTACTACATCAGTAGATTATAAAACTGCTATTAATAATGGTTATTTATGCCATGATTTTTATTATGAATTAATTGGTGTTGAAATGCTTTAATAAATATTAACAGCATTGTTTTGTAGGCTATATAAAATATAAAAAGGTACAATAATTATTATGTTTGATCTAACACAAGGTGAATGGAATAATTTAATATACAGTATAATATTGCTTGCAATGTTGATTTCTAGTCTTTTTATTAGAAGTACAACTGATATAAATAAGAAACTTAAAAACTTGTCCATATGGTTATTTATTATTTTTCTTATTGTGATTTTATATAACAATAGATTTTTATTTAAAAATTTTATTCCATATAATGCGTACGATACAGGAAATAATGAATTAAAAATTTTAAAATCAAATGATAATCATTTTCATATATCAATAGATATCAATGGTAAAAAAGTTTTATTTTTGATAGATACTGGTGCTACAACGACCACATTAACTCTTAAAGATGCTAGACGAGTTGGAATTAATACTGAAAAATTATCTTTTGATATCCCTCTTAATACTGCTAATGGTTTATCTTTTGCCGCAAGTGCTGAAATTACTGATATTCAAATAGGTAATTTTACTGTTGATTCAATGTGGATATTAGTTAGCAAAGATTTAGATGGAGAATCACTCTTAGGAATGAATTTTTTAAATAAATTAAGGGGTTATGATATAAGACAAGATCAAATGACATTGTATTACTAAAACCACCAAATGGGATGAAAAGTAGTACAATGAGACCTTTGTGTAAAGGTGGGTGCCGTGGTAACGACGCAATTGTCGAAAGTGACAGCTCCCGTTGTTTTAGACGTTGCCTCGGGTGTAATTCTAAATCCCTGTCCCATTCGGTAGTAATTTAATTTTAAAATATTTTATTATAAAATTCAAGAATAAAAGTATTTATAAAATAAAAAACGACCTAATTTTTTAGGCCGTTCTTTGTTTTATATTTGAATTAATTATTTTTTTAATTCTTTCATCATTTCTCTAGCAAGAATTTTTCTTTCTTCAACAGCGTGTTGACCAAAGCAATTAATGCCCATAGCTCTTCCACAAATAATTGTTTCAAGCATGAATTGCATTAATATTTGAGATAATGATTTTTCATTAATTTCTTTAAATTTAAATACTCTAACTGGTAAAGATCTTTTTGCTAAAACTTCAACAGTTGATTCAAATTCTACATTCATAATATCATCAAGACTTAAACCTTTTAAGTATTCAAAACCTTCATTATAAACTTTTGTAATTTTTAAAGATTCTGGATCTTTATCTTTATAAATGAATGTATAGAATTTATTTCTAGGACCATCCATATATAATTGTAATTGGCTATGTTGATCAGAAGTACCAATTGCATCTACTGGAATTGTACCTTTACCATCTTTTCCTAATGATTCAGCCCATAATTGTCTATACCATTTTGTTAAATTTACAAATCTATCAATATAAGGCATAACAACATTTGCAACAATACCACCTTCTGTTAAATCAACTATTGAACCACAAATTTTTGCAATATCATTATCTTTATTGTTTAATGTATATTCTATTGTGTCAATAGCACCTTGTCTAATAGCTTCAATATCAAGTCCACCAATTGCTGCTGGAATTAAACCTGTATTTGATAAATAAGAATATCTACCACCAACTGTTTTGTGATGTTCAAATGTTTTAATATTAAATTCTTTTGCTAAATTAGTAATTGGGCTTTCTTTGTTTTCTGTTAAGAAGAAGAAATGTTTTCCAATAGCTTCTTTTCCTAATTTATCTTCAACCATTTTCATAACAATTAATGTTTGAGAAATACATTCAATTGTTTTTCCGGATTTGCTAACTGTTAAGAAAGCTGTATTAGCTAAATCTAAACTTTCAAATAATTTTTTTACTGTATTACTATCAATACTTTCTAAAACTGTAACATTATCTTTATTTGCAACACTTAATAATGTCATAGCACCTAAACTTGAACCACCAATACCCATAACAACAGTATGTTTAAAGTTACTATTTATAAATGATGCAAATTCTTTGATTTCTTTTAAATCATCCTTTTCATAAGCAATACCAACACATTTCATATCGCTATCGCCATGTAATTCGCTTTTTACCCATTCAATAGCTTCTTGAACTTTTTTTGCTGTTTCTGCTTTTGCAGGAGCTATATTTTTTAAAATTTGATTATATAATAACATATTTTTTTGATTTATTAATTGCTATTATTAATAAACTATTTTTTTAAAAATACAATAGTTTATTTATTTAAATTTAATATTATAAAAATCTTGATTTTAGTATTTTATTTTTTATCATTTTTAAGTAAATTTTTTATTTTATATGTCAAATATTTTAGATGAATTAAATACCGAGCAAAAAGAGGCTGTTGTTTATAATGATGGCCCATTGCTTGTATTAGCTGGTGCTGGTACTGGAAAAACAAAAGTATTAACATCTAAAATTGCTTATTTATTAGAAACTGGACAAGCTTATCCTTCCGAAATTCTTGCTGTTACATTTACAAATAAAGCCGCAAGAGAAATGCAAGAAAGAGTTTCTAATATTCTTATGAAAGATATTTCATCAATGTGGTTGAATACTTTTCATTCAATAGCTAATAGAATTTTAAGACAACATGCTGAATTAGTTTCTTTAACAAGTGATTTTACTATTATGGATCCTGATGATCAAAAACGATTAATTAAGCAAATATTGTTGGACTTAAATATTGATATTAAAGAATTTCCAGCAAAAAATTATGCTAATAAAATTAATGAATGGAAAGACAAAGGTTATACTGTTGACGATGTTTTGAATTTTGGTATTGATTTTAATTATTTTCCTGAAATTAAAGAAATATATAAAGAGTATCAAGATAGATGCAAAAAATTAAATGTTTGTGATTTTGGCGATTTACTATTATACAATGTTGAAATTTTTAAACAATATCCGGAAGTTTTACAAAATTATATTAATAAGTTTGCTTATATTTTAGTCGATGAATATCAAGACACAAATGCAATTCAAAATACTTGGCTAAAAATGATTTCTGGTTTAGGAGTAAAAAATAATATTTTTATTACATGTGTTGGTGATGATGATCAATCAATTTATGGTTGGAGAGGTGCAGAAATTAAAAATATTTTAAAGTTTGAAAAGGATTTTGAAAATACAAAAATAATTAGATTAGAAAGAAATTATCGTTCTACATCTAATATATTAAGTGTAGCTTCGGCTGTAATTGCTAATAATAGAGATAGACATAAAAAAACTTTATGGACTGATACTAATAATATTGGTGATAAGGTTTGTCTTGATTGCTTTGAAAGGGATAAAGAAGAAGCATATGCTATTTCTAGTAAAGTTTTAGATTTAATTAAAGATATTCGATATAAAGATATAGCTATTTTAGTTAGAGCCGGTTATCAAACAAGAATTTTTGAAGAAATATTTATTACACAATCTATACCTTATAAAATTGTTGGTGGTTTTAAATTTTATGATAGAAAAGAAATTAAAGATTGTATAGCATATCTTAAATTAGTTAAAAATCACTCTGATTTTTTAGCTTTTGAAAGAATTATAAATGTACCACGAAGGGGTGTTGGTAATGTTACGTTAGGTAAAATATTAAATGAAGTTAAAGGACAAAAAGTTAATATTTTAGATGTATGTGAAGATTTATGTATTACGGAAGTGATTAAAGGCAAAACCGCTGATAATATTTTACAATTCATTAATGATATTAGAGAATGGAGCAAACAATTAAGTGAAAAAGATCATATTACATTAACAAGAGATATATTATATGGAAGTGGTTATATTGATAGTCTTATAGCAGAAAATACAGATGAATCAAAAAGTGCTATTGAAAATATTAATGAATTTATTAGGGGCTTAGCAGAATTTCAAAGTTTGTCAGAGTTTTTAGAATATGTTAGCTTAGCTACTGACAAAACAGATTCTGTAAATAATAACTCTGTAAATATAATGACAATTCATTCGGCAAAGGGTTTAGAGTTTGATACAGTATTTTTACCAGGTTGGGAAGAGGGTATTTTTCCAAGCCCTAAATCCGTTGATGAAAGGAATGGTTTAGAAGAAGAAAGAAGACTAGCTTATGTTGCAATTACAAGAGCTAAAAAGAAATTATTTATTAGTTATTCAAAGACTAGATTTGATTATAATGAATTAAGAATAACTCAACCATCTAGATTTATTAAAGAATTACCAGAAGAAAATTTAAATATAATTAGTAAAGATATATTTAGAGAAGAATACAAAAATGAAGATGAAGAATATGAAAATCAAAGAGTTGGTAGATATAATAATTATTATACACCTAAAAATCTTTCATATTCTTTTGACGATGATGGTGAACCCATTATACAAAGAAATGAAGAGTTTGCTATGAAAAATGTTGCAAAAAGAGTTATACACCCTACATTTGGTGAAGGTGTTGTTATAAAAACTGATGGAAAAAAACTTACAATAGCTTTCAAAACTTGTGGTGTAAAAACAATTATTCAAGATTTTGTAAAATTTATATAATTATAATATCTAAAATTTTAAAGAATTTTTATAAAAAAAATATAAAAAAAAATTTATAAATAATAAAAATATTTAAAATATTAAAAATTTTATTATGATTTATTATAGTAATTTCAATATTTTATAGGAATTATTATATATTTTGTTAAAAATGTATTTTTTTGTTGATAATTAAATAAAATTGTGTTATAATGGTATCATATATTAATAATAAAAGTAAAAAATATGGCAAATAATAATAAAAAAAGTACAGCAATAGGTTATACAGCAGGTGGTTTAACATTAGCAGCTTTAGGTGTTACTGCTTGTGTTAAAGGTGATAAAGCATTAGAGTTAACTGAAGAACAAAAAAATGCATTATTAGCAGCAGCTAATGCAACTGCAAATACCTTTGAAGGTCCTGAGATAATAGGTTCAGATGGTGAACCTATAGCTACAGTTAGTGACTATACAACCCAAGGGGGAACTACATCGTGGAAATGGACATATACTAATTCTAATGGTGACACAGTAACAGCTCAGTATTCTTTAGATACTAATAATACCGAAAAATTTAAAGAAATAACAGATGAGAAAGGTAATCTTATAGGTTTATATAAAGCTCCTACTGAAGGTCAAGCTAATGGTAAATTATATATCAATGGCAAGTGGTATGATAATGTTGAGGTTGGAGCTGATGGTAAATTAAAAAGTGGTGACAATGTACTTGGTACTGTTAATTCAAGTAAAAATACAGCTGACTTTAAAATTGATGGAAAAGAATTTTCTGGAAATATTGGTACTGAAGAAAAGAATTATCAGGCTATTATGAAAGGAGGAAATGTAGTTGGTTATCAAGAAGTTTCTGAGACATATCCTAAGAATATATTCTTATATGATCCAAATGGTCTTAACACTAACGGTATAGTAGAATCAAGAGCAAATCTCACAGAGCTTCAGAAAACTATTTTAGCACAAGTAGGTTCAACTAATAATGTCTTAGGTGATAAAGCTATAGATGCAGCAGCTCTTAAAGAGTATCAAAGTATGGTTGAAGGTGTTAACATAGAAAAATATAAGACTGTTGATAAGTATATAGAAGCTGTAAAACAGAAGTTAGAAAGTGGTGGAACTCTTTTAAATAAATTATCTCTTGGAGTAAATGATGTTACAACAAGTGCTCAAGATGTTTTTGATAATATTAATAAATTTCTTGGTGCAAATATTGCTGATCCATCAACTATTGGTATGATTGGTATTTGTACAGTAGGTGCCTTAGCTGTTGGTGGTACAGCTGCACTTGCAACAAAATTATTAAGTAGTAGTAGTGATAATAATAAAAAGAAAGTTTTTGGTGCAACAAGCCTTAATTCTTCATATGGAAGTATTTCAAAAACAAGATAATAATATTAAATAAAATATTATAAAAATATAGCTCATCAGTTTATTTGATGAGCTATATTTATGGTATATTTTTATAAATAATTATTAAATTTTATAAAATTTTAGAATTTACATATAAAATTTATTTTAACAATTTTTCTTATATATTATTTTCTTAAATAATTTATATTTAAATTTATATCTTTTATTTTTAATAGTAGATAGTGAAAATTGTAAAAAAATATAAATTTATTTTTATATAGTCACTTGTAAAAAATAGACAAAGATTATTATTAATATTAATGAATATTTTTATTTTTGTAAAATAATCTATAATAACTACTCATCATAAATTATCTTATTTATTTTATATTATAAAGTGTAAATTTTTCTTGATAAATATAAAAAAAATGTTATAATATATCTTATAAGTTAATAATCATTTAAAAATATGGCTAATAATAATGATAATGACAAAACTATAAAAAGAGTTGCGGGTGGTGCAGCAGTTGCTACTGTTGCTACTCTCTTGGTTGGTAAGCACGGAGCAGAAGTTTATAGTGATGAGTTTGAAAGTATTATGGATCAGGTAAAAGAAGATCTTCTTGCTGCAAAAGGAAATAATATTCTTCAGAGCGATGGAACATATCTAGATGTTGCAACTGCTACACAAGATTCAAATGGAAATTGGGATTATGATAATACTAGTGTTATGCCTGATGATAAAAATAAATTTCCAGAGAAAGGAAGTCAAACAGATACATATGAAAAATTTTTAGGTATACCTAGTACAACTGAAAATGGTAAAAATCTGGGATATTACGGTAAAACTATAAAAGATGCTTTTGCTATTAAAGACAGTAATGGAAATCTTGTAGGTTATTATTATAAAGAAGATAATCCAGATACAACAAAACAAATTGAATATAAAGTATTTATAAATGGTAAGGAGTATACTGCAAATGGTACAACTGATGAAAGTGGTAAATTAATATTAAAATTTCAAACATTAGATCCAGCCACTACATCAAGCACAAGGCAATCTGAGTTAATTGTAGATTCTGATATGAATGTAACATCAAATAATCTTAATGGCTTTAAAGGTACAGCTTCTCAAACAGATATAACTGTTTATAAAAAAGTTGTTTCTAGTAACAAAGTGACGGTTGGATTCGTAGATGAAAAAACAGGTCAAGGATATTTTAATGATGCGGATAATGGATTTACACCTGGTAATGTTTCTGTAACAGAGAATATAATAAAACTCAAAGCTTTATATATCGAAAAAATTCAAGCAGGAATAGACAATGGTACATTATCAAAAGAAGCAGGGGAAGAATTGAAAAAGATGATTAGTGAGGTTACTTCTGTACGTGATCTATCAAGTTGTAATAATGCCATAGCAAATAAATTTAATGATCCTAATTTTAAATTATCTAATGATTTTAGTAAAGGTTTTGAACACATGAGAGAAGTTTTTGACAATTCTTCTATAGTAAAAGGTGTAAATGATTTTCTCGGTGATGATATCATAACTTCTGGTCATATTATAACCCTATCGGTAGTTGCTGGTCTTGTTGCTATAGGTGGAGCTGTAATAAAAAATCAGGATAATATTAAGAAAGGTATAGATAAAACTAAGAAACTTGTTCTTTCCGTTCCTTCTTTGTTATCTAATAAACAGAGTGATAATACAAGAAGTAAATAATAATTTATAATATTAAATAAAAAGTAGGCTCCTAATAAGGAGTCTATTTTTGTGTTGTGTATTATTTAATAATCTTAATAACCATAAATGGTTTTTTACCCATATCTAGTTTTAGTATATGTGTAATTTTTTTGTTTACTTCCTTAATTAAAAAAGCTTCTTTCTTTTCGTCTTCTTTGAATTCGTCAGCATTTTCTTGATTAGATAATTTTATTAAAGCTTCGTCATAAGCAGTTTTGATTTCATCTTCTAACATTTCATTCATTAGTTTCTCGTGCATTAAATCATAATTTCCAACTGCTGTAATAGATGGTTTGTCTAATAATTTATATAGTCTATCAACTTTTAATATTAATAAAATAATGCCAGATTCAGCTAATTTTTTCCTTTCATTAATAATGTGGCTAGATAATGGTAATAATCTTTTGCCGTCTACTGCAACATTTGTTAAAGATATATGATCGATAATTTTGCTTTTTTGTACATCTTTTGAATCTATTTTTATTAAATCACCATTTTTTCCTTTAATAACAGTAGAGACGCCACACTCTTTTGCAACTCTTTTATGTTCTGCTAAATGCATTTCTTCACCATGTACCGCAATAACCATTTTAGGTTTAACTAATTTATACATTTCTATAAGTTCGTCTCGTGTGTAATGTCCTGATAAGTGTACAAATTCATTTTCTGCATTTATTATTTTAACATCTCTTTCTGACAATTTGTTATATAAAGAGTGTATAGCTTTTTCATTGCCAGGTATAATTCTTGAAGAAAAAATAATTGTATCACCAGAATTTAATTTTATTCTTTTGCATAAGTCATTGGCTAATTTTGCAAGTCCTGAATTAGGTTCTCCTTGACAACCTGTTGAAATTATTAATAATTCTTTTTTGTCATATTTGTCTAATTCTTCTTCTGAAACAAATTCTAAACCCTTAGGAAGGTAATTCATTTCGTCAGCAACCTTCAATATTCTGTAAATTGATCGGCCAATTATACCAATTTTTCGTCCAGCAGCTTTTGCAGCAAGTGATAATGTAATTATTCTTGAAATATTTGAAGCAAAAATTGCACAAACAACTAAACCTTTTTTATTACTTTTTACTATCTTTTTTAGATTTTTTAATAAATCAACTTCATTTTTTGTATTAGAGTGTTGAAAAATATTTGTTGATTCTGAAATCATTGCTAAAATATTTTCTTTATTTCCCAATTGTTTTAATCTTTTTTTATTTGATGTTTTACCAATAATTGGTTTTTCTTCAAATTTCCAATCACCTGTATGTAAAATATTTCCTTTTGGTGTTTTAATAAGAATTGCATTCATTTCAGGCGTGGAATGAGTTAAATTAATAAATTCAAGGTCAAAAGGTTTTAATGATAATTTTTGTCCGTCTTCAATTTCTATAATTTTAACTTCTTCTGAAAATTGATATTCACTAAGTTTTTCTTTTAAAAATAATGAAGCAAATTTTGATGCATAAATTGGCAATTTTAATTCTTCCCATAAATATTGAATTGCACCAATATGGTCTTCATGAATATGAGTTATAACAATTCCTAAGAAATTTTCTAAATTTTCTTTTATAAAACTTATATCAGGTGCTATAACATCTACACCAGGTATAGAATCAGTAAAACCAATTCCCATATCAACTATTAACCATTTGCCATTATAATGATATAAATTACAGTTAAGTCCTATTTCACCACTACCACCAAGCGGTAGGAACAAAAGTTCCTTTTTAAATTTTTCTAAATTTAAATTCATACTAAAAATAAATTGTAAGTCTTGCGACTCTAAAATAATAAACGCCATAAGGCAAAATTATTATTAAATTTTTTCAAAAATCTAATAATAAAGAATTCCGTGAGTAAAATACTCTATTTATCATAGTAAAATATATTTTTAAAAAGGCAATGTTTATTTTTTATGTGGATTAATAATATTTCTTTATACTTCCATGAGTTTTTGCTTTAAATATTCTGTTTTAATAAAAATAATAAAAATGATATGGCAAATTTTTTCATTTCGACGGTTGTAGGTGAAATAAATAATAAAAAAAATTCAATAATAAATACTTTTAAAAATCATCCTTTATATAGTTTATTTGATAATGAAGATGATACAACATGGAAAAAAGATAAAGTTAGTTCAAGACTGAGTGATTTAACTGTGCAAAAGTCGGGCTATAATGAAGTAATACCAACTTTGTATGGCACAAATAGAATTGCTGGAAATATTATATGGGCAACTGATATAAAAGAAGTACAAAAATCTTATGTTACGTCTTATAAAGCAGGGAAGGGTGGTAAGAAGGTTTATCAAAACAATATAGAATATTATTATTATGCAAATGTTGCTATTGGTATTTGTAAAGGTGAGGTAACAGAATTAAAGAAAGTATGGGCTGATACAGATTTGATTGATATATCAAAATATACATATAGATTTTATAAAGGCACGGAAACACAAGAACCTGACAGTTTAATTCAAAGTGTTGAAGGCATTGATACAACGCCAGCTTATCGTGGCTTATGTTATATAGTTTTTGAAAATTTGCCACTTGCTGAATTTGGAAATAGAATTCCTAATTTTACATTTGAAATTTCTAGAACATTTATTGAAGAAGAGGAAGTGGAAAATGTTATTGAGGGTGTGAATATTATTCCGGGTTGTGGTGAATTTGTTTATGATACTGAGGTTGTTGGTAAGGTTGATGGTTTTATATGGTATGAAAGATGGCACCCTAGCGATTCTATTACTAGAATAAATCAAAATAATAATAATGGGGTTGCTGATGTAATTGTAGCAACTCAACAATTAAAAGAAAAGCTACCTAATTGTAAATGGGTTGCACCAGTTGTTGTGTGGTTTGGGGATTCTTTAAATATAGCTAATTGTAAAGTCGAACCAAGAGTTGAATTTAAATTAGATCCAATATATCCAACTCAGGAAACTAAACCTGAACCATGGAAGGTTGCAGGTATAGAAAGAAAAAATGCTAATTTAATTTCTAGTGATAATGGGAAAATTAGATATGGTGGAACTGTTAGTGATAATAGTATTGTTAGATATTTAAAATATTTGAAAGATGAAGGGTTTAGTATTATGTTTTACCCAATGATTTTTATGGATTTAGAAAATAAACCATGGAGAGGTTATTTAACAGGTAGTGCTAGTGATGTAGAAAATTTCTTTAATAAAACAAATGGTTATAATGCTTTTATTTTGCATTATGCTAATTTAGTGAAAGATTATTGTGATGCTTTTATAATTGGCAGTGAAATGAGAGATTTAACTAAGCTTTATATTGAAAGTATTGAAAATGATATTACTAAAAGAGTATATCCTGCTGTTGAGTGTTTGAAAAATCTTGCTGATTCTGTTAGAAATATTGTTGGCGAAAATGTGAAAATTGGTTATGCTGCTGATTGGTCAGAATATCATCATACTGATGGTGGTTGGTATAATATGGACACTTTGTGGGCTAGCGATAATATTGATTTTGTTGGTATTGATGCATATTTTCCACTAACTGATAAAAAAGAAGAATTAATTACAAAAGATGATATTAAAAACGGTTGGACAAGTGGTGAGGGTTATGATTGGCTTTATACTGATGAAAATAGAACAACAAAAGAAGAAGTTGAAGCAAAATATGCGTGGAAAAATATTGATTGGTGGTGGAAAAACTACCATGTTAACCCTAATGGAGAACAAACTGCATGGGTTCCACAAAGTAAAAAAATATGGTTTACAGAGTATGGTTTTGCAAGTGTTGATGGAACCACTAATGAACCTAATAAATTTTACGATCCAGAATCTATTGACGGTGGTTTTCCTAGATTTTCTGAAGGTAAAATAGATTATTTTGCACAAAGAAAAGCTATTCAAGCAACGCAAGAAGTGTGGGCTAATTCTCACATGGTGGAAAGAAAATTTTTATGGTGTTGGGATGCTAGACCATACCCATATTTTCCTAGTCAATTAAATATATGGAGTGATGGTAGTGTATGGCATTATGGGCATTGGCTAAATGGAAAAATGGGTAATTTAATGTTTTCAAATATGATTAATAATTTATTTGATGATGCAGAGATTGATAAAAAATATTTAGGTGGTATAGATATTTATGATAGTATCGATGGACTTGCTTTGAATAGTAAAACAACAGTTAATGAAGTTTTATCTATATTGCAAAAAGTTTTTTTCTTTGATTATTATGAAAAAGATGGAAAATTATATATTTTTTCTAAACGAAATGAAAGTGTACTAAAAATTTTTGAAGATGAGTTAATTGAAATTGAAGACGGAAAATATTTTGAAGCTGATATTATTGGCGAAGACGAATTGCCATATAAATTAGATATAAGTTATATTAATAAAGATTTAGATTATCAAATAAGTAATAGCTATGCTGAAAGAGTTTCTGTAAATAGTGAAAAAAAAGATGAAGTTAGTTTGCCTGTTGTAATTACAGCATATAAAGCAAAACAAATTGCGGATAAATTGTTATATTCTAATTGGCTTGAAAAAAATATTTATCATTTTAAATTACCACCAAAATATTTATATTTAACTGCTGGTGATGTTATAACATTAAATGTTAATAATACGGATTTAATTTTAAGAATTGCTAATATTTTAGTTAATGATGATAATACAATAGAAGTTAAGGCTGTTAGATGTGATAATTCTTTATATAGCTTTAAAAAAGAGGAAGAAAATTTTGATAATATTACGTTAATAACGCCAACAAGCAAAACAATTGTAGAAGTATTTGAATTACCTGCAATAAAAAATTTAGATACTCCAGAAGTATTTTTTGCAACAAATGGTGAAGAAAATGGTTGGGGTGGCTGTGCTGTTTATTATGCAAAAACAGGAAGTAGTAATTTTACTGTTATTAATGAAAATAGGTTTAATTCTACTGTTGGTTTTTGCTTAAATAAACTAAATGATGCAAGATCTTATTATTTTGATTATAAAAATTCTTTATATGTAGCATTTAATAAAAATATTGATACATCAATATTGGAAAGTGCTGAAATGTTTGATTTTTTAGATGGTGCTAATATGGCTTTAATTGGAAATGAAATTATACAATTTAAAAAAATAGAATTACAAAGTGATGGTAGTTTTAAAATTAGCCAATTATTAAGGGGGCAGTTTGGTACAGAAGAATATATTTCAACGCATGAAGATAATGAAAAAATCATTATATTAAATGAAAATATTATTTCAAATACTTTTACAAATGCCGATGTTAATATTAGTTACGACTTTAAGATTATAACTTTTAAAGATATTTTTGAAAATTCAACGGACAAAACACTGAAAATAGAAGGTAAAAATTTAAAAGAATTAAAACCTGTACATATTAAAATAACTAAAAATAATGATGGTTATAAAATTAGTTGGGTATGTAGAAGACGTGGTATATATAATTGGGTTGATGGTGAAGAAACAATATATAATAGAAATTATACATTAAATATTTTAAATAGGTATGGTGTAGTAAGAAGTGTTGAAATTCAAGATGAGACTGAATGGTTGTATACTAATGAAATGATTTTAGAAGATAATATTGATAATTGGGCTGTTGAAATTATTTAGCTTGTATATTGACTTTTTAGTATACAAAGGTATTTTTAAAAAAAATAATTAAAAATATTATAATGTCATACATAATAAAAAAATTTAGAAATAAAGAACCTGATATTAAGAAGGCATCTTATATTGCTGACGGTGCTTTTATAGCAGGGGATGTTAGGTTAGGGGAAAATGTTAGTATATGGTCAAATTGTAGTATTAGGGGTGATTTAGCAAGTATCATTATTGGTGATAATTCTAATGTTCAAGAAAATACGGTAATTCATGTTTCTCAACCAATTGAAGAAGATTATACAAAAGATCCAACAGGACATGTTGTTATAGGAAAAAATACAACAATAGGACATTCTTGTATTATTCATGCTTGTCAAATTGGTAATGATTGCTTAATTGGTATGGGTTCTGTTATTGGTGATGAGTGTGTAATAGAAGATGGTGCTTTTATTGGTGCAGCATCTAATTTAACACCACGTAGTATTGTTAGAAGCGGTGAGCTATGGTTTGGTAACCCGGCTAAATTTATGAGAAAATTAAGACCACAAGATATTGAATATATGAAAAAAGATGCAGAAATGTATTTAGCCTTAGCGTACGAATTTAATAAGGAATAATAATGTCATTATCAAATGAAGATTTAAAATTATTGAATGAATTTGAAGAGGCTTATAAAAAAACATTAAAAGAAAATAAAAAAACTTTTAATGAAGATACAAAAGCTTTACTAAAAAAAGTCAAAGAAAAACAAAATATTTTAGATCTTCATTTATTTAATGAAAAAAAATATAAAGAAAATAATTTTATACTAAATAAAAATTCTACTCTTGGTATTGATAGAAAAAGTGATAAAAAGTTATCAAGTGGTAAATATAATATAGATTATAAATTAGATTTACATGGTGAAACTCTTGATAGTGCATATAATAAGGTTAAATTATTATTTGAAAAAGCAGAATTAAATAATTATAGATGCCTTTTAATTATTACAGGTAAAGGCTTACACTCTCAAAATACAACTATAAAAAGTAGTATAGTACAATGGTTTAAAGAACCTTATTTTTCAAATAGAATAATAAAATATACAGATGCACATATTAAAGATGGCGGAAGTGGTGCTTTATATGTTTTATTAAGAAAAAACAACTAATTACAAAGCTTTAATATTGTTTGATAATTTAGTAATTAATTCTGTAACTTCGTCTAAAAATTTAATTGTATCTTCTTCAAATTCTGTGTCTTGTTTTTCTGTGATTGTTTCAACTGATTGCGGTTCTGGTAATGTTTCAGTTTTGTTTTCGGATAAAATACCTGCTAATATCAATTGAGTATCTAGATTATTTCCGCCTTTAAATAATGGAGTAATTTTTTTTAGTAATGCTATAATATTTTTTTCAAAATTGTTAAAAATTTTTTCTTTTTTATTCATATTTATCAATATCAATATGAATAATAATAATCTATCACTAATTTTTCCAGTTTCCATAACTAATTCATTAGTTTTTTTATTTAGAGATGCAATTATTTTTTTGAAGCTTTCTAATTCTTCATCGTTAATTTCTAGTGAATGTGTTATGGAACTTACGGCTATATCTAATTTTGTCATTCTGTTATATTCTTAATTATGTTATCTATATCGTCAACTATATTATTCAATTCAGATTTTAATTTATCAAACTCTTTATTTTTTTCAGTTTTATATTTTGCAATGTAATCTAAATCTGGAATTGAATGATTTTGCATATTATTAATTTCAGCATTTTTTGATTTGAGTTTATTTAATATATTCATACTCAATTCATCTAATGCATTTATTAAAATAGCCTTTTTTTCTTTAATAAGATCTCTATTATTTAATTCAATCATATAAAAAAAAGTTGATTACTTAAATATCTTTTATATTATAAATTTATATTATAAAATAATAATTTCAAGTTTAAATATAATTATTTAAATAAAATGGCAAAAAATAAAATATCAAATAATGACAATACATTATGGTTTCCTAGTGAGGAATTCATACCGTATGCTTGTTATATTGATAAACAAATAATTTTAACAAAGAATGGTTGTTTGTTAATGACCTTTAAAATTCCCAGCTTTATTTCAAATAAATCAAAAGCTGATTTATTTGTAATCAGGGATGTTTTAAGAGAAGTCTTATCAAAAAACTTTAAAAATCAAGATATGTCATTTTATTTTAATACAGTTAGAGAAAAAGCTGATATTATACCAAAAGGTTTAAATCATAATTATTTTAGTGAGGCTATTGAACAAATATGGAATGATCAAAACGATTGGTATGATCAATTTGTTAATGAAATTTATATTACTGTTACAATATCTTTAGATATAGAGGAAAATATAGTAAGTCCTGTATTTATATTAAAATCTTTAACTCAATTAGGTCTTAAAACCATATATACCAAAGAAATTGAAAGATGTACTAAAATCTTGAAAAAGTTTTCATATCTTATAATGGAAAAGATGATGTCTTATGATTTAAGAATTTTATCAATTCAAGAGAATAGTGATGGAACTTTTTATTCAGAGCATATGAACTTTTTTTCTTTATTAATTAATCTTGATAAAGGTAATTTTCCAATAACTTTTGATAGTATTTCTGATATTATTAGAACTAAAAAAATTACTTATGGTTCTGATATTATTGAAGTTGATAAAGACGGAGAAAAGAAATATGCATCTGTTTTTACAATAAAGGCTTTTAATGACTTAACATTAGGGCAACTTGACAAAATTTTGCAATTACCAATTGAATTAGTTGTAACTGAAACTGCTACATTCGTTGATACCAAATATGCCATGTCATTATTTGAAAAAGAGGTGGATACATTATCAATAAGTGATGATGGTGAGTTGGCTTATGTTTCAGGACTTAGTGAATTTAGTTTTGTTAATAGACCTAATAATACTGAATATTGTATTAGCCAGGTTTCTATTATGATAATTAATAAAAATAGAGCTGATTTAATTTTAAATATTCGAGAATTCTATAAAGCATTAGACAATATAGGGTTAATTGTAGTTAAAGAAAATGTATATTTACCTACTATTTTTTGGTCACAATTGCCAGGAAATTATCAATATTTAAAAAGATTTCATATCTTACCAATTTCAAAAATTGCTACATATATTTCATTATTTAATTTTCCAACGGGAAAATTAAAAGAAAATTATTGGGGTAATGCTATAACTATTATTCCTACCGCCTTAGATACTCCATACTTTTTTAATTTTCACTATCAAACTGCTGGAAACACATTAATAGTTGGACCTGATGGTACTGGAAAAACAAGTATAATGAATTTTCTATTATCTCAAACATCTAAAATAAATCCTAAAATATTTTATATAGATACAATGAGGAGTTCGGAAGTATTTATTAATGCCATGGATGGACAATATTACAGAATTAGTCCAAATATTTCTGCTAATGAGCAATTTAAAATGAATCCATTTAATTTAGATGATACACCAGAAAATCAAAAGTTTTTAAATGATTTTATTATTGATTTAGTAGACTTTCAGGATGATGGTTTTATAGAAATGGGAAAGAAATTAACTCAATTAAAGAGTCAATATGAATATATACCACAAGTAATAAAAAAATTATTTGAATTACCAAAAGAAAATAGAAATCTTAATATTGTTATAGAATTATTTAAAAATAATGCTACTAGTTTGATTTATACTAAATTAAAAAATTGGCGCGATAACGAAAAATTATCTTTTATTTTTAATCATAATGAAAATGTTAATTTAAATAGTAAAATTATCGGAGTATCATTAAAGACAATAATTAAAAATAAGGAATTAATTATTCCTATTATGAGATATATATTATTAATGATTAATTCAATTGCTGATAATAATCCATTTATATTAGTTATAGATAATGCATGGACTGTTATAGATAATGATTCAATAGCACCTTTGTTTTTTAAATATTTAAATGAATTCTATAATAAGAATATTATTGCAGTTTTATCAACTAATGATAAAATGGAATTGAATCATTCATATATAACCTCTTCAATTTCTAATTTATTTGCTACAAAAATTTATTTAGCAACTCCTAAAATTACACCATACGAAAGAAGGGTTTTTAATATAGAAGATGAAGAGGCTAAAATTCTTAGTTTAATGCAAGTTGAAAATAGAAATTTTTTATTAAAAAATGAGAAAGAAGTGATTATTTCATCAATTGATTTAACAAATTTTGGTTATTATAAAGACATTTTTGTAAGTGATAATGTAGCTATTAATGCAATGAAAAAGGCCAAAGATGTGTCAAATACTAATGAGCCAGAAGAATGGATACCAATGTTTTTAAAAATATTAGAAGAGTATGAAAAAATAGTACAAGCTAAGAGAATGAGAGAAAATGAAATCAATCAGCAAAAGTGGGAAGAAGCTAGAAATTTCGATAATAATATTAATAAAATAATGAAAAATGAATAAAATTATAGGGTAAGATGTATGGATAAAAAACTTTTACAATTAGCTAAACAAAATAAACTTATTGAATTGGACTTATATAATTCTTCTCTTAGTAGAAGAGATTTGTATGATATTGCTGACGTGATTAGAAATAATTCTCATATTGAGGCACTAAATCTTGGTAGCAATAATTTAAATGATGATGATGTTATTGTAATTACTGAAGCAATTAAAGATAATAGTAATTTAGTAAATTTAAATTTAAGTGGTAATCATATTACAAAAAGAGGCGGTTATGCTATTGCTAGTATGATAAAGGAAAATAAGAGTTTAAAAATTATAGATTTATCATGGAATAAAATTAGAGATATGGGCATCTTAGCAATTATAAAAGCTATACAAATATCTCCCAATATTATTGAAGCTAATATTAATTGGAATGGTGTAAAAAATAAGGCTAAGATTAAAGAAAGACTTACTGAAATATTAAATAATAATGCAAAATAAAATGACCATTAAAAAATATAAAAATATTTTAATTACAGGTGCATCTAGTGGTATTGGCAAACAGATGGCCATAGATTATGCTGAACCTGGTGTAAATTTATATCTTTCTGGAAGAAATGAAAAAAGATTACAAGAAACCATGTCTTTATGCAAAGCAAAAGGTGCAGAAGTTTTTACTAAAATTATTGATGTTAGAGATAGAGAGGCTATGAAAGAGTGGGTTTTGTCTTGTAATAAAGAAAATAATTTAGATTTAGTAATAGCAAATGCAGGTATTTCTGCGGGAACTTTTGGCGGAACTGAACCTGATGAACAGGTTTATGAAATTTATAATACAAATATTTTTGGTGTATTAAATACAATAGAACCAATTATATCAGAAATGATAAAAAGAAAAAGTGGTCAAATAGCCATTATATCTTCTATGTCTAGTTTTATTGGTATGGCTAGTTGTCCTGCTTATTCAAGTTCAAAAGCTTGTATGACTGCTTATGGTGAAGGTTTAAGAGGTTATTTAAAATATCACGGAGTTGGTGTTTCTGTTGTTTGTCCGGGCTTTATTAAAACGCCATTAACTGATAAAAATAAATTTATAATGCCACTTATAATGTCTCCGGAAAAAGCTAGCAAAAAAATTATAAAAGGCATCTCAAAAAATAAAGGAATGATTGCTTTTCCTTTAATATTTTATATTTTATTAAAAATTACTAGATTATTACCTTTTTCAATTGTAAATTATTTATTTTCAAAATTGCCTAAAAAATAATATAAAAAGAGAAATGAATTAATTATATTTTTAATTCAATTTCTCCTTCTGTATCTAAATCTAATTTTTTAACAACTCGTCCATATTCATCAATATATGCAGTAATACCACTGTTTGAGACTCTAATTACGGGGGTTTTGTTTTCAACAGCTCTAAATTGCGTTGCTACAAAATGTTGATATGGGCCGCTTGAAATACCAAACCAACCATCATTTGTTAAATTTAATATTATATCTGCATTTTTATTTTTATTTTTTACATAATTAGGAAAAACTATTTCATAACAAATAATCGGGTTAAATTTTATATTATTAATTACTATATTTTTATTCGAATTTCCACTTGAAAAATCTATTGCGCCATTTGTTATTTTTTTAATAAATGGTAAATATTTTGAAAATGGTATATATTCACCAAATGGTACTAGTACTTGTTTATCATAATAATCACTAACTTTTCCGTTATTAAATACAAAAATACTGTTCCATAATTTATTAATTTTTTTATCTTTTATTTCTGCTCTTATAGCGCCTGTTACGAGTATTTTATCTGTTAGAAAATCAATATAAAAATCTTTATTAAGAATGTATGGAATAGAACTTTCTGACCATATTATAATTTCTGCATTCTTACTATTACTCATATTAATATGTTTTCGCAAATTATTTACCTTTTCATTTTTGTCCCATTTTAAATTTTGTTTAATATTTGCTTGAATTAATTTTATATTAATATCAAATTTTTTTACTTGTGCATTATTTAATCTAAAAACGCCAAAACCAATTATAAAAAATAAAATAGCTAAATATAAAATAATATATTTTTTATATTCTTTATTAAATATTATTTTTTTATTTTGATAATTAAAAAATACATATGAAAAAGATAATAAAAATATTAAAATAATTCCATAAATATAAATATTTAAAATTGATGCTAATTGCATTAAAGTATTAGAAAAACCAACTATATATGCAAATAAATTCCATGGAAAAATAAAACTTCTTAAATATTCAAAAAATATAAATAAAATAGAAAAAATTAATGTGATGATAATTTTATTTTTTATATTAAATTTTTTGATAAAATAGTATAATAATAATGTAGAGCAAGATATAAATAATGAACAAATAAGTGGAACCATAGAAATAGTAATTGGTATTAACCAAAAAAATGACTTTAAATCAACCATCATTGAAAAGCATATCCAATAAAATTGTAATAAAAAATAACCAAAGCCAAATATAAGCCCGTTTAAAAAAGCATTTTTGTATGAAGATGAATTATTTATTTTTTCTAATAAATAATAAAATGATATTGGTAAAAAAATAATTAGATATAGCGGCGGAAAAGCTAGACCTGATAATAAACCAAAAATAAATACATTTAAATACTTTTTCACAAACAATAATATTATTTTTTTAAAAATAATAAAGAATAAAGATTAAAAATCAATGATTAATTAAAGAATGGTGTGCCCTGCGAGGTTCGAACTCACGACCCACAGCTTAGAAGGCTGTTGCTCTATCCAACTGAGCTAAGGGCACTTTGTACAAAATAATTATAAACACTACACAATTAAAAAATCAAGAGTTTTTTTAAATATTTTTTAATATTTTATTATGAAGTTTTGTTTTGTTTTTAATTCTTCATTTTTATATAGGTCTGCATTCATTATAAAACCGAATGCTAACAATGTAGATACTGTAATTGTTCCCCCGTAAGACATAAGAGGTAATGGCACACCTACAACGGGCAATATTCCCATAACCATACCTATATTAATAAATACATGAAAGAATATTATAAAACCCATGCCTGAGGCAATAATTCTACCATATGTATATTTTGACTTAAAAGCAATCCAAAATATAATGGCTATTACAATTAAATATAAAGATACAAGATAAAAACCACCAACAAAACCCATTTCTTCAGTATACATCGTAAAGATGAAATCAGTTTGTTTTTCAGGTAAAAATGACAAATGGCTTTGAGTTCCTTGTAAATAACCTTTACCAAAAAAGCCACCAGAACCAATAGCTATTTTTGATTGAGTAATATTATAACCAGAACCAAGAGGGTCACTTTCAGGATTTAAAAAAACCTCAACTCTCTTTTTTTGATAATCGTGTAAACCATATTTCCAGGCTATTGGTAAAGATAATAAACAAATTAAAGCACATATAGCAAACTTCCACCATTGAATACCAACTACAAACAAAATTCCAACTCCAATAGAAATTAATATCATTGCTGTTCCTAAATCGGGTTGTTTTAATACTAATAATGCAGGTATAAAAATCATTAATAATGGAACTATGGAATATTTAATTTGTTTTATTTCTTCTAGACTTTTACTGCTAAAATATCTAGCAAGCCCCATAACTAGTCCTAATTTCATAGTTTCAGACGGCTGTAAACTTAAACCAGCAAATCTTATCCATCTAGTAGCTCCCATAGCCGTATGTCCCATAAATTCAACATATATTAATAATAATAAAGCTCCAAAGTATATTGGGTAAGCT
This sequence comes from uncultured Rickettsiales bacterium, assembly GCA_944391075.1. Taxonomy (GTDB): domain Bacteria; phylum Pseudomonadota; class Alphaproteobacteria; order Rickettsiales; family UBA1997; genus CALXSC01. The sequence goes on along the minus strand of CALXSG010000002.1, from coordinate 27,320 downwards.
AATTTAGCCCAAAAATTAATATTTACTAATGTGATAAAAATAAATAATGGAAAAAATAATAAAAAGTATGTAAGTTGTTTACTAGCCCAAGGAAAAAAACTTCCACCAGCAGCAGAATATAGTGTAAAAATACTAGTTGTAAATACCAATATTATTAACAGTATAATATTTTTATTTATTTTGATTAATTTACTAAAAGTACTTAAATTTTCCATATTATTACTAAATTTTTCTATACATAAAATAAAACATTCTTATAAAGTGTCAATAATTTTATTGAAAAATAAAAAAAATTTGATATAATACAAGAAATATAAAAATTTTTTTTATATGGAATTAAGTAAAAATCTTTATATTATGAATAGTCAAGATGTTGATGATGATAGTGATATTCATATTAGAATTAAACATTTTGATTGGCAGAGATATAATGATAATGCTAAAAGAATAAAAATAAAAAACCTAGAATTAGAAAGGCTTAAGAGAATTAGAGTCGAAGTAGACGATAGTGATAATTACGATTATGTTAATAAGCCAGGTAGTAAAACTAGAATTACCATAGAATTTTTTGATAAATCAAACTCAAATAATAAAAAGAATATAGAGTCAATAGAAAAAGATTTAAAAGATACAAACTCAATAGAAAAAATTAAAGATATTAATGAAACAAAAAATATAATAGAAGATAAAAAAGAAGAACAAGATAAAGATAATCATATATATAATACAAAAGAAACAAAACTAGAAAACAAAGAAAATAAAGAGAATAAGGAAGATAGTGAGCAAAAATCAAATAATAAAAAGAAAGAAGAAGTAAAAAATGATGATTGTGATTTCACAAGTGTTGGCAAGCAACCAATTAAAGTTTTTGCTAGTCAGGTAAAAAATCCATTAGAATGGCTATTGATGGATAATGAATATTTATTAGATGAAAAGTTTAAAGATCTACATATAAGAATAGCTTCTTACGTTATAGGAACTATTGGTGGTACGGGGTTAGGTCTATTTTTAATGTCCACAGCAGCTTTTCCAACTTTGGGTCTAGCAATAATTATATATGCAAATTTGCCAAAAGAAGCTATAAAATATACTTTGCAAGTTTTAGGAAATTTTATAGGTTTTGATTTTAGTAAATATTATAAAAATTTAACTGACTTTGTAGTTTACTATTATGGTAAATCACCAAATAGAATTAAAGATAAAATTAAGCGGAAAGAGGAGAAATTAAAAGAAGATAGAAGAATAGAAGAGTTTGTAGAAAAAAGAATGGCGCGATATAGACAATTATTAGCTGAAAAAAAGAAATATCAAGAAGTTATGGCTATTTTAAATAAATCTCCAAGAACACGTATTGTGTCAAATAAAGATATTGAGAAAAATGATAAAAATGATAAAAAAGTAAACAATGAAGATAATAACTTAGAATTATTATATAAAAGTAATGTTAAAAAAACAACAAAAGAAAATAAAACTAATGATATTTTTGCTAATGAAAAATGGGCTGATAAAATGTACCTTGAAAAGCTATTTATGCCACAAGAAGAAAATAGCCTATCTTTACTAGAAAAACAAAAGTCAAATAAATCTAGTTAATATTATTATAAGGACATTTCATATCTAAAATATCATCTATTGCTTGATGAACTAATTGTGCTTCTTTTGTTGAGGCTATTTTATAATATATTTCTTTTCCTTCTCTTTTGCTTTCTATTAAATCAGCTTGTTTTAATAATTTTAAATGATGTGATACAGCGGGAGCACTCATGTCAATTCCAACGGCAATATTATTTACGCATAATTCACAGTGTGATAATAACCATAAAATTTTTAATCTAGTAGGATCGCTAATTAATTGAAAAGTTGTAGATGCTTTATCGAACATTTTATTACATGGTATATGTTCTAAGATTTTATTAGCTTTTACATCATGCATATGTAATTCACATTTATTTTTACAATTATTTTCCATTTTCGTTTAATATAAAAATTCCTACTATTAAAGTATATATTTTGTTTTATCAATAAGTCAATAATATTTGTATTTTATTTTTAAAATTCTTGCTATTTTTTAAATTTATTTTTATAATATTTTTATTGAGTAAAGGTAGTTGTTATGAGTTTATTGGATTTAAGAAATATTTATAAAGATTATATACTTGGTGGTGGTTTAGTGCAACAGGTACTTAAAGGCATAGATTTAGAAGTTAAAGATGGTGAGTTTGTCTCTATTATGGGACCATCAGGTTCTGGAAAGTCAACATTTATGAATATACTTGGTTGTTTAGATCAACCAACAAGTGGTGATTATTTTTTAAATGGTGAAAATGTTGCAAAATTAGACATGAATAAATTAGCTGAAATTAGAAGAAATAAAATAGGTTTTGTGTTTCAAGGTTTTAATTTATTGCAAAGAAGAACTATTCTTGATAATGTTACATTGCCATTAATTTATACAAATACTCCAAGTGAAGAAAGAAAGGAAAGAGGTATAGAACTATTAAAGTCCGTTGGTTTATCTAGTTATGAACATCATTATCCTAATCAATTATCAGGTGGTATGCAACAGAGGGTAGCTATTGCAAGAGCTTTAATTAATAAGCCGAGTGTTGTTTTTGCTGATGAACCTACGGGAAATCTTGATAGTAAAACAAGTGATGAAATTATGACATTATTTCAAACGTTAAATAGTAGTGATAAAATTACAATAGTTATGGTAACACACGAACCTGATGTTGCAGAATATACAAAAAGACTTGTATTTATAAAAGATGGAGTTAAAGAGTTTGATGGACCTACAAAAGAAGCAAAAAAGAGTGGAATTATGTTTCATAGGTAGTATATGAAAAAAATTTATTTATTTAGACATGGACAAACTGATTGGAATAAATATAAAGAGACAAAATATTCTAAAGAAGCACATGATACAAATTTAAATGAGCTTGGAAGAGAACAAGCAAAACAAAATGCTATTTTTCTTAAAGACAAAGGTATTCAATACGTTTATACCAGTAATTTAAAGAGAGCAAAAGAAAGTGGGCAAATACTTGCTGATTATTTAGGTGTTAGTTGTGAGACTGTTGAAGGACTTAATGAATTTTCAATTTTTGATGACAGTGTAGTTGGTATGACGCGCAAAGAAATTAGAAATAAAATAGGTAATTTTTACTATCTTTTACTTAAAGGTACTAAAAATCAATTAATGGATTGGAGACCTTTAAATTGTGAAACTAAAAGAGAAGCTAGACAAAGAATTGTAGATACAATTTATAACATTTGTAGAAATGATAAACATGATGTTATAGCAATTGCTAGTCATGGTGTGATATTAAGACAATTTTTAATATCATGTGATTTTGAAGATTGTTCAAATATAAAAAATTGTGAAGTTATAGAAGCTGAATATAATAATGATAAAATAAAAATTATAGGGAGAATTAGGTATGAAGATTGATGATTTAAAAGATAAAAAAGTTGCCATATGGGGCTTAGGTATCGAAGGTAAAGCTGTTTTAAAAAAACTTAATGAGACATATAAAAATAAAGAAATAATTATTATTAACGATAAAGATATTCCACAAGAAAAAGATAAAAATGGAAATAATATTTATCTTTTAGATTTATTGAAAGATATTGATGTGGTAATTAGATCACCAGGTGTGAGTATATATAAACCTGAAATTATATATGCAAAAAAAGAATATAAAACAACTTTTATTACGGAAAAAACATTATTTTTTGGTGAAATAGAAAATAGTAAAGTAAAAACAATTGCCTTTACAGGAACAAAGGGTAAAACCACAACATCTACATTTTGTGCTTATATACTTGAAAAGTTGGATTATAAAACTTTATTGGTTGGAAATATGGGAGTTCCAACAATGGAAATCTTGGATGAAGTAAAAAGTAGTGATTATGTTGTTTTAGAAATTTCTAGTTATCAAGCTAGTGATTTATTAATGTTTCCAGAAACTGCTGTATTATTAAGTTTATTTCATGATCATGTTGCTTGGCATTTAACATATGAAAATTATTATAAAGATAAAGTAAATTTATTAAGTGGTGCAAAAAATAAAATAGTTAATGCAGTTAATGAAAAATGTATGGAATATACAAAACAATTTAAAGATAGAATTTTATTTAATGTGGATAATTCAATTCATTATTTTGATGGCTACTTTTATGATGGTGATAAAAAATTGTTTTCTAGTAAAAATATGAAATTAATAGGTGAACATAATTATCAAAATTTATGTGGTGCTTTAACTGCTTTAAAAATAAATGGTATTGATTTATCAAAAATTAAACAAGAATATTTAGATAATTTTAGTCCGGTTGAACATAGATTAGAAATTATTAATAAAAATAATATTATATTTGTTAATGATAGTATTTCAACAATTCCAGAAGCTAGTATTGCTTGTTTTAAAGCATTTAAAGATAAAAATATTTATGCTATATTAGGTGGTTATGATAAAAAGAATGATATTAATGAATTGATAACATATATTACAAATAATAGTAATATAAAATTCATAGCTTTAATTGGAGATGTCAAAGAAAATTTAGCTAATGCATTAAAAGAAAATGGCTATAATAATTATCAAATATGTAATGATATGAAGGATAGTGTTAATCTTTTATATAATAAAGCTTTATTAAATATAGATTCTGTAATTGCAATGTCGCCAGGACATGCTAGCTATGGTTTATATAATAATTTTGAAGAAAGAGGTAAAGATTTTAAAGAAATTGTCAATAATCTTTAAAGTATTTATACTAAAAACTTGTATTTTATTTTATTAAAATTATATATTAATAATAAATTATTAAAAGTTTAGTTATGTTGAGAAAAATAGAAAATTATTTAAAAAATAAAAAAATGACAAAATATAATCAATTTTTTAATAAAAAAATGGATTATGCTAAGCTTGAAGATGTTGTTTTTTTGACAAAATCTAATGTTATTGGGGATTATGATAAAGATAAAAAAATTTATGGTGTTTCTACATTAAAAGAAGCAACAGAAAATGATGTATCTTTTTTGATTAATTCAAAATATGTTGATGATCTTAAAAAAACAAAGGCTGCCGCTGTTTTTGTTGATGAAAAAATGGCAAAAAAAGTTCCAGCAGGTGTTGTGGCTTTAATTCACGAAAATCCGCATTTTGCATACACAATGTGTCTTGAAGCTATGTACAATGTTCCAATATTTAATAGGAAGTCATCAATTTCAAAAAAAGCACATATTGCTTGGAGTGCTAAAATTGGTAAAAATGTTGAAATACAGGATGGTGCATATATAGATAAAAATGTTGAAATAGGTGATAATTGTAAAATATGCGCTAATGCTGTAATTTATCATGATTGTAAAATTGGTGCAAATACTTTTATAGGTGCTAATAGTGTTATTAGCTATGCAAACATTGGAAAAGATTGTATAATTCATAATGGTGCTATGATTGGACAAGATGGTTTTGGTTTTGTTCACCATAAAATGTTTAATTTCAAAATTCCACAAATTGGAAAGGTTATAATTGGTGATTATGTTGAAATAGGTGCTAATACTTGTATAGACAGAGGAGCTTTGCAAGATACTATAATTGGTGCAAATACAAAAATAGATAATTTAGTACAAATAGCACATGGTGTAAAAGTTGGCGGTGGCTGTTTCTTTGCAAGTGGTGTTGGTATTGCAGGTTCTACTGAAATTGGAAATTTTGTACAATTGGGTGGAAAAGCTGGACTTGCAGGACATATTAAGATTGCTGATGGTGTACAAGTTGCAGGAAATTCTGGTGTAGCAAAGAGTATAGAAAAACCTATGAGTGCTTGGGGTGGTTCTCCTGCTATGCCTGCCTTAAAATGGCATAAAATGAGTATTATGTTAGAAAAAATGGTTAATAATAAAAAGGAAGAAAAAAATGAGTAATGAAGTTATTGGAATTAAAGAAATAATGAGTTTAATACCACATAGATATCCATTTTTATTGGTAGATAAAATTATAGAACTAAATAAAGGAGAAAGCGCTGTTGGTATTAAAAATGTAACAATGAATGAAGAGTTTTTTCAAGGACATTTTCCGGGCGAACCAGTTATGCCAGGTGTTTTACAAATAGAAGCATTAGCTCAAACTGCTTGTGTTTTAGTTATTAAATCATTAGGTGATAAGGCACCAAAGAATCCAGGTATTTTATTTACAACAATTAATAATGTTAAATTTAGAAAACCTGTTGTTCCAGGTGATCAATTACATTTACAAGTTAAGATTGTTAAAAGTAAACTTTCAATATATGTAATTGAAGCTTGTGGTGTTGTTGATGGACAGAAAGTTATTGAAGCTGAATTCTCAGCAATGCTTTATGATAAAGATGTTAAAAAAATAAATGAATAATTTATTAAAATTATATTTTTTTAGTACTAAATATGTTTTTATTTAGTACTATTTTTTATTAAAAAAAATATTGATAAATTAATAAAATTATATTATGTATAATATAATACCTAACTATTTTGATAATCATGATTATGGAATTATATAACAATTATATTCAATTATTAAAAGATGAAATGGTTAAAGCATTAGGTTGTACAGAGCCGATAGCTGTTGCACTTGCAGGCGCAAAAGCAAAGGAAATTTTAGGAAAAATGCCAACAAAAATAATAATAAAATGTAGTCAAAATATTATCAAAAATGTTAAAGGAGTTATTGTTCCTACAACGCCTAATATGAAAGGTATAGACGTTGCTTGCGTTCTTGGAGTGATAGCTGGTGATGCTAATTTAGGTTTAGAAGTTTTAAATAATGTTAAAGAAAAAGATATAAAAGAGTTAAAAGAATTGTTGTTAAAAAATATTTGTGAAGTTCAGCAATTAAATTCTGGTGATAATTTGCATATTATTTGTTATGTTGAAAATGGTAATGAAAATGCAGAAGTAGAGATTTTGCACTCTCATTCTAATATTGAATCTATTAAGAAAAATGGAAAAGTAATTTTTCAAAATAAAGATGGGAAAAATATTAATTCTCAAAAAAATGATTATAGTATTTTAAATTTTGAAGATATATGTGAATTTGCAAATAATTTTAAAATTGATGATTTAAAAGATTTATTAGATATGGAAATTCAATGCAATAATGCTATTGCCGAAGAGGGTTTGAAAAATGACTATGGTGCAAAAGTTGGTAAAACAATTTTGAAAAATGCAGGTGATAGTATAAAAGAAAAAGTGAAAGCTTATGCTGCCGCTGGTTCTGATGCAAGAATGAGTGGCTGTAATATGCCTGTTGTTATCAATTCTGGTAGTGGAAATCAAGGTATGGCTATTTTATCAACAGTATATCAATATGCAAAATATTTAAAAATATCTAATGAAAAATTATATAGAGCACTAGTTTTTGCTAATTTAATAGGTTTATGGCAAAAAGCAGGTATTGGTAAACTATCAGCTTTTTGTGGGGCTGTAAGCGCTGCTAGTGCAGCTGGTGCTGCTATTACTTATATGAAAGGTGGTACAAAAAAACAAATAGAAGATACTATTATAAATACATTAGCGTCTGCTGGTGGTATTGTTTGTGATGGCGCTAAACCGTCTTGCGCTTTGAAAATTTCCGTTTCCGTTGATGCTGCTATTACAGCTAGTGAAATGGCTATGAATAATTGTGTATTTCAAGATGGTGAAGGTTTAGTAAAAAATAATATAGAAAATACGGTTTCTGCAATATGTGAAATGGCAAAAGATGGTATGAAAAATACAGATGAAAAAATCTTAGAAATTATGTTAAAAAAATAAATTATTTCAAACCATATTCTTTTAACATTTTGTCTGTATCTTCTTTTAAATATTCAACTTTTACTTTTGTTGTTCCTTGATTATGAAAGTTTAATTCTTGAGCAACTCTCTTTGAAACGTCTATAATTCTATTTTTAACAAATGGTCCTCTATCATTAATTCTAACTTTAATACTTCGACCATTTTCTAAATTAGTTACTCTAACTATTGATGGCATAGGAAGTGTTCTATGTGCTGCTGTAAAATCGTTCATATTATAAGTTTCACCATTTGATGTTTTTTTATTATGAAAGTCTTTACCATACCATGATGCCATACCAACTTCAACATAATCTTCATCTATATGTGGATAATAAGTTTTACCTAAAATAGTATAAGGTTTTCCAATCTTATAAACGCCTTCATATTTTCCATTTTTAATTGGAGCTTTTGCTTTTATAACTTTAATAGTATTTTGAAATCTATTTAATTTTTCTACTTTTTGTTTTACATCGTTTTTGTAGCTATTATCATAATAATTTGTATCATATCTTTTTAATTTATATGTTATCTCTTCTGCTTTTAAAGAATTATTAGAAATATATAAAACTAAGAGAATTAATAAGAATTTATTTATTATTTTTATCATATTGATTAATTAATTTTGTTGAATTCTTTGCCCATACACTATTTGTATATTTTTGATTTAATAAATCATTATAATTATCGGCTTCAAATTTTAAATTTAGTATTAAATTTATTTCAACTAATCTATATAATACTTCTGGAACAAAATTTGAATTTGGATAATTTTGTAATACTTTTTTATAATGATTTATTGCGCCTAGATAATTTTTTCTTTTTAAATAATAAGTTCCAATATTCATTTCATTTCCGGATAAATATGTTTGAACTTTGGAAAGTTTTTTCTTTGCATCTTCTGCATAAAGAGTATTAGGATATTTAATTATTAACTCATTAAAGGTAGTATTTGCATTTTCAATAATATTTCTTCCTTTTGCCATAGATGTTATTCTATCGTAGTAATTTAAGCCTTTTAAATAATATAAATATGGTATATTTTCATTAATTGGATTTGATTGTATAAAATAATCTATAACTCTAATGGAGTCTTCATATTTTTGTGCTTTATAATAAGCATATGAAGACATTATTAAACCATTAGTAGCTTCCGTTGTAAAAGGTTGTTTATCTTCTATTTGTTCAAATATTTCTCCTGCCATCATATAATTTCCAACTTTTAAAAAGTTCATTGCTCTAGAATAATCATCTAGTTGAACATTTTGTTCTATATTGGTTGCACATGATGATAAAATCAAAATACTTAATAATAATAGAAAATTTCTCATTTTATTTTTTAGCTTTTGTTGTTTTTGTAGTCTTTTTTGGTTTTTTAACTTCATCTTTCACTTCTTTCTTTTCATCTTTATTTGCTGTTTTATTTTTATCTTCTTTGAGTAATGAAACACTATCAGATAAAATTTCAATTTCAACTCCATCAGCTATTTCAATAACTAATACTTTTTCTTTAACCTTTTTAACAGTAGCATAAATTCCACCTGCTGTTAAAACTTTGTCGTTTGGTTTTAAAGAAGCAACCTCAGCTTCATGTTCTTGTTGCTTTTTTTGTTGAGGTCTAATTAATAAAAAATAAAAAACAGCGATAAAAATTAATAATGGAACTAAACTTCCAATAAAACTTTCAAAATTATTAGGTGTAGCGCTTGTAGCTATTTCATTTGCTAGAGCCATACTAAATAATGACATATTTATTTCTAAATTATTAACATAAAAATATATTAAAAAATAAATCTTTTAAAATCAAGATAAGAATTATGAATAATATTTATTAATTATTTTATTGACATATTATAAGAAATATTTAAAAATATGTTTGTTTATTAAAATATATAAATATGGCATCGATATTAGATTTAAAAATATACTTACCAACTGAAATTTTTTTAGATAAAGATATTAAAAAACTTACTTTTAAAGGAAAAGAAGGGTTTTTAACAATTTTACCTAACCATATTGACTATGTGTCATCTTTTGAAACAAATATCATGACATTTGTGGATAAAGAAGGAAAAGAAGGCTTTGTTGCTTTAAATAATGGCATATTAGTAAAATATTCTAATAAATTAAGGCTTACAGCATATAAAGCTATATTTGGTGAAAGTTTAGAAGATTTAAAGAAAAAAATATATGAAAATGCTGAATTTGAAAGTGATATAGAAAAAGAAATTAATAAAAATTTAAAACAGTTAGAATATTTTATATATAATAATTTGATTGAAATGAAATAATGCTTAATAATCTTTTGAAAAAAGCAATAATAAAGGAAAGCAAAGAAAAGCAAAAAAGCAAAGAAATAGATACTAAAACACCATACTTATTTATTTCTCTTGGCATTAGATTGTTATTAATTTATTTATTTTTTATTTTTACAATAGGAAAAGTTTTAGCTAAAATTTTAAATTTTAATAATCTATATTTTTTATCTATAATTATAGCTACAATAGTAAATATTTATATAATTAAAGATTTAATTAAGAAAAATAAAAATAAATAACTATTTTTTATTTTCTTCTTTATTTTTTTTGAATTTTAATTCTTCTCCATTTAACATTCTTTGAATATTACTTTTATGTTTGTAAAATGTTAAACATGATAATAATATCATCATTATTAAATATTCTTTTGATATAAAACCAGAAGCGATTGTTGTAATAATCATAGCAGTTAATGCTGATAAAGCGGAAATTTTAAAAAGCAAAAACATTGCTATCCATGTAAGAAGAAACAATAAACCTAATTTATAATCAAGAACAAATAATGAAAATAATATACAAGCTATACCCTTTCCGCCTTTAAATTTTAACCATACCGAAAATATATGTCCTATTACTACAACAAATGTTGTAATTGCTAAAACTGTTTGTGAATTATTGTATAAATATTTTGCTAATAATACAGCAAATAGTGCTTTGCCACCATCTAATAATAATACTAATGCTCCCATTTTTTTACCAAGAACTCTTGCTACATTAGTCGAACCGATATTATGTGAACCATATTCTCTAATATCAATATTACTTGTTAATTTAGATATGATTAAACCAAATGGTATTGAGCCACAAAGATAAGCAAAAATTTCAAAAAGTATTAATTTAAAATCGAAGGACATATTTTTTATTTATTATTTTTTCAAAAATATAATATATTAAAGAAATAAAATGTAAATAAAAAACTTGCAATTATTGCAATGTTAATATATTTTTTTATACAAAGGAATTAATTTATGTTTATGTTTAAAAAATTTTTAGTTTTTTTATTATTGCTAAATGTGGTTGCGTGTACAACTATTAAATTACCACAAACTACTACACCAATAGTAGAAGAAGTATTTGAACCTTATGATAGCATAGAAGTTGAAACTCTTGCCGAAATACAAGAAGATAAGTTAATAGTTGCAATTTTATTACCATTAAGTGGATCTGCTGCAAAAGTTGGGGACGCAATGTTGCAGGCTGCTGAATTAGCTTTATTTAACAGTAAAATTGACAATATAATTTTAATGCCTTATGATACAAAGGGCACTGCATTTGGTGCTGTTGATGCTATTAATGCTGCAATTAGAGATGGCGCTGGTTTAGTTCTTGGTCCATTATTTACACAATCTACAAAAGCAATACTAGATATAGCAGAAGCAAATAATTTAATTGTTTTATCATTTTCTGATAATCAAGCTTTATTAGATCAAAATAACCCAAATTTATATTTAATGGGCTTAACTCCACAACAAGAAATATATAGAATGATTAGCTATTTAGTTGATTATCAAGGTGCCTATGGCTTTTCTGCAATGTTTCCAACAGATGCATATGGAAATATAGTTTCAAAGGATTTTAAAGATGTAATTTTTAGAAAAGATGCAAAGATAGTAAAAACAGAATTTTATGGTAAAAACGATCCTAATTTACAAAAAAAAGTTAATAATTTATTAAATACAAATACTTTTAGAGAAGAAGTTTACCAAAAATATGAAGAAGATTTACAATTAGCAAAAACACAGGGTTTAACAACACAAGTTGAATTTTTATATACAGAAGAAGACAAAATATATGCTGATGCACTTTTAGTACCTGACAGTGGTGACGAATTAATTAAAATTGGACAATACTTTGCAAATTATACAGGTGAACATAAACCAATTTTAGTTGGAACAAGTAAATGGTTAAATAGTTCATTATATAATAATCCTGATTTTAATAATGCATTATTTGTTACTCCTAATTTAGATAGTTATGCTGAGTTTGAAAAATTATATTTTAATACATATGGTATTTATCCAATTAGAGTTTCTTCATTAGCTTACGATGCTGTAAAAGTGGCTATTGAATCATATGCAAAAGCTGAGAATCAAGAAGATTTAAGATATGCTATTGAAAATTATCAAGGTTTTGATGGTGCAAATGGAAAATTTAGATTTTTATCAACAGGGCTTTTGGAAAGAAAACTAGCTATCATTAGAATTTTTAATGGTGTATATGAAATAATTAATTATGATACAGAGCCATTTTTAAAATATTAAAAATACGCTTGACAGTTTAAAATAAATATTTTAATGTGTTTTTAGTGGCATATTAATTATATTTATTAATAATTTTTATGGTATTTTCTATGTCTAAAAATACTTTACAAGCTATTGCAATGATTTTATTAGTTGTTGGTGGTCTTAACTGGGGTTTAGTTGGAATTTTAAATTTTAATTTAGTTACTTTTTGTTTTGGAACATCAATAGTTACTAAAATTATTTATTGTTTAGTTGCTTTAGCAGCTGTATATATGATTATAGCTAAATTTAAAAAATAGTTTTTGATATTATTGACTTAAAGGATAATCTAAAAATTTTATTTTAGATTATCTTTTATTTTTTTCCAGAATTTATATATTTTTGTATCGCATCTTTTAAAATAAGTAGGATTTAGCTTTTCGCCTACATAATAACGCATATAAGCTTTACTTGATTTTTTACACTTATATTTTTCCGGCATGCATTGATATGGTTGAATAAAGCCTTTATTTTTAATTGGGGGACATTTCATTTTTCTTATAATTTTTTCACATTTATGCTTCTTGTGAAATCTTTTAGTATATTCTTTACATAAACTCAAACCATATTTTTTTAGCCACAACCAATTAGCCCTTGATTCATTAGTCCATATCGTACAAGGATGTTTTAAATGTGTTGGTTTATATGGATTTTTTTTATTATTTAAGTATAAAGAATTAGATAAAAGTTGTGTAGTCTCTAATATCATTTTTACAACTCTTTTATCATCAAGAATTTTACTATTTAAGTCTACATTTTTAGTAAAATAAAAAATATTCATATACACCAAAAGTTTTTTAACAACTTTCAGTATATATGAATTTTTTATAAAACAATAATTATTTTAAATTTTCTTCAATAAACAAACCAAAGTTAAATATACTTTGTTCGTCAAAATAGTTTCCTATAAATTGCATACCTATTGGTAAACCAGTATTTGAAAAACCAAAAGGCACACTAATAGCTGGAAGACCAGCCATATTTGCAGGACATACAAAGAAGTCATTTAAGGCATTACTATCTTTATTAGCATTAATTTCTTCTTCTGTTTGTTTAATAGGGAAGGCAACGCCAACTGTTGAAGGAGTTAAGATTACATCAACTTTTTTAAATGCTTCTATAAATTCATTAGCTAATTTTCTTCTAATTTTTTGAGATTTAATAAAATATTTCTCATAATTTTCAGAAGATGATAAAAAATAACCTAATAATATTCTTTTCTTAATATTATCATTAAAGCCTTCACTTCTTGATTTATAATATATATCATCTAATGATTTAACTTCTTCTGCTGTCCTATGTCCATATCTTACACCATCAAATCTAGCTAAATTAGAACCTAATTCTGTATAAGAAATAGCCATATATAATAAATCTGTAACTGTAATTGTAGGTATTGAAATTTCAATAATTTCTGCTCCACCTTTCTTTAATAATTCAACAGCATTTTCAAAAGCTTTTTGATTATCTTTTTCTAATTTATCACCAAGATTTAAAAATTCTTTAATTATACCAACTTTCTTTCCTTTGATATTAGAATTAAGATTTTTTAGATAATTAGGAACTTCTTTTGCAACAGTTGTGGAATCTTTATCATCTTTTCCACTAACTAATTCTGTTAAATAAGCAGAATCTTTGATATCTTTTGTAAAAAAACCAGCTTGATCTAACGAACTAGCATAAGATATCATACCATATCTAGAAATTCTACCATATGTAGGTTTAATACCAACTAAGCCACAAAAACTAGCTGGTTGTCTAATTGAACCACCGGTATCACTTCCAGTAGCGGCAAAAGCCATTTCACTAGCAACAGCAACAGCAGAACCACCAGAAGAACCACCAGGAACTAAATCTCTATCACTATTATTTGCTTTGTAAGGATTAATTGTAGGACCGAAATAACTTGTTTTAGTGGTTGAACCACAAGCAAACTCATCCATATTTGTTTTACCAACCATAACATAACCTTCTTTATCAAGAATAAATGTAACAGTAGATTCATATGGCGGTATAAAATTTTCTAACATTTTAGATGATGAAGTTGTTTTTATACCTTTTGTACAAAATAAATCTTTTACTGCAAATGGTATACCTTCAAGTTTTCCAGCTTTACCTTCTGCAATTTTTTTATCAGATTCTTTTGCTTTTTCTTTTGCTAAATCAAGAGTTTCTGTAACAAAGGCATTAAGTTTTTTATTTTCTTTAATTTTATTAATGCATTCTTCTGTTAATTCAACACTGCTAACTTTTTTATTTAATAAAGCTTCTTTTGCTTCTAATAATGTCATTTTTGTTAAATTCATGATATCTCCTATTATTTTACAACCTTTGGAACAACAAAATAATTATATAACTCCTTAGGAGCACACTTCATTAATTCATCGACAACATTACCATCACTGACAATATCTTCATAAGTTTTAAGCTCTATATCATAAGGATTTACTAATTCTTTTAAATTACCAGTATCAATTTTATCTAATGCTTCCAATAATTCTAAATCTCCATTAATTAAATCAAGAAATTTATTAGTATCTTCTGGTTTTATATAAATTCTTGCTAATTTACAAAGCTTATTTAATTTTTCACTATCTACAAACTTTTTCATTTAAAACTCCAATAACAGAACTAGAAATACAATATATAATAAAAAATTAAAATCAACATTTATTTATTGAGTTTTATTTATAAATATTAATATTATTATTTAAATAAATATAATAATTATTTTTATGTTTTATATTATTGCATTTTAATTATTTTTTTTTAATTTAATTTTATAATATATTTTTATTTTTTATGCATTTTAAAATATTTACATTATTTCCAGAAATGTTTGATTCATACCTAACTTCATCTATATTAGGTAGAGGGTTAAAAAATAATTTATGGAGTTATGAATTAATTAATATTAGGGATTATTCAAAAGAAAGACATAAAAAGGTTGATGATGTACCATTTGGTGGTGGTTGTGGAATGATTATAAAACCAGAAGTTATTGCTGATGCTATTGATGCTAATTGTAATTTAAAAAATACAAAAATATATTATATGTCACCAAGAGGAAAAGTTTTTAATCAAAAAAAAGTTAATGATATTTTAAAATACGATAATGTAGCTATCATATGCGGAAGATATGAAGGTATTGATCAAAGAGTTATTGATGAATATAATATAGAAGAAATATCTATTGGTGATTTTGTTTTAACAGGAGGAGAATTACCAGCTTTAACTATTATAGATTGTTGTGTTAGATGTATTAATGGTGTATTAGGTGATTTTGAATCTATTGATAATGAAAGTTTCGGTGGTATTAAAAATTCTAGATATGACTACTTGTTAGAATATCCTTTATATACTCAACCGCGAGAATGGAGAAATAGAAAAGTTCCAGAAATATTACTTTCTGGCAATCATCAAAAAATAGATGAATGGAAATTAAATGAAGCTGAACAAATTACGCAAAAAAGACGTCCTGATATGTGGAAAAAATATAAAGAAACTAATTAAGTTTTTTATCTTCTTCTGCTAATTCTAATAATAATTTTTCTAAATCATTTGAATTATGTATAATCATATCAGCACCATTGGCTTTTAAACTGTCTCCTGATGAGAATTTATTTGTAGCTAAATAACCAATTGCAAGAGCTTTTAAATTATTATTTTTTTCACATAATATTTTTTTTGTTTCAGATGCTGATTTACAACCAGACTCTGAATCTTCAATCATAACTAATGTGTTATTTTTATCCGCTATATTATTTTTTGTTATTATGTCTTGATATGTATACAAATATACGTTAGGATCGGGTTTTAATTTCTTATTACCAACATCTCCAGCTACATAAACATTCTTATCTATATTAAAAAATTTCTTTAATTCTTTAACAGTTTTGCAATTATTTTTTATTTCATAATCTTTTCTGTGAGTTGACGTTGCGATTGCCATATATACATTTTTATAACTAGATAATTTTGATAAAATATCTATAATATTTTCACTTAAAATTAAATCATCTTCATTTTTAATTTCATCTTGAAAAATTTTATCCCATTTTTCAACAGATAATTCAACATTTGTATCTACATAACCATTTTTTTGTAAATCTTTTATAACTGTAATAGGATGTCTTCCTGAATATTGATTAAAATAATATTCGTCTGTTATATTTTTCTTAACTGCTCCAAGTTTTTTAATGTAATTCATAAAAATGTTTTTATAAACAAATTCTGAACTTACTAATGTACCATCGTAATCCCAACAAATTATTAACATAAAATTTTTTTTATTTATCATTCTAATGTTATAAAACATAATATTATTGTCAATAGTAAGTTTATTTATTTTAAATTTTACTTGAAAAAAATAATTATAAAATTATATTTAGTTTTGTGATTAATTTTAAAGAGAGAATTAAAATGAAATTAGATACAGAGCAAAAAAATAAACTTGTTTTTATATCATTAGTTTTATTGTTTTTAATAGATGCATTAATTATTGCAAAAATGTATTCTTCTAAAACAGCAGGTGGAGAAATTGCAAAATGGGTTAATGATAATCCACAAGTAATTTTAGATTCTGTTAATAATTATGCTATTAAGCAACAACAAGAGTACATAGAACAAGAAAAAGCTAGAACAGCAGAAAATCTCAAAAAATATGATGCTGATTTAAAAGATACAAAATATGCAGGTGTTTTGAATCCAGAAGGAACAATTGAAATTGTTGAATTCTATGATTACAACTGTGGTTATTGTAAATTAGCTTCAAAAAGTATTTATGAATTATTAGAAAAAAGAGATGATGTTAAAGTTATTTTAAAATCAATTCCTATTTTAGGTTCATCTTCTCAATATGCTACACAAGTAGGTATGGCAATTATTATGTCTAATAATGAAAAATATCCTGAATATTACAAAGGCTTAATGGAAGGTTCAGCTAGAGATCAAGCAAGCGTTGATGCTGTTGTTGAAGCTATTGGTTTAAATTTAGAAGATGTTAAAGCTTATATGGCAGAAAATGAAGAAGCAATCAATGATGCAATTCAAATTAATTTAGACTTAGCACAAAATGTTGGTGTTAACGGTACTCCTGCATTTATAGTTAATGGTGAATTAATTCCAGGCGCTGTTGATGCTAACACATTAGAAAGCAAATTAGCTAAATAATTTTTATTTTATATAAATATGCGGTTAAAGAACCGCATATTTTTACACTTTAAGAATCTATAATATATATGAAAATTTGGAGTAGAACTAAAATTGATAAAAATATAAATGAGTTTTTGATTCAAAAAGCTAATTTATTAGAAGTACTCAAATTTCCGGATGAAAGACTTAGACAAGTTTCTCGGCCAGTTGAAGTTTGTAATGATGAAATAAAAACATTAGTTTATGACATGTTAAATACCATGTATCTAACTAATGGTATAGGTTTAGCGGCTCCACAAATAGGTAAACAATTAAATTTAGTTGTTATGGATACTACAAAAGATAAGAACAGCCCAATGGTTCTTATAAATCCTGTTATTACATGGTATTCAAATGATAAAGAATACAAATCAGAAGGTTGTCTTTCTGTTCAAGCTAATGAAGAATTGCTTGATGAACTTGAAAATTACGCAAAACAACAAAGTGGTGGAGTTTTAAGAAGTATGGAGGTTAAATTAAAATATCAAGATTTTTCTATGCAAGAAAAAGAAGTTCATGCAGACAAACTATTTGCACACTGTATACAACATGAACTTGATCACTTAAAAGGAACATTGTATATTGATTTAATTGAACCAAAAGAATTAAAAGATAAATTTTTAAATAATCTAAAATAATAATTTTATTAATAACCATAAAAAAATATGAGCAAAGCATTTGTTTTTCCTGGCCAAGGTTCACAAGTTGTTGGAATGGGTAAGGAATTTTATGATAATTTTGAAGTAGCAAAGAATGTTTTTGAAACAGTAAACGAAGCTTTAAAAAAAGATTTAGCTAAAATTATGTTTGAAGGTCCACAAGATTTATTAACTCAAACAGAAAATGCTCAACCAGCAATTATGTGCGTTTCTATGGCTGTTTTAAAAGTTTTAGAACAAGAAAGCGGAAAAAGTATTAATGAATTATGTGGCTATGTTGCCGGACACTCATTAGGTGAATATTCAGCATTATGTGCTAGTGAAGCTTTATCACTTGCTGATACAGCAAAATTATTAAAAATTAGAGGAGAAAGTTTTGCTGAAGCAGGTAAAAAAAATAAAGGTGCAATGGTTGCATTAGTTGGCGCTACAATAGAACAAGCAGAAGAAGTTGCAAATAAAAGTAAATTAGATGGTGAAGTTTGTCAAGTTGCTAATGATAATACAGTTGGACAAGTTGTATTAAGTGGAAATGAACAATCTATTGATAAGGCTGTTGAAGTTGCTACTGAAATGAAAATTAAAAGAGCTGTAAAATTAGCTGTTAGCGGTGCTTTCCACTCAGCATTGATGGAACCTGCTGTTGAAAATATGCAAAAAGCATTGCAAGAATTAACAATTAATACTCCAAAAGTTCCTGTTGTTTCCAACTTTTTAGCAAAAGCAGAAATAGAACCAACAGAAATTAAAGACAATTTGTTAAAACAAATTACAGGAAGAGTTAGATGGAGAGAAACAATGTTATATTTTGAAGAAAATGGTGTTGATGAAATTGTTGAAATTGGTTCAGGTAAAGTTTTAACTGGTATGGTTGCTAGAACAACTCCAAATATAAAAGCTTGCACTATAAACAGTATAGAAAGCTTAAAAGAATATTTAGCAAAATAATCAACTCATTTAATTAATTTAATTAGCGTTTAGTTTTTACTAGACGCTTTTTAATTTATTTTTCTTGTATTCTTAAAAATTAATAATATCTTTATCATATATAAAAAATATTTTTAAATATGGAAGAACATAAACCAAATACTATATATGGTACAACAATTTTGTCAGTTAGAAAAGGTAATGAAGTTGTTATTGTTGGCGATGGACAAGTTACACTTGGCAACTCAGTTATGAAAGGTACCGCAAAGAAAATTAGAGAATTAAACGATGGTAAAATTTTAACAGGTTTTGCCGGCTCCACAGCTGATGCATTTGCATTATTTGAAAGGTTAGAACAAAAATTACAAAGACATCCTGACAACTTAACCAGAGCTTGTTTAGAACTTGCAAAAGATTGGAGAACCGACAAATATTTAAGACATCTTGAAGCAATGATGATTGTTGTTGACAAAGACATTACACTTATAATTTCAGGCAATGGTGATGTCATAGAACCAGAAGGTGGCATCGCCGCAATTGGCTCCGGTGGCAACTATGCACTATCCGCCGCAAAAGCACTATATGACATAGACAACATGGATGCCGAAACCATTTGCAAAAAAGCAATGCAAATCGCCGGCGACCTATGCATCTACACCAACCACAATCTAACCATCAAAAAAATCAAAACAAGTAAGACAACAAATAAAACAACAAACAAAACAGATAGCAAGACAGAAAAAGATACAGAAAAGAAAACAAAAAAGAAAACAAAAAACTAGTAATAAATTAAAATTATAATTTTATAAATCTATATTAAGAATAGCTATGAGAGTAGCTATTTTTTAATTTTTTAAAAAAGACTTCTATTAGCAATGGAATTATTATATAATAAAAGTAGAGTGTAAATTATGGATTTTAATCAACTTTTGGTATTGAAAATATTACAATTCGCACTATATAATATGTGTTTAATAACTTATAAAATAAAAATATGTGCAACTATTTAGAGAATTTAATATTGGTGAGAAAATAAAGTATGAGAGAGATGATAAAAAATATAGAAAACTAAAAAAAGCTTTTTAAAATAAAAACAAATAATAAAAATATAATATGGAAAATAGTTTATTTTATAAGAATAACAATATAAGGCTTTATAATGGTGATTCTTTAAAAATTATGCAAGATTTGCCAGAGCAAACATTTGATATGATCTTTGCCGACCCACCTTATTTTTTATCAGGTGGAACATTCACATGTCAAAATGGTAAAATGGTAAGTGTCAAAAAAGGCGATTGGGATATGGGAAAAACAGCAGAGGAAAATTTTAGCTTTCACCTATCTTGGCTTAAAGAATGCAAAAGACTTCTAAAACCAAATGGCACCCTATGGGTCAGTGGCACATATCACTCAATTTATCAGTGTGGTTATGCTTTACAATTATTGAATTATCATATTTTAAATGATATTGCTTGGCTTAAACCAAATGCCGCACCTAATTTAAGCTGTAGATTTTTTACAGCTAGCCACGAAACTTTAATATGGGCTAGGAAAGATAAAAAGGCAAAGCATACTTTTAATTACGAAGTGATGAAAAATTGGCAAGATAACTACAAAAAAGAAATAAAATGTAAACATTGTGGTAAATCTGCTAGATATGAAATTTTACACGAAACAGGCAATCAAATGCGATCTGTGTGGGCTATAAATACACCAAAAAAAGAAGAAAAAACTTTTGGTAAACACCCTACACAAAAAAGTTTAGATTTATTAAAAAGAATTATACTTGCAAGCACCAATGAAGGCGATTTAGTTTTAGATCCATTTGCTGGCAGTTGTACCACAGGTGTTGCTTGTAAAATTTACAATAGAAAATTCATAGGAATTGATATTGAAAAAGAATATTTAGAGGTTGGTAAAAAGAGGATGGAGAGTATAGAATAATTTTAATTATTTTATTAATATTAAAGAAAAGCTTAATAAATAGTTCTTCCAAATATAAATTTTTTTATTAAGATATATAAAATTAATTATTAATATAAAACTAACTAAAGGAAAATAAAATGAAAAAAATAAAAATTAATTTTCAAAATTGTTATGGTATAAAAGATTTAAAATACGAATTTAATTTCCAGGATAATTGCAAGACAATTTGTATATATTCACCAAATGGAACAATGAAAACTTCTTTTTTGAAAACTTTTAAAAATTACAATTCAGATAAAATAGATGAAACTCCTTGCGATCAAATAGATAAAAATTTGAAATCAATATTTGAAATAAAAGATGAATCAGATTATGATTTTGATAAAAATAAAATATTTGCTATTGAATCATTACCAGATACTTATAAAATATCAGATCAAGTTAATGTGTTGCTTTTAAATCTTGATTTAAAAGCAAAATATGAAAATATAAAAAAAGCAATAGATGAGGCTAAAGATGATTTAATTCATGGATTATTAAATTCTTCAAAATTAAAAGATAAAAATGAATTTGAAAAAGAATTTACTCAATCATTTGCTACTGAAAATACTATGCAGGGTTTTATTAGATTAATAAATGAAATAAAAGAAGAAGAGTTTGATGAATACGGAACTATTGAATATAATAATATTTTTGATGATAAAGTAATGGCATTATTAAATGATATAAAATTTATAGATGCCTTATCAAAATATGTTGATGAATATAATTTAATTATTAGTAATTCTACATTTTTTAAAAAGGGTTTTAATCATTATCAAGCTGATGAAATATCAAAAAAATTAAAAGAAAATGGATTTTTTAAAGCAGAACATTATCTGACATTATCTAATGGTCAAGAAATAAAAAATGATATTGAATTAGAAAAATTGATAAAAGATGAAAAAAGTAGAATATTATCTGATATAGATTCAAAAAAATTTTTTGAAAATATTGATAAAAAAATACAAAAAAATAAAGAAACTAGAAATTTTCTAACATATATAACTACGAATCCAAATATAGCTAAATTAATATTAGAGCATAAAAATAATCTTAATTTATTAAAACAAAAAATTTTTAAAGGATATATACAACAAGAAGAAAATATAGAGAAATATAATAATTTAATAGAAATTAATAAAAATTCACAAGCATTAATAGATAATATTAAAAATAATATAAAAGCAAATAATACAAAATGGTATGATGTTGTAAATATATTTAACGAACGATTTAATGTACCATTTAAAGTTGTAATAGAAAATGTTGTGGATGCTATACTTGGTGATAATCCAAAAATTAGTTTTAAATTTAATGGTATATCAGTAAAAGAAGATACATTAAAGAAAAATATATTAAGTAATGGAGAAAAAAGAGCTTTGTATTTGTTAAATATTATATTTGAGATAGAAATTAGAAAATTAAAAAAACAAGAAACATTTTTTATTATTGATGATATCGCAGATTCTTTTGACTATAAAAATAAATATGCAATTATGGAATATTTAAATGATATTTCAAAAGAGGAAAATTTCTATCAAATTATTTTAACTCATAATTATGATTTTTATAGAGCAATATCTTTAAGATTAGGAAAACGTGGAAATAATTTATTTGCAATGAAAAATAAAAATAATGGAATAACAATAGAAGATGCTTTTTATCAAAGTAAAAATCCATTAATTACAATAAAAGAGAATTTACATAATGTCGGATTACAAAATAATATAGGACTTATGCCTATATGTGCAATTCCATTTGCAAGAAATATAATAGAATATACAAAATCAACAACAGATAATAATTATTTAAAATTAACATCTTTGCTACATATCAAAGAAGATACATGCAATATAAAATTATCAGATTTAAAAGATATTCTACATGAGACAATATCTTCTAGTGAAAAATGGAGCGGATATGAATTAGAAAAAAGTGTTATTACATATATATATGAAAAAGCAGATTTTATTATAAATAATGAATTAGATAATAGTTATCTTGTTAGATTGGAACCAAAAATAGTATTATCTATAGCATCTAGATTAAAAACAGAAGAATTTTTAATAATGGAATTTGAAAAATCAAAAATAGATTATAAAAAATCAATTGAAAAAACTAATAATCAGACAAGAATATTGATTGAATTATACAAGAAAAATTTTCTTGATGGATATAAAAAAATGCAAGATATTTTTGAAAGAGTATTGTTAATAACCTCAGAAAATATCCATTTAAATTCATTTATGTATGAACCATTATTAGATACTTCTAATTATGAATTAATTGAACTATACAAAGATATTATTAAAAAATTTATTTAAATAACTATGAAACCACTAAATTTTTACAAAAATCTTAATCTAAAAACTTCAAATGAAGTTTTTGATTACTTGTTGTCAACATTGAAACCATCAAATATGACTTTTGATTATTTTGTTGATTGGAAAAAAGTTTTTAAAAATGTTGATGATATTAAAATTGGATTAAATACATTAAATGCTTTGATTGGGGCTGATAATTTTGAAGAAATGTTTATAAAGCTTATTAAAAAAGATCCTGAATTAATTAAATTGATACCTATTATTTTGGTTAGGGATGGTCATAGTGATGGTGTTATAAAGATTCTTAATTATGATAATTTTCAATTTAATTATAAAATATTTGATTTTAAAAAGAAAATTTTAGATGATGAAGATATTAAATTGTATCTTGAATTTATTGAAAAAACAGGACTAAAAGAAATTATTCAAAAAGAAAAAATTAAAAATTTTGTAGATTATACTATTGGTGTTGAGGCTGGTTTGAATAGCAATGCTAGGAAAAATAGAAGTGGAAAAATTATGGAAAAAATGGTGGAGAACTTGATAAAAGAATTTTGTTTAAATAATGGTTTTAAGTATATAACACAGGCAGATTCAAAAAAGATTTTTAATAATTTCGGTATTGATGTTCCTGTTTATCTTGATAAAAAGGGAAATAAGAAGGAAAGAAAATATGATTTTGTAATAAAGTCTAAAACCAACCTATATTTGCTAGAATGTAATTTTTATGGTGGGGGCGGAAGCAAACTTAAATCCACAGCGGAAGAGTATGAAAAGTTGGGGCAGTCGTTGAAGGATGATGGTTTTAATTTTATATGGATTACTGATGGTTGTGGGTGGCTTACGACAGAAATTCCATTGCAAAAGGCTTTTGAAAATATTGACTATTTAGTAAATTTAAAAATGGTGAGTGATGGGGTACTGTTGGAAGCTGTTAAGTAATTATTCATAATTAATCTTTTCTTCTCTATTCACCACCCCCTTAATCTTCATTACGACTTTGTGATTAATTGGTAGTAATGCGAATTCTAGTATAATTTCTAGTAAAATTGGTATTAAAACAAGTTTAAATGTAAAATTACTATTTGGTAAAAAAATTAAAATTAAATTAAATAATATGGCATCAAATAATTTTTGTGCAAGTGATGAAATGAATGATCTTTTTGAGTAGTCTATGAAGGTGTTTTTGTTGTTGTTTAATTTTGCAAAAATTATGTCGTTGACCCAATCGCCTAAGTAATATGAAACTATGGTGGCGATGGTGATGGTTGAGGCTATGCTTGATAATATGTTGTCTTTAATGATTTTATTACTTTCTTCATCAAGCCAATTTATACTAAAATATTGTGCCGTGAAGAAACAAAATATTGCAAAAATTAATTGTCCGGCAATAGTGATTTTTGCGGCAAGTCGGCTTTTTTCATAACCATAAACTTCTTGTATTAAATCACTGCTAATATATAAAATTGGAAATAAAAAATTACTAATATCAAAAGTAAAACCAGCTATTAAATCTCTTTTAAATAAAATAAAAAAGTTGCAAAATATGTAGCTTATTGTACTCATACATATCAATATTATCAAAAAATTTTCTTTTTTCATTTTATTTATTAGAATTTTTTTATAGGTGATTTATTTTTTAAAAGTATTTTTAAAAAATACAAGAAAATTTAAAGTGCTTTGTAAATTTTTGTAATATTTTGTAATAAAATATTTTATGTAATTGTATTGACTGTTGCTATAAAAAGTAGTATAATTGTATTTTAGAAAACTTAAAAAATATAAATGATTAAATATAAATTTAGTATTATAATTCTTTTATTTACTTTATTATTCTATTATCAATCATCATATGCTGATACTATTGAAATGAATAGTAATAGTTATTTAGATGATGGTGGAGACATAGAACTAATACCTTCTGCACTACGTAATAAAATAAATTTAAGTTATACACTATCATTTGATAGCCAATATAGCTTAAACACATTAAACGAAGCTGAAGAATATGGTGTTAGTGAGCAATATATGACAAAAAGTTTTAGAGAGAGAATTGTTAATGATGATGATAATTATTATGTAAGAAGTGATTTATCTTTAAATATCAAACAATTATTTCCAGAAAGTATATTAGAAACTAATGTTATAGCATATGGAAAAATTTTTAATAGTCCAAGATTTGATTTATCAGTTAATGATTTTTTAAACAATCTTTATTTTTCAGTATTTTATAATTATGGTTATGTTAAAGATAAGAATTATAGTAATAATGTAGATTATGATTTTAGTAGCGGTTATGTAGCAGGTAGTGGTCTAGCTTTAAAGTATCATGGAGAGTACATTAATTGGAGTTTAACATACGCAAAAACATTAAGAAGTCCAGAATTTCTAAAAGCAAAAAGAGGAATTGAAAGAGGAAATTACAACCTTACGTGGGAGATTGCCGGTAAATTCTAATATTTACACAATAAAACAATAAAAAATATAATATAAATAATTAAAAAGTCTTGATATTAAAATTATATCTTTTAATATCGAACATTGAATAATGTAATATTTATATATATTATATAAAATTTTAAAAATAATTGAGGTAAAAAATATGTTTAAACAAGACTTAGTAAATACAATAGCTACAAAGACTGGTAATACAAAAGTAGCATGTGAAATGATGTTAAACGCTTTTGTTGAAACAGTTGAAGAATCACTTAAAAAAGGTGAAGATGTTTCTTTAATTGGTTTCGGTAGCTTTAAAGTTGTTGATACAAAAGCTAAAATGGGTAGAAATCCTAAAACAGGAAAAGAAATCAAAATCCCTGCAGGTAAAAAAGTTAAATTTACAATTGGTAAAGTTTTAAAAGATTCTGTTAAAAAATAATTTATTATTATTTAACATTTCAACTCGCTGTTTTAATAAAAATAGCGGGTTTTTTGTTTTTATTTATTTTATTAAGATAATCAATATATGTTTTTAGTTGTATATTATATGTTTGATTTATAATGCTATAAAATATTTTGAATTCAATAAAATAATCACTATAAATTTATAATAAAAGTAAAACTTGATTATTTAAAATATAAAAATACAATTTTTAGTATGTAGAATAAATTAATCTAATATGTCAGTTTTAGTTGGAAAAAAAGCGCCAGACTTTACAGCACCAGCTGTAATGCCGGACAATAAAATTAATGATAAATTTAATTTAACAACTTATATTCAAGGTAAGGTTGGTATTTTATTTTTTTGGCCGGCTGATTTTTCTTTTGTTTGTCCTTCTGAAATTATTGCTTTTAACAACAAATTAAAAGAGTTAGAAGAACTTGGTGCAGTTGTTGTTGGTTGTTCTGTTGATAGTAAATATGTACACTTAACATGGAAAAGCACTCCACTAGAAAAAGGTGGAATTGGCGATGTTCAATTTCCATTAGTTGCTGATGTTGGTGGTAAGATAGCAGAAAGCTATGATGTTTTAACTAATGGTTATGTAGCATTAAGAGGAACATTTTTAATTGATCAAGCGGGTAAAGTTGTACATCAAGTTGTTAATGATTTGCCATTGGGTAGAAATATTGAAGAAGTTTTGAGAATGACAAATGCCTTATTATTTACACAAAAGAATGGTGAAGTATGTCCAGCTAATTGGAATAAAGGCAAGGATGGTATGAAAGCTGATGTAGAAAGCGTTGCTGACTATTTATCTAAATATGCTCATACTTTGTAAATATATTTAAAAAGTCCTTAATTAAGGGCTTTTTTAATTGTTGTAATCTAAAACCCCCAGTTAGACTGGGGGTTCAGTTTAGCTTTAGCGATGAAACATTATGACATAGTCGCATTC
>CALXSG010000001.1 GCA_944391075.1 uncultured Rickettsiales bacterium | reverse complement strand
GTGAAAATTTTGATCCAGAGGAAGTACATAAAAATGATACAGATTTAGAAAAAAGTGAAAATTTTGATCCAGAGGAAATTGAAGCTGAACAAGCTCAACGACTAATTGAACAAATAAAATCAAACCAAATAACAGAGGATATGCCAGAGATACCAACATACAATCCATGGCCGAGAAAAGTTGAAGATGATTTAAAAGAACAAAATGTTAAAGATTTTAAAGTCCAAGAAAATAAATATATTTGTAAAGTTGGACAAACAGTATGCGTTCTTTGTACAAAAGGTGATTCTAATGATTATCAACCTTATGATAGACAAACAAAATTAGATAATTTTGAACAGCTTTATTTAGTAGAACAAGATGGGGATCGTCTTACAAACGTTAAATTTAGTCTCAAAAAACAAAATTGGAGAGAAAAAGGATATTCACGATGGAATAATGGTAATTTCTATTGGAAGATAACAGAGCCAGAAATAATACCAAATACTATGCCATTACACAATATGAAAAATGATAAAAACCCTGCTTCAAAAATAATAGATACAGTATCTTCTGATAAAGAGGTAGAAAGTAAAATATTTGTAACACGATCCGAAAATTGGTCAGCACCAGTACAAATAAATCAAAGACTGACAAGACCACAACAACCACGAAGACCACGAGTAGTACAAACAGAAATAATGCCAACTGTTCCACCAGTACAAAATTTAAATGAACATGTGAATGATACAGGATTTGATCCAGTGGAAGCATCTGAAAGTAATACAGATATAATAAAACAAGAGGCATTGTTAATGTCACTAGATACTACTACCCCCCCCCCTCAACTCTCAACTGATTTAGTATTATCAGATATTGCAGAACCAAAAAAAGAAATACAATATGATATTGAAAGAACAAATGAATTAAGAAGAGGTAGATTTTCAAGTAGCAGTAGTTATGATAGTTATGATAGTTCTAGTAGTGATAGTATTGGTCTAAGTAGTCCTATTGCAGAAAGTCCTTTAATGGAACGAAAAAATAGTTTACGTTCAATTTCTACCCAAGAATCGGAAACAATGAATAATGAAGCATTTATAGAATCACCTAAAGAAGTATCTACATCTTCTGAAATAACTACAGATTATGAAGAACGATTAAATGATATAATTGCATATGAAAAACCTATTTATAAATCTAAAAATGGAACATACCATGTAAAATCACCGAAAGGTAAAACGCAAGCTTTATATGGTTATATTGAAAATAACGATAATACTATTTCCTTTTTTAAGATAACAGATGCTGAACTTTTTTTCAAAAATGGCTATGATAAAAATGGTATAGTATTAAAAGAAACTAATGGCTTTACAAGAACTAAAGAAATGAAGGAAACAGATACAATAGTACATATAAAAGATACAACAACTTCTGAGGAGGGTTCTGTTAAAAGTATTTTTTCAGGTTATGAAACTGCAAAATTAATTCCACAACCTGGTACAGAAAAAGCAAGTAAGAGTACTATGGCAGAAATAAAACCAGTAGATGGTTCTGTAAATGCATATGCTACAAATGCAGAACTTTCACCTACATCACCACAAGATGAACCAGAAACACGAAGAGGCTGTTTTAACTTCTTTAAAAGAAGAAATAGAGGCGGACGTAGTTAATATAATTAATTCAACCACAATATTTTAAATTTAAGGTATTGTGGTTGATATTTATATAAAATTTATTTGTATAAAAATATAATATAATAACATGATAATTTATTATTTTAATAAAAAAATATTGACTTATTATTTTTATTAAATATTATTTCTTTAACGATTTGTAAAATTGGGCTATAGCCAAGTGGTAAGGCAACTGGTTTTGATCCAGTCATTCGGTGGTTCGAATCCCCCTAGCCCAGCCATCTTTTTGAAATATAATTAAAAATGTTAATTGATTGAGTTATGCAAGAAAATAATGATAATAATGATATTTCAAAAGATAAAATCAATTCTACTAGTGCATTAATCAATGATATATACAATAAAAACGTTGAAGATAATATTAAGGTTGGGACTTTATTAAAATCCATAGATTCTGGAGGTTTCGCATTATTAAATCTAATTTTCTCAATTATTTTGATGATTCCCTTACCACCACCAATAGCCATTATTGCTGGACTTATTATCATGTTTTTATCGTTTCAAATGATTATTGGAATGAAAGAGGTATGGCTTCCTAAATTTATCACAGAAAAAAGTATTAAAAGAACTACATTAACAGTAATTGTTGAAAAATCTACAATTTATTTATATAAATTAGAAAGATTTACAAGAAGAAGATTTACATTTGTTAGCAACCCAATTACAGAAAGAATTATTGGTGCTTTTATTTTTTTTCTTGCTGGTATCACTCTTACACCAATTGTTTTTGCCAACACAATACCAGGTTTAGCTATTATATTAATATCTTTTGGCATGATAAACAAAGATGGTTTGATGGTTATTATTGGTTTTATTGTTGGTATTTTTAGTATTTTTGTTGTATGGTTAATGATATCCGTTGGACTAAATGTTGTAATGAGAGTATTGGATAAATTTTTCACTCTTGACTAATATAATTTTTTATATAAAATATTAAATGTTTAA
This sequence comes from uncultured Rickettsiales bacterium, assembly GCA_944391075.1. Taxonomy (GTDB): domain Bacteria; phylum Pseudomonadota; class Alphaproteobacteria; order Rickettsiales; family UBA1997; genus CALXSC01. The sequence continues at coordinate 114,577 of CALXSG010000001.1, read as the reverse complement.
TTAATAATAAAATTGAAATGGATTTAATTTATACTATTTTTCAAAACTTTTTTGCATTTGTAATTATTTTATCTGTATTAGTTTTTGTACATGAATACGGACATTATTTAGGTTGCAAGATTTGCGGTGTTAAAGTTGATTCCTTTTCAATTGGTATGGGTAAAGAATTATGGGGCTGGACTGATAAAAGTGGAGTAAGATGGAAAGTATCTATGTTGCCATTTGGTGGTTATTTGAAAATGTACGGTGATGACGATGTTGCTTCCGGACAAGCTGATAAAGAAGTTATTGAAAAAATGAGTGAAGATGAAAAGAAAGTTAGTTTTTATTTTCAAAATCCATATAAAAAATTTTTAATAGTATTTTTTGGCCCATTTTTTAATTTAATCTTTGCAGTATTATTACTTACATGTATTTATAGAACAACAGGTGTTGATGACTTAAAACCTGTTATTAGTGAAGTTATGGAAGATTCACCTGCAGAAATAGCTGGACTTCAAAAAGATGACTATATTGTTGCTATAAATGATGAAAAGATTGAAAATTTTTCTCAGGTTATGAATATTATAGCGATTAATAATTTACAACCATTAACAATAGAAGTTTTAAGAAATGGTGAAACAGTAGAATTGAATGTACAACCTAAAATTATAAAAACAAAAGATATGTTTGGAAATGATGTTGAAACCTCAGGTATAGGTATTGCATCTAAAATTACAGAACCTAAAAAGGTAAATGTTTTTCAAGCATTTATTCAAGCAAATAAAAGTGTATATAAGATGTGCGTTGATACATTGATAGTTTTAGGACAAATGATTGCTGGCAACAGAAGTACAGATGGTTTAGGTGGTCCATTAAAGATAGCACAATATTCAGGACAAAGTTTCGAAGGAGGTTTTTTAGTTGTATTATACTTTATGGCCTTAATTTCTGCTAATTTAGGACTTATGAATTTATTACCAATTCCTGTATTAGATGGTGGACATTTATTATTCTTTATTATAGAAATAATAGCTAGAAGACCAATTCCCGAAAAAATACAAGAAAAATTATTACAAGGTGGTTTTGGCATATTAATATTAATTATGGTATTTGCTACATTTAACGATTTTAAAAGTATATTATTTTAAAATCTCAAAGTTATATTTTGATATTAATTGTTTAACTTCATAATTCATTTTATTCAAATAATTTTGACTAGATACTTTATCTATATAAAATTCTTGTGCTTTTTTATTATTTCTAAAAAGTTCTTTGTATCTAGTCATATTTCCGTATAAATTTAAAAAGTCATAAACAATTTTATTTGTTCCAGCATCTTTTATTTGTTTAAATAATAAATCTAATTCATCTAAATGATTTTCATAATATGGTAAAATTGGTGCAACAAAAACGCAAGTATTAAGATTATTTTGATTTAATATTTTTAAAGCTTTAAATCTACTTTTAATAGCTGGAGTATTAGGTTCAAAAAAGTTCTTAACTTTATCATTGTTAGTACAAATACTTAATGCAACAGTTAAATTTTTAATTTGTTTTAATAAGTATATATCCCTTAAAATTAAAGGACTTTTTGTTAAACATAAAATTTCTCCTTGAAAATAAAATTCAATAAAGGTTTCTAATATTTGTTTTGTTAATTGCTCTTTTTCTTCTATATATTGGTATGGATCGGTAGCAGAAGATAACATTATTTTAGGTTTTTGATAATTTAAAATCATTTTCCCTAATTCTTTTTTTAATAAGTCTATGCAATTTTTCTTTACATAAACGTACTCTCCCCATTTATTATTGTCTTCTTTTACTAAATTAGATAAATAACTAGCATAACAATATTTGCAACAAAACTCACAGCCGACATATGGATTAATTGTATAATCAATGTCGGCTGATAATTTTGATTTATTCAATATAGTCTTTGATTCAATATAAGCTATTTTCAATTATTTATTATCTTTATTTTTTTCTTTATAATTTTCTATAGCTTTTGCAATAGCTTCTTCTGCCATAACAGAACAATGAACTTTAAGTTTAGGCAATTCTAGTTCTTCAACTAGTTCTTTATTTTTAACCTTCAATGCCTCTTCGACTGTTTTTCCAATAATTTTTTCAGTCATAAGAGAACTTGAAGATATAGCACCGCCACAACCAAATGTTTTAAATTTAGCATCCTTAATAACATTATCTTCAATTCTTAACCAGAATTGTAACATATCACCACAAACAGGCGAACCAACTAAACCTGTTCCAACATTCTTATCATTTTCGTCAAGTTTTCCAACATTTCGTGGATTTTGACAATGATCCATCATTTTTTCTGAAAACATTTTATCTCCTTACAAATCGTTATTACCTACTAGACAAAGAAGCACCAAGTTTTTGTTTGTTTAAAAATTTTTCTGCTGGAACTTGGAAAGGCCATAGTCCAAACTCTGTAGCGGGCTTTCCCGTCAAAATTCCAGCTAAATTTGCGAGACTTCCTGTGCCATTGTTTAGTGAAGGCCCATATGTATCACCAACACTACCAAAAGTATCACTCACAGACTCACCAATCATTGTCCTATGATTCAGTATAGGATGTATCCCTTCACCAACCATACCTTGAGCACCATCATAGCTTCCCGTAAGTTTATTAGTCATTACGGTAGGATTAAGACTTTCAGATAAATTATTACTTGCCATAAGTGATTTTATTATTCTCTCTGTAATAATTATAATATATCTATTTATAAAAGTCAATCATTTTTATATTTGTTTAAATGTTTTATTTTAAATTACTAAAATTATTGACAGCACATTGATTTTCAAGATATTCTCTATATTCTTGTAATTTAATTAATCTTTGTCTAAAACAAGTTTCATATTCTTTATTTCTTAAATTGATTATATTGTTTTTATTCATACTAGGCCCAACCATCATATCATTATTATTCTGCCCTTGATTATTAAATAGAGAATCGGGGTATCTATTTATGCTAACTTGATTGCAATAAAGTTTATCATTAATTCTTCTTTCTTCTAATTGACTATTAATATTTCCCATACATTCTATAAAATTTTGATTATCAATTAGACATTGATTTAATTTTATTTCATCATAAACATATTGTATACATTGTTCGTCTACAATTGTGATTTGATTGTTAGTTATAACTTCTTCAATTTGATAAGCATTATCAACAAACTCTTCGTTATTTAAAATTTCTAAATCATCATCTACTTTTCTTTTTCTTGCTAATTCTTCTCTACACTCAAAATATGTCATATCACTGCCATTATTTCTTAAAGTAACACAATATTGATGTTCTTTTTCATCAATAGAAGTTTCTATTTCAACTAATGTTGTTTCATTTAATTCGTCTATTTTATTTTGTATTGCTTTTTTTAATTTTTTGAGTTCACCTTTAAATAATAAAGAATAACCATAATTGTCTTCTTGATTAGCAATTCTTTGATTTATAACTCGCAATCTACATTTCCAATATAATGTTCTAGTATCTTCATCTTTAAATTCTAAGCCTTGCATCATACATAAATTATCATCTTCAAATTCCACTAATTGAATTTCTTGTAAAAACATATTACTGCTTTGACAAGAAATAAGAATTAAAAAAGAAAAAATACTTAATAATTTATATAACTTCCGCATTATTTTTATAGAAATAAAATCTATTTTAAATTTATTTAAAATTAAAAAAATATCAACAAATAAATGTAAATATTATGCATATAATTAAAAATCCTATATTAAATGTTAAAGAAGAAAATACAACTTTACCAATAGAATTAAATTTTGTAAAAAACTTTTTAAAAGTAGATTTTGAAGATGATGATGATTTAATTAAAAATATTATTAAAACAGCTATTACACAATGCGAAACGAATATAAATAAATCATTAATTCAAAAAACTTTTATATATTCAATTTATGAACTAAAATATACTTCTTTAACTCTCCCCTACCCTCCTACAATATCAATAACAAGTGTTAAAATTATTGATTCTCAACAAAATACTACAACATTAGAAAATACAGAATATTTTTTAGATAATATTGGAAATATTTTAAATTTTAAAAATAAGCCTAATAATTTTTATAGAATTGACATTGAATATAAAGCCGGCCTGACAACAGTTAATGACGAATTAATACAAGCATTACTAATGCATATAGCAAGAATGTATGAAGATAGAAGTGGCTATTCACCAATTCCATTAAATTCTTTAAATATTTACAAAAAATATAAACAAATAAGGTTATAATATGGCAAATGATATATTAATTGACAGATTAAATAAAAGAATAGAAATTCAAGAAAAAGTTAAAGAACCTGACAATTGTGGTGGTTTTACGGAGACTTGGACTACAATATCTACTTGCTGGGCTGAAATAAAACCAATGAATACAAGTAATGATTTTGAAGCAAATAAAATAAGTGATAAAATAACTTATATAATTACTATAAGATATACAAAAAATATTAAAAATAATGATAGAATTAAATTCAAGGATAGAATTTTTAATATAATAAATATTATGAATGTTATGGAAGAAAACAAAATATTAGAAATAACGGCAGAAGAAGAAATTAAAAATTAAATTTCTATTTCTCCGTCAAAAACTTTTACAGCTTCACCTGTCATAAATATTTCATTGTTTATAATATCAATGGTTAATACACCGCCTAACATATTGACATTACAATGATTACTTAATAGTCCAATATGATTTAATACAGAAACAGTAGCGCAAGCACCTGTACCGCAAGCCTCTGTTTCTCCACAGCCCCTTTCCCATACTCTTAAATCAATATTTTCTTTATTAATTATTTTTGCAAACTCTACATTTGTTTTATTAATAAAACCTTTATGATTTTCTATTTTAGGCCCTAAATCCTTTACTATATTATTATCAAAATTTTCAACAATCATAACAGCATGTGGATTGCCAACAGATACACAATTTAAATCATATTCATTATTTGTAGGGTTATTTAAAAATTCAGCTTTACCCATATCAACTTTAACAGCAATGCATTTATTATTTTTTATAATCAATTCAACTTGTTTAATACCTGCACCTGTTTCAATATTAAATTTTTCTTTTTTTAGAATATTATTATCATAAGCAAATTTAGAAATACATCTTATACCATTTCCACACATTTCTGCCTCTGTTCCATCGGCATTAATAATTCTCATTTTAATATCAGCAATATTTGATGATGAAATAATAAGTATACCATCAGCACCAATACCGTATTTTCTATTGCATAATTGCTTTACTTGTTCTGTTGATAGAATATTTTTATTATTCATTTCATTTAGAACTATAAAATCATTTCCGCAACCATGCATTTTTGTAAATTTCATATCAATAAAGAATTATTTTATACAATAAAAATGTATATTTATGAAGTATAAAGTCAAGATATTTAAAAAGGTGTTATAAAAATATATAACACCTAAAAAATTATTTTTCTATATTTCTTATTAGGAAAAATTCCATAATTTCCAATATTCCATACATAACCATATAGGTTCCAATAATTATAGCAATTGTAAATGCTCCAACTGATGGGTGAATTAAAATAATTAATGAAAAAATTAAACCAATAATACCAGAAATGATTGGATATATCCAAAAACCAACATTTAATTTTTTTAATTCTAACGAAGTGGTAATTTGTTCAATACTACTAAATAATATCCATAAAGCTAATATTAAAGATATTGATGTAGCTACAAATGAACTTTTGCTAACAAAGATAACACCTATTGCTAGATTTAATAAAGCATAGCCTAAGTTTTTTGTTTCTTTTTTAACGAAGTATTCAATCAAAAAGACTGAACCAACTAATATAAATAAAATGCCAATATATAAAGATATAAGTACTAATGTATCCAATGGGTGTGCCCATACATATACACCAGAAATACCTAACAAGGCACCTATAATTAAATTATAAACATTTGGTTTTACTAACATATTTTCCTTTAAATTTTAAGTTGCACTTATATAATATTTGAACTTTTTAATATGTAAAGATATTTTTATAAATAAATAAAAATTATTGATATTATTATTTTTGTTTATAAAATATTATTAGAAATAAAATTTATTTTAATATGATTTTAGCAATGTTTAAAGAAGCTTGGATTTCAATTTTGTCCAACAAGCTTAGATCATTTTTAACAATTTTAGGTGTTGTTATAGGAGTATGCGCTGTTGTTTTAATGGTTGCTACGGGACAAGCAGTTCAATTAGAAATCGACAAACAATTAGAAGGTATTGGTGGAAATATGATGCTTGTTGTTCCTGCTTCTTCAAATAGAGGTGGTGTACATAGTGGAAGGGGTGGTCGTCCTTCTTTAACTATGCAAGATGCTGAAGCTGTAAAAGAATTAAAAAATGTTGTATATGTTGCTCCACTAGTAACATCAAAATATCAAGTAGTAGCTGGTGGTAATAATTGGAACACAACAGTAAATGGGACTAATCCGGATTATCTAGAAATAAATGACTATCAAATAGAAAGGGGTATAATGTTTACTGAAAGAGATGTTTATGCAGGAACTCCATTTGCTGTTATTGGACAAACTATTGTTGATAAATTGTTTCCATATGGAGAAGAACCATTAGGACAAGATATTAGAATTAAAGGTGTACCTTTTAAAATAATTGGTATTTTAAAGGAAAAAGGTGCTGATGCAAAGGGTAGCGATCAAGATGATATTATTTTATTACCTGTAAAAGCTTTTAAATCTAGACTTACAAGTAATAGATTTCCTGATAGAGTAGCAATTTTATTTTTGACATTTGATGATGTAAAAAATATGAAAATGGTTGAAAGAAGAATACAAACATTATTAGAAGTTAGACATAAAATTCATTCCAATATGGATCCCGACTTTGAAGTTATTAATTTAACAGAAATGGTACAAAAAATTAGTATGATTGGTTTTATTTTAGCTGTTTTATTAGCTTCTGTTGCATCAATTTCATTGTTTGTTGGAAGTATTGGTATTATGAATATGATGTTAACTTCTGTTACAGAAAGAACAAAAGAAATAGGTATTAGAAAAGCTATTGGTGCACCTAATAAAAGTATATTATTTCAATTTTTAATAGAATCTATTTTAATATCTGCCATGGGTAGTTTATTAGGTATGATTATTGGAATTGCTACAGCTTTAACAGCTGGACATATATTAGAAAGAACAGTTCCTATTAGTATTTTTACAGTAATTGTCTCAGCACTTGCTGCAATATTTGTAGGTATTGTTTCAGGTATAGTTCCAGCTATTAAAGCTACAAAGCTAAACCCAATAGATGCTTTAAGATATCAATAATTTTAATTTTATATAAATGATTAATAAAAAAGGAGAGAGTATGAAAAAACCAGAGCTGCTTGTACCAGCAGGGTCTTTATCTAGATTAAAAACTGCAATCTTATATGGTGCTGACGTTGTTTATTGCGGAACACCTACAATGTCTTTAAGAGCAAAATCAAAATTTACATTAGAAGAAGTTTTAGAAGGAATTGAATTTGCACATTCAAGAGGAAAAAAAGTTTATTTAACAGTTAATCTTTTTGCACATAACAAAGATATTGAAAAATTACCTGAATATGTAAAGGTTTTAAAACAAACAAAACCTGATGGCGTTATTGTTGCTGATGCAGCAGTTTTTATGTATTTAAGAGAACATGCACCTGAATTAAATTTACACGTTTCTACTCAATCCAACGTTACATCATGGTTAGGTGTAAAATTTTGGGAAGATTTAGGCGCAAAAATGTGTGTTATGGCTAGAGAATTAAGTTTTGATGAATTAAGAGAAATTAGAGCAAAATGTCCTAATATAAAATTAGAAACATTTATACATGGTTCTATGTGTATGTCTTATTCTGGAAGATGTTTATTATCTAACTATTTTACAGGAAGAGGTGCAAATCAAGGAAAATGTGCACATTCTTGTAGATGGAATTATAAAGTACATTTGAAATTAAAAGAAGATATATCAAAAGAAATTCTTTTAAATCAAGATACAAAAGAGTTATTTGATTTCTTCTTAGAAGAAGAATTTAGACCTAATGATTTCTTAGAAATTGAAGAAACAGAAAGAGGTTCTTATTTAATGAATTCAAAAGATTTGTGTTTATTACCTGTATTGCCTGAATTCTTACAAATAGGAATTGATTGTTTAAAAATAGAAGGAAGAAATAAAACTCAATATTACGCAGGTATGGTTGCAAAAGTTTATAGAAAAGCTATTGATGATTATTTTGATAACCCTGAAACATGGGACTACAATAATTACTTAGACGAGCTTTATGCTATTTCAAATAGAGGTTTCTCACTTGCTTTTGCACACGAGAGCCCAACATACTTGGCAACTGGTTATGAAATGACAAGATCACTTAGCGAAGTTGAATATGCTGGTTATATTGAAAGCCAAGACGGAAAATACTTTTATGTTCCTGTAAAAAATAAAATTGAAGTTGGTGATGAATTAGAAGTTGTTGTACCTGGCGAAGATAAAATTATTAAAATAAAAGCAACAGAATTAATTGATGCTAAAACAGACGAAAAAATGAATGTTGTAAATGCTGGACAACAACCTGTTATTAAAATACCATTTGAGTGGTTCAAAAATGAAAAAATGACAGATGAAGAATTAATCAACAAACTTCCTCCTCTTACTTTAATAAGAAAAAAGAAAAAATTAACAGAAGAGGAAAAACAAAGAGTTGATGCTGATAAAGTTTCTTTCAAAAAAGAAATTATGGGAAATCAAGATTAAAAAATAAAAAGTGTTTAGTAAATTACTAAACACTTTTTTCTTAAATAAAATTATTCAAATTTAATGTCATAACCTTCTGCTTTTAAAGCATCAGTCAATTCTTTCTTACAAACCTCTAATCCTTCTGGTGTCATAGCTTCTGCTCTTGCTGTCATAGCTGGTTCTGTATTAGAACTTCTAATTAACCACCAATCGGTTTTATTTGTATAAACTCTTGCACCATCTATTTGAATAACTTTTCTACCTTCTGCTTTCATTTTTTCGGCAATTTTATCAGGAATTGTATATTTTACTACATCGTCAGGTGTTTTAATCTTAATTTTCTTAGTTAAATATGTTTTAGGGAAGGTTTTTCTAATATCTTCTAATGTTTCATTACCATTAGCTAAAAAGTTTATAATTTTCATTGAAGCAACTAAACTATCATCAAAATTATGATTTTCACCATAATATATATGACATGATGTTTCACCTGCAATTTTAATATTATCTTCTTTCATTTTAGCTTTAAATGTTGAATGTCCTGGTTTCCACATAACAGGAACACCACCAAACTTTTCAATATCATCAACTAAAACTTGACTTGAAGATATTTCAAAAAGTACTTTTTCGCCAGGGTTTTCTTTTAAAAATGGTCTCATTAATATATCTAAAATTTCATCACCGAAGTAAATATAGCCTTCTTTATCAATAAAGCCCAATCTATCGCCATCACCATCATATGATATACCAAAATCATAATTTCCTTCCATAACTGCATTTTTTAAATCTTGCATTTCTTTTGCAAGTGAAGGATCAGCAAGATGATTAGGAAAATTTCCATCAACAGTATCGTATAAAAATTTATGTTTTCCAGGAATATTTTTCATAACATCATGTATAACATCAGCAACAACACCATTTCCGGTATCAAAAACTATGTTTAAAACCTTTGATTTAGGTGTTAATTTTAAGAAAGATAATACATATTTAATATAATCTTGTCTAACATCTATCTTTGTAATTTTACCATTTCCTGTTGCAAAATTACCACCTTCTGCAATTTTTCCAAGTTTTTGTATATCATCACCCCATACTGGATCTTCTTTTGTAAGCATTTTAAAACCATTAAATTCAGGCGGGTTGTGAGAAGCTGTGATAATCATACCAGCATCAGCATTTAAGTGCCATACAGCCCAATACATACAAGGACTCATAACTAAACCTAAATCTATTGCATCAATACCTGTTGTAATTAAACCATCCATAAAATACTTTTGTATTTCTTTTGAACTAACCCTTCCATCTATACCAACAACGCAAGTCTTTTTATTTAATTCTTTTAAAAATGTTCCATATGCCTTACCCATAAAATAAGCATCAACATTATTAAAATCTTTATTATAAACACCTCTAATATCGTAAGCTTTTAGAATAGAAGGAGTGAATTTATGATTTTTTGCATCCATAATATTATTGATTTTTTAAACTACCAATAGAGTAAATTATATCAATCAATATTTCAAGAAAAATTTAAACATTATTTATTACTCTCTACCTAAACAACATTTAAAATAATTTTTAAAACTTCTAGGACTTTGTGCTTTTCTAGTATCAGTTGACATTTTACTCATAGTATTAATACCACAAGATAACTTATCATCACTTTCTGCTGAATGTAGTAAACTTGTTGTTTCTGATGTAGTAGTTAAATCATCAAAAGATATATAAGAAGAAGAATTACCATTTTTTGCTTCTTTATTCTCATTTAATAAATTTGTTGTTTCTGATGTAGTAGTTAAATCATAAAAATCCGTCCATGAAACTTGTTCATCTTTTTTTGTCTTATCACCATCTACCGCTACACCTTCAGAAAGATATGCTTCGCGAATACCCATAGTCTTTTCAGGGGACTGTTTTTCTGTTGTGGTATCTTTATTTTTTTGAATTTGATATGAATTATTATATTCTTCTAAAAAATTTAACCAATCATCCATTAAATCATTATGCAAATCACTTCTTGATTCTTCACGAGTTTCCACGGTTGTATACACATCTTTATTGGACTCCTTTGATGTATTACCATTTAACATAAGTGCTATATCATCTGGTAAATGTATGTCTGTAGGTTCCATATCAAAATATATTTCTGCCATTTGGCCATCTTCTTTTTGTTTTTCTGTAACTTGTACCATATCATCAGAAATTTGTGGAAAATCTGTAATGTGATATTTTGTAAATATTCTACCTTGTTTTGATAAAGACGAACCTTCAATATAGTAATGACCTTCTTGATCAAAAACCATATATGAAGAATTTGATATTTTGCTTTTTTTTGGATTATCACGACATCCATAAGAATTACCAAAATCTATAGATGTCATATGATTTTCTTTTAATCTTGTCAATGATTGTCTACATCTATCTTCATATTTATCCTCTTCTGATTTCGCCTTATCACATTCTGGTTCTACAATTGTATGTCCATGTATAAATAAAGAACTGCTTCCTTTCGCATTGAATTCTTTTACTCCCTCTTTATGTTTTTCTTCCTCACATTCTTCTCTTTGCCAAAATATAGTTCCAACAACACAATTAAAAATATTTTCATGCACATTTGGTGCATCATTAGAAGCATTACGTAATGCAAATAATGTATTTTCTAGCGCAGGAAATTCTCCTTTATTTAACATATTTATTCCAATATCCTGGTCACATATTTTAATATTAATATCAATATCATCAATATATTTTTTAGTTTCTTCCGAACAAGCTGCATGAGTAAAATAAAGTTGTCGTCCATCATCTAGTTGTTCTACATGCGCAATTGATAAACATTTTTGAAAATTCATTATTGTTTCTGGATATAGATCTTTGTATTTTTCAATATAACTGTTTTTTAGATATTCAGTAAAAACATCATGATTTCCACATAAAAATCTCACAAAATCTTGTCTGCTTTTTTCTCCTGTTGTAGTTTCTCCATTTTCTTCATTAAATAGTTTATCTAATTTTATTACATTTTTCATATTTTCAAGGGAAAATTCGCCTCTATCAACATAATCTCCTAAAAAAATAACTCTTCTAAAATTATCTTTATAAGATCCCTTTTCTATTCTATAACCATTTTCCGAAGTACGATCAGGTACCACCTTTATAATTCCAGTTTTTACTAATGGTTGTAACATTGTGTTCATATCTCCATGCGTATCACCAATAACTAATATTAGATTCTCTTTAAGTGGGTTTTTAGCTTCTACTCCACTCAATACCTTATACATATTTTCTTTTATCATATATTAAAATAAATAATATTTATATATAATCTATAAGATATATAAAAAAAATAATATTCAATAAAAAAATGATAAAAAATTATATTAATAATAATTTTTTATAAAAAATTATTATTTTTAGTTAAAAAAGTATTGTATTTTAAAATTATTCAACTATTAATTGTGTTGAATAATAATTCTCAAAAAATATGTCTAATAATAATTCAAAAAATAGTGATACATCAAGAAAACTTGATGTATGGAGATTTCTTACAATAACTGTAAGTTCTACAATTTGATAGATATAATTAAACTTTAATATAGAATTAACAAACATAGCACTAATAAATTCATATTTAATATAGGTTTATTTTTATACATCCTAAGTATAATAAATAAATACAACATTTAAATTATCTATATAAAAATAATGGAAAAATATAAAAAATATGTGAATATTTTTAAAAAATGGTGCCACAACTCGGACTCGAACCAAGGACCTACTGATTACAAATCAGTTGCTCTACCAGCTGAGCTATTGTGGCATATCAAGAATATTATAATATCTTTTTTCAAAGTCAACAAAAAAATAAATTTTAATTAAGTACTTGACTTATTTTTATTATTTTATAATTGTTATATATATTAAAAGTTGAAATAAAATATGCCATTGAATTTTATTATTAATCAAAATATTTTAACTATACTAATAGATGGCGATTTTATATCTTATAATAATGATAAAGAAATCAATGACTTATTAAATATTGTAAAGACAAATAAAAATATCAAAAAAATTATAATAAATACTGATAAATTATTAAAATGGGATTCAAGTTTAGTCGTTATATTATATAATATAGAAAAGTTATCAAAAGATAAAAATATAGATTTTGATAAAACAACTTTACCAGATGGTTTACAAAGACTTTTAAAATTAGCTTTTTCTTCAACTAGAAAATTAGACATTTCGCACAATAATGAAAAAATGTCATTTTTTGAAAAAGTTGGTGATAGTGTATTAAATAAATATTATAGTTTTAATCAAGGTTTTTCTTTTTTATTAAAATCATTATACTCCTTATATAAATTTATTACTGGACAGGCTATTATGAGAAAAGTTGATTTTTTATTTGCTTTTGAAAATGCAAGTTATAAGGCTTTACCAATAGTTTCTTTAATTAGTTTTATGGTTGGTTTAATTTTAGCTTTTGTTGGGATGATGCAATTAAAAATGTTTGGCGCACAAATATATGTAGCAAGCCTTGTTGCAATAGGTATGATTAGAATTATGGGTCCTGTAATGACTGGCATTATAATGGCCGGCAGAACTGGTGCTGCATATTCTGCCACAATAGGTACCATGCAAGTAAATGAAGAAATCAATGCATTAAAAACAATGGGTATACCTATAATAGACTTTTTAGTTTTACCACGTTTATTATCTATTACAATTATTATACCATTTTTAAGTATGTTTGCCGATATTATGGGAATTTTAGGCGGAGCATTTGTTGGTGTTATGATATTAGATTTACCATTAGAAGAATATTTTAGATTATCAATTGAAATTATAACTTTAAAGAATTTTTTAATAGGTATTTTTCACGGTTATATTTATGGTTGGGTTATTGCATTATGTGGTTGTTATTATGGTATTTATTGTGGTAAAGATGCCAATAGTGTAGGTCTCGCTACAACAAAAGCTGTAGTGGCTTCCATAGTATGGATAGTTATAACAACAGGTATAATTACTTTTTTCTGCGAGGTTTGAAATATATGAAAGAAAATATAGAAGAAGTAAAGACAGTTGAAATAGAAGCAAAAAATTTGACCGTTGCTTATGGTGATTTTACAATCATGCAAAATATTAATTTTACTATAAACAAACATGATATTTTTATAATCATGGGTGGAAGTGGTTGTGGAAAGAGTTCATTATTAAGTGTTTTAACTGGATTAAAAAAACCCAAGGAAGGAAGTATTTTTATAGATGGCTATGATTTTTGGAATTCTGATAAGGAAGTAATGGACTTAATAATGAAAAAATGTGGAATTCTATATCAAAGTGGTGCTTTATTTAGTTCCATGACGCTTGCAGAAAATATTGCCCTACCCTTACAACAATACACAAATTATACTCAAAACGAAATAAATGAATTAGCTTCTTTAAAATTAGCACTTGTTGGTTTAGCAGGTTTTGAAGATTTTTATCCCGCTGAAATAAGTGGTGGTATGAAAAAAAGAGCTGGACTTGCCAGAGCCTTAGCACTTGATCCAAAAATTGTATATTTTGATGAGCCATCAGCAGGTTTAGATCCTGTTAGTTCAAAACTTTTAGATGATTTAATAATAGAAATTAATCAAAGTCTTGGAACTACTATTGTAGTTGTGACACATGAGTTAAGCTCTATTTTTACAATAGGAACTAATTCTATTTTTTTGGATGGAGATACAAAAAGTATAATTGCTTATGGAAAACCAGGGGATTTATTGAAAAATCCACCAAATGATAAAGTATTAAGATTTTTAACAAGAGGAGAAAAAGGAAATGCCTAAACAACCTAATAAAAAATTAATTGGAATATTTACAGTAGTTAGTATTTTCCTATTTACTACTATCATAATTATGTTTTCAGGTATAAAATCATTTAAACTAAAAGATGATCTTTTAATAATGTTTTTTAATGAATCGATTGGTGGTTTAAATATTGGTTCACCAGTTTCTTTTAGGGGTGTAGAAATAGGAAAAGTTATTAAAATAGAATTATTACCTAATACCAATAAAAGAGGTTTTGTAATTCCAGTATTTGTTAAATTAAATGAAAATCAAAATTTTAGAGCTAGAAGTAGTGTGTGGAGCGGTAATAATATTGTTCTTTTGGAAGATTTAGTAAATGATGGTTTAAAAGCTAGATTAATGACGCAAAGTTATTTAACGGGACAATTAATGATTGAATTAGAAATGTTACCAAAAATTCCCGCAAATTTTCAAAATCAATATGTCTTTAAAAATGTTTTGGAAATACCAACTGTTTTATCTCCAATTGGCGAATTATCGCAAGGCATTCAAAATATGCCTATAAAAGATATTTTAGATAAATTTGATGATTTTTTAATTAATTTTAATGAAAAATTACCAATAGCACTAGATAAGATAATTTTGACAGCTCAAAATATAGATAAAGCATCAAAAACAATTAACCGTTTAGCAGAAGATATAGATAATGCTATTATTAATAATACAAACACATTACCAATAATTATTAATAATTTTAATAAAACCATGATTGAAATAGGCGAAGCTGCTAATTCTTTAAAAAATTTAGCGGATTTTTTAGAAAGACATCCAGAGTCATTATTAAAAGGAAAAGTTAAATAGGAGTATATATGAAAAAAATATATTATATATTATTTTTGATTTTATTATCATCTTGTTTTAGTGGTAGAAGTCAACCATCTAATTTTTATGTACTTAGAGCAATACCAGAAGAAAATATTACTTACAATGTTAAGAATAGTTTTATTGGTATAGATGTATTATATATTGCTAGTTATTTAGATAGAAAAGAAATAATTACCACTGTTGATGATAATAATACTGAAATACAAATGTCTGAATTTAATAGATGGACAGAACCATTATCTAGTGCAATTCAAAGAAATATTGTATTAAATATGTCTACATATATGCCAAATAGTTTAATAAGATCTATAAATGCATTTAATAGAAATTTTGATTATATAGTATTAGTTTATATTAATAGGCTTGATGGTTCTTTTAATGATAAAGTATATCTTGATGCTTTTTATTCTATTGTAGATAAAAAAGGTAAAATTGTAGCAAGTGATAAAGTATTACTTACTAATAATTTAGGTAATACATATGATGATTTAGCTATACAAGAAAGTGATTTAATTTCTCAATTATCTAAAATTTTAGCTAAAAAAATTAGTCAAATAGATAAGTAATTGATAAAAAAATATTGAATTTTTAGATATATTATTATATAAAATTAATTTGTATAAAAACAAAAGGTAAAAAGTATGAAAAAATTATATTTATCTTTATTAGCAGTTATGCTATTATCAGCATGTACTTGTAAATTAGCACAAGATAATGTTGTTGCAGTTGTTGAAGAAGATGTTGTAGTAGTGGA
This sequence comes from uncultured Rickettsiales bacterium, assembly GCA_944391075.1. Lineage (GTDB taxonomy): Bacteria > Pseudomonadota > Alphaproteobacteria > Rickettsiales > UBA1997 > CALXSC01. Next base: position 98,357 of record CALXSG010000001.1, on the reverse strand, counting down.
AGAAACACCTACAGAAGAAGTTGTTGAAGAAGTTAAGGAAGAAGTTGTTGAAGAAGTTAAGGAAGAAGTTGTTGAAACAGAACCGGTTGTACATAAAACTTACAAATTAGTAGAAAATAAAAATGTAGCATAAGATAAATTACATAAATAAAACATACCCCATAAATAATAATATATTATTATTTATGGGGTATTTTTTGTATAATTAAAAAATATTGAAATTTTTAAAAAATTGTTTTAAAAATATTCATGAATAAATTAATAAGAAAAATATGAAAAATAAAATTTTATTACTATTAAGTTTAATATCATTATCTTCATGTTGTTGGATTTTAGGTGAAGATAAAGAATCAAAAACCATATATGAATTAACAGGTATTGATTATACAGTTGAAGAAAATGGCGATGTAATAGAAGAAAAAGTTGTTACCGGAACAAGTGTTATTACCAAAAAAATAGTTGTAGAAAAATAATAAAAAATAATTATTAAATAAAAAAATATATTTTGTTAGATATTGAAAATATTAAATATTTACAAAATATATTTTTTTGTGTGTCAAAAAATATTGAATTTTTGGATAAATTATTATAAAAATTTATATGTTGGAAAATAAAGAATTAATCTATGAATAGAAAATTTTTATTTTTTTTAATACCATTATTGTTGACTTCTTGTTATAAAATAATAGAGGGAGAAGAGGCAATGACAAAAGTTATTTATGTGCAAGCGAATAATGAAAACATTGAATCAAATGCAATTGCTGACAAAAAGAACGAATTAAAAGAAAAAGTTTATTATCCATTAGGCATTATAGGTGCAGTTGAACCTATTTATTTAAAAGATATGAATTCTGTTTTTTATGCCAGAGTTGATACAGGGGCAACAACATCTTCTCTTGATGCAACAGAAATTACTAAATTTGAAAGAGATGGAGAGGAATGGGTTTCTTTTGTAATTACTAATGCAGAAACAAAAGAAACTAAAAAGTTTGAAAAGAAAATAGCTAGAAAAATATCAATTAAAAGACAAAGTGGAAATAATGAGTCAAGGGTTTCTGTAAATATGGAAATTAAATTTGGCAATCAACAATTAGTTAAAGAATTCACATTGGTACACAGAGAAGACTTCAATTATCAAGTTTTAATTGGAAGAAATATATTAAATGGACTTGCTGTTGTTGATGTCGCTACTTCTAATACATTAAATTAATCATTATAGAGAGGTAATTATGAAAATTACTAAGAAACTTTCTGTTAGTAAAATCTTATTGTGTTGTTTTATAATATCTATTTTTTATACAATATTTGCTATACAATATAAAATAAGATATTTTGGCTTTTCTCTTAATCCTAATACCGAAACAAATGTATGGTTAGTTGAAGGTACAATTTCATATACAGCAACAGGAGAGCCTATTAAAATTACATTAAATGCGCCAAATAATTCCACAATTATTGGTGATAGTATTAATGCTAAGGGTTATGAAATTAATGAAAACAAATTAAAGCATAGAAAAATTATTGAATTTAAATCAAATCCTAAAAAAGAAGGAAGTGAAGAAAAAATATATTATAGGGTTTTATTATTAGAAAATGCAAAGCTTGATAAAGTAGAAATTAATAAAACAGTTCCAGCAGTTGATACACTATATTTTAATGAAGCACAGCAAGAAGCAGCTAATAAAATACTTGCTTATGCAAAATCTATGAATAGTGGAGATATAGTTAGTAATTTAATAAAAGTTTTAAATCAAAAACCAGCAATGGAAGAAGTACAGACATTTATTCCCTTAAAAGTTGATCAAACAGAAATATTTAATATAACAAAAGCTATATTATCATTAGAAAATATACCAGTTAGAATGATTAGAGGTGTTACATTGCAAGAAAATAAATCTTTACAAAAACCAGATTTATTATTAGAAGCATATGTAAATGGTGAATGGAAAATATATAATTTAGAAAATGGAAATATCGGTATTCCTGAAAACTTTTTAATATTTCAAAATGGTGGTGAATCATTGTTAGATGTTGAAGGGGGTAAAAATTCTAAAATTGTTTTTTCTGTATTAAAAAATAAATATAATACTTTATTTTTATCAAAATATAAAGCAAAAACAAATTCATTAGATACATCCTTTAAATATTCTATGTTTAATTTACCAGTTAGAGAACAAAATATGCTAAAAATTATTACAGTTTTCCCATTAGCAATATTAAGTATTGTTATTTTGAGAAATATAGTTGGAATAAAAACATTGGGAACTTTTACTCCTATGTTAATAGCTATGTCATTTATTCAAACGGGTTTACTTAATGGTTTATTAGCATTTATATTTTTAATTACAATTGGTTTGTTAATTAGAAGGATATTCTCAAAGATTCGGCTATTATTAGTTCCTAGAATATCAACTATTGTGATTCTTGTAATATTTTTGATTCAAATAATTACAGTTATAGCTTACAATCTTAATATAGAAATAGGTTTATCTTTGTTATTCTTCCCATTAATTATAACTGCTTGGATTATAGAAAGATCATCAATAGTTATAGATGAAAGTGGTGAAAAAACCGCAATTAAGCAAAATATTATTACATTAATAGTTGCTACATTTACATATTTAGTTATTAGTAGTGAACAAATTAGATATATAATGTATGTATTTAATGAAATTAACATTTCAATATTATTTTTGATAATGTTAATTGGTACTTATACAGGTTATAGATTGACAGAAATAAAAAGATTTCAAGCAATATTAAATAAATAATGGTAGAATATAATGCTAAAAATATTTGAAATTGCAAAAGAAATGAAAAAGGCCGGTATTCTAGGTATGAATGCTAGGAACTATCAATATACATTAAAGCAAAATAATAGAAAATATTTTCCATTGGTTGATAATAAATTAGAAACAAAAAAACTTGCATTAGCTAACGGAATATCTACTACAAATGCTATTGGTTCGATATCTCATAGTTATGAAGTTAAAAATTTATTATCTATTATACAAGGCTATAAAGAATTTGTCATCAAACCAGCACAAGGAAGTGGCGGAAAGGGTATTTTAGTATTTAAAGATTTTGATGGGGAAAATTTTACCACTGTATCTAATAAAGTTTTAAGTAAAAAAGAAGTTATGGAACATTGTTATAATATTCTTGGTGGACTTTATAGTTTAGGTGGAAAAAATGATATTATTATTATCGAAGAAATGATACAGTTTAGCGATTTTTTCCAGCAATATAGCTATAAAGGTGTTCCTGACGTTAGACTTATTATTTATAAAGGGATACCAGTAATGGCTATGCTTAGATTATCAACTTCAAAATCTAATGGTAAGGCTAATTTGCATCAAGGAGCTATTGGTGTTGGTATTGATGTAAAAAATGGCAAAGCAACATATGCTGTTATGAAAAATAAACCAATATATGAACACCCTGATACAAAAGCCGATTTATCAAAAATTGAAGTTCCGTATTGGAATGATCATTTAGAAATAGCTTATAAAATATGTGAAATTACACATTTAAACTATGTTGGTACTGATATAGTTTTAGATAAAAATAAAGGAGCTTTATTATTAGAGATAAATGCTAGACCTGGTTTAGCTATTCAAATTGCTAATAGAGTTGGCTTAGAGAGTAGACTAAAAATTGTTGATGATTATGACGGCGACACACAAAATATGACAGATGAAGAAAAATATAAATTCATTTGTGAACATTTTTAATATAGATTATTTTAATTTTATCATTTTTGAAACTCCATGTTCAGTTTTTGACCAATAAAATGGCGAGCACAGTAAACTATATAAAGCTTTTATCATTGCAATATAGTGTAAACACCAATATAATGGAAAAAGTAAAAAATAAATAATATTAAATTTTATTCTATTTTTTATGCAAATACAAATAAATGACATATAAAAGATAATTATAATCAATACTATATTAATTATAATTAAATTATTTAATATAGTATTGTTAGTGTCAAAAACTAAGTATTCATTAAATTGGAAAACTATTAAAAATATAAAAGAGAAAAAAGACATAGCTATAAAAACATAAAATATTAAAATATTAGATATGCCTATTTGTGAAATTTTATGAAATTTGTATCTTTTGATTATGATATTAGATGTTATTGGTCTTGAAAGTAATAAGTGTTCACAAAATGTTTGTGCAAAGCCTTTTAACCATCTAGATCTTTGTTTTAACCATGAAATAATAGTTGTTGGACATTCTTCTTCTGTGATAGAATCAAGCATTGATATTTTATAATTAGCCTTAGCTAATCTTACTCCTAATTCAGCATCTTCTGTCATATTATAACCATCCCAACCGCCAACTTCTATTAATTTTTCAGTTCTAAAATGATTACTTGTACCACCAAGCGGAAAGAAAGTAGCAAACTTGTTGATAGAATTTAATGTATAGTCAAACCACATAGAATATTCTATTGAAAAATAATAAGATAATATATTTTCATGTTTATTATAAAAATTTAAAGATGCTTGAAGACATACCGTATTTTCATCTAATTTATTAAACTTTTCAATAGCTTTTCTTAATTGATATTTTTCAGGCCTATCTTCTGCATCATAAATTGTTAAGAATTTACCTTTTGCAAATTTTAAGGCATAATTCAGACTCATAGGTTTAGATTTTACTTTATATTCAGGAACAATAATTAAATCAAAATTAAATTTTTCTAGTAATTTCTTAGCAATTTCTATTGTATTAATATCATCATTATCAACAATCAATTTAATATCTAATTTATCTTGTGGATATTTTAAATTATAAATTGATTTCAATAAATTCTGTAATACAAAATCTTTTTCATTTCTTACTGGTAATAAAATTGTATAAATTGGCAACTCGTCATCTTTTAATTTTAAAGTGTCTTTTTTGTAATAATTTGCAGTATTATTTGTGCAAATACCAATTAAAAATAATAAAATTTTTATTAAGTCTGTAAATAGATATGCAATATTTATAAAGAATAATATAAATAATGCAATTTTAACAGAAAATAATGGCAATATAAAAAATAATACTATAATAATAGATACAAATGATGTATATAATGTTCTTTTTAGACCTCCAATAGTTTTCATATTATTTTCTATTCATACCTCAATGTTTCAGCAGGGTTTGTCTTTGAAGCTTTATAAGAAGGATATAAAGTCGATAAGAATGATAATAATAAAGACAAACTAACAATAAAAATAATATCACTAAGAATTATTTTTGAAGGTAATTCCGTTAAAAAATAAACAGTTGGTGAAAATAATTCTAAATTAAAAGTCTTTTCCAACCATATTTTTATGCTTTGAATATTTTTAGCTATGAGAATACCTAATACGCAACCAATAAATGTTCCACATATACCAATTAAAGAACCACAAATTAAAAATATCTTCATAACACTAGATCTTGAAAAACCAATAGTTCTTAATAATGCTATTTGTTTATTTTTATCATTAACTAGCATTGTTAAACTTGAAATTATATTAAATGTAGCAACAAGAATAATTAATGTTAAAATTATAAACATAACATTTCTTTCAACATTCAAAGCGCCTATAAATGCTGCATTAGACTGTTTCCAATCAATTAAATTTATATCATAATGATTTTGTAATAATTCTGTTTTAATTTTTCCATAAGAAGTATTTAAAATGTTCATGTCTTTTAAATAAATCTCAATTCCCCCAACAGAATTATCGTATTTAAAATGTTTCTGTGCCATATCCAATGGAATAAAGGCAATATTTGCATCATATTCATACATACCACTAGAATAAGTACCAATTACATTATATGTTTTTGTACGCGGTAAAGTTCCTAAAATTGTAGAATTACCTTCTGGTGAAATAATTTTAATAGAATCGCCCTCTTTTACTCTTAATTTCATTGCCAACGACTCACCTAACAATATAGCATTATCTTTAAAATCTATTTCAAAATTAAAAGAAGATATATTGTCTTTTATTTGTTCTTTTTCCAATAAATCTTTGCCATTCATACCTTTGACAATAGCACCTGTTGTCGCATTTTCACTAATAATCATAACTTGTTGTTCAATCATTGGATTTACTTTTTCAACATTTTCATCTTTTTTAATTAATTCAATAGCTTTTTCATACTCCTCTAAACCCCTATATTTAGGAATAACAGTGATATGAGAATTTATACCCAAAATTCTATTTGTAAAATCTTCTCTAAAACCGTTCATTACAGACATAACTATTATCAAAGTGGCAACACCAAGCATAATACCAACAAGAGAAAAAATAGCTGTTACAGATATAAATTTTTCTTTATTTTTTGATTTTAAATATCTCCATGCAATAAAAAATTCTAATTTTGAAATCATATTTTAAAATAATAACAATTTATAAAGAATTTAATGCATTTTTTATTAAATTGTCAATTATTTATTTTATTATTTTTGTATTTGACAATATATATTTATTATTTAATATATACATATATTAAATAATAATGATTTTATTTATGGCAGAAAACGAAAATACTAATAATATTAAGGTTGCAACAACAGGACAATATATAAAAGATTTATCATTTGAAAATCCTAAGGCTCCTGAAATATATACAATAAAAAATTTAAATCCTAAAATTTCAGTTTCTATTGATATTAATTCTAAAAAATTACAAGAAGAATTATACGAAGTAGAATTAATTATAAACGCAACAGCTAGTTATGATAGTGATAACAAAAAAATGTTTATTATTGAATTAACATATGCCGGTATATTTAATATTAAAGACATTGATGATGAAGAGGCATTAAAAGAAGTTTTATTTATTTATTGCCCTTCATTATTATTCCCATATGCTAGACGTATCATATCTGATACCACAAGGGACGCTTCAATGCCACCTTTAATGTTAGATGCAATTAATTTTAGAGCTTTATATGAAGCAAAAAAAGATACTTTAAAGAAAGAAGAAAAATAATTTTAAATATTATAAAAAGAGTTGAAAAATCAACTCTTTTTATTTTTTTTATTATTTCTAGGCGGTACGGGATCGTAGGTAAATTCTCTATTAGGAGTACATTTTAATAATCTTTTAACTCCAAGATATACACCTTTTATAATACCGTGTGTTTTAATAGCTTCAAACATATATTCTGAACACGTGGGTCTAAAATTACAGCAATGTCCTAAAAATGGCGAAATACATATTTGATATATTCTTATTAAAAATAATAAAAAATATTTTATTAAATTCTTAAATATATTAGCTATTTTTCTTAAAAGCTCTAACATTAAAATTACTAAGTAAATCTTTTTTTAATAATAAAATAATAGATAGAAATATATATATTAAAACTATAAGAATAGAACCATCCATTATAGTTAATCTTCTAGCGTTTGTTAATTCTACAATTATATTATGGCTAAGAAATATAACAAAACCAACAGCTATACCTTTTATAATAGAAATATATTTTTTGTTGCTTCTTGTATTGACTATACCAAAATATGCAGAAATAAAAATCATTATAGCAAATAAAAATGGAACAGTCATTAAATAGTAATATCTAACCTCAAATCTTAAAGTATCAAAACCTGATTCTTTTAAATCTTTAATTGATTTTCTAAGTTTCCAAAATGAAATATTGTATAAAGATTCATAATCGTTTTGAATGGTTTTTGAAACAAACTTTTTTGTAAGTGTTGTTGGAATTTTTAATAAATCAATATGTTCCATTTCTGTTCCCTCTCTAAAAATATAATTGTCTTTACTAGTCCATTCGCCATCATTTAATTTTATATTTTGAGCATTAATTCTTTTTACAAAACGGTTATTATCATCAATATATAATAATACAACATCACTAAATAATAAAATATTTTTATAAACTTTTGATGCTTTAATAATAATTGTTCCACTATCTTCTAAATTTTTTTGTTTAAACCATATACCATTATTCAATACCAATAAATCTTCTTTTTCATTTCTAAAATGTATATTATCCATTTGTTGTGATTTCATATTTAACGTTGACGCAATCGGGTTGTAAATTGTAATCACAAACATACCAAAAAAGAAAATCATAATCATTGGAAATTTAATTATTTGAAATAATGATTTTCCACTACTTCTCATAACCACAATTTCACTATTATTTGATAATTTAAAAAATACAAATAAACCTGATAATAAAATTATAAAGTGTAATATTGTCTCTATAATACTAGGGGTTCTATACAAAACTATTAGTGTAGAAATTTTTAATGCATCTTGCATATTTTTATCTAAATCTTTTGTTGTTTCAAAAAAATCAACAGCAAAAAATAATAAGAACAAACCAAAGAACATAGCAAAAAATATTTTAAAAATATTCTTTGTAATATATAGTGAAATAATGCCAGGATTGTTGCTTATCATATTCTCTTCCTCTCCCTTATTAAATAACAAGATAATATAATAATTGTAAACATCATAATATAGAGAATATACATAAATACAACACCATTCTCAACTTTTTGATATAATGACAATAATAAAATATATGATATAATCGAAGTTAAAGATGTTCTTATTAAGGTTTTACGATTATTTAATCTATTAAATGCCCCATGTAAAATTATAGATCCTGATAATAAAGCTATAATTAAAGATGTTAAAGGAAATGTTAATCTATAATTTAATTCTGAAATAACTTCAATCTTAGATTTAAATTCATCTTTGTAGTATTTATAATTATGTAGAATATCAAACAATTTTATTGTTGATAAACTATCAAGCCTTTTAATAGTAGTATAATTTGGCTCATTTGTCAAATTATCAAAATTAATATTATATTCACTAAAAAATAAAATTTCTGGACTTTCTTTAATACTATTATCAAACCTTTGAAAATTACCATTGTATAATGTAATTATATTTTTATTGATTTCTGCTTTTTCAGCCTGTACAAGAATATCCTTTCCTTTACTTTTTGCATTAGCCTTATTATAAATAATTATGTTATAAGCAATATTTTCGTCTTTTGCATCTGCATATATAACTATATCTTTAAATTTAATAAAACTACCTGCTTTTATCATTGAAAAAGATAAATTATTTTGTATTTCTTGCCTTATTTCTCTAATCTTCAAATTGGATTTATAACCACCATACAAACTTATAAAATATGAAATAATAGTCATTATAATGGATAATGTTATTAATGGTAATAATAACTGTATTTTTTTAATTCCGCAATTTTTTAAAATAATGATTTCTCTGTTCTCTATTAATTTATCATATGTTAGAATTGCAGTTAAAAATACTGCTAATGGCAAAATAATCATAACCAAAGAAGGAAGAACTAATAATGTTAATTTAAAAAAACTTAGAAAGCCTGCACCATCTTGAACAATGTAGTCCATAAACTTTACAACTCTACTGCTCCATATTATTACAATAAGAGTTATCAAAGAAATTATAAGAGGTTTAAATAAATTTTTAATTAAATATTTTTTATAAATTAACAAATTAAAACAATTTAAATTATCATAGTATAAAATATAAAAGATTATTTTTTTAAGTAAATAAAAATTTCAAATATTAATAATTTTTTTAAATTATAATTATATACTTCCATTGTATTATAAATCAATAAATATTTAATATTATAGGACAACAAACAATTTATGAACAAGCAAAATAATTTTTCAGTAAATGATTTAGCAAGAATAAGAAAAATAATTAATTTAATTATAAATGTTCTAGAAGATAGTATAAATGATTATTCCAATAATAATGCCCTAACAGAAGAAAATAAAGATCTAATAAATTTTTTAATTGGCAGTAGAGATAATGTTGTATCAATAATTACAAAATTAACCAATTTATTAGTAAAAGTTATTCCACTTGAAGAAAAAATAAATAATGAAGAAAATGTTGAAGACAATGAAAAATTAACTAATGACGATATCGAAATATTAAAAGAATATATTGATAAATGCAATTTTGTATTTAATCAAAATAAATAATTTTATAGTTAGATTATTTTTATATTCACTATTATTTATGAATGGTGAATTCTTTTTATTATCCATTATTATATTGATTTATCTGTTATTATATTGATTTTTATGATTATGGATTGCCACAGGCCTTCGGCCTTCGCAATGACGAAGGTGGGGTGAGTAGTTGTTTATGGATTGCTTTTTACTCGCAATGATGAAGGATAGTGAATGGTTGTTTATGGATTGCTTTTTACTCGCAATGATGAAGGATAGTGAATGGTTGTTTATGGATTACTTTTTGTTCGCAATGACAGTACCCACACACCGTCATTGCGAGGGCTTGAAAAGCCCGTGGCAATCTCAGTATGAGACACTGGGACGGTCAAACAAAACTCGTCATTACAAGAGTTTAGAGCTTGTGGCAATCTCAGTATGGGGTACAATTATTGATTTATGGAATTCTTTTTCTTTTCTGTTTTTGTGTTTATTATTAGTGGTTTATGGGGCTTGCCTCCCTTTGTAAGGGGGGATGTTGCGAAGCAACAGGGGGGTTGAGAAAAAATTGAAAATTAAAAATTGAAAATTGAAAATTAATATTTCATTTGAAATTGATTCTTTGGTTTATTAAATAATAGTGAATTCTTTTTCTTTTCTGCTTTTGTATTGACTTTTTGTGGTTTGTGGATTGCTTCGCTTCGCTCGCAATGACGAAGGGGGGTGAGTGGTTGTTTATGGATTGCTTTTTACTCGCAATGACGAAGGGGGGGTGAGTGGTTGTTTATGGATTGCTTTTTACTCGCAATAATGAAGGATAGTGAATGGTTGTTTATGGATTGCTTTTTGTTCGCAATGGCAAACCCAACACCGTCATTGCGAGGGCTTGAAAAGCCCGTGGCAATCTCAGTATGAGACACTGGGACGGTCAAACAAAACTCGTCATTACAAGAGTTTAGAGCTTGTGGCAATCTTGGTATGACAATCATTATATTGTATTAATAATTGAATTGAACAACAATACTCAACCCCCCCTGCGACTTCATCGCTTCCCCCCTTACGAAGGGAAGCAATGTCTACACACTGTTATTGCGATTATGGAACTGTCATTGCGAGAGTTGTTTACAACTCGTGGCAATCCATAAAGAAATTTTAAAATCAAAAACCCACTAGCTAAACTAGTGGGGTATTTTTTTATTAATAGAAATTAATTATTCTTTAACTTCTAATTTATATTTTCCTTTTGCTTTGATATCACCTTTTTTATCCATTTTTGCTTTCCAATGTGCTTTTTGTTCCCATTCTTCTTTTGTAACTTTGCCATCGCCATCTTTATCTTTCATTGCAAAAACAACTTTTTGTGTTAATTCATATTCTTCTTTTGTAACTTTACCATCTTTATTAAGATCGACCATCCAATATTCTTTTTCTTTATATTTTGGGTTGCAATCTTTGTCTTGTTTGCAAGCTTCTAAAACATCATCTTTTGTAACATAAGCAACTTTTGCTTCTGCTAGTTTTTTCCAACCTTTGCCATAATATTTAACATATTCTTCTTCGGTAATATAACCTTTGCCGTCTTTATCTACTTCTTCATATTTAACTTTATAGCCTTCAATTTCTTTTGCTTTTATCTTCTTTTGTTCCATTTTGTTTTTAGCCTTTTTCTTACCTTTTTCTATATCATTTTTAGCATCTTCTTTTAATTCTACAATCTTATCTTCTGCTTTTGCTACTTCATTTTTTGGGGTTTTAACTTCTTGTGCATTAACATTAATTGCTAACATTAATGATAAAATACTTAAAATATAGAGCTTCTTAGACATAATATTCTCCCTATTTATTGATAATAATGTAAAATTATATTAAAATCTTACATTTTTATTATAATATTTTATATCTAAAAAGTAAAGAATTTTTTTTATATATATTTATGGTTGATAAACATAATATTTATAATATTTCATATTTATTTAATATTATTTTCAAAATATTGATATGTAGTATTTATTTTGTCAAAAATTAAATTATTATTTTTATCTCTTGTATATGGAATTAAAAAATTATCAAAATAAATATTATTTCCTTGTATGAAATATTTTCCATCATCATTAGGATTTTTTACTTCATAACCAATAATATTAGCAATAATCTTTGAAATTTCATAATGTGATATGTTGTCAAAAATATTTTTTTTATCAAAGCTAATTTTATAATTGTCGTTGTAATATATCATAAATGGTATTTGAGCAACTCTATAATCCAATATATTATGTCCATATAAATTATCTTCACCAAGCATTTGTCCATGATCTGCTGTAATAATCAAAATAATTGACTTATCTTGAATTTTATTAATTCTATTTATAACTTCGTTAATAAAATAATCTTCAAAAAGTACCGCATTATCATAACTATTAACCATTTTTTCTTTTCTAGTTTTTTGATTTATATTATATATATTAAATTCATCATAATGTTCTTCATAATTATTTTCATATGGTGAGTGTAAATTTCTTTGAAAAATGGTTATAAATTTGTTTGAAATATTTTTTTCATTTAAAAACTTATCTAAATATTGTAATAAATTATCATCTTTTTTGTCTGTAAAATCAATATAATCATCTTCTTTTGTAATTATTTCATCACAAAAATTAACACCAACATCATTTAAATTTTTAGATTCTTGACTTGTTATAAAATAATTCTTAAAACCATTTTCTTTTGATAGTCTAAATAAATTATTGTTTTTATTTGATAATACTTTAAAATTTCCAGGCTCTCTAATTATATTAAATAAGAATGGTAAAGCACTTGAAGTAGAAATGCTACTTGATAAAGCTTTTTTATAAATAAAATTTTCATTATCTTTTAATTTATTTAAATTAGGGGTAGTATTTCTTTCATAATCATAAAGTCCTAAATGTTTAAAATTCATACTCTCAGCAACCAACAATATAACAATATCTGGTTTTTCAAAATTTTGTTTTTTCTCTATTATATAATCTTGAAAAATTATATCTTTTTGTAAATTATTACTCCATAATTCTTTCACAAAAAAATATGAAAAGGTATTTAAGGTATTATGGATTGAATTTCTAGTAGGGCCGGGTAAAAAATTTTTTAGTGTTTTTCTGTAAGCTCTTTCAGGCTTTACTAATAACACTATTACTAATAGTAAATAAGCAACTTTTGTTTTAAAACATTTATTTGAATATTTATGATAAAAATAAATATATGTACCATAAGTTATTAGCATTGTAGGTAATACATACCATACAACATAGAAATAAGAAAAACCAGATTCTGCAATATCATGTGTTTCTGTAAAAAGTTTTTTAATTTCTGGTGCTGATATTGGCATTCCAAAATATGCCATATAATGTAGTTGTATACATTCAAATATAAAGAAAATTCCAATAACAGTATAAACAATTTTTTGATTTTTTATCATTGAAAGAATTAAACCAAAAAGAAAAAAGGCAAAAAAGAAAACAAATTCAAAACCAACTTTTGATGCTCCAGATATTTTTAAAATATAATCTGGTGTAAAAAAGGCAAAAATACACAAAAATGATAAAAATATATTATATAAGAAATGATTACATTTTTCTTTTAATAATAAAATAGAAAAAAAATTACTAATATTTTGCATATTATATGATTTATATTTTATATAACCCATATATATATTATAAATATTAAAAATTAAAATCAAATATTATTTATCTTGTCATTTTTTAAACTTGACTTTTTTTAAAGAAAATATTATTATATAACTTAATCACATGATAAAAATTTATTTAATGTTAAAGAAATTATGGTTTATTATTAAGTCAATCTTTCTAAACGAAAGAGAAATTATATGTATTTCTAATTCTTGTATTAGATCAAGAAAAGTTGGTGCTGTATTTTTAATATGGAATATATTACTAGTTTTTTGGACATGTTTTATCACTATTAAATATTTTGATTTACAAAGAGAAGTTAGCGAAAAAAATAGCATCATATCAGATCTTGAAACGCATAAACAAAATTTACTATCAAATTTCGCTATTTTAGAAACCAATGTAAATAATATCGAAAATTTTATTATTTCTTTAAATAGATTTGATAGATTTTCAAATATTGATGAAAATTCTGTATATACGGCTAACAGCAATATTTCAACACAAAATAATGAGTTTTATGAAAATAACATAGAATTAGTATTAGATAGAACTAAAAACAATTTAAAAAATGTAAATTTAGCTTTGATAGACAGAATTAATGGTATTAATAACATAAAAGAACAAATAAATTTTGATGATAATATAAAAGCTGTATCTTATGAAATGCCAATTAATACCGCATACAATTCAGTCAATACTGAAGTTCTCGAATCAATAGTTATGAAAAATACAATTGACCAAAATTTAGCAAACCTAAACAAATTAGAAAAATTTATTAATGCTATGCCATTTTCAGAACCAATACAAATTAATTATGTTTCAAGTAAATACGGAAGAAGATTAGATCCATTTACAAAACAACCAAAACAACATCATGGTGTTGACGTTGTTGGACCTTACTTAGGAAAAATTTATAGTCCAGCTCCAGGAAAGGTTGTTTTTGCAGGTTTAAAAGGCGGTTATGGTAAAGCTGTTATTGTAGAACATGAATATGGAATCAAAACCATTTATGGGCATTTAAATAGTTATAATGTAAAAGCCGGCGATAAAGTTGCTAGAGGCGATATTTTAGGAGTTCAAGGCAATACCGGAAGGAGTACAGGGCACCATTTGCACTATGAAATTTTAAAAGGTAGGAATAGATATAGTCCACTAGAATTTATTAGAGTTGGAAGTAATTTATATTAAAAAATTAGAATTAATTAGAAAAATATCTCTTAACATAAAATAAGAGATATTTTTTTATATATTATTTATATTATATAGTGTTTTTTAAAAAATTATCAATTATTAGTTGCATTATTTTTTTTATATTGTAAATTTTTTTTAATATAAAAATCAAATTAAGAAAAATGGAAGAAGAAAAAATAAATAAGATACTTGGCATGAAAATTTTATCTTTTAGAAAAAATAATGGACTTACACGTGTTAAACTTGCAAAATCTTTAAATATGACTCATCAACAACTTGATAAATACGAAAAAGGTATAAATAAAATTTCCGCTGCTAAATTAGTTATTATAGCTCAAAAATTAAATGTTGATATTAGTTATTTTTATGAGAATTTAACATTATTACAAAATAATAAAGATCATCAAGAAAAGGAAAAATTTGATACTTTATTAAAACATTATTTTAATATCAAAAAATCTCAAAACAGAGAATTAATAATAGATCTGGCAAAAGAACTTTCGAAAGTTAAATAATTAAGATTTTATATTTTCTTAAAATTATAAATTTAAGTTAAAAGTTTATGCATATTAGCAAATGAAGATTTGCAAATACAAACATGATAATCTTACAGTAAATTAAAATTTACAAAAGCGTTCATAATAAAATATTCAAATAAAAATATAAAAAGACAAATGGTACCTCCGGTCAGACTCGAACTGACATGTCTCGCGACAATAGATTTTGAGTCTATCGTGTCTACCATTCCACCACGGAGGCTTGAAGTACTGGGGTATGAGATGGGATTCGAACCCACGACCAACGGAGTCACAGGCCGCTACTCTAACCAGCTGAGCTACTCATACCGTCTCAATACAAATACTAAGATAATATATATTTTTTTTTAGTCAAGATTATTTTTAAATATTTATTAAAGTTTTAAATTTCAAATATTTATATTATATTATTAATTCATATTAAAAATTTACTTGCAATTTAAAAATAAGTATATATAATTGGACTATCAAATCGCGGAGTGGAGCAGCTTGGTAGCTCGTCAGGCTCATAACCTGAAGGTCGTAGGTTCAAATCCTTCCTCCGCAACCAATCTATTTTTATAAATTAAAAGTTTATTCTTTAAAAATAGCGTCTATAAAAAGTATTTTTAATTTTATTTGGCTAAGTATATTAACCAATATAACTTATAGTTTTTTGTAAGGTCTAATTAAAGAAATTCTTTCTAATGGATGAATATTCTGGATTAATATATAAATTATATTCACTTACCTTTTTAAAAGCATTTTTTAATGATGTTAACATTTTTTCATTGGTATTATAGAAGAAACTTTCCTCTTTTTTTGCTTTAGAAATGGCAATAGATGATAATTTAACTTTTTCTAACCATTGATATTCTAAATTAAAAATCATAGCATATGGTAATAGCTTTTCCATTTCGCTAAACGTATGTATTGGTTTTATATCTTGCGTTTCAATGAATATTTTGATGCCTTCTATATGTGCTACAATTTCCTCACCCTCTTCTGTATAATTTCTTATAAATTTTTTAAAGAAGAATAACATTATAAAAGATAACGTAATGTAGTATAATAATATTAGAGAATTAATATCAAAACTATTAATATATAGTATATTACAATATATTATAAAAATACATATAAATTTTTTAAAAACAGATTTCATTTTTATATATATAGATAAATTTAAAAATATAGTTAAAAAAGATAAAGGCAATAAACCACTATTAAAAATATTTACATTGTCAGATTTTACAATAAACAAACCAATCAACGATAATATAAAAGCTATATTTCCAATAATAACTAAAAATAAATTCTTCTTAAAATAGACAGACTCATTATATGCAAAATAATATTTCATTCTTTCATTAAATAAACTAATTTTTCTACTATTTTCTTCAGATAATTTTATTTCTTTTTTATATGTATTTTGAAATATTATTTCTTCTTCGTTAGTAGGTGCTTTATATTCATTTTTTGATATTATAAATTTATCTTTTGTGTCTTGTTTTACATGAACAAAATTGTTAATAGCCATACTAACAAGGCTAATTAATGATGATTTTTCTTTATTCTCGCCCATAAAATATATATTAGATGCCTGAGCTGGAGTTACATATTTTGGAATATCATATCTGTCAAATGGAGTTAATAATCTATTTTTTCTTTTTACTAAAAATAAAGACATTAAATAGTAAAATAAGGAAATGATAATGGCAAAGTATGTTAAAATAAATAACTTGCCATTATAACTAACGAATAATTTAGATAAATCTTTTAATAATAAAACCACTGTAATATCTTCACCGGAAGTTATTTTTCTAGTAGATCTAAACATATTATCATTAAATAAAAGTCTTTCTTTTTGTGGTTTATTAATATTAACATAAGCATACTGTCCTAATTTTTGAATATTATCTGGCAGAATTATTTTAATTCTAATTCTATCTATATCTAAATCCCATTTTTTTCCTACAACATTCCAATATAGCTCATTAAAATTAGAATTATGTTTAATTATATTTTTTACTTTATATTTTATTTCAAAAAAATGTCTTCGGAAAGTTGGCAAATAACGATCATCACCAGTCATAATCATATATATATTGTCTAAAAGTCTTATAGAAGAAGGTTCTGCTTCTTTATTTCTTTTAACGGATATTAACTTATACATTAAATCATTGTCTAATGGTAATGCTTTATTAATGCCTTTTTTTATTTTTTTTGTTTCAACATTAACTATCATTCTTTCAGTGATAATAGCAGAGTTGTCATCTTGAACATCAATAATAACAAAATAATCCAATATCTTCTCCTTGGCAAAAACATTTGCACTAAAAATACAAAAAATTAATGCTGTAATTAATATTTTCATAATCCTAATAACATATTTATTCTTAATTTCATTAAATATATTTCTTCACGAATATTTGAAACAATACGATTATAATTATCTATAATTTGTTCAAAATTAATTAAATAAAATAATATTAATGGAAGAAATATTATTAACATAATTGCACAGAAATTTATAATAGAATTAGCAAAAATTGGTTTAACCGCATCATCACTCTGTTTTATATTTTGAATATGTTTAATTCTTGTTTTAGTTTTTGGATGTGAAGAAAATAATGTTAAATAGCCATTGTCATCCAAAACTGATAAAGCTACTGACATATTTAGACCACCATTAGCTAATGCTGATTGCATATCACATCTAAATTCTTTTGTTCTACTAATTTTTAAATAAATTAATTTATAAATTGGTAAAACAATATGTTTATAAAAAAAGAATAATAGATAATTCATAATTTTATAAATTGTAAAGAAAATATATGTAAATAAATGTCCAAAAAATGGTATTATTTTAAATATATTAATAAATATTTTAAAAAATTTATACAGAATATTTGAAATAAGTCTATTACTATATTCATTAATTTCCAATAATAAAGTTGGCAAATAATCCTTATTTACTAAATGTGACATTTCATGACCCATAATACATTTTAAGGAAATCAATAATTTTTCAGAAGTACCTAATTGCATGACATATTTTGTAATTAAGCCTTTTGTTAGCACAATATATTGTTTTTTCATATTTCCAATAGCAAAAGCATTAATATCTTGAGAATCTGATATTAAGAGTTTCACATCATTACGATTAAATTTTGCTTTTATTTCTTGAAATGGATATATTAAAAATAAATAATCTTTTAAATTTTCGCAATTTTCAGTATTTTTTAGAAATTTTCTTGAAGAAAAACCAAATATAAAATCAAATATTATTATAATATTTGTTACACAACTAACAAGAAATAGCATTAATAATACAATAGCAATTATAGATTCAGTTTCAATAAGATTTGTCTTTACAAGAATAACCGGTATTATAAGCAATAATAAAGGCAATAATACAATAGTAAAATTAATAACGCTTAATATATATATTAAAATAAAGCTTAACAGTTTGTAAAACATAAACTGAATAATAATACTTAAAACATATTAGAAGTATAAAATAATAAAAATAATAATCAATATTTTTGTTTGTCAATCTTATCATAATCAACTATCGGAATGGTGTATAAAATTTCTTTCATACAACCTTTAAAATTTTTTATTTGATTATATTTCTTGATATTTTGTTTTTTTAGATATTTTAAATATTTATTTAATTCACCTTTTTTTAAATAGTTTGTTTTATCTTTTATAGAATTATATTCTCTATAACAAACAAATTCCTCATTATTAATTTTCTCAAAAATACATAAATTTAAAGTATATTTCTTAAAACAATCAAAATATTGAATTTTAGAAATAAATAATTCAAATTTTTCAAAACGTATTGAAGTTTCAAAATTTAAAATTTTACCAATAATTAAATTAATAATCCTATACTGAAGTTCTTTACTTAAATTTAAAAATTTATCAATATTAATCTTAAAAAAATTATATTCTTCATTGTAAAAATATACTATATTTTCTAGATTTTTTACTTCATTTTCAATAATATTATTTGCACTTTGTATTGTCTCAATTGTTTGATTTATTCTATTTAAAATTTCATCTTTATTATCAAAAGTATTTAAAAATTTTCTAATTTTATTTCTTAAAAATTTTTCATCATTATTGCTTTCATCTTCTATCCATTTAATATTGTTTTTTAACAGATATTCTTTTAAATCATCTTTTTTTAAATCTAAAAATGGTCTAATTAATGTAATATTATTTCTAGTAGATACTTTTTTAATAGAAGATAAACCTTTGATACCACTACCTCTAAAAAGCCTAATAAAAAAATTTTCAACTTGATCTTGTAAATGATGTCCTAGTAAAATAGTATCTATATTATTATTTTTACAAAATTCAAACATTAATCTATATCTTTCTTCTCTGGCCTTAGCTTCAATATTTGACATTGGTTTCTCAGTATTCCATGTCAAAACATAATGTTTTATATTAAATTTAGTACTCAATAAATCATTAATATATAAGGCTTCATCTGTTGAAGTTGGTCTTAATTTATGATCAACAGTAATACCTATAACTTCTATATCATATTGTTTACACCACTCATTAGCTAACAAAATTAAAGACAAAGAATCAATACCACCAGAAATCGCAACAGCAACTTTCTTTTTATTAATTAAGAAATTTTTACAATTCTCAAATGCATTAACAAATATATTTAACATAAAGAATGTTTAATATAGTATGCTAAAAATTCTAATGAATCTTTAAGTTGTGACATTGTTTCAACATCTATATCTCCATCTGGATCTGGCACTGTATCTCTATCTAAATGAAATGTAAATACCTTTTCAATCCACTTAATTGCGTCATTAAAACCTGTGATTATATAATCTTTTAAAGCATGAATATCAGCTCCACTTTGTATAAAAAGATATATTGCATAAACCATAAATATACCAATAATTACAAGCATCGCTTTAAATAACACTCTAAGAGAAAACATTATAAATAAAAACTTAAACATAAAAAATATATTATTTTCCTTATTAAATCCTACATTTATTTAGCAAAAAAATCAAGTATTATTATTATTTATTTTACAAGATATATCCGCTAGCAACTACCCTATTGCTATCATAAAAGCAACAAACTTGTCCTTTTGAAATGTTTCTAGAAGGTTCTAATAATTTTACTTTTGCTTCATTATTATCATAAAAAACAACCTTTGCCATACTTGGACTATTAGTTGATCTTAATTTTACAAAAAATTCATATTCTACGTTAAATTTTAAAGATAAGTCAAGAAAATTAATATTGTTAATTTTTAATTCATCTTTATACAAATCTTTTTCACTTCCTACATAAACTATATTATTAACAGGATCTAAGCTAATCACAAATAAAGGTTCTTTATAACCAATACCTAAGCCTTTCCTTTGTCCTTGTGTGTAATTAATAATTCCATTATGTTCGCCTAATTTTGTACCATTTATATGTATAATATCGCCTTTTTTATTAGTATAATATTGAGCTATAACACTTTTGTAATCCTTACCTTTCATAAAACATATATCTTGGCTTTCTGGTTTGTTAGCAACTGCTAAACCAATTTTTTCCGCAATTTTTCTAACTTCTGTTTTTTCTATATTTTCTAGTGGAAATTTGATATATTGCAAATAACCATACTTTAATTGACTTAAAAAATAACTTTGATCTTTGATTTCGTCAGCGCTTTTTTCTAACCAATATACACCATTGTGATTAGTAATTTTTGCATAATGTCCGGTTGCTAAATAATTAGCACCTATTTTTTCTCTAAAATCCAACAATTCTTTAAATTTAATTTCTCGATTACATTTAACACAAGGGTTCGGCGTTTTTCCATGTATATATTCATCTACAAAATATTTTATAACTTTATTTTCGAAATTTTCGCCACACTCTATAATATTATGTTTTATATTAAACTGTTTAGCAACCTTTTGTGCATCTATAATTGTCATAATATTACAAAAATTGCCAAATTTTAAAGTTACACCTTCAACATCATAACCATCCTCAAGAAGTTTATAAACAACTACTGAGCTATCAACACCACCAGACATTGCAACTAATACTTTTTCTTTCATAATCTGCATTATTTATTATCTTCGTCCTTTACAGTTGATTTAACGACCTTTGCAACTTTCTTTCTATATTTTAAACTATCCATTATAATATTATTTATTAAGACATTTGTACTACTATCTTTAATTCCGCCTAAACCATACAGTCTAGTCCAATCTGACATTAAAAGTCTATCAACACTGGTTTTTGAAATATTAATTTGTGATAATTCAGTTAAATATTTAAAGAAAGACATATCCCTAATTTGCACACAATTCTCAACAGAAATTGATTTTAATTTAGTACAAAATCTTAATGGTGAAATATCTGCTAAACTTAAACAGTTATTTGCAGAAAATTCTTCTAAATTTGCACAATATTGTAATGGAGTAATATCTCTTAATTTTTTATTAAAATTAGATTCAAAACTAGTTAAAGATTTAAGTTCTTTTACAACTGATAAATCACCAACTATCATTTCTATTCTTCCACCACGAGGCGTTGAAGTACCACTTAAATTTAATTTTTGTAATTTAGCCATTTTATGAAGAGGCGAAATATCTAATAAATTAGAATTGGTACCTAAATTTAATGTTTTTAATTCTATCATATTTTCCAATGGCCTTAAATCATTTATTATATTTCCGCCTAGTTCAAGATCTGACATTTGGGTCATATCTTTAAAATAATCTAATTTTCTAATAAGTCTATTTCTCAAACCTAAAAATTTTATCTTAATCAATTTTTCAAAATATGATAAATTTTGTTCTGTTAAAGCTAATGGTGAAAATTCCATAGCAAATGATTCAATATTGGTTAAATTTTGAATAGGGCTTAAATCTTCTATTTTTAAGAAATTTAAATTTAAATGCACTAATTTATTTAAATTTCTAATAGGTTCTAGTGTTTTAATTCCAGTACAAGAATCTAAATCAAGCATTCTTAATTCAGTAAGTCCTTCAATACCATCTAAGCTTATAATAGAAGAACAACACCACAAAACTAAATCATGTAATTTAGGATATTTTGATAATATTTTAATATCTTTAACCTTTAATAATTTTAAAGATAATACTTCTAAATCAGGGAAATCTGGTAAATTATCTATACTTTCAATATTTAATAAACCTAAATTTAATACCTTTAACTTTTTCATGTTAGAAAGTAATGATAAGTCGTTAAAATTACGACAACCTGAAATATCAAGTTGTTCCACATTTTCTAACTTTAATAATGGAGAAAAATCATCCAACATGTTACAACAAGAAATATCTAAATATTTAATGTCAATATTCTTGTTTACTAGTTCAGCAAAATCACTATTCTTAGCATATTTATTAAATTTAACAATCTGCCCTTCTAAATATCTACAATCAAGATCATATGCAATTTCAATAGGTCTAGTTGTTGTTAAAGCAACTATTTCCGAATATTGTTTTGTATTTTCTACTTGAACTTTTGGTTTTTCATCATGTGAAACAACACTTGTGTTTATGGTTTGATTTTGTGCTGGCGGAGCTTTTTTGGGTATATTGTCTTTATGTGTTTTTTTAGCATTTAATTTATCAGCAATAGCACTCGAAGTATTTGATTTTTTACCTTTTCTTTTAGCTTCCATCTCTTCTCTCATTTGTCTATATTTTTCACTTATGCTAACTGGCGCAATTTCAATATTAGTATACATATTACTAAATGCTTTCTTCATACCTTCTAAATCAATATCATCTTCATCATCTTCGTCATCCTCATCATCATCTTTAACTTTATCATTATTATTTGTTTTATCTACTACATTATTATTCTCAGTTTCCTTTTTAATATCAGGCTTATTCTCATTATCTTTTTTAACATCTTTCCTAGTATTATCACTAGCATTGCTACTTGCACTTAGCTCATTTGTATTAACAACCTTATTTACATTATTATCTTGATTATTATTATTTTTATCATCTTGTTTTTTATCATCAGAACCATTTTGATTATTTGTTTTTGCATTATTAATAATTTGATTAAAAATATCAAGTAATGCATTATTTTGAGGCTCTTGCGGTTCACTTTCTACATTTATTTGCGGCTTTTGTTCAATTGGAGGTCTATTCTTTTTTGCCTTTTCTTTCAAAGCTTGCACATGCGAATAAGGACGCCCACCATCATTATGATTTTTTACATCATGATTAGTATTTTCATTGTTTTTTTCTTTTAATGCATTTTCTGTTTCGACAGAATCTTTTTTAACAATATTTTCTGTAATAGTACCTTCTTTTCCAAAATCATTTGCTTGGTTATTATTTTCTTTTTTAATATCTTCTTTTTTAATATTTTCTGTTTCATTATTTTTGTTAATATTTTCTGTATTATTTTCTTTTCTAATATTTTCTATATTATCATCTTTTTTAATATTCTCTACACTATCACCTTTTTTAACACTTTCTACATTATCGTTTTTTCTAACACTTTCTGTTTCATTATTTTTATTGATATTAATATTTTTATCATCTGTTTTATCATCACTAATTGGAACATTTGAAACAGTTTGCTTTTGTGAAATTATATTATTTTCTTGATGTCTTACAGTATCACTTTGCTGAGAAATATTCCTTCTTGCATTAATATTTCTTGTTGGTCTAGATGATGTTGTACTTTGACGAACAACAAGTTCATCTTCGTTTTCAATATTATCTAAAAATTTAAAAATTGACATTCTAAATCATCTTTATTACTAAAAGTATTATAACAAAGTTAACTAAAAAAGCAATTATAATTCTTTACCAATTATTTTAACTTCCCATTCTAAATTTAAACCTAATTTCTCTTTTGTATCTTTTATTATAGCATTTCCTAAATTTTCAAGATCTTTTGCTTTTGCTGTACCTGTATTAACCATAAAATTAGCATGTTTCTCTGACATTTTTGCACCATTAATCTCTTTATTTTGATAGCCTAATTCTTGAACAATTTTCCATGCTGGTTTATCTGGCAAATTTTTAAAAGTTGAACCAGCAGTTTTAACGCCTTGCGGTTGTGAATTAATACGCTTTTCTTGTATTTCATTAAAAGATTGTTCTATTTCCTCTTTTGACATATTTTTAGTAATTTTAAATTTTGCCTTTGTAAAGATAAGATTATATGGTAAATTATTTTTTCTATATTCAAAACCGCAATCTTCTACTCCATATGTTTTAATATTTCCTTTTAAGTCTACTGCATCTACGGAAACTAAAATATCTTTAATTTCTTTTCCATAACAACCTGCATTACCTCTAATAGCCCCACCAATGGTTCCTGGAATAGTGCCTAAAAATGTAAAATTATCAATAGAATTATTCTTTGCAAAATTAAATATTTGCGAATTTAAAGCCCCACATTCAGCAACTAAAATATTATCTTCAAGATAAACATTTTTAAAATTATTTTTAAGAATTATTACTACACCCTCAATTCCACCATCTCTAATTAATAAATTAGAACCTCCACCTATAACTGTAATAGGAATACTTTTATCTATATTATTTAAAAAAGATATTAAATCATCTAAATCATACGGTTCAAATACAGCATCAGCATTACCACCAACATTAAACCAAGTATATTGTGCTAAATTTTTATTGAATACAATTTTTCCTTTAACTTCTGGTAATATCATGGTTTTATTTTTTATTATTATTGATTATTTGTTTAATACTTTTATCAAGATTATCTGCGATTTTTTCTATTGTATAATGTTTATTAACTAAATTATAAGCATTTTTTGATAATTTTTTTGGAATAGTTAAATCATTAAGCATTTCTTGCATTTTTTCTGCTAATGCACTTGCATCACCAGCTTCAAATATCAATGCTGCATCTTTACCTGACAAAATTTCATTTGGGCCAATAGCATTTGAAGAAATAATTGGTTTACTATGAATCATACCCTCTAATAATACTATACCAAAAGGTTCTTCTCTTGAAGGAACAACAAAAACATCTATATTATCAAAAAATTCATTTTTATTATCAACCCAACCTAATAATTCAACTTTTTTATTTAATCTATAATAATCAATTAAATATTTAACCTTTTTATATTCATCAATATATTTATTTTGTGGTGTACCACCTATTTTAGCTAAAAAATCAACACCATTATTATTTAATTTTACGCAAGCTTGAATAAAGGTTGTAAAACCCTTAACTGGATCAAATCTGCCTAAAATACCAAATACAGGTGGTTTAGAAAAATCTTTAAATTCTTTATAAGGAAGTTTGTAAGATAAAAAATTAGAAATAACAAAAACTTTATCCTCTGCAAAACCATTTTTTACAAATAAATTTTTTTGATATGATGTAATTGAAAAAAGATAATTAGCCTTTTTTATTAATGTAGTTTTAGGATTATGACAAACTAAGACAACAGGTATATGAAGAATTTTTCCTATCAAACTAAATAAAGAAATTACTTTTCTACTTTGAACAATTATAATATCAGGTTTAATAAATAAAATTTTAAATAAAAATAAAGGAAATGAAAATATATATGGTTTAATAAATAAGGAAGGAACATACTTAACATTATTTAGGTTTTTTAATTTCCCCTTAATTTTTCCTCTTTTGTCGTACATAGCATAAACATCATAACCCTTGGCGCTAAGTGCTTCATTATAATCAACAAAAGCCTGTTCCACACCACCAAGAATTCTGCTAGACATAATATTAACTATTTTCATCTTATAGAATGTAATTTCATACATTATAAGATTACAACTTAACGATTAAAAGTCAATTTAAATTAAATTATTTTTATATAAAACATATATTTAATATTATTTCATTATTATAAAATATATGCTATAAAATAATAATAAATTACATATTATTCAGTATATTTTTTAAATTATTCAATTTTATTAAAATGTCTTGCAAAGAATTTTTATTTTTGCAGTACGTAATATTAGAATATTCATTAGCTGGAAATGTAACAATACTAATTTCAAATAATTCTATTTCTTTAAGTTTTCTAATTTGCGATTTTTCATCATAATCATAATCATTAACTTTATAGCCAATACTTAAACCATTTACAGCTTTTGACTTTATTAAATTATAAGCCTCCATACCTTTTTCAACATTAAGCATAATTTGCCCTTCTACATATAAACCAATAGCATCTTCCTTAATAACATCAAAATAACCTATTGGTTTATCAGCTTGATGTTGCCACAACATTTTTATATCTGTTTTAAAATTTTTTGATAATAAAGTTTTTTTAAAAGCTTGTGGCAATACTATATCATTATAAGAATCTTTTACATTAAATACACTTGCATAGCCGCAAAACTTTCCTAAATTATTAATTTGTTTTATTTCAAATGAAGAACTTTTTTTCTCAAAATGATTATTTTTACTTTTATTCATACAAAAAAGATAATTTAATATATTTTTATATTTAAATTATTCTTTTTTTGCGGAAGTATCATTATTTATTAAATTAATAACTCTTGTATTTGATAATAAATCTTGTAAAAATGCTCTATCTTTTCTATAAAAATATAATAAATAACCTAAACAATATAATGTATTATTTAAAAATACAGCTATATATCTTATAAAAGCATCTATCATACTAACTTTACCATCTTTTATATCTATAACCATAATCTTAAAAACTATATTTCCAATAGTACCTTGCTTTTTTGAAGATACTGTCAAAGTATAATATAAAGTTGATATTAAAAAAGCAATTTGATAGCCCTTCTTTAAATTAATACTATTGACTGTTTCACCTAATGCTAATATTTCTCCAACTGTTTCATCTGTCTGCATAACAGCTTCTTGTTGATGTACAAAGATATCATAACCAAAATATTGCAATACTATTAATGTTATATTAAAAATAATCAATATTATTAATGAGTCTAAAACAAAACTAGCAAACCTCTTGAATAAACTAGCATAAGTTTCATTCTTATCATTAAAAATTTTATTATATATTTTTTTAATTAAATTTTTCATAAAATATTACTGTAATTTAATATTATTTCCAATTAATTCTTGTAAATTTTTCATAGGAACTTCTTTGAGCATACCACTCTCTAACTTTCCTAAATGAAATGGACCAAAACCTGTTCTAATTAATCTAGTAACAGTTAAACCTAAATCGCCCATTATATTTTTAACTTCCCTATTTTTGCCTTCTGTAATTGAAACTTGTAGCCAAGAATTAGCACTTTCACCTTCCTTCTCAACCTTAATTTTTAATGGTTTATATTTTATACCATTTATAATAGGACCATGTTTTGATAAATCTTCAAATCTATCTTTATTTAATTTTCCATGAACTCTAACCCTATAATGTCTAGTCCAAGCTGTTTTAGGACTGCTAATATAGTTTGATAATTCACCATTATTGGTTAATAATAATAGACCTTCTGTATTAATATCTAATCGTCCAACAGCAATTACACGTGGCATATTTTTAGGTAATAATTCAAAAATTGTAGGCACACCCTTTTTGTCGCTTGTTAAACTAACTACTGTTCCTTTTGGTTTATTATATAACCATAATCTAGTTTTTTCTTTTGTATTTAACAATTTATCGTTGATTTTGATTGATTGATCTGTAATATTTAAAGCTGGACTGGTAATAACAACACCATTTACTTTTACACAACCATCAGCTATTAATTTTTCAGCTTCTCTTCTGGAACAATAACCACATCTAGCTATAACCTTAGCTATTCTCTCACCTTCAAAATTACTACTTTTATATGTCATAAAACTATATTTAACCTTTTATTTGAATAGTATTAACATTTTTTTTAAAATCAATATTTTATACAATATTTTTACATAAAAACTTGAATTTTTAACTTATTAAACTATATCTATATTAGATTAATAAAGTTAGTAAAAATGTTTGATAAAAAAGAAAAAAAAGTTGAAGAAAATAAAGAACAAAAAGAAATGGAAGAAAATAAAGAGGAACAAAACATAAAGGAAAAGAAAGAAGAAAAGAAAGATAATAAAAATTCTTCAATGAAATCATTGTCTGGTATTGGTAATAAAGATGATGAAAAAAATGAAGAAAAAAAATTGAAAGCAAAAATTGAAGAATTAGAAGAAGAAAATAAAAAAACAAAAGAAACATTAATGAGAACGTTAGCTGAATTAGATAACACTAGAAAAAGAGCTATTGAAGAAAATGAAAAAACTGCAAAATATGCAATTAGCAAATTTGCAGAAGATTTAATACCTGTTATGGAAGATTTTTATTTAGCTTTTGATAATGTTAAAACAGAAGATTTATGCGATGATAAAGTTGCTAAAAATTTTTTTGAAGGTATAACGTTAACTCAAAATGAATTAAAAAAAGTTTTTGAAAGAAATGGCCTTGTAAGAATTTTTCCTTTAAACGAAGATTTCAACCCTGACTTACATAATGCAATTATGCAAGTAGAACACGAAGGTGAAGAAGGAAAAGTTGTTCAAGTAATGCAAGCTGGCTATACAATAAAAGATAGATTATTGAGACCTGCATTAGTTGGTGTTTCAAAAGCAAAAACAAAATAATATAAAAATAAGCTCAAATTTGAGCTTATTTTTTATTTAAATTCATTATTTTAAATTTTCTATATTGTCTAAAATAATGGTAACTCTTTCGTTCTGTTGTTTATTACCAACTATATTAGTTTTTCCAGTATTAACATCATATACAAATTCATCAGCAAATACTGTAATACCTTTCTCCGTTACTTTGATATTTTTTTTCATTACAATAATATTTTTTTTAGTATCATAAAAACCCTCATCACCAATAGCCACAACAGTTTCATTAGTAAATTTTACATTTTTATCAGTTTGTATACTTTCTATATCCATTTTTTTATTTTCTGTTTCTTTATATTTTACAACCATTTTATCAGCATATAGAGTAAATTTATCCTGCACAGCTTTTACATCCCCTACAAAAATAAGTTGACTTTTATCTCTAATAATTTCTACTTTATCAGCAGTAATATTTAAAGGTTGGCTTTTATCTATTTTTGTAGCGCCAATAGAGCTAGAATAAGCATAATTTATTATACTAAAAAAAGTAATTAGAAATATATTAACTATTATTTTTTTCATCTTCATCTTTTTCTTTTTTATTTTCATTTTTATCTTGATCTTCGCTATTTTGATTCATAATAAGATCAAGTATTTTATTAGCACCACAATAAGAAGCCTTTTCTGGACAATTATAACCTAATTGTTTAATAATATTTTTTGTATCTTCAATTTGTTTCTTACCTAATTGTCTATCTTTTAAAAATTTATTTAATTGTTCAGCTATTTGTGATGGATCAACATTATCAAGCACAAATTCTGGTATAATTTCTTCATTAGCTAAAATATTAACTAAATTAGCGTATTTAATTTTAACAACTTTTTTAACAATTTTATTTGTTAACCAATTAAATGTGTATGTAATAACTAATGGTACTCCATAAATATTAAATTCAAATGTATTTGTTCCTGACTTTGCAAGTGCAACATTTGCGCAAGACAAAATCTTAGCTTTTTCAGTTTCATTCGTAATTATTTTTGTATTAAATTCATATTCATGTGCTGTAAAATCAACTAAATCTCTAGTATTATTATTAGCAAAAGTAAAAATATGATAATCTTTATAGGTATATCTATATCTTTCTTTTAATAAATTAATGGCCTTTATCATGATAGGGTAAATTCTATCAACTTCGCTTTCCCTACTTCCTGGTGTTAAAATTATTATAATATCATCATATGAAACACCATATGTTTTTGATAAATCATTTCTACTATATTTTGTTGAATATTTGCCATCATCATCAAATATTGGGTGCCCTATATATTCAGCCCTTAAACCATATTTTTCAAAATACGGCGGTTCAAAAGGTAATATACAAAGCAATAAGTCATAAATCTTAGAAATTCTTCTAGCCCTTTTTTCCTTATAAGCCCATACACTAGGAGCTATTAAATGAATTTTTTTAACTGAATCAAATAGTTTTTTATCTTTACTTTTTAATTTTTCCATAACTCTAAAACAAAAACCAGGTGAGTCTATCGTCAATATAGCATCTGGTTGTTCTTTTATAATAGTCTTAACAGTTTGTTTAATTCTTTTAAGTAATTTAAAAACTTTTGGTAAAATTTCAAAAAAACCCATCAATGATAAATCAGTCATAGGAAAAAGAGATTTTAGACCCTCTTTTTCCATTTTTTCGCCTCCAATACCACAAAAAGTAATTTCTACATTTTTATCGTTATTTATCAATGATTTCATGATCTTGCTGCCTAACAAATCTCCCGATGCTTCGCCAGCTATTATAAATATCTTTTTTCTCCCTTCCATATCTCTACACAATATAAATTAAAAACTAACCTGTTAATAAAATATAACAAGATTTAAAATAAACAACAAAAAAATGAATAAAAATAACTTTTTTATAATTTTATTCAATATTCATTTTTAATATATTATTACAATACATAATAAATGGTGTTTTAAAACTCTTACATAATTTACAAAATGTTTTTTTATTCATATCATTAATATGTGGTAATAATTCTTCAACATTAATATCTTCAACATTATTATAATTTTGTATAATTTCATTTAATTTTGTAGCAAAAGTTTTACCCATACATTTTCCACAAGCTTCTTTTTGATAAAATGCACCTAATCTTTTTAAGAAAACTAAAAAGTTTCTTTTTGACTTATCAAAAATTTCAATACTACCTGCACCTGTCATAATAATATCTTTTAATTGTTCTTTATCATATACAGAACCACTAGCACTGCCACCTATTTGCACATAATAATCAAAATTAGGTTCAATATTATTTTCTTTTAAAATATCAGCAATACTTGTATCAATTTTATGTCTTGCAACAAATTTTTTCTCAATACCATCACCAAATATACCAGAAAATCTGCAATTATCGTAGTCATCATCTAAAATTCTAGCAATATCATAAAATGTTTCAACATTATTCATCATTGTAGGTTTTTCAAATAAACCAGCAACAACTGTTCTTTTTGTTCTAGGTCGAGGTTGTGCTACACCTGTTTCAATAATATTCATTAAAGCACTAGCTTCACCACCGATATAACATGGATTTTCAATGCTAATATGAAATTTTATTCCACTCCATTTATAATCATTTATATATTTAAAAAGTTGTGGTTGTAATTCATTTAAATAGTCTTGATTAATATGAATATATACTTCAACATTACAATCTAAAAATTTAATTCCGTAATCTATACCTTTAAATACTTTATCCATATGATTTCTCCATATGTATAAATCTTTAAAAAGTCCCATTTCACCTTCTGAAGAATTTACAATAATATATTTTAAGTCTCCTTCGGCCTCACTAACACCTTGCCATTTTTTAAATGTAGGGTAAGCAGCTCCACCTTTTCCAAAAAGGCCAGCTTTTTCTAATTTTTCCAATACTAGATTTTTGTCCATAGTTTATAGTGGTTGTTTCAACACTGTGAGTTTACAAGTAAAATATTTTGATTGCAATAACTTTTTTATATAAAAATAAGGCAAATATTGTAAAAAAATATATTGACTTTTACAATCTTAAATTTAGTATAATTATTGCTATCAACTTTTAGTAGTTAGCAAAATATTGGGCTAGTAATTGAATAAAAAACTCTTTCGAGAAATAAATTACAATGGCCTCCAAAGCCCAATATTTTACTTTTATAATTATTTTCCAGTTAATATTCTATCAACTAATTGTTTAATTGTAGGAATAAAACCATCTTTATAGAACGGATCCGTAGCAAATCTATAAGCATTACTTCCTGCAAATAACAAAGCCTTATCATTATAAATACCTTTTTTAGCATATTGTAAAGCTTTTTGAATACAGAAAGTTCGAGGATCAGGAGTTGCACCACAACTATAACCTTGTTCAGGAAAATATTGGCTCCATGAACTAAAATGGCAACAACTTAAACAACCTATACAATTTTTCATATCGGTATGAATTTCTCTTTCTGTCTCTTGTGTAACAAAGACAATTGTTTCATCAGGAGTTCTAAGAGCTTCTGTATAGCCTGCTTTAAGCCATTTTTCAACATTAGCTTTTTCTTTTTCTTCAATAAAATAATGTTTATTCGTTTTGCCACATACAATTTCTGTATTAAAAGTCTCATCGGCAACAATTTTATATGGTATTTCTCTGGTTAATCTGTCATATAAACTTTGCAAGAATTCGTTATTTATAGCGGATGAATAAAAACCTGTTGGACTAAAATGGTTAGTCTTTACATCCCCTTCTTTTAAATTTAATAAAGCTTTTTTCCAATAATCGGAAATAGGAGTTTCTTTTGTAAGCATAGGTCTTGTTCCAAACTGAAATGCAATAGGACCGAGTTCTGGGTTATCTATCCAATCTTCATATTCTTCTAGATTCCAAACACCACCTGCAACTATAATTGGAACATCTTGTAAACCAACTCCATTCATAAAAATTCTTAAATCTCTAACTCTGTTGTAAGGATCTTGTGGAACAAATGGATCCTCAGCATTAGTTAAGCCATTGTGTCCCCCTGCTCTCCAAGGACATTCATAAACAACACCACCTAACCAATCTTTTGTTTTTTTAAAACTTCTAAGCCATAAAGCTCTGAATGCTCTCATTGAAGATACTATCGGGTAATAATATACTTTATATTTAGCACATATTTCAGATAATTTATAAGGCATACCAGCACCACAAACAACACCATTAATAAGGCCTTTTACTTTATCTAAACTTTCATTTAATATTTGTTCTGTACCGCCCATTTCCCATAGAACATTCAAATGAATTCTACCTGCATTACCTGCAATATCTTTTGCCCTTTTAGCTTGTGAAATTATACCTTTAATAGAATGTTGTATCATTTCTTTATGTCTATCAATTCTATTTTTAGATTTGATATTCATTTCTATAATATCACCATTATCATCAATAATATCTGGATTTACACCAGATATAGTACCAACACATCCACATTTTGCAAAATTTCCAGATGTATTGTAATTAGACATTCCAATGCCTTTACCACCCTCCACAATAGGTAAACACTCCACACCAGAAATAATTAAATTTTTTAATTTTTTCATTAATTTTCCTATTTTAAAATTATACAGTAAAGAATATAGAATATTTTTTTTTATAATCAATAAACAAATAAATTTTTTTAATTAATTAAATAAATTATTTTAAAAAAAATTATAATATATTTTCTAGCCTATTGAAAAATCAAGATTAAATATCATTTAAGAAAAAGCTTGATATTTAAAAAATATGTTTATAATATATTTCTATAAATTACTAATTAATTTACAAAAATATGACAGAAGTTTTAGAAAAAGTTAAAAAAATTATCGTTGATCACTTAGGTGTTGAAGAAGATAAGGTTGTTGCAGAAGCAAGTTTTATTGATGATCTTGGTGCTGACAGTTTAGACCAAGTTGAATTAGTTATGGCTTTTGAAGAAGAATTTGGTATTGAAATTCCTGATGAAGCAGCTGAAAAAATTACAACAGTTGGAAAAGCTGTTGACTACATTTCTCAAAACAGCTAATTAATCAAAGAGCAAAGAATTAAGATTAGTATATTTTAATGATTTACAAAAGGTAGGGTTATTCCCTACTTTTTTGTTATATTTTGCAACAAATATTTATAAATACTATAACAACTTATAAATCTTTTAAATACATTTTATTTATTAATTATTTTTAGTTTAAAAAAATTATTATTTATTTGTTTTATTATTTATATTTTATTATCATTCGTCAAAATTAATTATATATCTAATAATCAAGTTTCATTAGAATTAATATCGTTTATAAAACTACAATATTTTTATTATGAATTTAAAAAATTAAATTAGTAAATCTTACTCTTCAAGGCATGGATTTAATCATACAAACTCATAATATTTAATATTATATTATTTTTATATGATTTATTATTATTTATATTTATTAATATATTTTTGCTTTTTATAGAAATAATTAATTTTTATTTAATATTATAATAATTTTTATTAATAAAAATTATTGACTTTTTACACTTAATAAATAATACTTATTATGTCTAATAAAAATGGTAAAAATATGTTAAAAAAAATTTATACTTTATTTACAATTATACTTTGTTGTCTTTGCCTTGTATCTTGTAAAGACAAACAAAAAGAACCAGATACATTAAAAGTTGGTATT
Source organism: uncultured Rickettsiales bacterium (assembly GCA_944391075.1). Lineage (GTDB taxonomy): Bacteria > Pseudomonadota > Alphaproteobacteria > Rickettsiales > UBA1997 > CALXSC01. The sequence goes on along the minus strand of CALXSG010000001.1, from coordinate 63,666 downwards.
AATGTTGATTTTCCACCTTTTGAATATTATGAAAATGGCGAACCTGCTGGTTTAGATGTTGAACTTGCTAATATAATTGGTGAAAAATTAAATAAAAAAGTTGTTCTTGAGGAAATGGAATTTAATACATTATTTGCTGCATTATCCGCAGGAAAAGTTGATGTAATTATTTCTGGTGTAGATATCACAGAAGAAAGAAAAAAGACTTTTGATTTTAGTGATGGTTATTATAATAACGAATTATCTTTAATTGTAAAAGAAGGCGATACAACAATCGCTGCTATTGAAGATTTACAAGGTAAAAAAGTTGGTACAGAACTTGGTACCACATCAGATACATACACTGATTCATTAGATTCAGTTACAAATGTAAAATATAATAGTGGCGCCATTGCAGTTATGAATTTAAAAGCTGGAAAAGTTGATGCTGTAATTTTAGATAAACCTGTTGCTCAACAAGTTTTATTAACAAATGATGGCTGTAAAATTTTAGAAGGTGTTAAATTAGTTTCTTCTGAAATTGGTGTTGTTATTAATAAAAATAATAAAGAATTATTAAAACAAATAAATGGTGTAATTAAAGAATTAAAAGAAACAGGAAAATTACAAGAATTAATTGCTAAATATTTTTCAACAGAAAAATCTACTGAAACAACAGCAACAGAAAATACAGAAAATACATTAACAAGCGAAACAACAGATGAAGTTGTAAATACTGCAACAAATGAAGCAGCAGATGAAGTTGAAAATGCTACAACAAGCGAAGAAGTAAAAGAAAAAACAACAGAACAATCAACTACAAACGCAGAAGATAACAAATAGTTATTATATTAAGTATTTTCAAATATTTGTAAATTATGTAAATATGGCGGTTATAAAGTAATTATAACTGCCATATTTTATAATAAAATTTTTTTAAAATTATAATATTATTATTTTAAAAATTTATCTTTTCCTTGTCTTTTATAAAATAATATATAATTATTGAATTGAATAATTATTATGTGAACCCATAATTATTCGTAGTGTCACAACCAATCATAGAGCGGTTAAAATATTTTAGGAAATATTATGAAATTAAATATTATAATATTTAAAACCGATAAAAATAATAATGTGTTTTGCTATTCCCATAACAAGACAACCGGAGGGTGTGGCTATGTCCAGAACTCTGGTTTAAAAACCACTGACTGTCTGATAGCAGTATCGTTAACCTCCGGTTCTTAGGGTTCAAAACCAAAGGTTAAGGACATAATATGATAAAAGATAATAATTTAACACTATTTTAGATAAAATATATAATCTACCTAGAAATGAAACAAAAATATATTTAGGATAAAGACTAAAAGAATTAGGAATATTAAAAAAACATTTCAATGAGAGAAATAGTAAGATATTTAAATATAGATTTTCAAAAAGCTCAAAAAATAGAAAAAAGAAGAATTAGATTAAATAGAGAATATTTACCTAGAATATGTGAAAAATTAAATCTTAGTTTAAATGATTATATGAATAAAATTTCTTTTTTATCATATTTTGATTATAATTGATAATATTTTCGCATTATTAATAAAAATATTTTATAATTATCTATTTAATTAAATAATTTATATGATTATATACATTATAATAACTCATTATACAATAATTTTAACAAAGTACTTACAATAATATTTATAGAAGATATGAGATTAATAAATGGCGGATAGAGAGGGATTCGAACCCCCGGAGGACTTGCGCCCTCGCTGGTTTTCAAGACCAGTGCTTTCGACCGCTCAGCCATCTATCCACAAACTATTATAAAAACATATTTTTTAAAAGTCTAGAAAAATAATGTTTTTTATTATGATTGACCACCACCACCCGTTATACGAAATATTTCGAATAATTTAATTGCATTTTCAGCAAATAAATTAACAAATAATGAAAAGGCATTTATAAAAAAGTTAGCTAATTCTTTTATCATTTCTACCATAAAAATACCAACTAAACATTAAATCTAAAATGAAAAATATCTCCATCTTGTGCTATATAATCTTTACCTTCAATTCTAAGTTTTCCAGCGTTTTTACAACCTTCTTCACCATTATATTTGATGTAATCATCATAAGCAATTGTTTCTGCCCTAATAAATCCTCTTTCAAAGTCTGTATGTATTACACCGGCACATTGTGGAGCATAACTTCCTTTTTTAACAGTCCACGCCTTTGTCTCCATTTCACCTGCTGTAAAAAAAGTAAGTAGACCTAAGTAATTATAAGCTATTTTTATAATTTTGTCAAGACCTGTTTCATTAAGTCCTAATGCTTCTAAAAATTCTCTTTTTTCTTCTGGACTTTCTAAAACAGCAATTTCAGCTTCAACTTTTGCAGAAATAATTGTGGCAGTACTGCCTTTTTGTTTTGCATATTCTTCAACTTGTTTAGTCCAATTATTTCCAGAAATTATATCATTTTCATTCACATTACATACAAAAAATTCAGGTTTTGATGTTAATAATTGTAACATTTTATAATGTTTTTCTTCGTCTTTTGTAGGTTTATATTCTCTTGCGGGTTTTCCTTCTTGTAATAAAGGTAAAATCTTTTTAATTAATTCAACTTGTTCTTTTAAATCTTTATCACCACCCTTTGCTTTTTTTTCTAAATTAGGTAATCTTTTTTCAAGACTTTCTAAATCTGCTAAAACTAATTCTGTTTCAATTAATTCTAAATCTCTAATTGGGTCAATAGTATTTTCAACATGTGTGATATTTGTATCTTCAAAACATCTAACAACATTTACAATACAATCAACTTCTCTAATGTGTGATAAAAATTGATTTCCTAAACCTTCACCTTTGCTTGCACCTCTGACAAGTCCTGCAATATCGCAAAATTCAATTTGTGTTGGCACAATTTGTTTAGAATTGGCAATTTTTGCTAATTTTTCTAATCTTTCATCATTTACACAAACTCTTCCTATATTAGGTTCAATAGTGCAAAATGGGTAATTTTGAGCTTCTGCTTTTGCTGTTTGAGTCAAAGCATTAAATAAAGTTGATTTTCCAACATTAGGTAAACCTACGATTCCACAAGTTAAAGACATATTTCTATTTAATTTAATAATTAATAGAAATATATTTCTTAAAAAATAATTTTCAATGTAAAAATAAAATATTTATATTTCAATTAAAGTAATATCTTTAATATTTCCACTATTAATAGAGTTCATAGTAATTTCCATTATATCATTTTCAAAACGTACAGGAACATCAAATTCAAAATTTGCTTTTATAATACTATCTATTTCTGGTACTGTATTTAAAGTAATTAAACCAGTAGTTAAATCAATATTAAAATCTTTACTTTCTATATCATTAATAAAAACTCTTACAGTTGATATAACAGGTTTTGTGATTTTTCTATAATAAACAATATTATCACTGACTCTATAAGATTTTATTAATTGAAATTCTTTTGTTACTCCATCACCTAGACCTAAATATTGATTATCTATTTGATAATCAGTCCAATCTTTAAATCTAAAACCATAACCAGCCCCCCTGACATTTCTAAAAAATGTTATTACTTCATCTAATTCGGCTTTTGTTTTAATACCATTAATAATATTAAATTTCATTTTATTTGTATTCCAATTAATATTTCTTTGTTCATAACCATTTTTAGATTTTATAATTGTTGTATTGAATTCTAATATTGAAGAAGAATTAAAAGCTATTGATTCTGGAAACCTTATTTCTAAAAAAGACATAAAAAATGATATTATTTTAATAATATCATTTTTTATTAATATTTAATATATGGAAGTATATTAACGACTTAAAATCATATTTAATTGTTGTTTGTATAATTTTAAACTTTCATTACTTATAATAACTGGTTGTTCTTGATTAATTTTTTCTAAATCATTAATAGCACTCTTATCACCTAATGAAATTTTAGCCATTGCTCGTAGGAAATAGCTTTTATATTTAATTAATGCTAAACTTCCAGAATTATTGTCTGGCATTCCTTCAATTATATCTAATGCTTTTGTTGTGTTAGTCATTATTGTTCTAGCTTTATCTTTTAAAACTTTACTTGGATCTTTATAAAGTGCAGAAGCTAAACCGTAATAAGCATCATAATTTTGAGAATCTTGTTTAATTAAATCACTATAACAAGCTATTGACTTAGCATAGAAGTTTGTTTCTTTATAAATTAAACACAAACTTAATTTTAAGTCCATATTATTAGGATATTGTTTTAATAACATTTCGATATTACCTTTAGCTTTATCATATTTGCCATTTAAAATGTCATTTTTTAAATATGGTAAATATTCTCTAAAAAATATATCTGTTTCTATTTGTTTTGTAATCTTTCCTTTTTCATAACCAACAATAACTAAAATAGGATCATTTCCTTGATATTGACCTAAATTCCAATAATAAATTTTAATGGATTCACCATTTTTTATGTCTTTTTCCATTAAATCACCTAGTGCTCTTTGAGTAATTATATAAAATGTTTTTCCTTTTGAAGAAAACAAATAAGATCTATAAAGTGCGTCGAAATTTCCATCAGCCAATATGCCTTGTACTGTATTTTCAGTTGCATCGTCTGTTTGAGTGTTAGCTAACTTAAACCATCTTAATAAAAACATCTTATTGTACGTATCAACACTTCTCTTGCTATTTCTAAATTGTACGAAAGATGCATATTTTTCAGGTGGATTTAAATAAACAGCAGTTGTATTACCTGTAATATCAACAATTTTATCGTCATAAGTTCCTGATACTAAATTAGTTACATTTGCATTATAAGAACTCATAAAATCATTAAAATTTACATAGGTATATTCAGAATTATTATATAAATCTGTGGCATTAGCTTTTGTGTTTGTAACTATTAGTATTATCAAAGATAATAGACAAAATATTGAAAAATATAATATATCTTTAATCTTCATATTATAAATAAAAATTATTATACTCTACTACTAATAGAACATTTTTTATTAATTTCAAGTCAAAATTTTAATATATAAAATTTATAAAATAAAAAATATTTATTGACTTATTGTTTCTCACAATATAAAATGCAAACTAAATTTAATAACTAATATAAAAAATATGGATAGTTTAACAATTGTAGCATCAATTTCAATTTTTTCAGCTGCATTTTCAATGGGTATGGGTTCTCTTGGTTCTTCATTTGGTGAAGCTAGTATAGCTAGAGAAGCTGTGCATTCTATTACTCAACAACCAGATGAAGCCGGCAATATTACAAAACTTTTGTTTATGAGTATGGCTATGGTTGAATCAACAGCTATTTATTGTCTTGTTATTTCTATGATTCTTTTATTTGCTAATCCTTTCTGGAATACTTTATTAGAAAAATTATAATTTTAAGGTAAAATTATGGAATTATATACAATAATTGCCCAATTTATAAATTTTGGTGTCCTAATTTTTCTTTTAAATAAGTTTTTATATAAACCTGTATTAAAAACTATGGAAAAGAGAAGAGAAGATATTAAAAATAAAATTGAAGAAACCGAAAAAAAACTTGAAGAAAGTGAAAAACTTAAAGAAGAATATTTTAATAAATTACAAGAAGTTGAAAAAGAAAATATTGTTCTTAGAAAAAAAGCTATTGCTGATATTAAAAAATTTAAAGAAGAAGAATTACAAAAAGCGAAAGATGATATTTCTGCAAAAAAAGATAAATTTAATGACTATTTAGATTTAGAACAAAAAAATCTTGTAGAAAATTTCAATGAAGATTTATCAGACTTATTTGTTGAATATTCTAATAATATTCTTCAAGTTCTTGCTAATTCAACACTTCAAGATGAAATAGTTAATAATTTCATAGAAAAAGTTAACGAATTGACTGCTGATAAAGTAGATTCTGTAAATAAATTAAATCTTGATAATATACATATATATTCTAATGATGAATTAACCACAAAACAAAAGAATTTTATTAAAGATTCTCTTGTTGAAAAAGGTTTTAAATTTAAAGATATTCAATGTGATATTGATAAAGATTTAATTTTAGGAATTGAGTTAAAAGCAAAAAGTTATATTTTATCTTGGAACGTAAAAGAATTAACAACAAACTTTATATCTAACATAGATAATAAAATCAATGATAAAAAGTAGGTTATTATATGGAAAATAAAAATTTATCTATCAACTTTAAAGAAAAAATTCTTAGTAATTTAGGTGAAATTAATTCACAATTAGTTGAGAAAGAAGCTGGCACTGTTCATAGTGTTGAAGATTCTATTATTAAAGTAGAAGGTTTAACAAAAGTTGGTTTTGATGAAGGTGTCATTATAAATGATAAATATATTGGTTTTGTAGCTGGCATGGAAGATAATATTATAAAAGTTGTTTTGTTAGATAAAACAACCGATATTAAAGTTGGAGATGAAGTTAAAAGAACAAATAAATACCTACAAATACCTGTGGGCAGAGAATTAATAGGAAGAGTTGTTGATGGTTTAGGAAGACCTTTGGATAATAAAGGACAAATAAAAACAAAAGATTTTTTACCAGCTGAAAGACCTTCAAAAAGTGTGTTAGATAGAAAAACTGTTGATACACCACTTGAAACTGGTATTAAAATTGTTGATTGTCTAATTCCTATTGGAAGAGGACAAAGAGAATTAATACTTGGTGATAGACAAACAGGTAAAACGTCAATAGCTCTTGACACAATTTTACATCAAAAAGGAAAAGATGTTATTTGTATTTATTGTGCTATTGGACAAAGAGATTCTGCCGTTATGAATGTTATTCATACATTACAGGTTAATGAAGCAATGGATTATACAATAGTTGTTAATGCTAATGCAACAAGTATGCCTGGTATGCAATATATTGCTCCATATGCTGCAACATCAATGGCTGAATATTTTTGTGAAAAAGGTGAATCTGTTTTAATAGTTTATGATGATTTATCTAAACATGCAAAAGCTTACAGAGAAATTTCACTTTTATTAGAAAAATCACCAGGTAGAGAAGCTTACCCTGGCGATGTATTCTATTTACATTCTAGATTATTGGAAAGAAGTGCAAATTTAAAAGATGAATTAGGTGGTGGAAATATTACAAGTTTACCTATTATTGAAACAGAAGGTGAAAACATTTCTGCATATATACCAACCAATGTTATTTCTATTACAGATGGACAATTATATTTATCACCTGTTAATTTTCAAAAAGGTTTATTACCTGCAATTGATGCTGGAAAATCAGTATCAAGGGTTGGTGGCAAAGCACAGTTAAAAGCATTTAAACAAGTTGCTGGAAAAATTGGTATTGAATATTCGCAATTTGAAGAATTAGAAATGTTTTCAAGATTTGCTACTAAATTAGATGAAGAAACACAAAGAACAATAGATAAAGGAAAATTAATTAGAGAAATCTTAAAACAACCTAAATCTCAAACAGTATCCACGGAAGGACAAGTTGCTTTATTTATATGTATAAATAATGGTATATTTGATGGAATAGAATTAAGTAAAATTCAAGAAGTTCAAGATGAAGTTGTAGCTTTAATGGAAGAAGATTTTGTTGATATGGTAAAAACTATAAGATCTAATGAAAAATTATCAGAAGATCAAATAAAGAATTTTATATCAAAAGCTACTGAAACAGTTAAAAAATATAAAAATGTTGAATAATAGCTATGGAAACATTAGATAATTTAAAAAAGACACTGGACACCTCAAAAAGTATTAAACAAGTTGTTAGTACTATGAAGGCTTTGTCCGGTGCTAATATTAAAAAATATGAAAAAATAGTTAAGATTCTTTATACATATAAAAGTAATGTGGAGTTGGCTTTACAAGCTATTATGATGCATAACGATAAAATCAATATAAATGAATTAGAATTTATAGGACAATCTAAAAATAAAAAAGCTAAAAATTTAGTTGTTGTTTTCGGTTCTAATCAAGGTTTATGTGGAAGATTTAATGATAAAATAGCTAATTTTACCATAGATGATATACAAAATACTGATGAAAATAAAGTAATTGTTGTTGGTGAGAGACTTAGTATGTTGCTAAGTAATACAAAATTAAAAATATTTAAAACAATACCAGTTCCTAATTCTATTGAAAATATTTCAAATACAATTTATGAATTATTAGCTGTAATAGAGAAAGAAATTGAAGAAAAAACCATTAATAAAGTATTTTTATATTATACAGCTAATGATGACACGATGAATGGTACACTTACAAAAACTAGATTAATACCAATAGATAAAAAAATATTAGAGAATGCACAAAAAAAAGTATGGCCCACAAATAATATTCCTTATTGGCAAATAGATACAAAAACGTTAGTTGTTGATTTATTAAAACAATATATATTTGTTGGTTTAAATGATGCATTAGTAAATTCAATAGCAAGTGAACAAAAAAATAGATTATTAACATTACAAAATGCTGAAAATAATATTAACGATTTAATTAGAACTAAGAACTTAGAATATAATCAAAAACGACAAAGTACAATTACCAATGAATTGTTAGATGTTGTTACAGGTTATAGTGTAGCTAAGAAAAAGAAGAAAAATAAATAATATGTACTAATTAAAACAAAATTCTTTATTATAGTTCTCTTTTGTAGAGAATTTTAAAGATTAAGTGCGTTCTAAATACATTATATCTTTCTTCAATTCAATATTCTTCTCATTGAATTTATAGAATGCTGCAATTAATACTTCATTAACTATATCTTGTTGATTATTTAAATCATTAATATATATTTTTAATGTAAAGTCTAAACTGTTTCTAGTGAAACTATTAAAAGCTACAGAAGGAGCAGGTTTTGTCATAACTCTATCATTATTTTTGGCAATATTTAATAATATATCAATCATTTCCTTTGGATCATTAGAAGAATCTACAACAAAGTTTAAATCAACTCTTGCTTGTTTATTGTTTAATGTTTTATTTAAAACTATTTCGGAAATAATATTTGAATTAGGAATAATAATATTTGATTTAGTAAAAGTTTCTAATTGTGTAGATCTAATATTTATTTGTTTTACTGTTCCTTCTTGTCCACCTATATTAACTACATCACCAATTTTAATTGGTCTTTCAAATAATATTAAAATACCAGATACAAGATTATTAACAATATTTTGTAAACCTAAACCTACACCGAACGATAAAGCACCGGCGACTATAGCTAAATTACTAAAATTTCCTCCAATTATTGCTATAGAAAAAAATACAGAAGCTAAAAAGCCGAAGAATGTAAAGCCAGATGCTAAAGAATCTCTAACGCCTGCATCCATATCAGTTTTAGAAAGTGTAGGAATTAATAACTTGAATTTTATGAGTCTAAAAATTGATATAGATATAAAAAATGCAAGTATAGCAAAACAAATTGAAATAATAGATATTTTAACATTACCAATATAAAAGCCATTTAAGAATCTTTTTATATTTTGTAATAATAAATCAGTTGAAAAACCCCATAAACCTAGTAAAATAAATATTAAAATTACTAAAATTAGTGGATTAATAATTAAAGAAAACCATATATTAATTCTTACCAATTGTCTTTTTGTTAATTTTAAACTTCTAGCCCAGAATCTTAATAATAATATTTTATGAAATAATACATTTACTAAATTGCTAATAATATAAGCTATTCCAGAAAGTGTTATAGAAATAATAGATTTATCTAATATATAATAAGCTAGATTTACATAACCAAAAAAACATATAAAAAATAAAGCTGTTGCAAATAAGAATAAACCTATTTTTATTTTCGCCTTATTATCTAAACCTTTATCTTCTATATTTTCTGCATTTTCTTCTTTTTCTTCTGTTTCATAGAAAAATACTTTTGCAATTAGCATTATACAAATAATTTTTGCTAAACAAGATAAAACTTTTATATAAATAGCAACATTAATTGGATATTCAAGTGTAACAGTTGCATATTCAAAAAAATTAAAAATAAAAATTATTGCAATTGATAATATTGAAATAAAAGTAATAGATTTTGCTTTTTCATTACTAATATTAATTAATCTCCATTTTGCACTACAAGGCACAAAAATAGCTTTTGCTGTAAAAGACAATAAAAATATATAAAATATATATATTAGTAATTTTGAAAAAATTATTTTGATATTTGTATCTACTAATAATTGGTTTTTGATTATAAATAATAATAGTGTGCCTATTATAGTTGAATATATAAGTAAATTGGTAAAAAATACTATAATTGCAGTTTTTATCTTTTTAATATAATCAGGTGTAGATATATTTTTTTTATAACCATAATATTTTTTGATAAATATACTTCCTATACAGGCTAAAATAGAGAAGAAAAAAGTCATTAACGATATACTTAATAGACTACCATTCATTTCAGCTTTTTGTACTTTATCAAGCTTGCTATACCACTTATAAGGCATTCTTAAAATATCAAATACAAAACCTGCAAAATTTTTTGTATTTTCTAATATAAATTTAGGCTTAACTACTTCACTTTGCCTATTAAGTATATTATCTAATAATGTTTGATTTCTAAAATTTAAAATTAATTCTTCTAGCTCATTTAATTTAGTTAAAATTAAATCATTTTTTGCAATTTTTGTTTTTATCAAATTTTCTTCAACTAAAAATTCTTTTCTTTGATTAACAACAGTTTGATCTTCTACTACATTATCTTCTGGTTTTTCGCCTAATGATTCTATTCTTTTTTGTACATAACTTAAATTTGTTTCATTTTCTTTTTTAGCTTCATTAATTAAATTTTCTATATTATTTAAAATTTTAATATAATTGTTAGTATCTTCAACTGTTATATCTCTTTTTAATAATTTTTGCTCTATTTCGCTTAATTGTTTATTTAAATTATTGTAATCAATTTCAACTGTTGAAACAGCCTCGACTCTTTCAATTGCTATTTTATTAATTTTAGACGATGCAAAAAGATTATTTGAATTTAATAATACTAATAATAAAATAAATATTTTTTTCATTAATATATTTAAAATTATATACTATTAGTAGTCTATAATATATTATTTGAAATAACAAGTTTTTATCTTTAATTTTTTCTTGAAATAAAGAAAATACCTGTTATATTATTTTAAATGAGTAATGATATAAAAAGATATATGAAAGATAATATGTTTTTTAAAAAAGAAAAAACTTCAAAAACAAAGCTTTTATTATCTATAGTTATAGTAATAGTTGTTCTTATTATTTGTTTTGCAGAAAATAATGTCAAAACTGATTTTATTAAACAAATAAAAAATAATATAGAGAATAGTAAAAAAAATAATGAACAAAAAGTGGAGACTAAAAAAATGTATAATGATCAATTTAAAAATTTACCTACATGGAATTTAACTGATTTATATGATTCATTAGAAGATGAAAGAATAGATTTAGATCTTGAAGAATTAAATAGAATGGTTAATGATTTTCAAAAATATAAAGGAAAGATTAAAGATTTAAGCGGAAAAGAATTATATGAAGCAGTTATTGAATATGAAAATATACAAGAATTAATGGCTAAATTGGCTAGTTATTCTTATTTAAAATATTCAGAAGATACTTCATTAGATGAAAATTTAAAGTTTTATCAAAAAATTAAAGAAGAATTAAATAATTTATATACAGAAACCTTATTCTTCCCGTTAGAATTGAATAAAATTTCTGATAATAGAATGAAGCAATTATATAGAGAATCCAAATCTTTATCGGTTTATAAACAAGTAATAGAAGATATTAGAGTCGAGAAACTACATCAATTAAGTGAAGATTTAGAAAAAATGTCATTAGATAAGTCTTTAACCGGTAATGATGCTTGGGTTAGATTGTATGATGAATTGATGAATAATACAAAATTCGAATATAATGGCCAGAAATACAATCAAGCACAATTCTTAACATTAATGAATGGAAAAGATGAAAAAGTTAGAGCTGAAACTTCTAAAATTTTTGGTGAAACACTTGCTAAACACGGAAAAATTATTACTTTAATTACAAATACATTAGCAAAAGATAAAGATATTAATGATAAATGGAGAAAATTTGAAACACCTATTTCAGCTAGAAATTTGAGTAATTTAATAGATGATGATGTAGTAGATTCATTAAGAGAAACAGTTAAGAAAAATTATGCAAATACAGCTCATAGATATTATAAATGGAAAGCAAAAGAATTAGGAAAGGAAAAATTGGATTATTATGATAGAAATGCTCCATTACCATATGATGATGATAAAATTTATACTTGGCCGGAAGCAAAAGAATTAGTTTTATCAGCATATAGTGATTTTTCACCACAAATGGCAGAAATAGCACAAGAATTTTTTGATAATAATTGGATTGATGTTCCAACTAGACCCGGCAAGATGAGTGGCGGTTATATGATGCCTACTACACCTAAGGTACATCCTTATATTTTATTAAATTATCAAGGAAAAGCAGAAGATGTATCAACATTAGCTCACGAGTTAGGGCATGGTATACATCAAACACTTGCTGATAAAAATGGTTATTTAATGTCTAGAACTCCTTTAACATTAGCAGAAACAGCATCTGTTTTTGGAGAACAACTTACTTTTAGAAAAATATTAAATCAAGAAACAGATAAACAAAAGAAAAAAGCTATTTTAGCTAGCAAAATTGAAGATATGCTAAACACTGTTGTTAGACAAATAGCATTTCTTGAATTTGAATTAAAAGTTCATAATGAAAGAAAAAATGGTGAACTAACAATGGACAGAATTAATGAAATATGGTTAGAAACACAAAAAGAAAGTTTAGGCGAAGATGTATTTAATTTTAATGATGAATATAAATATTATTGGATGTATATTCCACACTTTATTCATTCTCCATTCTATGTTTATTCATACGCATTTGGCGATTGTTTAGTAAATTCTTTATATGCTATTTATTTACAAGAGCCAGATGGTTTTGAAGAAAAATATATTACATTATTACAAGCAGGAAGCACAAAGAGATATGATGAATTATTAAAACCATTTAATTTAGATCCTAAGGATCCAGAATTTTGGCAAAATGGTTTAAATGTTATTAGTGGTTTTATAGATGAATTGGAAGCAATGGATCAAATTCCTAATAACCAATGATCATATTATAAATAATGAGATTAAATAAAATATAACCCACTAGTTTAGCTAGTGGGTTTTTATATTATAATATTGGTTAATAATATATTTGATGTTTTTATATTTTAATGTATTACTTAATATATTAAACAATAATTTATTATATTATAAAAAATCAACTATATTATATTTACATCAAAATTAAACCCCTGATATAAGTAGAGGTTTTAGACTATGATACTATGTAGTTTATTTTTAAATTTTTTAAAAGAAGAATTTAAAACCTAAATCTATATTATGTAAAATTGGAACTTGATATGTCTCAGTAGATTGTTTAAATACAGGATCATAATATACATTTCCATCAAAATTATTTGCACCAATAAGTCTTGTAAAAGTTTGTTCCATCTCTTTCATATATAATATTCTATAACCTAAATAAGCAACCACTTGTTCAGGAGAAATAACATACGATAAACCAACCATAGCTTGCGCACCAAATACTTTTGAACCACCTTCATTTACAAGACTTGAAAAATCACCATTAACCATACCAAAACCAAAACCTAAGTATGGCCTTACTTTAGAATTAACTTTTGTTTTTTCAAATATAAAATTTAACATATATGTTTTTAATGACAATTCGGCTACTGGTAACATATTATTAGATAGTCTAGTTATGCCATCATAGTTTGATATTATAGCTGCATGTTGTAAATATTGATTAAAAATAATACCAGCACCTAAACCACTATTATATCTTGCAAAATCTTCTCCATAATTTGCTGTATCAATAGTCATTTCTGAATATTCTAATTCAATTCTAAAACCATTTCTCCAATATAAACCAGCTGAAGCAAAAAAATTAAAATTATTTTTCATTTTCCACTTATTAATTTTGTTAAAATAAGTAGCACTACCTGTTAAATCTAAATTTGATGTTAATTCTATATCATTTATAAATGTATATCTACCCCCAATACCTAAAGATAGGGCAACATCTCTTAATTTAACTTCTTCTTCACCTTCTGTATATTTTAATGGGCCTTTATATTGTTCAGGCATGCTAATAGATTCTTGATTCTTAATATTTTGAAGTTTATCTCTTTGTTCTTTATTTAATTCAGTAGTCTCTAAATCATATGGCACAGCAATTCTAACAGTAGCAAATAAATTATTTACAAAAAGTAAACATATAAAAAATATCTTTTTATTTATCATATTGTTTTTGATTATGTATTAAAAAGAATATACAATTGACAATATATTTTTTCAAGATATTTTAAAGATAAGTAAACTTTAATAAGAAACTTAATGAAAAAGTCATTAAATCTTATATTTTTGTTTTTTATTACACAAAATACTTATGCTTTAACATTAGGTAGTTCTATTGGTTTAGGAATAGGACAATCAAAAGTTAAAGAATTAGAAAATAATTTAAATTTTAATTTTTCTTATAAAATTTTATGGAATTCTAATAGATTTATTTTAGGTACGGAAATATTTTATGATTTTTTAAATATAGAAAATAATTTTAATAATAATTATCTTAATGTAAAATATAGATATGGCGCAAGTTATAATATCGGCTATAATATTACATATAAATTAGCTGTTTATGGAAATATCGGTGCTTCTTTTACAAAATATAATTTCAACAACATAAATAACACAAAAGATAAATTAGATTTTATGTTATTATATGGTGCTGGTGTAAGTTATGAATTAGCCCCTAAATGGAGAATAAATTTTGAATATGACATACAAAGAATTAAAATTCACAATTATTTTAAAGATAATTTACATTCTGTTAAACTATTGATTAATTATAAATTTTAATAAATCTTTTGATGTATTCGCTATTAAATCAGTACCTGCATCAATTAGTTTATTAATATATTCTTGTTTATATGGTTCATATTGCATGCCGGCTGTATAACCAATTATTTTAACATTAATTTTGCTATCAATAGTATTTTTAAAATTATTACTTGCTATGCAACCAGTTTTTGAATCTTCTACAATAAATAATGTATCATTTTCCATTGGTTGTAAATTATTTCTTTTTATTATATTATTAAATGCATAAAAATATATATCAGGACTAGGTTTAAATTTACAATCACTTATAGCTCCGCATAAGTAAATATTGTTATCTAATTTAAAAATAGAATCTAAAATAGGACTATTCACTTTACTATTTTTGATTTCAAAACCTTTTGGGTAAGAAGAAGTTGTAATACACATAAAAATATCTTTTTGTTTTGCAATTTCTCCAATAATATTGTCAACATTATCTATAACTTTAACATCACCTTTTTTTAGACTAGCAAAATATTTATCATAATATATTCTAATATCATCAGAACTAATATCATTTGCATTAGCTATATAACCTTGTTTTTCCATTTCGTTTAAAAAACCTTCTGGATGATTTCCAGAAATAAACTTATAAAAAAAATTATCGTCAAGTGGTTTTAAAGCTAAATTTTTTTCATTTAAAAAATAAATTAATGAATTTTTATAAGCAGTCTCTGTATCTACAAGGGTTCCATCATAATCCCAAAAAACTATTTTAGTCATAATATTGTATTTCTTGCATAATATAATATTTTATTTTACAATACTTAGTTTGTCAATAATAATATTTTATCTTGACTATTAGCTAACAATGTTTTAAAATGTCGGTAGATTTTTATTTATAATATTTTTTAATGTATAGTATTTTTTTAATTTTTATTGGTTTAATGATTGGAATATTAAATTCTTTAGCATTAAAGTGGACTATTAAAAAAATATTGGAGAAAAAAAGTGTAGCAGTTGCTATATCAAGTTTACTCATTAGATTATTCATTATTGCAACAATAGTATATGTATTTTTAGATAAAAAGTGGCAAAATGCTATTTTAATGCTGATTGGTTTTACTGTTGCGAAAGTATTTTTTATAATTTTAGCAAAAATTCAAAGGACAAAAAAATGAATATTACACCAGATCAAATAATTGTATGGCAAAATGGCTTTTTCAAGATAAATAATACAATTCTATTCACTTGGATATTGATGGCTTTTGTTATTACAGTTGCAATAATTTTAAGATTAGCTTTAACTCATGAAAAAAATATTGGTAAATTACAAAACTTTTTTGAAATACTGATTTATGGTATAAAAGATCAAGTTGAAAAGATGGGAAAAGTTGATATAAATTTTGTATTTCCTTTTATTGCAACTATGTTTTTATTTATATTGGGTGCAAATTTATTACAATTAATTCCTTATTTTTATTCGCCAACAGCTTCATTATCAACAAATATTGCTATTGTAATTGTCACAGTTTCTTTGGGACTTATATATGGTATTAGACAAGTTGGTGTTTTAGGTTATTTAAAAAAATATTTAAAACCAACACCAGTTATGCTTGTTATGAATATAATTAGTGATATTTCTAGTAATTGTGCATTAGCAATTAGGTTATATGGAAATATGATGAGTGGCATGATTATTACAGCTGTTGTTTCTCAAATAGCTTTTTTAGCTCTTGGTTTTCCAATATTTTTAAGTATACTTACCTTTATAAGTAGTATAATTCAAGCTTATATATTTTCGGTATTATCATTAGTATTTATTATTTCCGCTGAAAATTAATTAAATTAATTATTAGGAGCTAACTTTTCTATTATAGAATTAAGCAATAGAAAGCCATTTTTTGTTAATTTAATATTTTTATCATTAGCATTAATTAAATTTAATTTAACAAGAAATTCTATATTGCTTTTATCTAAAATGTCATAAAAACTATTACAATCTATATTTTTTTGTAAATTTTTTATTTTAATACCATCTTTGATTCTTAGTCCCATTATTAAATATTCCTCTATAATTTCTTGTTTTGATAATAATTTTTTAATACTAATACCATTTTTATTTTTTAATGTCTTATCAAGCCAATTTAATGGTTTTTTTAAATTTTGAATACTATATCTTTTTTGATTAATATTTATTCGTCCATGTGCTCCTGCACCTATACCAATCCATTCACCATTATTCCAATAAACTAAATTATGTTTACATTCATAACCATTTTTAGCATAATTAGAAATCTCATATTGAAATATATTGTTTTTTTCAAGTATATTGTTTGTTTTTTCATAAAGCTTTGTAGCTATATCTTCATTTGGTGTTTGAATTTTATTTCTATAAAAAGGAGTTCCTTTTTCTATTATAAGTTGATATAAAGAAATATGAAATGGTGATAATTTTATCGCTTCATTTAATTCTTCTTTCCATTCATTTAAATTTTGATTAGGTCTTCCATAAATTAAGTCTATTGAATATTTATCGTTAAAAATTTTTTGTGCATTATTTATTGCTTCTATTGCTTCATTTTTATTATGTATTCTTCCTAAAAATTTTAAATCTTCATCAATTAATGACTGCACTCCTATTGATAATCTATTTATACCAATATCTTTAAAACTTTTTAATTTTTCATAATTGATGCTATTTGGGTTGCTTTCTAAACTTATTTCACAATTTTGATTAATTTTGTATAATGAATTAATTTTATTCATTATATTACTTAAAAGTTTTTCGCTCATAAGTGATGGGGTGCCACCACCAAAATATATTGTGTTAATTATTTTATCTTTAATAATATCTTTATAGTATTCAATTTCATTAAGATATGACTTTATTAAGTCTTCTTCATCAATTTTTAAATTACAATAAGAATTAAAATCACAATAAGGACATTTAGACTTGCAAAATGGGTAATGAATATAAATTGAAATTGACATAAATAAACTAAATATTTTTATGAATATAAAATATTTTTTTTATAAGTCTATAATAAATGTTAATTTTTCTTGAAAAAATAAATTTAAGATATATAATTTTCTTATATTTTTAATATTATTAATATAAGGAAAGAAATGGCTACAAAAAATAACCCTAAAAATAAAGGTGCATCTGGTGGCAAGAAAATGTATGATGGAAAGGAAGTTGAACCAATTAAATATGTTGGTTTATATGCTGGCGACGGTATTTATATGGCCGCTAAATATGCTAAAACCAACAATATCATAATGGATGCCAATGGAAAACCTATTGCTTGGAAAACAATTCCAGTTGTAGAAGAATAGAAATTCTTTTTAATTATTTTGAGGTATAAATGATAAAAAATAAAGTTTTTATTTTATTTCGTGAGAAGTTAGCAATAATAACTTTGTTTTTGTTCTTTATACCTTATTTTTCTTATGGAAAGTCTCCAACAACTTATGGAGATCAAACAAGGTATATACTAACTCAAAATTTTTTACCAGAAGAACATGTTGATAATATAATATATTTGCCATATTGTGGTGATATAGGTGAATCTACGGTTGGAGCAGCTTGGGTTACTTATCCATCAGATAATTTACCAGAAGCGTTTAATGGCTTGTACCCAACTTGTCTTAAAGTAAGATATTGTTCCGATACATATATCGATGAAAATGGTGATAGAAAATTATATTTTCCAACACCAGGCTATGATAGTAATGGTAATCCAGTTGTAAATTGTTATAAAAAAAGTTGTCTTGACTTGACAAATGAAGAATTGGAAACTATATACTTACAAACATATGGAATCGATAATATAAAATATAATTTTTGCAATCCCTACAAATATAAGAATAAATCTGTTAGAAATTCATTAGGAAATTCTATGAGTGTAGGTATAATTACAGATGAATATACGTATTGTCATGAATTTGCTGAACAAGATCTTGATTATTTAATTCCAAATATTCGTGGCTTAAAAGATCGAGCAGGCAATGATCTTTTTCAATGCATGATACACCAATGCCCTCCGTCATCTAGTGACAGCTTAACATGTTATACAAATTTCTGGCTTTTTGGTTATAGAGATACGAATGATAATAATAAAATAATAAGAAGTGAAAATTATCAACAAAAATATATAGAAAAACTATTTGTATCATCAAATAGTAGTAATAATTATTCAGTATTAACATCTACATGTAGTTCTATATATTGTCAAAATTATAGACGTAGCAATCAACTAGAATGTAATACAGTACTAAATAGTATGTGCGATACATATACGGGAATTGATAAAAATTTTGAAAATACAACAATAGGGAATAATGCTACAATAAATAATATTGTAAAAAATTATTTAGTAAATCCTCAGAGATGTGTAGCTGGTTTTTGCCAACAAACAGTGGATTGTGCTTTATTACAAAATAATTTAAATCCTTTATGTGGTGCAATAAACCAGGATGCGACAAATAATGATGAACCCGATAATTTTTTATCATATTTTTATAGGCCATTTCCGTCACAAACATCAACGGAAATATTGGCAATAAAAAGAGATTCAATTTCTAATGGTAATAATTTAGCAAATACAATTTATTCTACACGGTATGATTTACAGGACTACTATGGTATATATAATTTATCAAGTAATAATGTTGACACAGATTTAATGTTGGTTACTGTAATCAAGAGATTAATGCGCGGTGTACCAGTTAAACCATTACCAGCCAAACCCGGACAAATATTACAAGCAACTAGAAATACTGCAGGTCTTTTTCATACAAAATACATTGATTTAAAATTTGATAATACAAATAATAGTAGTTATTTAAAAGATTATTTTAATTATATAAAGAATGGAATATATACATCAAATAGAGATAATATATGTTTTGCTAATGTTAATGATTTTAAAACATATGGATTTAGACAAGCTCATTCTAATAGAGTCCATGATTTATTTTGGTGGAATGAAGGAGATTATTATTTTAGTAGAAATAATAATGCTCAAGATTTTATAACTTTATACTCAAATGCTCTTTCTATACCAATATGTGAAAATGCAAATAATCTTAGTCATAGTGTTCAAGATAATTCTGGTAGAAGTGCTTTATGCAATATTGAGGTAGATCATACCAATTTAACACCAAGAACAGATGGTTATTATATAAAAGGAACTCCTATTTTTAATTGGTCAACTAATAAAGCAGAAATTGAATCAGTTGAAGTTGAAGTATGTCTAAGAGTATCATCGTATTATAAAGATACAAAGCTTTGTGGTGCTAGAGAATGCGTTATTACCTGTGCTGATAATGATTGCAATACAATGAAACAAGTGTGTGGCATTGATAAATGCGTTACTTTAAAATGGAATAGAGAAGGTCCAGACTGCACAATGGATGCAGTAGAAGCTGACATGAATAATGCAGAAACCGATCCTAATAAAAAGTTAACTTGTTATAAAGTGGTAACAGAAAATGGAAAAAATAATAAGGTAAGATTTAGAATAAATAAAATTAATGGTAAATTGTATGTATTTGTAGATGCTTCAAAATCTAGTGGTGGTGATACTGATTTTATGAAAAGCGTTTTATCTGAGAGTAAAATAACTTTAAATTCCAGTGGCGATATATTTAATAATCAAAATTATTCAATTACTGAGTACAAAGGTAAACTTGTTGGAGAAAATTTATTAGACGATAATAACTTAAAAAATTGGGTAGATGAAAATCAAGACGGAATAAATACTAATTATGAATATATAACAGATGAAGATGTATTTGGTGAAGAATTACATAATATTTTTCAATGTGGGGAAAATGATGCTATAAAAAATCCAATTTGTACAGAAATGTCTATAGGCTCTAAATATGCCTCAAATGATAAATGGATTGTATGGGATATTGTTCAATATATCGGAAATAATCAACCACAATATGTAATAAATGAAGATGGTCAAAAAATTAACAATCCAAATTGTAGAGTTGGTTATTTACAAAATTGTAGAGGATATTATGATGCGCAAGGGAATTTCTTTAAAGAATCTCAGGGAATACCTTTACCTTTAGCTGCCTCACCTAATAAATTTTACAAATATGCTACTACATTAAATTCACAAAATTTATTTTTGCCATTATTAAAAATTTATTCCGCTTATGTTTATGATACAACAACAAATAATTTAATAAATAAAACACTTACAGACACACAGGAAGACCAAAGCTTAGAAGTAGATTTTTTTAAACCAACAATGACAGTAATTTTTGAATATGTGCAAGATACAAATACAATACCTTTTGATAAAACAGAAATAAGCAGAACTATATCTGATAGCCAGAAAAAATATGAGATAGAATATATCCTTAGAAAAACAACAGAAAAAGGCAGTGAAATAGTACCTAAAGTTTGTTTAATTAGACCATTAGGTTTTGATGCAAACAAAAATCCTGTAGAATCTGTAATTATGTGTATAAAAAGGAAAAAACCTGATTTAAATTCAATATTAATTTCTATGGGTAAAGATACAAATAGTTTTAAACCTTATTTAAATGTATATTTTATTGATAATGATAAAATAGATAAAACAAAAAATATTAATTTAAATGGTAGTAATTCTATTCAATTTAAAAATGTTTCAAGTAATGCACCAACAGATAAAGAGGAAAAATTAAAGTTACCACCAAATTCAAAAGCTGAGGCACATACTTATCCTATTACAGTTGAAGCTAGCTATTGTAGTGAATTACATTATGATTGTATAAATTATAAGAAACAACTAATAATAGAGAAGAGAAAATTAGAAACAATTAATAAAGATGAATCGCCAGAAGCGTTGACAGAATATAATGCAATAACCGCTAATATAACACAGCTAACAAATAAAGTATCAAGATGTGAAAATACTGTAAAGACGTACTGTGATAATATAACATCTGGTATTTATTCATTAAAAACAATACGTGGATATAATGGTGATAAAATATATAATATAGGAAACCAAAAGCGGGCTAATATTGCTCATATATATCATAGTAATTATGTAAAAATAAGAATGTGTTTAATAAATAATAACTGTAGTAATGAATTAAAAAATATTATAAATACCTATAATCAAGAAGTTAAGGCTGGTCATGTAATATATAATGTGGAAAATAATATACCTGTTAATTATAATACGATTGGTGCAGAGAATAATTTATGTATTGTAAGTGGTTTTGATACATATTTCCCTAATGTTATAGCCATAAAGTCCACTGGCACTACATTAGGAAAGTGTATTCTAAATACAGAAAGCAAAAAAAACCCAAATTGCAGAAGAACACATTATTATACTTATTGTACCGACAATAATGATCCAAATTGTATTTGTTTAAATGGTACTGCTGAATGCAATTGCGCATATGGAAATGTTTGTGTTAAAAAAAATAGTTGTGAATGTTCTGATGTTGATGGCGCAACAAATAGTTGTACCAATTTACCTGAAGAATGTTATTTACCAGGAACTAACGGCTATAAAATATTGTTAAAGGATGGAAATCAAATTAATACAGTTTGTAGCTGTGAATATGCTGCAGACACTACCATTGTTACAACTGGAAAAGAAATTAGAAAGGCTACACCAACAGAATTGGGTTTATGTGCAGAAGCAACTACTATACCTATTTGCCAACCAATAAAATATTATGACTCAAACAAAAATTATAGTGATGGTGGAATTGGTGAAAAATTAAGTGTAATTCAAGAAAAATATAAAAGTAATATTTGGAGAACAAACGAAACAAAAGAGGATAAAATCAAGAATGATAGTATGGGACATGCAGAATTTGATATGTCGAGACCTTATATAGAAGATAGTTTTAATATAGAAAGTTTATATTGTCACAATCCAAATACTGGACATTATTATATTCTCGATGAAACTTCTGATAGTTGTCAAGATGGTTATGTAGAAATATATGCTACAGAAGGTGAATGTAAAGGTTTTTGGAAAAATAAAACAGTATTATCAAATGATGGTACATATGATACAATTAATCCATTAGCAACATGTACACTAAATGCTAATTTCATATTGGCTAATAATACAAATTGCGAAAGATATTCCTGTCCTGCAGTAAATGAAAACGATAGTAATTATGTAAAAAGTGAAGAAAAATATACATTAAATACCAATGAAATAAATTCAACCAATGCAAATAAAAAAGGTTTATCGCACGGTTACGCTAATTGGGCTGAATATAAAAAAGGCACATACAGTATCGATGGAATACCTTTAAATAATGGTATTGAAAATGGTCATGGTGATGATATAGAGCAAAGAACAGCTGAAAGCTGTATATATGGCTATGTTCCTGCTGGTTTCTCAAAAATAATTAATAAATATTATCCGGTTAAAATTGATAATTCAGCTTCTGATGGAGTGTTATATTTTGATAAATTTGTAAAAAATATGTTACTTGAAAATCAAGATTACATTAGTGCAAGTGATATGATTATTAATTTAAATTATAATGCAAAAGATCATTTACCTGTTAGATATTGTAATCAAGTTGGTCAATGGATGCCTGTTGATGATATTTATACAAAATATAAAATTAATTTATATAATTTAAATTCTGCTCCATTCCATGATTTAGATAGTGATGGTTATGTAAAAATAGATACATATAAAAATATGCTTTATCCAAATATTGAAACAAATACATATGGAGTTAGTGTTGATTATTCAAAAAAATATTGTGAGAGATCTTTCTGTAAAGCAATATCTGCTAATGACGTACCATTATTTTTATATGATGAACATAATACAGAAGTTAATTTAGCAGGTAATGAAGCAGATCCAACCTCTCCATTCTCTAGATTTTTAGGCTTAGATGATGATTATAATGTTGGTTATTTTGCTAATGAAGATACTATTAATGTATATACCGTTTGGAGACATACTGGTGGTGCTACATGGCAAGAAACACCGGGACCTCTTTCTGATAATGATATTAGAAATGTTATAGGGTCTTGTGATGCGTCTAAACATTTTTATCCTCATAATGCTATTTTCTTACAAAATTCTTTCACAAATATGGATAATCAAAAGATTTCATATTCTTCTTTTGAAAAGCAATATAACAATTTATTTTCAGCAACAAATATTTCAATTTCCAGTATAATTAAACCAGAATTAAAGAAATTTTTTGAAAATACTACACTAATACAACATCCAACCAGAAGATGTAATAAATATGGTGTATGGGGTGCAATAGAAAATGAATGCGAAAAAGCTTGTGAACCACTAGATCCATTTAGAACTAATTTTACATATGAAGGAAGTGGTAATAATTTAAAGGTTACAGTATTAGGTTTATATAAAACTCCGCATCTTAGAAATGATTATTATAAGGAAATAGATGCTAATACTAAAGTTGGTGATATTTATACTGGTGGTGCTCGTTGGGGAAGAACACTAGCTGGTCAGTATGCAATTGGTGAATGCGATTCAACAATTAAAACAAATATGCAAGTATATAATGCAAATGGTCAATTGGTTAATAGTAATCAAAATATAACATTTATATCCAATGGTTCTAAAAATGATGTAATACCAGGTACTACAATTAAGATTGCTGGACGACCTTATAGAGAATGCTTACCTGACGGAACATGGGGACCTGTACATAATCCTTGTAGACTATATAATGCATGCCCTTCATTAAATGTTTATAATGCTGATTTATCACAGTATTCATCAGCTGTTGCAAAAAGAGAAATAGTTGGTTCTTTAAATAGTTCATCAATTTTGTCTGAAGACATTTTTAATAATACAAATTCAGTAAGAGTTACAAGTGAATGTGACAAAAGATATTATGAAGAAGGTGGAACAATTAGTAAAAATTGTATAATACAAACTCAACAATGGGATTCTAATTCCTTAAATAATTCCTGCATATTAAAAGTGTGTCCATCATATAATAAAAAAATTGGAAATGTAGAAATTATTAATATAGATAGTAGTAGAGAACTTTATTATCCAAAAAATTCTGGTTATTCTGGTGAAATTACTTTAAATAATAGATCATACAAGGGATATTCAGTAAATAGATTTTGCCCTAATCTTTTTGAATGTATAGATTGTGAAGATACTAGTACAGTAAAATATACATGTGTTTATGATGAGAATACTAATGATTTAATATGGGAATCTACGGGAAGATGTGAACCAAGATCTTGTAGCTTTAATGCTTTAGTTTCAAAGTGTAATCAATTAGGAAGTTGTCTTCCAAGACAAGAAACATTATCAGTTACTGATTTAACATTTATACCTCAAGATAACTCTTTCTCTGATATTGTTTTTGAAAATAATAAAAAATATAATGATGATAAAAGTAAATTTGCAATTGGTTCACGTGTTGCTTTATTACCTAAGACAAATTACAAAAATAATATGGAAACATATGCTTATTGTAATGAGCGTGGAGAATGGAATATTGTAGGCGGTTTTGAACCTATTACTTGCAGTATGAATAATTTAGAGAAATTAGAAGGTGCAAGATGGGAGAAAGAATATTCTACATCATGCAACAATACACACAGTAATGCAGTATGTCATGGAACGATAGAGAAAGTAGTCTGTGATAGTCCTACAACCACAGTTGGAACTAGAACAGCTAAATGTGTGGTAATTAATAATGTTGCTGAGTGGCAATATACTGGTTCTGTACAATGTGTTAAATAGTTATAAAAATTTAAATACTAATAAATATATATAATCAAAAATAACTAAGGAATTAATTAAATTACAATAAAGTGATAATATTATATAAATTCAATTATTATAATTTATAATAAATTCTAGTTTTATTCTATAATTAAATCAAAATTATCAAATTGATTATTAAACCAAGTATATTGTCTTTTAGCATATCTTTTTGTATTTTGAATTGATTTATTTATAAATTCTTCCATTGTTATTTTGCTATTTAAAAAATCTAAACCTTCTTTAAAACCAATTGTACTTGATATTGTATATTTTGACAAATTAGCAATAATTTCAGGCTTATTTTTTGCAAAAGTCTCAATCTCTTTTATAGCATTTTCTTCTACAAATTTTTTAAATCTTAATTCACATTTGTTATAAAGTTTTTCTCTATCAGGCTTGATATTTATATGAAAAAACATATTGTCATCATATAATTTAATATTTCCTTTATCTAAAAAATATTGAATACTTTTTCCTGTTGTTTTATAAACTTCTAGAATTCTCATTAATCTTTGTTTATCATTTAAATTTAGTTTACTAGTATAATTTTTATCTATTCGAGAAGCTAATTTATAAAATTCTTCATAGCCGATTTCATTATATAAATTTATAACTTCATTTCTAATATTTTCTGGAATTTCTGGTATTTGCGAAATACCATTTATAAGTTTTGATATATACATACCTGTACCACCAACAACAATTGGTGTTTTGCCAATATTTAAACAATAATCTATTTTTTCCTTAGCTAATTTTAGCCATCTACCAACATTGCAATTATCTTCGGGCTCTAAATAAGAAAATAATAAATGCTCTATGCTATCTTTTTCTTCTTCTGTTGGTTGACTTGATAAAATTGGTAAACCTTTATATATTTGTATAGAATCGGCATTTATAACAATACCATTATTTTCTTTTGCTAGATCAATAGAATAAGCAGTTTTTCCACTAGCTGTTGGTCCTGAAATAACTACAATTTTATTTTTATCAATTTTCATAATAAAAAATAGCTTAAATATTATTATATATTTAAGCTATAAAAAAAATAAATCAATAAAATTGTTATTTTTATAATCTAATTGGCATTAAAACAAATAATAAAGAATCGCCACTTTCTTGTTTAATTAAGAGAGGAGAAATGCCGTCTTCTAACTTAAATACAACATTTTTTTCTGTAATTTGGCTTAATATGTCAATTAAATATTTTGCATTTAATATTATTTCTAAATTATCTCCTGAATAATCAATAGCTATATTACCATTAGCCATACTTCCATCAGAACTAATGATTTCTAAGTCAACATTATTTGCAGAAATAGACATTTTTACATTTTTTGTTTTATCATTAGAAACGACAGAAACTTTACCAAGTAAATCTTTTAAAGAATCATTATTAATAATAACTTCTTTGCTATTATTATATGGAATAACTTTATTATAATCAGGGAAATCGCCTTCAATTAATTTAAGTAAAATTTCTAAATTTTTTGTTTTTAAATCCATTTTACTTTTACTAAATGAAACAGCAACTTCTTTTTCTTCTGCTTTCTCAAGAATTTTAATGATTTCAGGAATTACTTTTTTAGGCATTATAGCTTTTTGTAATAACTCATCATTTTCATTTTTAGTACCAGAGGTAGCAAGAATATGTCCATTTGTAGCAACCATAAAAGGATAGCAAACACCATCTTTATTTTTATAAATTTCAATATTAATACCATTTAAATAGTATCTAACTTCATCATCACCCATAGCAATTCTAACCTTTTTAATGCCTTCAAGCATTTCTTCTTTGCTAATTTTGTATTCTTCACCTTTATCAGTATCTATTTGATTTCTACCTTCTTGTTCACAGGTTTTGATTTTAAATTTAATACCATCAACTTCAACACTAACAGTTTTTTCATTATCTTCTTTGAAAGTAATTTTTGTATTATCAGAAAAGCTTTTAACAATATCTTGTAATCTTTTTAATGGCAATATCATTTCAATATCTTCACTAGCTTTTACTTCTTCAATACCAGTTAATAAATATCTAAATGATAAAATTTCAAACTTTAAAGTTCCATTTGCAACTTTAATAAAAATACTGCTTTCTGCATTTGATAAATCATCATGTCCAACTTCTGGATTGAATAGTACTATATTTTTCAAATGTTTAGCTTCTATTGTAAATTTCTTATCCATGCTTTAATATTATAACTTTAAACTAAGGAAATAATACTATTCACTCAAAAAAAGTCAAGTACTTTTTATTGATATATAATAATAAAAAGCTATAAAAATATCAATTATTTTATATCAATTGTTTTTATTCTTTTTAATATAATTTTCTATAAAATTTATATTTTGTTGTGGTACATAATTTTTCCATAAATTATCATTATTTTTAATCATATTTCTAATTTCTGTGCCTGATATTTTTAAATTGCCAATTTGTGTATTTCTATCAAGTATTTCGATCTTTAATTCTCCTTTATCAAACCATTTGCCTTCATCTATACCACCACAATAAAAAGCTTCCACCTTCCCAAATTTTTTGCTTTTTTCTGCAAGATTTTGCATAACATAGCCATACCATTCATCATTGCTAGGAATATCACTGAGAGAAAAAATATTCATATTCTCTTTTTCGCCATAAACATTTTTAAGCATATACATTCTTTCTTCTGCATTAAAAATATTTTTACTACTCCTACTATCTTGTGCTGAACCAACTATAATCGTAGCATATTTTGATTCATTTAACATTTTATCAATTAATGATTTATGTCCGTTATGAAATGGTTGAAATCTTGCCACTAAAAAACTATGTATATATTTTTTCATAATTTTACTTTTTATGTATAAAAAAATAGAAGGAAAAATTATTCCTTCTATTTGTCAATATTATAAATTATTATCAGCTAACAATTTATATTTTTTCCATCGTCTTGTAATGTGATCTTTTAACATTTCAACGATATCTGCTGCATGTTCTGGATTAGCTTTTTTAATATTGCTATATCTAGTTTCGCCATATAAATATGTCTCTAATAAGTCTAATTTAGGTTCTTTACTATCTATTTGTAAAGGATTTTTACCTTCTGCAATTAAACTTGGGTTGTATCTATAAAGCATCCACATACCAGAATCCACACAATTCTTTTGTTGTGTAAAGCTCTTTTCAAGGGCAACACCATGAGCGATACAAGAGCTATAACCAATGATTAAAGAAGGACCATCGTAAGCTTCTGCTTCTTTGAAAGCTTTTAAAGCTTGATTTGGGTTAGCTCTAATTGCAACTTGTGCAACATAAACATTGCCATAACTCATCATAATTGCACCTAAGTCTTTCTTAAATGTATTTTTACCATTTACAGCAAACTTAGCACTTGCACCTAAATTAGTAGCTTTTGAAGCTTGACCACCAGTGTTAGAATAAACTTCTGTATCCATTACTAATACTCTAATTTTCTTTCCACTAGCAAGTACATGATCTAAACCACCAAAGCCAATATCATAAGCCCAACCATCACCACCTACTATCCATACACTTCTTTCAAGCATTACATCAATAATAGATGCTAAATGTTTAGCTTCGAATGAATTGTTTTTAGCTAAAATTTCTTTTGCTTTCTTTAAGTTAGCTATTTGAGTTTTAACTCCGGCATCAGTGTTATTTCCATAATTATCCATTATAGCTTTAACTAAATCAGCACCAAGTACATCTTTTAATTTTTCCATTAAATCACTAGCTTCAACTAATTGAGTCTCTTGACTTAATTTGAAACCAAGTCCAAATTCTGCTGCATCTTCAAATAAAGAGTTAGACCAAGCTGGACCTCTACCTTCTTTATTCTTTCCATAAGGTGTTGTAGGTAAGTTTCCACCATAAATAGAAGAACAACCTGTTGCATTGGCAATAACAGCTCTATCACCAACTAATTTTGTCAATAGTGATAAATGTGGAGTTTCACCACAACCAGCACAAGCACCAGAATATTTGAATAAAGAATCTTTAAATTGTAAATCTTTAATTGTCTTAGGATCTTCAACTTCTTTTCCTTCAAGAGTGTTAAAGAATTCCAAACATTCTTTTTCTTCTTTAATTACTTCTTGTTTTGGTTTCATTGATAAAGCACCAACAGGGCAAGCTAAAACACAAATTGAACAACCAGTGCAATCTTCTGGCGATATTTGAATTTTAAATTTTTGTTCCCCTGTTTTATCTCCAACAACTGGAATTGCTTTAAAGCAAGAAGGAGCATTTTTTAATTGATCTGCTGTAAATACTTTTGACTCTAAACAAGAGTGTGGACAAGCAAATACACATTGACCACATTGAATACATTTGCTTTCATCCCATACTGAAATTTTATCAGCAACATCTCTTTTTTCATATTTTGTAGTATCTGTTGGGAAAGTTCCATCAAATGGCATTTGTGAAGTTGTGATTTCTTCGCCTTTTCCTGCTATTAATTTAGCTGTAAATTCTTGAATAAATTTAGGAGCATCTTTTCCAACTTTTTCTTCCATTTCAATTTTACTTGAAACAGTTTTTGGATAATTAACTTCAAATAAGTTTGCAATAGAACCATCAACAGCTTTAATATTATTATCAACAATTTCTTGTCCTTTTTTGCTATATGTTTTAACAATTGCATTTTTAATATCAGCAACTGCTTCTTCAAAAGGAATAACATTAGCAAGTTTAAAATAACAAGTTTGCATAATTGTGTTAATTCTAGTACCCATATGAGCTTCGTCAGCAACTTTATAAGCATCTATTATGTAGAATTTAACCTTTTTATCAATTATGATTTGTTGAACTACTTTTGGTAATTGATCCCATACTTCATCTTTTGAATAGTGGGTATTTAAAAGTAATGTACCACCATCTTTAATTCTTCCTAAAATATCAAGTTTGAATAAGAATGGGAATTGATGGCAACCAATAAAGTCAGCTTTTTGAACTAAATATGTTGAATTAATTGGTTTAGGACCAAATCTTAAATGTGATTCTGTAACAGAACCTGATTTTTTAGAATCATAAACGAAATAAGCTTGTCCGTAGTATTCATCCCTATCTGTAATGATTTTAATTGTGTTTTTGTTAGCACCAACTGTACCATCACTACCTAAACCGAAGAAAATTGATTCTTTAACATCCGGTAATGAAATATTGAAATCACTAGAATAGTCTAAACTTAAATTTGTTAAATCATCTTTAATACCAACTGTAAATTCTTTTTTAGGTGTTGATGATTTTAAATTATCATAAACAGCTTTTGCCATTGCAGGTGTAAATTCTTTTGAAGAAAGTCCATATCTACCTTTAATTACTTCAATATTTTCTTTTCCTTCTTCCTTTAATCCTGCAATAACATCTAAGAATAATGGTTCGCCTTCACTTCCTGGTTCTTTTGTTCTATCAAGAACAGCAATTTTCTTAACTGTTTTTGGTAAAGCATTAACTAAATGTTTAGCTGAGAAAGGTCTAAATAATCTAACTTGTAATACACCAACCTTTTCACCATTTTTGTTTAATACTTCCATAGTTTCTTTAACAGCTTGAACACCTGAACCCATCATAACTATAATGTTTTCAGCATCAGCTGGACCATAGTAGTCAAATAAATGATATTGTCTTCCTGTTAATTTTGCAAATTCATCAAATTTAGCTTGAACTATTGAAGGTACATTATTATAATATTTATTTGTTGATTCTCTACCTTGGAAATATACATCAGGGTTTTGAGCTGTACCTCTCATAACTGGGTCATCAGGTTTTAAAGCTCTATTTCTGCATTCTAAAATTGCATCTTCATTGAGCATTGATTTAATGGTTTCGTCATCAATTAATTCAATTTTATTGATTTCGTGTGATGTTCTAAAACCATCAAAAAAATTAATAAATGGAACTTTTGAATCAAGAGTTGATAAATGAGAAATTAAAGCACTATCATGAGCTTCTTGAACTGAACCACTAGATAACATAGCAAAGCCAGTTTGTCTAACAGCCATAACATCTTGATGATCACCAAAAATTGATAAGCCTTGTGCAGCTAATGCTCTAGCAGCAACGTGAATAACACAAGGTGTCATTTCACCGGCAATTTTATACATGTTAGGAATCATTAATAAAAGTCCTTGTGAACATGTAAATGTAGAAGCTAAGCTACCTGTTTGTAAAGCACCATGTAAAGCACCTGCGGCACCAGCTTCACTTTGCATTTCAGTAACGCTAGGTTTTAACCCAAAAATATTTAATTCTCCACTTGCAGAAAATTGATCTGCTAATTCGCCCATTGGTGATGAAGGTGTGATAGGATATATTGCGAACATATCACTCATCTTATAAGCAATTCTTGCCACTGCTTCATTTCCGTCAATAGGCTTTTTCTTAAAGTTTGGCATTTTTCTTATAATTTATTATTAAAACAATATCATTGTAAATTTTAATAATAAATAATCAAGTTTTTTTCTAAAAATGATAATTAAATTATATGATTTTGAGTATCATTTTCATATATTTACAAAAAATATAATAATTATTTTTATAGATATATAGGGTTAATAGAATATTCTTTATCATTTACAATAATAAAGTCTTCAATACTAACACTTTTAAACTTTTGTCTAATTTTATTTATAGTATTCTCAAAAACTTTTGTTTCTAATTCCTCACAATAACCCCATATAAAATTTAAAATATCTTCTTTATTTGATGAATTATTATTATATAAATATTTTATTACTTCAAATTCTTTATTACCAAGTATTTCTTCATTATCATTATAATATATGATACCATCAATAATTTTAAAGTCTTTAAATTTTAAAATTTTATCATTAGATAAAGCTTTTTTAATACTATTTAATAAATCTTTTAAATAAAAAGGTTGCTTTATATTAATAACATCATCATTATCAATTTTTTCATTAGAAATATTAATAATTGATTGTGATATAATTGTATTTTCTATTTTTTTGTATTCTTTAAGATTATCAACAATAACAACGTTATATTTTAATTTTTTGTCATAATTCTTATTATAGATATCAATAATACAATCATCAAATATTTCTTTTATATATTCAATGATTGTATTATCTTCCGTAATTAATAATATATTTTTATTATTATTTTGAATCATAAACGGTTTTGATATTTGCACCACAATTATTTAATTTATCAGCTAAAAATTCATAACCTCTTTCTAAATGATAAATTCTACTAACTTCTGTTTCTCCATCAGCACATAAACCAGCTAAAACTAATGATACAGAAGCTCTTAAATCACTAGCCATTACTTGTGCACATTTAAATGTATTTTCTTTACCATTAATTATAGCTTTATTTCCGGAAATAGTAATATTTGCATTCATTCTGTTTAATTCAGGAACATGCATAAATCTATTTTCAAAAACAGTTTCATCAACAGTTGATTCACCATCAATCATAGCCAATAAAGTCATTATTTGTGCTTGCATATCAGTAGAGAAACCAGGATATACATCGGTAATAACATCTATTGGTTTTAGTTTTTCTTTGCCTCTTTTTATTCTAATAGTTTTATCATCTATTTTTTGAATATCAGCACCTATTGTCTCTAATTTTTCAATTAGATTTTCAACAGTATTATAAAAATCTAAACCAGTAATTGTTAAATCACCATCTGTCATAATAGCACCAATCATATAAGATGCTGCTTCAATTCTGTCTCCCATAATTTTAAAATCTGCTGAATGTAATTCTTCAACACCTTCGATTTCAATTGTATCAGTTCCTGCACCTTTAATTTTAGCACCCATAGCAGTTAAACATTTAGCTAAATCAACATTTTCAGGCTCTTTTGCTGCATTATGGATTATTGTGGTTCCTTCTGCTAAACAAGCACCCATCATAATGTTTTGAGTAGCTCCAACCGATGCCTTTCTTAAAGTGATTTCGGCACCATGCAACTTTCCATCTTTTGTAGTTGCTTTGACATAACCATTTTCAATTTTAATATCAACACCCATTTGTTCAAATGCTGTCAAATGTATGTCAACAGGTCTAGAACCAATAGCACAACCACCAGGTAAAGAAACTTCAGCTTTTCCAAAACGTGCCAATAAAGGTCCTAAAACTATAAATGATGCTCTCATTTTAGATACAATTTCATAAGGAGCAACATAACTACTTAGTTTACTAGCATTAAATTCAAGAACTTTTCCTTCATCTTTATTAGATTGATCGCCATCTAATGCGACTTTTACACCAAGATGATTTAACAAATGAATTAATGTAGTAATATCTACAAGATTTGGAATATTTCTAAGTTTAAGTGTATCTTTACACAATAGACTAGAAATTATTATAGGTAAGGCTGCATTTTTAGCACCGGACACCTTAATATTGCCGACTAACTTAGCCTTTCCCTTTACAACTATTTTTTTCATCATTAGGACGTCTCCCTGTTAATTCTAGACACATATTAAAACACATAAATAATATTTTCAAGAAAAAATACTTGACTATTTAATATTTTTTTTATATAATTTTTATTGGTGTTTTTATTATTATTAACAACCATTAGTATATATGAATACTCAAAACATTAGTCCTATTAGTATTGGAAATAACTTATTTCAATATATTAGTGAAGTAAACAAAATTCCTGTATTAACAGAGGAAGAAGAAATATACTATGCAAAAGAAAAAGACGCCGGAAACATTAATGCAGCTAAAATGCTTATTTCAAGTCACCTTAGATTGGTTGTAAAGATAGCTAGCCAATATAAAAATTATGGCCTTCCTATGATGGACTTAATTTCCGAAGGAAATATTGGTTTAATGAGAGCTGTAAAAACATTTGATTATACAAAAGGTTATAAATTAGCTACATATTCTATGTGGTGGATTAAAGCATTCATACAAGAATATATTTTAAAGACTTGGTCAATTGTAAAAATTGGAACAAATGCTATTCAAAAGAAATTATTTTTTAATCTTAAAAAAATTAAGAACGAACTTTTAAAATCACAAAGTAATAAACATTTAACCGATCAAGATATTGCAGCTATTTCTGATTTATTAAATGTATCAAAACAAGATGTTGTAGAGATGGATTGCAGAACCACAAAAGGCGATCTTTATTTAAATGCAAAAGCTAATACAGATGATGATGCTGAAATTATTGATTTAATACCAGCAAATCAAGCTTTACAAGATTCGGTAGTTGATAAAAGAAGGGAAAATAAAAAGAAAAGCAAAATATTAGAGAATTCTTTAAATATATTAAATGAAAGAGAAAAAGAAATTATAAAACTTAGAAGATTAACAGATAAACCATTAACCTTAGCTGAAATTAGTAAAAAATATAATATTTCAGGTGAAAGAGCTAGGCAAATTGAAGCTAAGGCCATAGAGAAAATGAAAAGATATGCCTTAGAAAATAAATAATTTATACTATAAAATATAGTTAATAAGATAAGTAAAATATAGCAAATGTTTATTTGCTATATTTTTCTTTCAGGTATACTCTTGTCTGTTTTAACTTTTTTAATATCTCTTCCGCAATATCTTCTTCCTTCAATACAACCTTTTTTATAACACGCAGGAGTTAACTTATCAGCTAAATCTTTATAATTATGTTGAATTAAGTAATCATATAATGCTTTACTTGCATGATAAATTTCCTCTTGTGCGGACCAACATAATCTTTTTTCTTGTTCATGCATTAAACCATTTAAATCACTAAGTTTTTTGTATGTTACCATAACTCCATAAGGTGCTATTGCTAATAATAATGTTTTATCAATTTTATTAGCAAGGTTAGTATAATCTTGCATGAATGCTAATGCAACATCTTGTAAACCCATTTCAGCTAAAATAGGGGGTAAATAAAAATTTCCTGTTAGTTCTGGCGTACTTCTCTTTATAGCTCTATGTCTTTGATCTTGTCCCATTGTAGCAATTGATAATTCAACTCTTGTTTTTATGGTTGAAATATTATTATTCATATTTTCCGGCGTAAAATATCTTAAATCAACACTATCTTTCATATTAAGATTTAAATTGATATTTTCATCTAAATCTATATCTAATACTTCACAAGTAGGTTGTGTTTTAACACCTATTTTGTCAAAATGCATTTGTGGTGTCCAATTATCTTCTCTTTCTTTATCTTCACCAAAAACATAAGTTAAATCAGGATAAGTAGCTAAAACTAATTCTTTTATTTGATTCATTATATCTCTAAGCTCTGGATTCCAAGCAGACCTATACATTGCAGCAATTGCTGATAAATTTAATGTATAATCAAGTCCTGTTGGAGAAATTGTTGATATAAACATTCTCATCTGTTCTTGTGCTATTTTAGGTGCATTTAATGCAATATATTCTTCATTGGCAAATGGCCTTTCTTCTTTTATAAAATTTCCTGCTATTTCAGTAGCTTTTTCAATATTTTCTTGATATATTGTTATGCCTTTTTGAATAAAATTTAAAACATCATCAATATTTTTATCACCCCAATATTTTATAATATAGTTTTTAATTTCTTCATAATCAGGGTTGGAATACATTTTAGAAAATCTACCTGATCTTTGATCTGTATTATAAAAAGCATGAGTAAGATGTAAACCAAATGTTGCTGATGAAATAGACAAACCATCTATGTTAAATGTAAAATAATTATGTTGAAATGTCGTATGATGTCCTGTTTTAAATAAATTATTTTCAACATCTATTAATTTTCCCATTTCAGGAACTTTTGAAGTATAACATGTTTTTGCAGCATGGCTTACAAGATTTAACGGTATTTCGTCCGTTTTTGCAATCAAAGATACTTTTATCATAACTTTTTTATTATTTTTTTAAAAAAATAATTATATTTACATTAAATGCAAGATAAAAATTATTTTAAACAAAAAAAGTAAATTCTAAATAAAACAGCCTGTATTACATATATTTCAAGACTATATCTAGCAAAAATTTTAATAAATAATTCTAAATATTTATTACCAACATTAATATCTTTAATACTATATTTAAATAATAACCATGCTTCAATAAATAATGTTGCAAATAAAAATATTACGTAAAAAATATTTTCAACAAATGAATCCACTTGAAATAGATAATATAAGAAAAATGTAATAGAAAAGTATGTAGCTTTTTCTTTGATATTTTTTGTATTAGCAGATAGCATAAAGAAGAAAGCAAAAAGTCCATATTCTAAAATTGGATTGATAATTATACTAAACATCATCATTATTAATAAAAAGAAGATTTTATCATACTTTTTATCTAAATTGGAATTGTAAAATTTTAGAATAAAACCTCCTACAACAAAAGAATATAAAATATTAAAATAAATTTCATTTTTGAAATAATAATTTACAATAACTATTGGCAAACCATATAATAATAGCTTTGTATTTATCTTACCTTTGAAATGATAACCATAAATTACAGCAAATATTGGAAATGAAAGACGGCCTATCAATCTAAAATTTGGATCATTATTAAATACATACAAACCAGTATGATCTATAAACATTAGCAATAGTGCTAACATTTTCCAGATATCATGTGTATTTAAATTAAATTTTGTTATTCTATTGGTCATCATATATCAAATAATTTTTTAAACAATATAAAACTTAATTTTTATAAAACAATCAATACTTATAATTTTTTAGTTTATAGTCTAATTCTTTATAATTAGGTAATATTGATTCAACAAATTTCCAATATTTATTGGAGTGATTTTTATAAACTGTATGTGATAATTCGTGCACAACTAAATAGTCAATAATGTCTTTTTGAAACATCATAATTTTTAAATTAAATGTTAAATCATTATTTTGATTACATGTACCCCATACAGTTTTTTGTTCTTTAATTGTAATTTTTGAATAATTTAGATTATATTTTTTTGCATATAATGCAACTCTTTCTTTTAATAAATTAAAACATTGTTCTTTATACCAATCTTTTATTATTTTATTTAATGTATCGTCAGTATAACCTTTTGATATGGTTACGCAAAATTTATCATTGACAATTTCACAATAACCACCATTAACCAATAATGGACTTTCTACAATATTCATTGGAATATCTTTTCCTAAATATAAAATACTATCTTTATTTATTAAGGATTTTTTATTTTTATTTTTTTTAATTCTTTCAATAACCCAAAATTTTTTCTTTTCTATAAAAGATAATAAAAAATTTTGTGAAATATTTTTAGGAGATGTTAAAACAAATGTATCATTAATAATTTTAAAACCAATTGTTTTTCTTCTATTTTTTGAGTATAATATTTTATAATTAAAAAGATTATTAAAATTACCTTCCATACCGCTTACATGATATTTCTATTATCTTTTAATAATTGTTTTTTGTATTTATACAAATCATTTAATATTTCGGTTTCGTCAACATCCAAGGCTTCCATAGTAATCAAAATCGATAGATGATCATTAATATTTAAACAAGCCATATAAACAATATTATGCTCTTCATTAACATTCTTTATGAAATAATCTTCTTTATAATTCAACATTTCGGAATCAATATTACCATCATATTCTACAACTTCTTTAAAAGTTTTATTTATATCTGTTTTTTCATTAATAATAGAAACTCTAAAAATTTTCATACTATGTTGTTCATCATTGTCTAAAAGATTTGCAAAAATTGCATCGAAACCAGAATTATTAACTATTGATTTATTTGTAAAATTAGAATAATTATCGAAATTTGGTACACTAATAGTTATATTTTGTTCATTGTGATTTATAATAATATCTTTGTTATTATCATTAAGTTCATAATTTTTATTTAAAAATTCAATAAATTTCTTTTCTTTCATTAATTTTTCTCGTTTTGTTAAAAATTGAGTCCAATTAATCATAAAATATCTTTTATTTAAAAATAAATTACTCTCATATGAAATATATTTATTGCCATCCTCATCAAGTCCTGTTCTATAAAATATATACTTATTATTTTTAATAAAAGATTTTTGTTTATTATGATTTTTATAACTCCTATGCATTAAATATGAATCTTTTTCTTCTTGTGTTTTATTATTATATGTCTCTTTTTGAATTTTTGCCAAATAATCATCAGTAATATTTTGAACTTTTGCATCATCTTTTTCATAACCGATTAAAATCATTTCGCTAAAGAAACTAATTTCGCCAGCATTTTTTAATTCTATTTCATAGCATTTTACAAATTCAAAAATTTCTTCTGTTGGACTTTTATATTCACAAAACCCCTTAGGAATTGCAAAAGTATATACTTCATGATCAATTTCTTTGCTAAAATACTCATAAGGCACGGGTTTAAGCGCAGTAGTCATTAAAAATACAACAAATAAGAATATTAATTTTTTCATTTTATTCCCTAAATTTTTCTTGAATCCAATTCTCTTTCAATTTTACAAATAAGAATAAATGTACTTTTCTATTTAAAAATTTTTGTAATTCTTCTCTAGCTTCTGTACCAATTTCTTTAATAAGTTTTCCTCTTTTTCCTAAAATAATAGATTTTTGATTTTCCTTTAAAACATAAATAACTTGTTGAATTTTTATGTCACCATTATCAAATTCTTGCCAATTTTCTGTTTCAACGTCAACAGAATAAGGTAATTCTTGATTTAGTTTTAAAAATAATTTTTCTCTTGTAATTTCGGAAGCTAAAAATTTTAAAGGAGCATCAGTTAATTCGTCATCTTTAAATAACCATTCTTCTTCTTTTGCTTGTTTTAATAAATAATCTTTAAGTTTATCAACTCCTTCACCAGTTTCAGCTGAAATCATAAAAACTTCTTTGAAATCAGGATAATAGTCGGTAATTTGTTTTGT
Source organism: uncultured Rickettsiales bacterium (assembly GCA_944391075.1). GTDB lineage: Bacteria > Pseudomonadota > Alphaproteobacteria > Rickettsiales > UBA1997 > CALXSC01. The sequence goes on along the minus strand of CALXSG010000001.1, from coordinate 24,125 downwards.
TAATTCTAATAATTTTGTTTTTTTAACTAAATCAATTTTATTTAGAACTAATATATTATTAATATCTTTTTTCTTAAATTCATCTATTATAATTTTGTTTTTTGTATTAAATTTTTCAGTAGAATCAATTAATAAACAGGTTAAATCAGCATCTCTAATTCCACTCCATGCTGTTTTTACAATTTTTCTTTCTAATAATCTAGCTTTTTGAGGTATAAAAACACCGGGTGTATCAAGTAAAACTATTTGAGTATTTCCTTCCACAAAAATACCTCTAATTAAATCTCTTGTTGTTTGAACTTTTGGAGATATAATAGATACTTTTTCACCAACAAGATAATTAGTTAAAGTAGATTTACCAGCATTAGGAGCACCAGCTAATGCCACAGTTAAAAATTTTTGTTTATTATTATTTTCTTCCATATTTACTATAAAAACATTATAAACACAATGATAATCAACAAAAATTAATTTTTCAACATAAAAAATATTGCAAATAATTTTTTTAAAAGTATTATCTTTCTAGAATAAGTATGATTTTTGTTATGAATGATAAATATAAAAATTTATTTGTTAAAGGCTTACTTGCACTTTTAGCTTTTAGTTTTGCATTAGCTGGTATTATTGGTTTTTCAGGTACTATGAACCAAGCTAATATTGTAAAAATTAACAAAACAAATATTAATGTTAATGCTTTTGTTACTTTTTTAAATAATACAAGATCTCAATTATACAATTCTGATTTAAATACCGCACAAATAGATTATTTAAATTCAAATACTTTTAAAGTTAACACTTTAAAGACATTTATATTAGAGAATTTAGTTAATTTAGAGATTGAAAAATTAAATCTAAATGAAACAAATGAAGCGGTTATGAATGATATTTATAATGAGCCATCATTTAAAGACGAAAACGGAAATTTTAGTTTAGCTTTATTTAAAAGCAAGTTAGCTATGAGTGGTTTAACAGAGGCTGAGTATGTAAAATATTTATCTTCATATAATAGCAAAAATGCTTTATTTAATATGCTAAGTGTTGGTAATATTAATAATTCATATATTAATGAATTATTTTCAAAAAATTTAAATAAGTATTTAGTGGTTGATATTTTTACTATAGTTCCTAATAAGATAAAATTTAAAGAAACAAAACCAACAGAGGAAGAAATTAAAGAATATTATGAAAAAAACAAAGTTGAATTTTTTGTTCCAGAGCAAAAGGTGATTTCTTATATCGAAGTAGATTTAAGTGATTATAATAGTGATATGGCAAAAAATAAATTATCACAATTAGAAGATTTAGTATTATCTGCAAATAATATTGATGAAATTGCAAAAGAATTTAATACTAAAAAAGAAACAATTATTTATACACAAACAACAACAAATCTTCCCGAAGATTTAAGTAGTGAAGTTTTAGAATATACAGCTGGAACATTCTCTGATCTAATTTACAAAGATGATAGCAAATATAAAGTATATTATGTTGAAGAGGTTATCAACTCTAAATTCTTAACACTAAAAGAATCAAAGGATAAAATTATTAATTCAATATTAGAACAAGAAAAAGAAAAAAATGCATTAAAAGTTTTAAATCAATATATTGACGAGATGCAACAGTCAAAAGATATTAAGAAAGTGGCAAATAATAATGGTTTGACATTGCATGCAGATCAAATGATTTATAGGCATAATTTATATTATCCTATGGATTTTGTTAGTGATTTATTTAATTTGAAAGAAATAAATACCTTCACAGAACCAATTTACGATAGTACTAATAAAGTATATACAATTGGCTATTTAAAAGAAATCAAAAATATTTCCGAAAATGATACTGGTAAATTTATTCCATTTTCGGCAATATCAAATTCTATTACAACATCGTATGACGGTTCTATGTTGTATTTATTTGAAAATTATTTATTAAATAGTAATAAAGTAGTTATTAATGAGGAACTATTGAATAGTTTGGATTAATTAATGTCCTCATAGCTCAAATGGATAGAGCAATCGCCTCCTAAGCGATAGATGTGGGTTCAATTCCCGCTGAGGACACCATTTTAAATATTTATTGACAAAAAAACTTTATATTTTAGCATAATTCTAGACAAAATGTTTAATTTTATGACAAGATTATTATTTATAATATTTTTTTTACTATTTTCTATTAACTTAGAGGCAAAAACTGAGATTGATAAAGCTTTCATTAAAAGAACAGGTAATATTAAAAATCAAAAATTCTTAGCTTATAGCCCTGATATATATGAAGGTAGAGAAATTAGAAATAATCAAGTTTACAATAAATATGGTTGTCGTGGAAATAATATATCACCTCAAATTACTTGGAAAAATGAACCAAAAAATACAAAGAGTTTTGCTATAACTATGTATACAAAAGATGCTAATAGTGGTAGTGGTTGGTGGCATTGGATTATATATAATATCCCTAATAATATTAATTTTTTGTTAGCAGGTGCTAGTAATAACAAATCTTTATTACCAAAGGGCGCTGTACAAGGCATGAATGATTATGGTGAAAATCAATATGGTGGTGTTTGTCCCCCTTTAAATAATAAATATGATTACACAATAACAGTTTATGCATTAGATGTTGAAGAATTAGACTTGCCTAAAAATTCAACTCCGGCTATGGTAGTATTAAATTTAAATAATCATAAAATAGCTACAACTCAAATTAAATCTTCATATACAGGTGTGGATGAAAGTACATTATTTATTAATAATGATAAAAGCAAAAATTATATAGCAGAACTTAATACTAAGCAGAATATAGAAGATAGCAAAAAAATATTAAATATTAAAACAAACACAAAAAATACTCAAAATAAATATATATTTACCGGAACAAAAAAACAAAATAAAACTCAAACATCAACTACTAAAAAAGTAGTACAGAAAAAAGAATTTATATTTAAACAGCAAGCAATAACACCTGCACAACAAAATAAAAAAATGGTAATAAAAAATAAAGATATATCAAATACAGATACAAAAACAAGCACAAAAATGTATACTTTAACTAAAAAAGCAAATAATAATGTAAATAGTGCAGTATCAACATCAACAAAACCAATGAAAAAGACACAAGTAAAAACTGAATCAATAACTAAAAATAAAAGTGGAAAAATTAAAGAATATGATTTAAAATCTTAAAAGTAATAAAACAAATAGTGAAACTGATGAAAAATAATAAGTTCGAAACATTAATAGGTACATTAGTTATTATAATAGCAATATTATTCTTATCATTTGCATCAAAAATTACCAATAATAAACAAAATGTTGCTGGTGGTTATGATATAGTTGCAATTTTTGATAATATTGATGGTATTAATATTGGAAGTGATATTAAGATTGCTGGCGTTAAAGTTGGTTCAGTTTCTAATATAAAATTAAATGATAATTACAAAGCAGAGTTAACGCTTAAAATGCCTAAGAATATTAATATTCCATTAGATAGTATTTTTAAAATATCAACTAGTGGTTTAATTGGTAGTAAATTCATAAATGTTAAAATTGGTGCCGAAGAAGAATATTTTAAAAATGGAGACAAAGCTGATTTTACTGAATCTTCAATGGATTTAGAAGATTTAATTTCAAGATTTATTTTTAATACGGAAAAGAAAAATGAGAATAATTAACAAAAAAATAATATTATTGAGTTTTATAGTGTTGTGTTGTGGCATTGCATATGCTGAAAATAATACAAGTGAGCAACATATTGATATTGTTGATGCAGAAGATAGTAGTAATATAACACAAAGCGACAGCAAAGCTATTGAAGATAAAGTTAATGAAATAATAGATGAAGTAAAAATTAAAGATACAAAAGAGATAAACAAGGCTAATACAGTAACAATTCAAGCTTTGAATAAAATTACAGGAAAGAGCTATGAATATAAAATTAAAATTAATGATTCACAAAATTTTGAAAGGTTAATGATTACCCCATTGTATTGTTGGAAATCTTCGCCTTCTGAAATTCCTGAAAATAAAGTATTATTAAAAGTAGTTGAAAATAAAATTAATAAAGGTCAAGAAGAAATTTTTTATGGTTGGATGTTTTCATCATCACCTAGCATATCAACACTTGAACACCCTATGTATGATGTCAAAATTGTCAATTGTGAAAATATTATAGATAAAGAAGAAAAAAATAACAAGTAATGTCATTCGACTAAAAATGTTGTAGCCATACCTAATAATAATAATGAAGATAACATATCAAGAGTGGCTGTAATAAATGTTCCTGAACCAACTGCTGGATCTAACTTCATTTTATTAATAATCAATGGAACAACACTTCCTATAAAACATGACATAGTTTGCAGAGCAATAATTGTACTTGCAAATATAATAGTAAGTCTTAAATCACCTTTCCACAAATACAATGCTAATGATGCTATTAAAGATAATAAAACACCATCAATAAAACCAACAAAAGTTTCTTTTGCAATTACCTTAAAGACACCTGTTTTTGTGGTTTCATTATTTGCTATATTTCTAACTAAAATAGTTAATGTTTGAGTACCAGAAACACCAGAAAGATTAGCAATTAATGGCATAATAGCTGATAAAATAACAAATTGCTGAATAGTTCCTGAAAAATGATTAATAACTAATGTACTAGCGCTAGCTGTTAAAATTGTACCAACAAGCCAAGGTAATCTTCTTTTAACAGAATCAAGTACATTTGCATGTATTGTATCATCAGCGTTAACCTTAGCCATTAACATCATATCTTCTCTTGTTTCTTCATTAATAACGTGCATAATATCGTTAGAATTAAGAACACCAACTAAAACTCCTGTATGATTAACAACAGGAATATATTTTAAGTCATATTTAATAAATAGGTTTGCAGCTTCTGACTGATCCATATCAGCATTTATAATTTTTAAATCTTCTGGATCTCTCATAACATCAGAAACAAGAGTTTTACTGTCAGCTTTTAAAACACTACCAATAGATGCGGTAGATACTGGTCTAAAATATTCATCAACTACCACAATATTTGAAAATTCTTGCGGTACATTTTTATTTTTTCTAAGATACTTAATAACTTCAACAATTTCCCAATCTTTTGGAATAGCAACAAACTTGTCCTGGTCCATAATTCTTCCAACACTATCTTCTGGATAAGATAAGGCCTCTTCAATATCTTCTCTTTTCTCACTTGATTTAATAGAATCAATTGTGTCTTGTGTTAATTCGTCTTTAAAATCTTCTAAAATATCAACAGCATCATCTGTATCAAGGTTTGACACTAAATTGGCAAGAGTATTTTTACTTAAATAACTTGCAATTTCAAGTCTAATGTCCCTATTTAATTCAACTAATAATTCAGGATCGACATTATTTTTTAATATTTCTATTATTTTTTTTCTTTCATCTTTTGTTAAATTGCATAATAATTCAGCTTGATCAGCAGGATGCAAACTTGTAAACACCTTTTTAATTTGTGTTTTTAAATTCATATCAATAGCATTTTTAAACCTCTCAACCAAACTCTTGGTGATTCCATAATTATTATTTTCCATTTCTGACATCTTTACCCCTGTTAAATATATTCTGGCCTTTCAACAATAATATAGCCTTTTTCAATGTTTATTTCTTTAAAATATTCCTCAATAAAAGGTAATACTTCTGGCATTTTTTCATTTTGCCACTTTATTTCGACGACTGTCCCCGCTCCATAGTCATCAATAGCAATAATTTTGCCATAATATTTATTATCAATACTTTTTACATCAAGCCCTATTAAAGCCTCACAATAGAATTCATCATCAATTTCCGGGAGTAGATTAATATCTAAATATAATTCTGTATTCCTCCAACTTTTTGCAGCTTCTGGTGAATTTATACCTTCAACTTGTGTAATAAAAATATTAGGTTTTAATGTTCCTATAAATTTTATTTTAAATTGTTTGTTATTTTTATCAAACAAATCATTACAATAATTAAAAATATCCTTAGGTTTTTCCATATAGCTTTCTAGCTTAACAAAACCTTTTACCCCATGAGAAGTCAAAATTTTTGCAACAACTATCTTCTTGGACATCTTTAACCATTGTTATTAGATAAATGAATAATAAAACAAAAATTTTAAAAGTAAACGATAATTAATTTATAAATAGCAAAGAAAATGAGTAAATATAAATAAATTTCTAAAATTCTAAGAATTAATGGTTCTTTTTTTACTCTTTTTCCAACAATTAACTCATCAAAAAACTTTTTTCTTTCCGGTGTAATTCTAACGCGCAAGTCTTCATAATATTCATATTTTCTATTTTCATTTCTTTTATACATATCATCAAAAATGTATTTTCTAAAATCATTAAATAATTTTTGATATTTTTTTATTGGTGCAATACCATCTCTTAAATATTGTTCCCAACTTCTAGCAAAATTTTCTTCTTCCTCTTCTGTAAATGTTCCTCTTGTAAAAAAGTGATCGTATCTTTTTGTATAAGCATCACTTCTACTTCTAACTATATCAACAACTTTCAAAAAATCTTTAAAAGCTCTTTTATTTTTTGCAAACATTGCAATATAAGCAATTAAATATCTAACATAATGACCAAACTCATGTATAAATGTTGTAGTAGTTAAGTCTTTACCATTTAAATATATGGTTGATTGATAAATTTTAACTGGTTTATGAAATAATTTTTTTACTTTTTCCATTCTAGCTTCACACAAGCCATAAGCCATTTCCATATCTTTGTCTATTTCAACTTTTAAAGGTAAATAATTATATAATTGTCTAACAGAAACCCCATATCTTTTAGCTAAATTAGCATATATAAGTTTAACCATTCTTAAATTATATTTTGTAATTTTTCTTGAATAAACCTTCCTTAAAGGTTTTTTAAATTTCTTTATAATTTTTCTTAAAAATAAATAATCACGGAGTTCATATAACATATTTATACTTCTTCTAAGTTATTACCACTTTCAACATCAACTTCCATTTTTACTTCCCAATCAATTACATTTTCCATAGATTCTTTCAATATTTTTGAAACTTCTTCAACTTCATCATCAGGACATTCTAAAACCAATTCATCATGTATTTGTAAAATCATTTTAGATCTATAATTTTTTAATTTATTATCTAAATCAATCATTGCTTTCTTAATAATATCAGCTGCTGTTCCTTGAATAGGAGCATTAATAGCTAATCTTTCTAAGTTTCCTCTCATTATTGGTCTTGCAGAAGCAATATCTATATTAATTTTTCTGCCAAACATAGTTTTAACATAATTATTTTTTTTAACATAGTCCTTCATATATTCAATATAATTTTTAATTTCTGGGTATGTTTCAAAATAATTTTTTAAATATTTTTTAGCATCATCGTTATTACAATTAATTCTTTTTGCTAAACCATATGCACTTGTACCATAAATAATACTAAAATTAATAGCTTTTGCTATTGATCTCATACTAGATGTCACTTCTTTTTCATCAACTTTAAAAACATTACTTGCAGTAGTTGTATGAATATCTTTACCACTTAAAAAGAATTCTTTTAATTTTTTAACATTATATAAATTAGCCACAATCCTAAGTTCAGCCTGTTTATAATCAGCAGAAACTAATTTATAGCCTTCTTTTGCTATAAATGCAGATCTAATTTTAGAGCCATCATCAGTTTTTATAGGAATATTTTGTAAATTAGGATTAGATGAGCTTAATCTTCCCGTAACAACAAATGTATTTGAATATGTAGTATGTATTCTATCATTTTTATCAACCATTGTTGGCAATACATCAGTATATGTATTTTTTAGCTTACTGTAATGTCTCCATAATAATATTTTTTGGCAAATTTCGCAACCTTGTCCAGCTAATTCTTCTAATACTTCAATACCAGTTGAAAAATTTCCGCTTTTAGATGATTTTTTACCAGGATTTAATTTTAATTTATCAAATAAAATATTAGATAATTGTTTAGGTGAAGCAATATTAAATTCTTCTCCTGCCATTTCATAAATTTCTTTTGATAAATTATCAATATATGCTTCAAACTCATTAGATAATTCATGTAATCGTTTTATATCAACTTTTATTCCTGTAATTTCCATTTTTGCAAGAATTAAACTTATAGGTTTTTCAATATTTTTGTAAACACTATTCAATTCATTATCATGTTCAAGGGCTTGTTTAAATTTATTATATAGAAATTGAATATTATTAATTATAAAATATGATAATTCTTCAATTTTTTCATTTAGTTTATCAGTTCTATTTTCTTTTTCTATTTTTGATAATATATCAATTTTTTCCGCAAAAGTTAATTTATCTTGTGAGCTATTAAGATTTTCATTTGGGTTATGTTTCAAAATAGACGAAAGCGCATTAGAATATAAACCATTATTTAAGATGTAATTCATTACATCAATATCTTCAAAATTTTCTATTGTAATGCCATATTTATATAGCATTTTAAGTTGTTTTTTAACATCATAACCAATTTTAAGAATTGAAGAATTTTCAAATACATCTTTAAAACTTTCCACTATATCTTTAAAATTTAATTCTCCTTTATTAATTGCAAGTAAATCACTTTGTGAATTTGCTATCTTAACACAATATGAAGAATCTTCATTAAATTTAAATGAAAACGATAACAATTCATCTTTTTCTGTGAAAATATTAAAATATAATTTATTAGCATTATGTGAATTTTTTATTATATTTTGCAATTCTTCAATAGTTTTAACTTGAATATTTTTAATATCTTTATCATTTTCTTCAATTTCTTTTTTTATTTCTTGATTGCTATAAGCAAAAAGATCATTGGCTATTTTAATATTTTCATTATCATCAATCGATGGTTCAACTGTCGCAAAAGCTTGTTTTAAGCCTCTAACCATAGAATAGAATTCTTGCGCTGTTAAAAAATCTAAGAATTTTTTATAATCATATTGTTTAAATTTTAAATCTTCTAATGTATATTTTATTTCAACATTATCATCAAGAGTAATTAATTTTCTAGACAACATAATATTATCAGCGCTGTTTTTTAAATTTTCTCTCCTCTTAACTTGTTTTATTTTATCTAAATTTTTTAATAAATTATCAATATCACCATACTCATTAACTAGTTCAGATGCTATTTTTTGTCCAATTCCTTGTACACCAGGAACATTGTCAGAAATATCACCCATTAAAGTTAATACATCTAAAACTTTTTTAGGTTCTACACCCCATTTTTCCTTAACTTTTTCGGCATCAATAAATTCGTTTTTAAGTCCATCAAACATTAAGATTTTATCATCAACCAATTGCATTAAATCTTTATCAGAAGAAACTATAACAACATCAAAACCTTCTTTTTCAGCCTTTTTTGCATATGTAGCAATTATATCATCAGCCTCAAAACCTACTTTTTCTAATGAAACAATATTTAAAACTTCGACTAATTCTCTAACTAATGGAAATTGTGGTAAAAGTTCAGGTGGACATGGCGGTCTTGTAGCCTTATATTCACTATATATTTCATTTCTAAATGTTTTTTCTCCTGAATCAAAAACAACTGCTATGTGTGTATAATCTATTTCTGTAATAATTTTAATTAACATTCTACTAAAACCATACAATGCACCAACAGGAGTACCATCACTTTTTGTTAAATTTCTAACTGCAAAAAATGCTCTAAATAAAAAACTATAACCATCAATTAAAACTAATTTTTTCATAGAAAATGATATATTTAAACAATATAAATATATAAAATTATTTTTAAATGTCTATATTTATTTTATTATAATGTATTATCAAAATTTAAAATTATATTAAGAAAAAGTGTTGACAAATAAAAAATTTCATTTACAATTAAACATATATTTAAATATTTAATTAATTATGAAAAAAGTTTTTAAAATTACAGGTATTGATTGTGCTAATTGTGCTTTAAAAATGGAAGATAAAATAAAGCAATTAGAAAATGTTAATGATGTTTCTATTAATTTTTTAACTGAAAAATTTACACTTGATGCAAAAGATGAAGAGTTTTCTAATATTTTAGAAAAATCTAAAAATATTATTAAAAAAATTGAACCAGATGCTGAAATAATATAAAAAGGTGTTTTTATGAATAAAAAATTAAAAAATCTATTAATAAAAATTATTATATCTTCAATAATTTTTACTATTGCAATATTATCACCAATTAATTTATATGCTAAATTATCGCTTTATATATTAAGTTATTTAATTGTTGGTTATGAAATTTTGGAAAAGTCTTTTAAAAATATTTTAAGTGGTGAAATATTTGACGAAAATTTTTTAATGGTACTTGCTAGTTTTGTTGCATTCTTTTTAGGAGAATATACAGAAGCTATTGCTATTATATTATTTTATCAAATAGGCGAGTTTTTTCAAAGTTATGCTGTAAATAATTCTAGAAAATCTATTTCTAAACTTGTTAATATTAAAGCTGATTATGCCAATATTGAAAAAAATGGAAAAATAGAAAAAGTAAATCCCGAAGAAATTAATATTAATGACATTATAATTATAAAACCCGGTGAAAGAGTACCATTAGATGGTATAATTGTAGAAGGCCAATCAAATATTGATACATCAGCCTTAACCGGCGAATCTATGCCACAGTCAGTAGAAATTAAAGATGAAATATTAAGTGGCTGTATTAACTTATCAAATATATTAAAGGTAAAAGTTAGCAAAAAATATACAGAATCAACAGCATCTAAAATATTAGATTTAATAGAAAATGCTACAAATAAAAAAGCAAAAGTAGAACATTTTATTACTAAATTTGCTAAAATTTATACTCCAATAGTTGTTGGTTTGGCTGTATTAATTGCTGTATTACCACCATTTATATTAAATGAAGAATTTTCAAAATGGATTTATAGATCAATGGTATTTTTAGTAGTATCTTGCCCTTGTGCATTGGTAATTTCTGTTCCTTTAAGCTTTTTTGCTGGAATTGGGTTAGCATCAAAATATGGCATTTTAGTCAAAGGTGGAAATTTTTTAGAATTATTATCAAAGATTAAATATTTTGTTTTTGATAAAACTGGTACACTTACTAGGGGAAAGTTTGAAGTTAGTGAAATACATAATATAGATATTATAGAAGAAGAATTTTTAAAATATGCAAGTTATGCAGAATATTATTCTAATCACCCAATAGCTAAATCAATTAAAAATAAATACAATAAAGATATAGAATTAAATAAAATTAAAGATATTAAAGAAATTCAAGGAAAAGGTATTGAAGCAAAAATTGACAATGATTTAATTTATATTGGTAATGAAAAAATAATGCAAAAATTTAATATAAATTTTGAAACTATAAATAAAATTGGAACAATAGTTTATATGGCAATAAACAATAAATATGTAGGTTATTTAGTGATTGCCGATCAAATAAAATCTAATGCAAAAAAAGCCATTCAAGATTTATACAAAATTGGCATACAAAAAACTATTATGCTAACAGGTGATAAAAAATCTGTTGCGGAAAATGTTGCAACACAATTAAATCTTAGTGAATTTCATAGTGAATTATTACCAGCTGATAAGATTGAAAAACTTGAAAATATTATGGAAAACAATAAAAATATTAGGGTATCATTTGTTGGCGATGGTATAAATGATGCACCAGCATTAGCAAGAGCTGATATTGGTATAGCCATGGGTAATATTGGTTCTGATGTAGCAATAGAATCTGCTGATATAGTTATAATTAATGATAACCTTGAAAGTCTAGCTAAATCAATAAAAATATCAAAACGAACTATTAATATTGCAAAAGAAAATATATACTTTTCTATTAGTATAAAAATTGCTATTCTGCTTTTAGGTGTAATGGGACATGCAAGTATATGGGGCGCTGTATTTGCTGATGTTGGAGTATGTTTAATAGCTATATTAAATTCATTAAGAATTCTAATGAAGAAAATATAATCAATTATTTTTCATTTAATATAAAAAATGGTATTATAGTCATAGCAAGAAGTATTATATGAAATATTTTTGAAAATAATGACAATTTATCAAAATTATTAATATATAAAACAATATAAATACCAAAGATCAATATTAGACTCAATATTATTAAAAATAGAAGTATTTTTCTTAATAACATATTATATACAACTTTAAATTATTATTAATAATAAAAAACAATTTTAGTTTGTCAATAATAATTATATACTATAAGTTGAAATTATGATATATTGCATCTCATTATATGTATTAAAAAATCGATTATATAATGTATTTTTATTTAAAGTTTGTTCATTTTTCATATTATATCCTTAACCTTTGGTTCTGAACCCTAAGAACCGGAGGCTGAAAATACTGCAAGAAGACAGTCAGTGGTTTTTAAACCGGAGTTCTGGACATAGCCACACCCTCCGGTTGTCTTGTTATAGGAGTAACAAAACACATTATTATTTTTATCGGTTTTAAATATTATAATATTTAATTTCATAATATTTCCTAAAATATTCTTAACCGCTTCTTGTATAGTTTTCAGACTATAAATAATTACGGGTTCACATAATAATTATTCAATTCAATAATTGCATATTATTTTATAAAAGACAAGAAATAAAAATTTAAAATAAATTAATTAATATCATTATGAATTTTCTTGTATTTTAAAGAATTATTATTAATCTTTACTTAGATTTAATTTATTTATAATGTATGGCAGAAATAAAAGTTGATGTAGTTGTAATTGGTTCTGGTCCAGCTGGCAATACAGCTGCAATATATTTGTCTAGAAGTAATTTAAAAGTTTCTATGATTAGCGGTTCTTCAATAGGTGGACAATTGACTACTACAACCGAAGTTGAAAATTTCCCTGGTTTTCCTAAACCAATTTTAGGAACTGATTTAATGGTTAATATGATGGAACAATGTAGAAATTTAGGTGTTGACATTGTTTATGATCAGGTTTCAAAAGTTGATTTTTCACAAAAACCATACAAATGTACATTAGATAGTGGTGATATTTATATATCTAATTATGTAATTATTTCAACAGGTGCTACTGCAAAATGGCTTGGCTTAGAATCCGAAAGAAAATTCATGGGTTATGGCGTTTCTGCTTGTGCTACTTGTGATGGTTCATTTTATAAAGGAAAAGTTGTTGCCATAGTTGGTGGAGGTTCATCAGCAGGTACTGAAGCTTTACATCTATCACACATAGCAAGTAAAGTATATTTAATACACAGAAAGGATACTTTTAGAATGGCTGATAATATATTAACTAAAATTAAAAAATCTTCCAATATAGAATGCATTATGGACAGCAAAGTTATTGATATTATGGGTACGGATAATCCTAAGGCTGTCAATAAAATAAAAGTTTTAAATATAAAAACAGAAAAAGAAACAGAAATTGATGTTAATGGAATTTTTATTGCAATAGGCAAAGCTCCTGCTACAGGACTTTTTAAAGACACAAATTTACATTTAGATGAGAATGGCTATATAATTACAGCACCAGATAGTTGTAGAACAAATATACCTGGTGTATACGCAGCAGGTGATGTTGTAAACAAACCATTTAAACAAGGTATTATAGCAGCTGGTTATGGTGCAGTTGCTGCATTAGAGATTCAAAATGATATGGAGAAGTAATTTGATGGAAGCAATAATTGAATCATATTTTAAATTTTTTGATAATTTGAGTATTCACTATAAAATTTCTATACAAATTTTATCATTAATATTATTTACTTTCTTTGCAAGTAAACTTATAAAATATGCATTGTTTACTATTTTTAAATATTTTTCAAAAAATAATAATGCAATTGATAATAGTACTGTTGTAGCTGCAAAAAAACCAATTTTATTCTTTATGTGGTTATATTGTTTTGTTACTTGTAGCAATTTAGTAATAGAAAGATTAGACGAAAAAATGATGAAAGTGGCTAATACAGTTGAATATATTATTATATATTTAGCTGTTTTAGTATTTTTATTAAAAAGTATTTCTCAAATAAAAAGACATTATGTTATGCAAAAGCAAAAATATTCTGCTAGCCCTGACTATGCAGGTATTGATGCAATAGAAAAATTATCAAAAGTTTCAGTTATAATCATATGGACAATATTTGCCTTAGGAAAAATGGGTTTTAATTTAAATGCTTTATTAGCATTTAGTGGTGCCGGAGGTATTCTTGTAGGTTTTGCCGGTAAAGATTTATTTACAAATATTTTTGGTGGTTTAGTTATTTATTTAGATAAACCTTTTATGGTTGGTGATTGGATAGCTTCACCCGATAAAGAAATAGAGGGAGATGTTGAAGCTATTGGTTGGAGACAAACTACAATTATGACGTTTGAGAAATACCCAATTTATGTACCTAATTCTATTTTTGGTACAATTGTTATTCAAAATAAAAGTAGATTAAGATCTAGAAGAATTAAAGAAAATTTATATGTTAGATTTTGTGATTATGATAAAGTTAATAATATAACCGATAGCATCTTAAAAATGTTAAAAGAGCATCCTGCTATTAATAAGAAATATAAAATGTATGTTAATTTTACACATGTATACGATGGTTGTTTAGCTTTAACAATTTATACTTTTACTAATACAACAGAATTTGTGAGATTCTATGAAATAAAACAAGATGTTTTATTAAAAATTACAGAAATAATCAAAGAAAATGGTGCTGAATTAGCTCATCCAACACAAACATTAAATGTAAATACAGAAACAAAGGATGATAAATCACCTATTATAGATCCAACAGTAAGTACAGTGGATACTATAATAGAATAAATAAATATATAATTTAGCAAAAACAATATTAATATTAAATATATAAATATTAATAATTTCTCTAATTAACTATTATAAATTTTACTAAAAATCAATTAAAAATGCCGAAGCCGCAATTAAAGGCAATGGCGGTACAGTAATTTGTGATTAATTATCTTTTTATCCTTTGTTTTAAAAAAGTTAGATATATTTTATGTATTTAGCATTAAATATCTGAAATTTACTTGATTTTTAAACTTTTTTAAAATATACTCATAATGCGTTTATAATTATAGGTTATATTTATGAAAATAAATATTTTGAGTGTATCACATAATTG
Source organism: uncultured Rickettsiales bacterium (assembly GCA_944391075.1). GTDB lineage: Bacteria > Pseudomonadota > Alphaproteobacteria > Rickettsiales > UBA1997 > CALXSC01. The sequence continues at coordinate 8,995 of CALXSG010000001.1, read as the reverse complement.
TTCAATGAACAATTGTTGTGAAGTAAATAGCCTAAATTTGGCTAAGAAACTTACCCCCCCCCCTCAAATTCTTAACTTCTAATTCTTTCAATCAAACTGATTTTGAAGAATTAACCAATTATAATTCTAATTTTAAATCAAAAAATTTTAATTCAAAATATAATTATAATAGTTTTAATTCAACTTTAAATCTTATATCAAATACAATAGGTTATAATCTTGTAATATTAAGTATAGTTATACTTATTATGGGAGTTATTATGACTGCTGTAATAGGTTATTATGATATAAGTAATGTTGAAAGAAGAACTAAGATTACAGAAGATAAGTTTAAAGTTATTAATACAGCATTAGTAAGTTATCTTGCAAGAAATGGTAGATTACCATGTCCTGCTCCATTAGATTGTGACTTAGAAGGTTGTAATAATGATAATATATATGATGAGAAGATATTAGGTTTAGAATTTAGAAAAGATAAAGATATAGATAAAGAATGTATAAGTGATAATAATGGAGTATTTGAATCTAAGAATGATGTTGGAGAAAAATTACTTTATGGTAATGTTCCAGCATTATCATTAGGACTAGATAATAATTATCTTATTGATGATTGGGGAAATAAACTAGTATATATTGTTCCTGATATATTAACACAAGAAAATGCTTTAAAAGATATCTTGATAAATCAAAATACTGAAACAAGAGATCCAACTATTTCTGATGAATATGTAAAAGATGGTGAAATATTCTTATTACTATCAAGTAATACTAATACACAAGGTGCATATGCATTTGATAATAGACAGAATAATGTTTTTTCAAGAGAAATTCAACAAACTATTTTCAATGAAGATGGAACAACTACTACTATTACAAAAGAAGTAAATAATCTTCCTGAAAAAGACTTTAAAGTTGATTTAAATGATGAAAAATATTTAAAATATCACAGAAATATAGATAATATTCATGATGCATTTAATGCCGGAAATGGTGGTGGAGGAGTAGAAAACCCTGATTGTCCACCTATTGAATTAGATTATAATATTAAAGTTGATAATAGAGAGTGTCAAACGTTTGTGTTTAAAAAGGTTGGAACATATCGTAATAATAAGGAACCATGGTTTAATGGTTCAAGTATAGGTAAAGTTTATGAATATATTATTCCAGAAGATGCTGATCAAATTAAAATTGAGTTATGGGGAGCTGGCGGTGGACATTCAGAAGGCGATACAATTAAAGATATTAAATATAATTCAAAAGGCGGTAAAGGTGGTTATACATATGCTACATTTATGGTAACAGACGAAAATTTACAAAAACTAGGTATATTAGAAAGTAGGACTATTTATCTTTATCCGGGTGAAAAAGGCAATAATTCAACAAGTATAATTGAAGGTGAAATTGATGAAGATGGAGTGCTTATAGAAGTAGGAAATGGTGCTGCGGCTTGGAATGGTGGTGGTTGTGGTAAAAAAGAAGCTAGCGGAGGTGGTGCATCAGATATTAGAACTGTCAAAGGAGCTTGGAATGATGACGCTAGTTTAAACAGTAGAATACTTGTTGCCGGTGGTGGCGGTGGTTCCTCTGCTGGAAAAGATACAAGTACAGAAGATGGCGGAGATGGCGGAGGCGGTAATAGTAATGGCGAATCTGCAAAAGGTTCTAAATATGTACAATCTTTATTTGCATTAGGAGGTGGTCAAACGTATACTAAAAAGGGCTCATCTGTTACATGTAAATCAAAAGGCGGAGGAACTTGGAGAGGTGGTGGAGGCTATTATGCTGGTGGTTCTACTGTATGTTCATCATACTCTAGCAATTTTAATAATCTTAGAAAAGGATGTGGGTTAGCTGCTGATTATCCAAGTATTAATATTACGTGCGGTGGTGGTGGAGGTGGTTCTGGATATATTAAGCCAAATATTTTTAATACTTCCGGTGGTAGGAATGGTATAAGGAGAAGTCATGGAAAAATAAGAATTTGTGTAATTTCAAAAGATGAAACAATAGTTCATACAATGAAATTTCCGCGAGCTAAATATGGAGAATTATCATTTGCTGATACAATTTGTCCTTACAATATTGTAAGTCCTGCAAAAAATGCTAATATTGCTGATTATTATACATTATCTACATTTAGAGCTGCTGATGGAAGTATAATTGATAATAGACCTGCTATTAGATGTGGAATTGGTGGGCAATGGGAAACTAATAGTGATGGAATTATAAAAATGATTTATGAATGTAAAGAATTAAATAAATGCAAACAACCATTTACAGTAAATAATGATGTAGATTGGGGAGATTATGACTTTGAAGTAACAAATACAGCTATTGTGGAAGATATAACTGGAAAAAATAGAATGCAATGTATGGTTGATAAAGCAGGCAATGCAAATTGGTATAAAATTAAATAAATAATAAAAAGAATTCGATGAAGTAAAAGATGAAGATACTAATATGCAATGCTTCCCACAAGGCAGATACATATTGGTATAAAATATCATAATAATATATTATAATTTAATTACAATCACAAACGCTACTAAGAAATTAGTAGCGTTTACTCATATTTATTGCATAAATCATTAAAACCTCTTCCTATACTTCAACAACAATATAACTTCATCTTGTATATAGTCTCTGTAAATAGCACCTAAGTTGAAGGCTGTGTCATCATTTAAAGAGTAATTGTATGTTAATTGATAATTAGTTTCTTTGTTTTTATCTAAATCAATCTTGTAGTTGGTGTAATATATGTTGCCATCATTATCTCTTGATGTAGGTAAAGATATATTTAAAGAACCAGATTGAATATTAACAGGTTGACTAATTAAGAAAGAAATATTACTATTTTCTCCTTTTAGTTTTGTGTCAAAGTTATAAGTTAAACCAATAGCATAAGAATTGGTGTATAGTGTAGAAATATCTTTAATTAAAGAATTACTTACTGAGTTAACATCAGTATAACCGAAGTTTAATTTTCCAATTAAAGAGAGTTTATTGTTATTATTGTTATTATTATTGTTATTACTATTATTATAATTACTATTACTACTGTTGTTGTTATTAATAATGTTTGATAAGTTTATTTTAGTTGATACACTAGCTAAGTATGTAGTGTTATTATCACCAATATCAAATGCACCACTCCATTGTGAACCAAATAATGTTTCTGATTCATTTATAAAACCTAATTCAAGTTTTGTGGAAAGATTATTATTTATATTATAATCTAAACCAGCTAAGAATGATAAAGCATTACCTAATTCTTCTGTTTCTTTTTTACTATTATTACCATTATTATTATCATAATAATATTTATCATAATTAATAGTATAGTTTTGAGTTAAAACACCAAGATTAAGAGTAGTTGTATCATTTAACTTAAATATATTATTAAATGCAAAGTTATTATTAGAATTAGTCTTAAAGTATGGGTTTAAAGCATTATAATTATAAGAATTAGATAAAGTAAAGTTATTATAGAAATCAACTTTATTATCAATAAATGCATTATATGGGTTATTACCATAATATAAACTAAAACCATAAGTGTTAGTGTTTGTGTTTGTGTTATTATTGTTTGTATAGTTATTATTATTGTTTATATTATAAGATAATTCCATTTCTTGACTTAAAGAATCTTTAACTTTATTTTGTCCTTGGGCATAATATAAGTTTAAACCACCTTCTTTATTTAAAGATACTAATTTATTCTCAGTAGCAAAGTTATTTAATACATCTATTGTATTAACTCTATCTTTCTCAGATTCAATAAAGTCATTTAATTTAACATTAAATGTTCTATTAAAACTATCTAATACAACAAGATTTAAATCTTCTGATTTAATTGTATTAGCTATAAGAGAATTTAATTTAATCTTACTATCAGTTAAACTATAAGATGATAAACTAGCTGTATTAACATTATCTGTACTAGGAATAACTGTTAAACCATATGGTCTAGTAGCAGCTTCTAAATCTATCATACCCCAACCATAAACATCATCAGGACCCTTAGCTCCTAAATCTTGTGCTGTAACAAATAATAATTGAGTAATTTGTGCACCTGTTAAATAAGGATAAGCACTTTTTAAAAGGGCAATAGAACCTGTTACGATAGCTGCGGAAAAAGATGTACCACTTTCAATATTAAAATTTATATCAGAATTGTCTGATACATCCACTACTAAATCTGTACCAGGTGCAGTCAAGCAATATTCTTTTGCAACACCACATTTATTACTATAAGATGCTAAACTATTAGTATTATTATCATATGCAACAACTGTAATGAAATTTTTATAATAACCTGTATCTTTATCATAAAAAGTTAAAGTTTTTGTATCATCATCATTTGTTAAATATAATGGAATTAAATTTTCCATAGTTGGCGATATTTGACTTTTATTTCCACCAGCAAATACAAAAATACTATCATAATCATTAACAACTGTCTTCATACTATTTAGGAAATTAGAATTATTATATGAAACGTTTTGAATATAACTTGAATCAGGATCCTCATCACCAAAATAATAATATAAATAATTTTCAAAATTTTGTACTTTTATATTATTAATGTTTATAGTTCTATCACTATTAGCCATTATATAACCATCGTCACTACTATTGCTTTGCCATTCAAGTTCATGCCCCCAACTATTATTAATAGCCACAGCATTATTTTGTCCAGCGCTTAAAAATGCATTTCCTATATATTTATTACTAATATTTATATAGGCCTTACCAATACTATCTGAAATTAAAAAATCAGCTGATATCATATATGGTATGATTTTAGCATTTGGAGCTATACCACTTATTCCAATACTATTTTCATATGTATTTCCAGCAATTAAGGATGATATCATAGTACCATGCGAATTATAAACAGGAGACCACGATTCATATAACATAAAACTTAACCCACCTTTTGTAACATAAATCATTTGATTATTTTGAACATAGCCTTCCATAAATAATAAGCACATCATTGATATATTGTTCTCTTGAATAAAGCAGTTAAAATATCCTTTCTTATTATCAACATTTACCCAATATTTTTGATCTGTATAATTATCATTTAAATATTCAAATAATTGATTTGAATTAATATCACCTTCAGCTGATATCACATTATTTTTTAAAATGTTATTACGATCATAAATACCATCATCTACAACAGCCACCTTTACACTATCACCTACTTGCATATTAGTTGATGCATTAGTTATATTACCTCCAAAACCATTTGGTTGTCCGTTTGTACTTGATAAATAACTATTTTTATTAATAGAACCATCAAAACCTCTTGCCCACGCATATGCTAAATTTATAGAATCATACGCTGCTTTATTACTATATGTTTGACCATTTTTAGATACTTCATATGTATAGCCCGAATAATACTTAGTATCTTCTGTATTAATACCTGTTACAATTTTATTATATAATTCTAATTGTGCTTTTGTTAAATAACCATTATTAGGATCTACATAATCTGGCTCAGGTTCAGGTTCTGGCTCTGGTTCTGGTTCAGGTTCAATTACTGGCTCGTCACCTTCATCAGGTTCAGGCTCTGGTTCAGGTTCAGGTTCTGGTTCCGGTGTTATAACTGGTTCATCATCTTCGAAAAATTCATCATCTTCAAAAGATTCATCATCGTCTTGTCCAGGCAATGATACATTGCCATTACCTAAATTTCCATCATTATTATCAGAACCAACAGAAACATAATAATTATCATCATTATTACCACCACCGCCACCACCACTAAATGCAAAAGCTATACCACCAATAGCTCCTGTACCTAAAACAGTACCACCAATAAGTTTCCAATTTATTGATGACGAATTGTTTTTAATAGATTGTGTAATAGGGGCTCGTTTAATATATTGTTGATTAAATACTTTTTTATTGTCAGTAATAACTTGTTTAGGTTTAACTTTTTTAATAATTTTTTGTTTAGACTTGCTACTATTTTGACTTATTATTTTAGGACATCTTGTATCATTATATTGTTGAAAAAGTGATTTTATTTTTTTATTATTGCTAAATTTTGCACTGCAATAAACAGAATAACCTGTACTATCATATATATTAGGATCTGCACCATAACTTAATAATAACTTTACTATTTTTAAATCGCCACTCTGTATAGCGTATGTTAATGGAGTATTTCCGGATATATCCTTTATATTCACAGCATAACCATGGCCTAAAAAATATTCTATTTGATCTATATTTTTAGTTTTAACAGCTTGAAATATTGGGGATTCATAACCATAAGACAAAGCTGTATCAATTAAATAAGACGACGACAAAATTATAGCACTTAGTACTATAAAAATTTTTTTAAACATATATTTAATAAAAAACTAATTTAAATTTATACTACTATTCTTAAGTATAACATAAATATTTTTTAAGACAAGAATTTTTATATTATTCAATTCCGTAATAAAAACGACCACATACAATATTTGGGTATATATAGTTGCAACCAGATCTAAAATTTCCAGAATTCCATATATTATCATCTAATTTTTGATCTAGTTTCTGAAAAATCTTATTTTTTATATTTGGATTATTCTTTTGAAAAAATGTCAGCCAGGTTTTTTCTTTCATTAAATATTTAGGTGAATTTGAATTTTTTTCATAAATACCCTTTTCATAATAATAAACATAATTAGGAAAAGCTTTTGAATATGGGCAACCACCATTAAGTTCTGATAACATTGCAGTACTAGGTGTCTTTTTTTTAGGCTCAAAATCAATAATTTTATTTAAATATAAATCAACAAATGGACCAGCATAAGAAGTTGGTAGACCATAATCTTGATTACCAGAAACATATGGTGTACCAAAACTATTATTGTTATAGCCTTGACCACTTAAATAACCAATAAAACCAGAGCCATTAAAATCACCAGGTAATCTATCTTTTAATGATTTAAAAGTATATACAGCTTGTTTATATGTTGTGAGTTCATTAATTAGAGATTGTATTTTAGCACTTTCAATAAGACTAGCACCACCAGTTATACCTGCAACAAGTAAACCAATTATTATAAGAACTATTGATAGTTCAATTAAAGAAAAAGCAAGAATATTATTTATTTGAGATTTAATGAAATTTTGATTTCTACAATTAATAGTATTGATTAACTTAACTACTTTGTTAAATTGTTTATAAAAAGTCTCCCCCCCCCCACAAACTTTTGATTATATTTTTATTATTACTATTCATATATCAACTTTAATATAATTAACTAAGTATAAGAATAATTTTATTGATTTTAAAAGCAATGATTTATTTATTATATATTGTTTTATTATTTTTATATTATAAATTCTTTTTTATTTTTCTTAATTTAGTTTTTGTTTTGATTTATTTTTTATATATAGTGAATTCTTTTTCTTTTTATTTTCTGTTTTTGTATTGACTATTGGTGGTTGATGGATTGCCACAGGCCTTCGGCCTTCGCAATGACAAATGGGACAAAGGGTAGTATTCACAAACTCGTCATTGCGAGGCTTTGAAAAAGCCGTGGCAATCTCAGTATGGCAACCACCATACTCAACACACACCATCATTGCGAGAATTACTTTTGCAATTCGTGGCAATCTCAGTATGGGATACTGTGGTACTCAACCAATCACCGTCATTGCGAGGCTTTGAAAAAGCCGTGGCAATCTCAGTATGGCAACCGCCATACTCAACGCACACCGTCATTGCGAGAACCACAGGTTCGTGGCAATCCATAAGAAATTGAAAATTGAAAATGGAAAATTGAAAAATAATATTTCATTAAAAATTAGCTCTTTGACTTGATAAATAATAGTAATTTCTTTTTCTTTTCTGTTTTTGTATTAACTTTTTGTGGTTTGTGGATTGCTTCGTCATTTCACTCCTCGCAATGACGAAGAACGGCGGTGAAGAATTGCTTTTTTAGTCGCAATGACGAAGAAGACAAAGGGTGGTGAATTCTTTTATTTTTCTGTGAATGAATAAATAAACAGTGGTTTGTGGATTGCTTCGTCGTTTCACTCCTCGCAATGACAGTACCCCCACACCGTCATTGTGATTATGGGCTCGTCATTGCGAGAATTGCTTTTGCAATTCGTGGCAATCTCGTTATGGGATACTGTGGTACTCAACCAATCACCGTCATTGCGAGGCTTTGAAAAAGCCGTGGCAATCTCAGTATGGCAACCGCCATACTCAACGCACACCGTCATTGCGAGAACCACAGGTTCGTGGCAATCTCAGTATGGGGTATAGTATTCTTTGTAATGACAAGTATGAAATACTATCCTTGTAAACGAAGTGAATTAATCCATAAGTTCCTTCCATCTTATCATTGTGAAAAATTAAATAATCTAGAAATCACTAGTGAAAAATGTAAGAATGTAAAAATACAAGAATTCACTACTATTCACCATACCCTTATCGTTACAATGAGTAAAAGAAGTAATTCACGGCAACTAATAGCAAACACAAAAGCAGAAAAGAAAAATTTATTAATAAAATAAACTAATCATATAAATATTTATAATTAATGCAAAAGTAAAAGAAATATAAAATTTTATCAAATTAAAGAATTAATTTTAATAAAATTATATTTTATAATTTTATTATACTTTATATGATCTAATTGTATTAAAATAAAAAGTAACCCACCAGCTTAGCTGGTGGTTCTTCATTTTCGGGCATAGCCCTAATACTACTAGCAGCACCTCGAGGTGCATGTGGATTTGCTGTTGCGAAAAGATTATTTGCTACCCATGAATGGGTCTGAAAGATCTAATGTTAATTGTTCAGATAATTGTTCTTCACTTCGTTCAGTTCGCACTTTGCCCAACGACAGGCTACCGATTGCAAGCAAGCTTGCATCGGTTGGGCTTCGTGCTTCATCTTCTTTTAACTGATCTTGTATATATTTTTGAATTTTTTTTGCATCTTTTCCTGCTGTATCAACATAATATC